>CALHAH010000001.1 GCA_937934115.1 uncultured Thermoanaerobaculum sp.
CCCTACCTTGAGCCAGCGGCGAGAATTTGCTAGCGTTTGCTTGGCAGCGGAGAGGTGCTGGAGTGGTCGAACAGGGCTGCCTGCTAAGCAGTTGTCCTGGGTCATCCCGGGACCGGGGGTTCGAATCCCCCCCTCTCCGCCAATACGTGTTTTTCGCCGTGCCTACGGCGTAGCTCATGCCGCAAAAACCTCGAAGCACTCTGCGAAGGTAGCGGAGCGGGGGGGTGAGAACCCCCGCTCGGGTGGGTGATTGGCCGGGGGACGGGGTTCGCCACTGCGCGGGTGGGGCACAAAATGTGGGACCCGCGCTCCGCGCGGGTCAAAGAACACAATGCAAAAGCAACGCTGCGCGCTGTTTTTTCTTTTTGCCGGCGCGGGAGCGCCGGACCCCCAATTCTCGCTGCGACCAAAGATTTGCGGTTCTGCGGTAGTATGTGCTAAAAAGCCAACCACGTGGGCACGACTACGCGGTCCTTGCGCGTTCTGTTGGTGAAGCCGCCGGCGGCACTGCCCACCATTCGGGCTTTGGAGCGTTTTCAGCGGCTTGAGCCCTTGGAGCTTTCCTATTTGGCCGGCGCGTTGCCGCCTCACCACGTTGTGCGCGGGCTTGATCTGCGCCTGTCCCGCCGCCCGTGGTGGCGGTTTACCCGCCAACTGGAAGATTTTTGCCCTGAAATTGTGGGTATTACGGCCTTTTCCCACGAGTACCGCCAGGCTTTGGCGTTGGCCCGCTTTGCCAAGGGGAGGCTCCCCCAGGTGACGGTGGTGGTGGGCGGGCATCACGCCACCGCCCACCCCGAAAGCTTCAACAACCCCACGGCCGTGGACTGGGTGGTGCGGGGTGAAGGGTGCGGGCCGTTTTCACAACTGGTGGCTGCGCTGGCCAGCGGCGAGAGGCCGGAGCCCTCCCCGGCTTTGCTGCCCACGGGGGAAGGCTTTGAGGAGCTTGCCTCGTACCCTCCCCCGGTGTTTCCCCCAGCTACCCAGTTGCCACGCCCCCGCCACGAGCTTTGGGACCTCTCCCGTTACGCCATCGTTTGGACGCACGAAAACCCAAGGACGCTCGCCCCCCTGTGGCGCCCGGTGGCCATGGTGCGTTCTTCCTTCGGTTGCCGCATGCACTGCAGTTTTTGTCCGGTTCCCGTGCTTTTTGGCGGCAAGCACTGGCCGCGCGACCCCGAGGACGTGGCGGAAGAGATTGCCCAGCTTCCCGTGGAATGCGTGTACTTTTCCGACGATGAGAACTTTTTGGATCGGGAGTTTTCCTTGCAGCTGGCGGCCGCCTTGGCGCGAAAGGGTGTGCGCAAACGCTACTTTGCTTGGGTGCGCTCCACCACCGTGCTGAAAAACCCCGAGGTTTTACGCGCTTTCCGGGAGGTGGGGTTGGACTGCGTTTTTGTGGGCTTCGAATTTGCCACGGATGAGGAGCTACGGGCCGTCAAAAAGGGTGCCACCGTCAGCCACAACCTTCGAGCTCACGAGCTTTTACGGCAACTAGGCATTGCCGTGCACGGTGCTTTCATGGCCTTGCCCACCTTTACCCACCATGACTTCGATACGCTGGAGGCGTACCTCCGGGAAATGCCGCCAGCAGAAACCAGCTTCACCGTGTGTTGTCCTTCTCCCGGTACCCCCAACTGGGAGCAGGAAAAGCGCAGCTTTTGGGTGGAGGACCCCTTCGTGGTCTACGACTGCATGCACCCTCTCACCCCTACCACCCTGCCCATAGAGCAGTTTGCCCACCGCTTCGCCCGTCTCCATGACGTGGCCGCCCCGCGCCACCCCCTGCGCCAAACCCGCGTGCCGTTACACCCCACCCACGTCATCCGGGTAGAGTGGGCTCACCGTCGTTACCTGGCCCATTTACGGCAAATGAAAGCTCACCTGATGCACGCCGGTTGGGCTTTTGGCCCACGGTAAAACCAATCCGGAGGCTGTCCGGTAAACTAGGCGAGGGGGTTGTGATGAAAGCTGTCCTCGCCTTTGCGTTGCTGTCGTTCACCGTGGCAAACACTTGGGCGCCGGCCTTGGATTTCCCGCGCCTGCACGGCTCAGCACCACAGGAGCTACGGGCCCACGTGCGGTTTTTGGCTTCGGATCTGTTGCAGGGGAGAGCCCCCGGAAGTACCGGCGGCCAGCTGGCCCGGGCCTACCTGGCAAGCCAGTTAGAAGCCTTGGGTTTTCTCCCCGCCGGCGACAACGGAACCTACGAGCAAAAGGTGCCCATGGTGGGGGTCCTCACGCAAGCGCCACCTCGGTGGGTCTTTTCCGGGACCAAAGGGCAGCTGGCTTTGGAAAACCGCAAACATTTCGTGGTGTTCTCGGGGTTGCAAAAGGAAACCATAGTACTCCCCCCCTCCGAGCTGGTGTTTGTGGGGTATGGCATCGTGGCTCCCGAGTTCTCCTGGGACGATTTCAAGGGCATGGACGTCCGCGGAAAGGTGCTTCTCTTCTTAAACAACGACCCCGATTGGGACCCCAAGCTTTTCGCCGGCCAAACCCGGCTTTACTACGGCCGGTGGTCCTACAAGTACGAGATGGCCGCCCAGCTGGGGGCGGCGGGAGCCATCATCATCCACACCACCCCTTCCGCCGGTTACCCCTGGGAGGTGGTGGTGAACTCTTGGAGTGGGCCACAGTTCGAGCTCCCCGCCGGGGACGAGCCTCGGGTTCCCGTAAAGGCTTGGGTGAGTGAGGACGCGGCACGCCAACTTTTTGCCTTAGGCGGCAAGTCCATGGAGGAGTTTTTGGCAAAAGCCAAGAGCCGGGACTTCCGTCCTGAAGGTCTTGGGGTCACCACCAGCCTTGTTCTGGAAAACAAACTGAGCCAGGTGGAAGGCGCCAACGTCCTGGGGCTGTGGCCCGGCAGCGACCCCCTGCTCGCTCAAGAAGTGGTGGTGCTTTCCGCCCACCACGATCACCTTGGCATCGGGCTTCCTGATGAGCGCGGGGACACCATTTACAACGGTGCCCGGGATAACGCCGCCGGTTGCGCGCAGGTTTTGGTCATTGCCAAGGCGTTGGCCCAGCTGCCCACAAGACCCAAGCGCTCGATCTTGGTGGCCTTTGTGGACGGCGAGGAGTACGGGCTTTTGGGCTCAGCGTACCTGGCCTCCCACCCGCCGGTGCCGCCCGGTCGTCTGGCAGCGGTCGTGAACTACGATGGCGGCAACATCTTTGGCCGCACGCGCGACGTGGCCCACATTGGCCGGGGTAAAAGCAGCCTCGATGCGGTGCTGGAACACGCTGCTCAGCAGCAGGGACGGGTGGTGGTAGGAGATCCTTTCCCTGACCGCGGATCTTTTTACCGTTCCGACCACTTCAGTTTTGCCCGCATTGGTGTCCCCGGGCTTTACTTTAAATCCGGTACCGATTACCTGGGAAAACCCGCCGGCTGGGGGAGGCAAAAGGCCGAAGAGTGGGAAGCACAACACTACCACCGTCCCTCGGACGAGCTGACACCTGATTGGGACTTTTCCGGAATGGTGGAAGACGCCGAGCTGGGCTTTTGGTGTGTCCTTACCATAGCTAACCAGAAAGAGCTTCCCTCTTGGCTTCCCGGGGACGAGTTTGCGCCAGCCCGGGAGCAAGCCTTAAAGGCCTTGGCGCCCGCCAGCGAAGAGCGGCCGTGATGACACCAGAACAGGCGTGGCAAATCCTGGAGCAAAGCGCAACTCCCCTGCCGGCAGTTTCTGTCCCCCTGCGCCGGGCCAGCGGTTTGGTGCTGGCGGCGCCCCTCGTGGCCAAAGACAGCTTTCCCCCGGCGGCAGTGGCTGCCATGGACGGGTACGCGGTAGTTGCAGCCGAGGCCCAGGGAAGAACCCTCCCAGTGGCTTTCACGGTGGTTGCCGGGGATCCCCCTCAGGTTTTGCCGCCCTCCCACTGCGCCCGGATTCTCACCGGGGCGGTGCTTCCTTCCGGGGCTGACGCGGTGGTGGCCCAGGAGGATGTGACCCGCGCGGGAGAAACGGTGCATTTCCCTCCCACGGTTTTTCCCGGAGACAACGTCCGTAAGGAGGGCGAGGTTTTTCGGAAAGGGGATGAGCTACTCCCGGTCGGCTCGCAGCTCTCCCCAGCGGGCGTAGCCCTGGCGGCAGCGGCTGGTTTGACTCGGCTTTCCGTCATACCCCGGCCGCGCTTGGCCCTCGTGGTCACGGGATCGGAGCTTGCCCATGGTCGACGTGAGGCCGGCGCGATTTACGACAGCAATACCCCGATGCTGCAAGCCTTTGCGTCAAAGGTGGGCCTTTGTTTGGATTGGAAGCTTCAGGTTGCCGATGACCTTACCCTCCTGGTGCCTGCGTTGACCCGAGCCCTTCAGGCGGCGGAGGTGGTGCTGACCACCGGCGGGGTTTCCGTAGGGGATCTGGACTTGGTGCCGGAAGCCGTCAAAAGGCTTCAGGGGGAACTGCTCTTCCACAAGATCGCCCAAAAACCGGGAAAACCCATTCTTGCTGCTCGGATTGGAGGCAAGTTCCTCCTTGGTCTGCCGGGGAATCCCCTGGCGGTGCTTGTGGGTTTTCGGCTCTACGCCCTGCCCCTGGCGCGGGCACTGGCGGGCCTTTCCTTTCGGGAAGCCTGGCACCCCTGGCCATTGGCAGCGGCCGCAACTAACCGCGGCAAACGGGTGCAGTTCCGTCCTGCCCGTGTGGATAGCAGTGGCCAAGCACTGGAAGTGCTGCCGTGGTTGGGCTCCCACGACCTCAAAGCCGCTGCCCACGCCACCCACCTGGCCCGGCTGGACGCCGGCTTTGCCGGCCAAGCTGGTGACGCGGTTTGGGCGGTGGAGCTTTACCGCTCGCTGTAGCTTGCAGCGGCGCCTTTTTCGGCCATCCCCGCCATACCC
>CALHAH010000002.1 GCA_937934115.1 uncultured Thermoanaerobaculum sp.
AAAGTACCGCGCGTACCCACGCTCGCTCTCCCCCTGCATGTACCCCACCGAGTACACGTGAATCAAAAAACCCACAAACGTAACAAAAAACACCATCACCGCCGACAACGCATCCAAACGCAACGCAAAATCAACGGTAAAGGGCGCCAGCTCTCCCGTCGCGGTGTGCCCGAAAAGCGGCGGAATCCACGAGAAGAAAGAAACCTGCCACACATGGTGACGCCCAAAGTGGGAAAGCCAATAGCCCACAGCGGAAAACGCTGCTACCATGGCCAGCCCGCTGCCGGCCAGGGCCACCGCTGAGGTGGTGTTTTTAGACCAACCGCGACGGTTTCCCACAAGGCCGTTGACGATGGCTCCCAAGAGAGGGAAAACGAGCACCAAACCCAACACCGCGTCCATGGCTTATCCCCGCATCTCGTTCACGGCGTCCAAGGCCACCGTGGTCTTGAGCCGCGAAAGCTGGACGATGATTCCCAGGCCGATGGCCGCTTCCGCCGCCGCAATGGTGATGACAAAAACCGGGAAAACCTGGCCGGTGAGGTCTCCCAACTGCCGCGCAAAGGCCACGAAGTTCAAGTTGGCGGCGTTCAGGATGAGCTCAACGCTCATGAGCACGGTAATAAAGTTGCGACGCACGAGAAGGCCCACCAGCCCACAGGCCAACATAAGCACGGAAACCACCAAGTACCAGGACAATGGGATCATGCTTTCTCCATTTCCTTTGGCTTGCGCCCTAAAACAATGGCCCCCACCATGGCCACCAACAGCAGCACCGAGACCACCTCGAAAGGCAAGAGGTACTCGCGGTACAAAATCCAGCCCACGGCTTCGGTGTTGCCCACCTCCTGGCCGGCTACCGACACCAACGGGAAAGCATCGGCCGGTGGCCGTCGCCCCAGGGCCCACATGGCCGTAAGGGCAAGGGCCGAAAACAACAGGCCACCCACCACCGCCAGGGGCACCAGGGGCCGCAAGTACTGAGCTTCCTTGCCCACGGCCCGTACGTTCACGAACATGATCACAAACAAAAAGAGCACCATGACACCGCCGGCGTACACCAGCACTTGCACTGCTGCCAGAAACTCACCACGCGCTAAAACAAACAGACCAGCCACACCCAAAAAGCTTGCCAGCAGCGAAAGCGCTGCATGTACTGGCTGGCGGAGCACCACCACACCCACGGCACCACCCAAAGAAAAGAAAGCCAAAAACAGGAAAACCGCTTGTGAAAAATGGGCCACGAGGAAATCCATCAGTGGTCCTCCTCCTCTTCGCCCCCAAGGCGGAAGGCCGGCAGCCCACCCTCTGCTGGCGGCTTCATGCCCGGAAAGGCCTTCACCCCTTCCCAATGCATGAGCTTTTCCTTGTTGAAGTACAGGGCGTGGTTGCGCTCGTAGGCAGCCGCCTCGTAGGTCTTGGTGGTAAGCCACACCGCTTCCGTGGGACAAGCTTCGGCGCAGAGGTTGCAAAACATGCAGCGCTTGACGTCAATGTCGTAGCGATCAATGACTTGCTTTTTTCTTTTCTTGCCGTCTTGCTCGTACTCCTCCCAGTGGCTTTCAATGTGAATGATGCCAATGGGACACGCCTTTTCGCAGCCGCGGCACACGTTGCACCGTTCCAAGGAATAACCAAACATGCCACGAAAGCGATCCGCAGGTTCTTTTCGCTCCTCGGGGTACTGGACAGTGGCCTTGCGGGAGAAAAGGTACTTCCCCGTGGTTTTGAGCCCGGTGAGCAAATCCACAGGGATCACACTGGCTAAAAGCCCCCAAAAGCTCATACCTGACCTCCTGGCAACGAAACAAAGTAAGCAACGACCAAAAGGTTCACCAGGCTTACGGGCAGCAGCACCTTCCAACCAATGCCCATGAGCTGGTCAAAGCGGTAGCGTGGAAACGTACCTCGGAACCAAATGTAAAGGAAAAGGAAAAAGGCCACCTTGAGGAGAAACCACACCAAAGGCGGAATCACGTCAAGAAAAGCCAAGGCCGACACGTTGGGAAATGGCCGCAACCACCCCCCAAAGAACATCACGGTGGCCAGAGAGGAAACCACCACCATGTTGGCGTACTCCGCCAGGAAGTAAAAAGCAAACTTCATCCCCGAGTATTCGGTGTGGTAGCCAGCCACCAACTCCGATTCCGCCTCCGGAAGGTCGAAAGGGTTGCGGTTGGTTTCCGCCACCCCACAGATGAAGTAAACCAAGAACGCCACAAAACCCGGGAATACGAACCACAGCCCCGCCTGCTTTTGGGCCTCCACGATGCGCACCAGGGAAAGCGACTTGGCCAAAATGAGCACCGTTACCACGGAAAAGCCCATGGGGACTTCGTAAGAAATCATTTGCGCTGCCGAGCGCAAGCCACCCATTAGGGAAAACTTATTGTTGGAAGCCCAGCCACCCAAAATGATCCCATACACGCCAATGGAGCTCACAGCGAGAATGAACAGCACACCGATATTAACGTCGGTAATGAACAAGTGAGGCGAGGGACCAAAGGGGATCACGGAAAACACCACCAAAGCCGGCACGATAATGAGCACCGGTCCCAAGAGAAACACGAATTTTTCGGCAAAGCCTGGGGTAAGGTCCTCCTTGACAAAAAGCTTTAACGCATCGGCGATGGGTTGCAACCACCCTTTGGGGCCCACGCGGTTGGGGCCCAGGCGGATTTGCATGTACGCCAAAAGCTTGCGTTCAAACCACGAAAGGTAGGCCGCGAGCAAAACCAGCGCCAAAAGGATTACCAGGATCTTTAAAAGCGGCCATCCTACGTATGTCCACAAGAGCTCGTTCATACCCACCCCTAGCGATCTATTTCGCCCAGCACGATGTCCAGCGTGCCAATGACCGCCACCACGTCAGCCACCAGGTGCCCCTTTACCAGTTCCGGCAAGGCTTGGAGGTTTACAAAACACGGCGGCCGCACGCGAACCCGGTAGGGAGTCACGTTGCCATCGGAAACGATGTAATAGCCCAGCTCGCCCTTGGGGCCTTCCACCGAAAAGTAAACTTCACCCTTCGGAGGACGAATAACCTTTGGCACCCAAGCCATCACCGGACCATCGGGCAGGCGGTCCAAGCACTGACGGATGATGCGCACCGACTGGCGCATTTCCTCCATGCGCACCAGGTAACGGTCGTAGGTGTCACCGTTCTTGCCAGTGGGGATGTGGAACTCCACTTCGTTGTAGTGATCGTAGGGGAACACCTTGCGGATGTCCCACGCAACACCGCTGCCCCGCAGGGGCGGGCCCGTAAGCCCCCAGGCAATGGCCTTTTCCGCATCAATGACGCCAACCCCCACGGTGCGGGCTTTCCAAATGCGGTTGTTGGTCAAAAGCCGTTCCCAGTCCTCTATCTTCTTGGGGAGCTCGTCCACAAACCTGCGGCAACGGTGGGTCCAACCCTCGGGAAGGTCCCAGGGTACCCCGCCAATGCGCATGGTGTTGAGGGTTAAGCGCGCGCCGCAGTACTCTTCAAACAAGTCCAGGATCTTTTCCCGTTCTTCAAAGGTGTAAAAGAAGGGCGTCACCGCGCCAATGTCCAAAGCGTGGGTCGCCAACCAAATAATGTGGGAAGCAATTCGCTGTAGCTCCGCCAGGATCATGCGAATGTACGCCGCCCGCGGCGGAATCGTAATCCCCATGAGCTTTTCCACCGCCCCCACAAAGCCCTGATTGTTGGTGGCCGCGGCGGTGTAATCCATGCGATCGGTGTGCGGGATGCACTGGGGGTAGGTTTCCCGTTCAAAAAGCTTTTCGGTGCCACGATGGAGGTAGCCAATGATGGGCTTAGCATCCACGATTTTTTCGCCGTCCACCTTGAGGAGCAAACGCAATACGCCATGGGTGGCCGGGTGTTGCGGCCCAAAAGAAACCTCCATTTCCTCCCCGCCCAGTAACGTCGCTTGCAGATCTGCCATGGTTCACGCTCCGCCCTTGGGCTTCACCGGGCCGCCACCGGGTGGGTAAATGTCCGGATACACGGCAGCACCGGTATCTATCCCTTCGATGGGGAAATCCTTACGCAATGGGTGCCCGGAAAAGCCTTCCCAGGTAAGAATCCGCTCCAAGTTTGGGTGGTTAGCAAAGTAAATGCCAAACATATCGAAGACTTCCCGCTCCATCCAGTTGGCGGTGGGCCAAAGTTCCACTGCCGATGGCACTTCCACCCCATCGGCCACCCGCACCTTGACTCGCAGCCGAGCCGAATCCCCATGGCGATGCAGCCAGTACACCACGTCAAAACGCCCTTCGGGGCGGTCCTTCCAATCCACAGCCGTGAGGTCCACCAAGAACCTGTACCCCATTCCCTTAAGAGCGGAAAGCACCGCCATCAAACCATCAAGCGCCACCACCACGCTCACCTGCCCGGCAAACTCCAGCGCTTCCACCACTGCCCCGGGGACTGCCGCCTCCAGCTCCCGCACCAACGGGTGCTCCCCAGCGTCCTGCGGCTGCGGTGGTACCGGTTTTTCCTCCCAAGGCATCTTGGGAGGCGCAGGCTGTTGCACCTTGTTTTCCTCGCTCACAGGCCCCCCTTAACTCGCCTTGCGGGCGATGCTCATGCGGTCAATTTTCTTTTGCAGCTGCATCAAGCCGTACAGCAAAGCCTCCGGTCGGGGAGGGCATCCCGGCACGTAGACATCCACGGGAATGATGCGGTCTACACCTTGCGTCACCGCGTAGGTGCGGTAAGGCCCCCCGGAAATAGCACAGGAACCCATGGCAATTACCCATTTGGGCTCGGCCATTTGGTCGTAGAGGCGCTTGACAATGGGGGCCATCTTTTCGGTGACGGTACCCGCCACGATCATGAGGTCCGACTGGCGCGGTGAACCGCGAAAGACCTCGGCGCCAAAACGCGCCATGTCAAAGCGGGGATCCAGCACCGCCATCATCTCGATGGCGCAGCACGCCAAGCCAAACTGCATGGGCCAAAGGGAGTTCTTCCGCGCCCAGTTAAAAACCGCATCGTAAAGGCCGGTGAATACGTTGGGTGCCATTTCCTTATTGCTTACGCCCATTGCAGCGCCCCCTTTCGCCAGGCGTAGACGTACCCTGCCACCAAAATGGCCAGAAAAACCAGCATCTCCACAAAACCAAAAAGCGCCAAGCGATCCAAAAGCACCGCCCAGGGGAACAGGAACACGGTTTCCACGTCGAAAATCACGAACAAAACGGCAATGAGGTAGTAGCGTACCGAGTAGCGGGTCTCGTGCGCCAGGGAAGTGACGGGTACACCGCACTCATAGGGCTCGTTTTTCACCGGATGCGGCTTTCCGGCACGCAAAGCCCGAGCAATGAGCAGCGTGATAATGGGAAAGCTCACCGCCACCAACACGAAAAGCAGGATCGGAATGTAGGCGTTCACTCCCCCCCCCTCGCTGAAGCAATTTAGCGCAATCTTTCACAAAGTCAAGCTTGTGAAATAGAAATGCAATTGCAACCATCCTAGGGCGCAGCTCTTCGCTGGCAACCTGGGGCCACCGTTCCTGCGGCGGCTCATTTCCAAGGGTGGACCGCAGCGCTGGCCGCGCACCCCTGTTACCGTGGTGACAACGCCGTTCCCGTGGTAAAAGCGGCCCTCTTACTTGCGCCCTCCCCATCACGTTTGCGCCGCATACTACTCCGTTCTCAGCACCTACGCTTTCACACCGACACATGCCTCCCGCTACCTCGCCGGCTTTGCCACCGGGTTACAACCCACGTTCGGGGAACTTTTTTGTGGTGGGCTGGTGATCTGGGCAATCCAAGCGCAGCTCACCCATGGTAAGGGGCCGCTGGAGAAGGTCGCAGAAAGCTTGCAGTTCCCCCCCACCTCGACGGAAAAAACGGCAGGTGGGACACGCCTTCGCCGCGGTCATAAGACCCACCCTTTCCCAGCGCAGCAAAAGTGCCAGCACGTTTACCCAAAGGCTTACCTGTTGCGCCTGCGGCAAAGCCTCCACAGCGGCAAGCACAACCTGCAAAGGGGCGTACACCGCCGCTGCCACCTCCTGACCCTGGCAAGTTGCAGAAAACACCACCCGCCGGCCATCCTCGGGGTGGCGCATCGCTTCCAGAAGCCCCTTTTTTTGCAAGCTAGCAAGGGAGCGCGACACGGTGGGGCGGGACAGGGAAAACCTGGCAGCAAGCTCGCGAACCCCCAGCTCCCGGCTTCCCGCCACTTCAAGAAGCAGGAACACCTGCAGGCTCGTAAGGCCGTGTTCTAAACCCGCGCGCGCGTGCAGCGCGAGCAAAACATGCCCGAGCCGCTCTATACCTGCCACGATCTTGGCCGCTACCCGTTCATGCTGCTGCGCAAAAGGTGCAAGAGGCGCCGCCATGGCATCCAACTTAACAAAAAAGCCCGGGCGGGGAAACCGCCCGGGCTTACGCCTTCACGGGCGCCAGGTGGAAAACACGTAGTCTTTGTCCTTCTGGGATTCGTGGCAATGGAAGCACTGCTCTTTGGCGTTGGTGACGATGGGCTTTTGCGCATCGCCGCCGCTAAAGGCCTGGAAACCCCAACCTCCGGTATCGGCAAAACGAGCACTATCCTTTTCCATCACCGCCAAAACCTTGCGCGCACCTTCAGAAAGCGCGCTGTTCTCCACCGGTGCCTCTAACAAATCAAAGACGAACACCGCGCCATCTGCGTACCTACCCGTGCTAAGCCCTTGCTTGGCTTTCTCGTTGGCGTACACGTGGTGGATACCACCAAAAGCCTCGTACAGGGGATGTCCCGCTTGCAGGACCAACGTCTTCACGTGGTACCACTTTCGGTACCCCTGCGGAAAGTTCACGGTCTTAGTCCTCTCCGCCAAGGCCCAAGACCCGGCCAATGCCACTAAAACCATGAGCAACAGTAACCTTTTCATGCTTGCCTCCTTTCCTTGCTGCAAACCACCGAAAAAGCCTACCGTCCTTGCTCTTGCCGGTGGTGGTCGCGGGAAATGAGTTAGCCTCGTTAGCATAGCTAACGATGCTAACCCACGCAGCCCTGTGCCTATTCCCAAACCACCTTGTTTGCCACGCCGCCTCGGGGCATAGGGCGAGGGGCAAAGGATACGGAACCTCAGTTGCGCTTCTATCCCGGAAAGGGTCTCACTGGCGGCGGAAATTTTCAGCGGCAAACCTTCAAGCTCTAATCGTCAAAACCGGGGCTGGGGCAAGCCGCAGGCTCACGGAAAAAGCTGCCTTGGGGGGGAGGGAAAGCAGCCGCCGCGGAGCGGCGGCCCCACAAAACAACGACGTCAAAATGTGGGACCTGCGCTCCGCGCAGGTTTGAAAAAACACACCGTGGGACCCGCGCTCCGCACGGGTAATGCAGAAAAAGTGAAAAAAGCCGCCGCGGAGCGGCGGCCCCACGCACTTCGCGCCGCGCCCCACACTCTTCGCGGCGGCCCCACACTCTGGGGGTGCGGGGGGCCAAG
>CALHAH010000003.1:0-37500 GCA_937934115.1 uncultured Thermoanaerobaculum sp.
GGGGGGCACCCGCCGCGCCCACCCGCCTTGAGGATCCCGCACGCCCAAAGCCCGCAGCGGCAAAGCCGGATGCGCACTCCACCCACCTATGGTTGGCTTCGCTGCCGCAGCTACGACACAAGCCGCTGCGTGGCTTTCCCACAGCCGGCCCAGGAGCGACGAGAGGCAGGAAACGTCTTCCCCCCACAGTTCCCACCGCCATTCCCGTGCGTTCCAGGTCGCGAGGAACGCATGCGTGGACCTAAAGCTGCCCGGCGGGGGAGGCTGCGGCGGCTTGCGGGTTCGCCCCCACAGAGCGTTAAGGGGTAGGAAAAACGGGCACCTGCTAGGAGGGGCGCTGGTGGCGGGCGGCAAGCCAGCGAACCGTAAGGTACACCGCGGCTCCACCCACCAGGGAGCACAGCGAGGCCCCTGCAGTCCAGTTGAGAAACAGAGGAACAAGGGCGGTCCCTTGCGCCTGCCAAAACGACGTGTCCAGGAGATCGGCCATGGGGGGGAGGTGGACGGCAAGAGGCACGGGTTTTCCGGTGATACGCTTTCCCAAGGAAATCGCCACCAGCGAATACGGTGCTAGCGTCCAGGGATTTACCAAAAGAGTTCCTAAAAGCACATCCACCTTGTTGAGTCGAAAGGCGAGAGCCAAGACGAAGGCTAAGACCGTGTGTAACCCTAAAAACGGCGAAAGGCTAATGGCCACCCCGCAGGCCCAGGAAGCCGCCAGCACGTGGGGGGACTGGTGGCCCAAAGCCTGGGTGAGCCGGCCCTCCAGTGTGCGCCAGTTCATGATTTGGTGCCGGGGAGCAACTGGCCAGTTTCAGCCACCGCCGCTGGGGCCTCGGGGGCCGCACCGGGGCGTGGGAGCAAGGCCAGCTGCAGCACTTGGCTTGCCTCTTCCACCAAATGCACCTTGAGCTTGCGGCGCAAAGGCGCGGGCAGCTCGCTAAGGTCACGCTGGTTTTCTTTGGGAATGCAAACTTCGTGGATCCCTGCCCGCAGTGCCGCCAGTAGCTTTTCCTTGATGCCGCCCACCGGCAGGATTTGGCCGCGTAGGGTGATTTCCCCGGTCATGGCCAAATCCCGGCGAACGGGTCTTCCCGACGCTACGGAGGCCAGGGCGGCCAGCACGGTAATGCCCGCCGAGGGTCCGTCTTTGGGGATGGCACCCGCCGGCACGTGAACGTGAAAGGAGTGGTTTTCGAAAAACTCCCCCGGGATGCCAAAAGCAGCAGCGTTAGCCCGCAGGTACGAGGCTGCTGCTTGCGCCGATTCCTTCATCACCTCGCCTAAGTGGCCGGTGAGGCGCAGCTCCCCTCTTCCCGGGAGGGCTAAGGCCTCCACGTGGAGGATGTCTCCGCCTACGGGTGTCCAGGCCAGACCCGTAGCCACGCCCACTTGGTGTTCCCGAAGTTGGGTTTCCGGGAGGTACTTTATGGGTCCCAGGAACTTTGCCACTTGCTTTGGCGTCACGCGCACGCGTACGAACTTCCCCTGGGCAATTTTGGTAGCCACCTTGCGGCAAATGGCGCCAATTTCCCGTTCGAGGTTGCGCAAGCCAGCTTCCCGGGTGTAATGACTGATGAGGAACTGAACTCCCTTCTTGCTAAACACGATGGCTGCGGGCGAAAGCCCATTTTCCTCGATTTGTTTGGGGATCAGGTGACGAAAAGCAATGTGCAACTTTTCTTCTTCCGTGTAGCCGGAAAGCCGCAGCACCTCCATGCGGTCCAAAAATGCCGGGTGAATGGTTTCGGTGACGTTGGCGGTGGCGATAAACAGTACCCGGGAAAGGTCAAAAGCCACGTCCAAGTAGTGATCGCGGAACGTGGAGTTTTGTTCGGGGTCCAGCACCTCCAAAAGTGCCGCCGATGGGTCCCCGCGGAAATCAGCGCCGATTTTGTCAATTTCATCCAGCATGAACACCGGGTTGGCGGTGCCTGCCTGATTAATGCCTTGGATGATGCGGCCAGGGAGGGCACCCACGTAGGTCCGCCGGTGACCCCGGATTTCCGCCTCGTCGTGCACTCCTCCCAGGGAAATGCGTACGAACGTGCGCCCCAAGGCACGGGCAATGGAACGCCCCAAGGACGTTTTGCCCACACCCGGGGGGCCCACGAAGCAGAGGATGGGACCTTTTCCTTCGGGTTTGAGCTTGCGCACTGCCAAAAACTCGATGATGCGCTGCTTGATCTTTTCCAAGTCGTAGTGGTCCTGGTCCAGGACCTCGCGGGCGTTGTTGAGGTCCAAGTTATCCTCGGAGTAAATACCCCAAGGTAACCCCAAAAGCCAGTCCAGATAGGTGCGGATGACCGCCGCCTCTGCCGATTCCGGCGAGGTCATGCGTAAGCGCCGCAGCTGCTTTTCCGCCTCTGCCCGAGCTTCTTCGGAGAGCTTCTTCTGCGACATCATTTCCTGGAAGCGGGCAATTTCTGCTTCCACATCGTCGGTTTCGCCCAGCTGCTTTTGGATGTGCTTGAGCTGCTGACGGAGCATGTATTCGCGCTGGGTTTTGTCCATTTCCCCCTGCACTTGTGAGGCGATTTGCCGCTGCACCTCCAAAAGCGCAATTTCGTGCTCTAAAAACTCGTTGACGATGCGCAAGCGGGCCTTGAGGTCCATGGCCTCCAGAACCTTTTGCGCATCGGCAGGCTTCAAGTTGAGGTTGGAAGCCACCAGATCAGCCAGGCGCGCGCCGTCATCCAGTTGCGCAGCGATGAGCATGACTTCCGGGGAAATTTGCTTGCCCAGCTCCGCCACCTTTTCCAGGTTGCCGCGAATGGTGCGGATAAAGGCCTCTACCTCCAGGTCGTTGTGGTCCGTGGGGGGTTCGTCAAGCCTGGTGATGCGTACGCGAAAAAAGGGGTCTTCTTCCACGTAGTACTCCACCTGCGCCCGACTGACCCCCTGCACCAAGATGCGCATGGAACCGTCGGGGAGCTTCACCATGCGGGTAATGGCCACCACGGTGCCTACCCGGTAGAGGCCCTCGGGGGAAGGGTTTTCCTGGGTGGGGTCTTTTTGCGTGAGGACCAGAAAGAGCCGGTCGGAAGCGGCCGCCACGTCCACTGCCGCCACCGAGCGGGGCCTGCCAATGGAAAGCTGGATCATCACGTAAGGGAAAAGCACCACGTCCTTCAGCGCCACCGCTGGAAGAACGTCGGGGATGGATATGGTTTCTTCCACTCTGAGGTTTTTCTCGCTCATGGCTCTCCTGTGTCCACCGGGATGGGAATGGGTTGGGGTGACGGCTCCTGCTCTTTTGGCAGGCGCACCTCCAACACCCCACGGCTAAAGTTCGCACGGCTCGCACGACCCTGCACCTTGTCCGGGAGCGCCACCTCCACTTGAAAAGGTCCGTAGGAGCGCTCCACTTGAAAATAGCGGCGACCGGGGGCGGGTGCTGGCTTTTCCCCGGAAATCTTAAGCTCCTGGCCGGCAACTTCCACTTTGAGGGAGGTAGGATCGGCACCGGGGAGGTCAACCCGTACCACGATCTCGTGATCAGTGGCTGCCACATCCACCAACGGATAGAAACCGCTTATGGGTCTGGCCGCTACCTGCTCCAAGATTTCCCGCAGGTGCTGGCGGAAATGGATGAGCTCCACGCCAAAGGAAACCCTTCGCTTCATACCTCGAGTTTGCGCAAACGCTCCAATTCCCGATGGAATTCCTCAAGGTCTTGAAAACGCCTGTACACCGAGGCAAAGCGCACGTAGGCTACCTGATCCCGTTGTCGCAGCTCCTCCATGAGCACCTCGCCAATTTCCCGCGAAGACATTTCTCGGTTGTTCTTGCGGTTAATGAGTGCTTCCACCTTGTCGGCCATGGCTTCCATATCGGCCATGCTCACCGGCCGCTTTTCGCAGGCCCGGACGAGGCCAGCAATAACCTTGGCGCGGTTGTAAGGCTCCCGACGGCCGTCACGCTTGACCACGAGGGCCGGAGAATCCTCGATGCGC
Organism: uncultured Thermoanaerobaculum sp.; assembly: GCA_937934115.1. Classification (GTDB taxonomy): domain Bacteria; phylum Acidobacteriota; class Thermoanaerobaculia; order Thermoanaerobaculales; family Thermoanaerobaculaceae; genus Thermoanaerobaculum. Next base: position 3,957 of record CALHAH010000003.1, read on the forward strand.
TCGTAGGTGGTATAGCGCTGGCCACAAGCCAGGCACTCCCGCCGTCGGCGCACCTGGGTGCCTTCCGCCAGCTCTCTGGAGTCCACCACCCGGTCCTCCCCGTGGCCGCAGTAAGGGCAACGCACAATTCACCTCAGGGCTTAACCTGGCGCACCTGCCGCCAAGAAAAGCCCACCATCAGCATATACCCGAAACCCACCAGGCTGACAGGGACAAAGCAAATTACGTGGTGCAAGAGGGCAAAAGCCGTGGCCGGCGGCAAGGGCCAAAGGGCAATGGTTGTCAGCGCAAACTGCGTGGCGGCGTGAAAGCCCCCCACCCCTGCGGGAGTGGGAACTGCCAAACCAACAACGCTCACGGCCAGGACCAACGTGGCGTCCCGAAAAGGCAACGTTCTGGCAAAGGCTTGCGCCGTAACCGCCACCTGCGCCACAGCTAGCCCCCAGGTTACCAGGCTGGCGAAAACCAGCGTCAGGGCATGCCGTGGGTTGCCCCAAAAGGCAAGGCCCGCAAAAAGCTCCTGCACGAAATGCACCAGGCGCTGGCCCCAGGTGCTTTTTGCCCGCGCTGAAAGCCACAGAACGATCGCCTCGCGGGCCGTAACCAGGAGAACCAAGCCCATACTGAGGACGCCTACCGTGCCCAACGTCCACAGAAGCGAGGGCAGCAAAGCCTCTCGCCCCTGTTTTCCCGTCACCAGGGCCACTGTAAAAAGGAAAACCACGGTGAGGAGGTCCAAAAGCCTTTCCGCCACGATGGAAGCTATGGTGGCGGCGGGGGGGAGACCTGCCCGTGCGGAAAGGAGCAGAGGACGAACCAGCTCACCCAAACGTGCAGGTAAAACTGTGGAGGTTGCGAAACCGGCAGCGGTGCAGCCGGCCAAGGTGGAAAAAGGAGGCTTCCCGACGCCGTGCAACAGCAGGGCCCAGCGCCAAGCGCGAGCTCCGTAGGAAGCGAGAGCCAAAGCCACGGCTGCCAACGCTGGTGCAAGCTTTACTGCTGCCAACAGTTGTGCCACCTCTTTCAAGGAAACCTTGCGGAAGAAAAACCACAAGAGCACCGCGGCCGCCGCAAGGCTTGCGGCCATTCGCAGGGCGTTTTGCGATCCTTTCCCTATCATGGCCACCAAGGGTAGCCCAACGGGAGGTCCGCGGGAAGGGTGGTGCCTGGGGCGGGGCGAGCTGGCGTGGTAACTTAGGCTCTGTGCGCGCATTGAGCCTATGCTTGACGCACCCGGATTGTGGCCTGCACGTGCCGTTTTGGGGTCACCCGGAGAGGGTCGCGCGTCAAGAGGCGGCTTTGGCAGGTGCTCGCAGGGCTGGGTGGCGGGAAGAAGTTCCAGACGTGGACGAAGGGGTGGTTGTAGCGGCGGTGGAGCGGATCCACGACCCCAGCTTGCCCCTCCGTTTGCGGGAGGCGTGTAAACACGCCCCGACTCTCTTCGACTGTGCGGATAACCCCATTGCCCCGGGCACCTATCGCGCAGCCGTAGCAGCGGTGGCTTGTGCTTTGGAGGGTTTGGGGCGGCTTCGTGCTGGCCGAGCTTTCCGGGTTTTTGCTGCCATTCGCCCCCCCGGGCACCACGCCACGCGTTCCCAGGCTATGGGCTTTTGCTTTTTCAACAACGCGGCGGTGGTGGCAGAGGTGGCGTGCGCTCAGGGTATGGGACCGGTGGCCATAGTGGATTTTGATGTGCACCACGGAAACGGTACGCAGGAGCTCTTTTACCACCGCAACGACGTGTTTTACCTCTCGGTGCACCGCTACCCGTTTTACCCGGGAACCGGGAGTGCGGATGAGGTAGGTGTAGGTAAAGGGCGCGGCTTTACCCGCAACTTTCCCCTTGCGGCCGGTGCTGACGATGACACGTACGTGGAGGCACTCAGCTTCGGCTTGGAGGAACTCACGAAAGCAGTAACCCCGCAACTGTGGCTGGTCTCTGCCGGTTTTGACGCCCATGAGCTGGATCCCTTGGGGGGCATGGCGGTGACCGCAGCGGGGTTTGGCCGGATCGGCACGCTTTTAGCGCAAGCTGCTGCTGGAAAACCGCTCCTTGCACTGCTCGAAGGCGGGTACCACTTAAAGGCGCTGGAGGAAAGCGTGGCGGCTTTTTTACTTCAGTTGGTGGGGCCGGGGGAAGCAGGGACGTGATCTCCATCACGGAATGAGCGCGGCAGGGAAAGGGTTTGTGGGCAATCGCGGTGGCAGTGCTGCCGCCTTTAGCGGCTGGAACCCCAGTGGCAGGGCGGGAAACCTCACTGGGCTTGACTTTCTCGGGAACGGCCCTTAATGTAAAAGCAAGATGCAGAGGGGAGCGGGACCGCAAGGAGGAGCAGCCATGAAAGCATGGGGTAAGTATGCGCTTTTAGCAGTGTTTCTGCTGGGCTTTTCCGCGGTGGAAGCCTCGACGGTGCGTCGTAGAGCAGCAAGCCCCGGTCCACCCACGGAAACGGTGTTTGCCATTGAAACCCCTGCTCCTGGTGCCACGGTCTTCGGCATCGTGGAGGTGAAGGGATTTGTGTTGGACCCCAGAGGGGTTTCCAACATTCGTTTGGTCATTGATGGGGTGGTGCGTCATGCCGTGGATATGAACCAGCCCCGGGAAGACCTGCGGCGCAAGTACCCTGGGTTTTTTGGTGAGGGTGCGCCTGCGGACGTGGGCTTTTCCGGCTCTTTTTTGGCTTCCGCCTTGAGCAGCGGTGAACACACCCTGGCCATAGAAGTGACTTTTGCCGCTACGACCGCGCCCGGGGGGGAGCCAGCCAAGGCCATTTTGGGGGTTCGCACCATCGTGGTGGACAACACCCGCAACCAGCCACCGTTGGGTGGGCTGGATAACCCTGGCGATCCCTCCACCGGGGGCATGCAGGTTTACCTCTCCGGTGTGTACCCCATCACCGGTTGGGCCTTGGACGATCAGGGTATCCGTCAAACCACCGGTGCGGATGGCAAAGTTCGGGCGGACATCGAGGTACTCGTGGATGGCCGTGTGGTGGGGCAAGCCATGTACCCCCTGCCGCGGCCGGATATTGCCAATGCCTATCCGGATGTGCCCGGCTCCGGCAGTTCCGGCTTTCAGCTGAACTTGGATACCACCCGTTTTGCCAATGGCATGCATCGGGTGGCGGTACGCGCCTGGGATACGGCGGGTGAGTCCCGCATTTTGGCTGAGCGGGAGGTGTACTTCCAAAACCACGAGGGGACCAGTCGCGCCCTGGGAGCCGTGGACTGGCCGCCAGCGGGCGGGTTGTTTTACGCCAAGCTGTGCTCGTTTCCGCTCTCCAGATACGAGGAGTACGACTTCGTGTATCACCACCTGGACTGGATTTCCGGGTGGGTGTTGGACGTCAACGAAAACAACGCTTTTGAAGGGGTGGTTGCCGTGGAGCTGCTCCTTAACGGGGTCTCCGTGAAGAAAACCGACGCCTGGGGTGATAGCAGCCGCGGGCCGCGTTACCAACTGCCCCTGCTCACCGCGCTGGGAGCCAAGGTGGATGCCAACATTTACGGCATCGAGCGGCCGGACCTTCTGTACCAATTCCCTAATCTCCCCTATGACGCCCAGCGTGCCGGGTTTTTCTTTGTCATTGACACCAACTACGAGCTCTTTGGCACCAATCGCTTGCACCCGGGTTTGAACTACATCAGCGTCCTGGCCCATCGCAAACATTCCACCACGCCCTTTACGTTGTTGGCCAACCGACCGGTGTTTGTGGGTTGCGACCACAACGCCAACATCCCCACCATTGGTAACCTCGATAAGCCCGGATGGCACGAGCCGGTGAAGGGGCTTTACACGGTGAAGGGTTGGGCCGTGGACACCAACGCGTCTTCGGGGAATTACGGCATTACGCGCTTGAACTTTTACGTGGACGGCATTTTGGATGGCTCGCTCGTGATTGGTGATCCCACATTCGCCATGGATAGCCCCGACGTGAAGGCCCTTTACCCTTGGTTGCCAGCCCCTTACGTGGAGCACGCGCGTTTCGAGTACGTCTTGGACACCAGCAAATACAGCGACGGTATCCACACGTTGGTGGTGGAAGCGGTGGATGGGCAGTCCTTTAAGAACCAGTTCATCCAGCGCCAAGTGGTGTTCAACAACCTTAACTGAGGCTTTCCTTGAGGTTAACGTAAGCGCCCCGGCTGGGGCGCTTTTTTGTGCCAAAATGGCGCTACAATGCCGGGCGGAGGGAGACGATGCGCGCCCTGTACTTTGAAGAGCACGGCAGCTTTGAAAACCTCAAGCTAGGGGAAAGGCCCGATCCCAAACCTGGTCCGGGAGAGGTGGTTATTGGGTTGCAGGCCGCAGCTTTTAACCACCTGGATCTTTTCGTTTTGCGCGGCTTGCCCGGAATCCCCATCCCCTTGCCTCACATTGGTGGTGCCGACGGGGCTGGGGTGGTGGTGGCCGTAGGGCCTGGGGTCAGCAACGTCCAAGAAGGTGAGGCCGTGGTTTTCAACCCCGGGATTTGGTGTGGCCAATGTGAGTTTTGCCGCAAGGGGGAGCACTCTTTGTGCGTTGCCTACGGCATCGTGGGCGAGCACACCGACGGCACCTTTGCCCAGTACGTGAAGGTCAAGGCGGAAGCGTGCTTTCCCAAGCCGGCCCACATGAGTTGGGAGGAAGCCGCCGCTTTCCCTTTGACGTTTCTCACGGCTTGGCGCATGCTTTTTACAAGGGCACGGCTGCAAGCGGGGGAAACCGTGCTCATCCATGGGATCGGGGGGGGCGTGGCGCAAGCTGCAACGATTTTGGCCCGTCAAGCCCAAGCTGCGGTCATCGTCACCTCTGCGGACGACGCCAAACTGGAGAAAGCCAAAACCTTGGGAGCTGAACTCACCATCAACTACACCCGTGAGGACGTGGCCCGCAAAGTACGGGAGCTCACCAGCAAACGAGGAGTGGACGTGGTGGTGGAGACGGTAGGTAAGGCCACGTGGATGAGCAGCTTGCGCTCGGTGGCCAAAGGCGGACGTATTGTGACGTGTGGAGCCACCACCGGCCCCGATCCCACCGAGGAAATCCGCCTCATCTTTTGGAACCAGCTCTCGATCCTGGGCTCCACCATGGGCAACCAGAGGGAGTTTGCCGACATGCTGTCGGTGGTTTGCGAAAAAAAGCTCAAGCCGTTGGTGGACCGGGTGTTCCCGTTGGGCGACGGGGTGGCGGCGTACCGCTACTTGGCTGAAGGGCGGCAGTTCGGGAAGGTGGTCCTGGCCATTAGGGACGGAGCGTGACGGGACTCGCAGCACGTCACAATCCGAGTCCTAAGGTTCTTTCCCGGGCGGAGCACCCCATTTCCCGCCGCTTGCTTTCGCCCAACACCCTTAAGGTGCTCTACCGCTTGCACCACGCGGGTTTCTTGGCGTACCTGGTGGGGGGAGCTGTGCGCGACTTGCTCCTGGGTCGCACGCCCAAGGACTTTGACGTGGGTACGGATGCTCGCCCGCAGCAAGTCCGGCAACTCTTTCGCAACGCTCGCATCATCGGCCGCCGATTCCGCATTGCCCGCGTGCAGTTTGGTGAGGAGGTCATCGAGGTTTCTACGTTTCGCCGCGGTCCGGCGGTGGAGGAGCCCAATGGCGAGGAAAGTGCCGACGCATTGGCGCCGGAAGTGGGCAACGAGGACGAGTACGGTACACCCGAAGAGGATGCTTTTCGCCGGGATTTCACGATCAACGGGCTGTTTTACAACATCGCGGACTTCACGGTGATTGACCACGTGGGGGGCCTTTCGGATCTTGAGCGGAGGGTTATCCGGGCCATAGGGCCAGCCGGTGAGCGCTTTATGGAAGACCCGGTGCGCATGATGCGTGCCGTGGAGTACGCGGTGCGCTTGGGATTTTCCCTTGATCCGGAAACTGCTGCCGCCATTGGTGAGCACTTTCGGGAAATTCGGCGGGCCTCGGCAGCGCGGCTAGCCTACGAGCTGAGCGAGAGTTTGAAAAGCGGGCATGCCGCCGGCATTTTTCGCCGTCTTTGGGAGTTTGGGCTGCTTACCGAGGTGCTGCCTTTTTTGGCGTTTTACGACGCTAAGCAGCAGGAGCTTTTCTTCCGCTTTTTGGCCCTGGCTGACGGCGTACACGCGCAAAGGAAGATGTGCGAAGAGGCCTTGCTGGCCCTTTTGCTTTGGCCTTGGCTTTACAAACCCCTTTCCCAGGCGGCGGAGGGGGGCTTGCCTTGGGGTCAATTGGAAGCTGAAATCAAAAGCCGGGTGGGGGAAATGGCACAGCTTCTCGCTTTTTCCCACTACCGGGGGCACCTCGTTCGCTACGGTTTTTTGTATCTGGCCCGCCTCTTTCAAGAACCCCGCTCCCCGCGGAAAGCCCTGCGCATGGTGCGCCATGAGGCTTTTCCGGTAGCCATGGACCTGTTAGCAGTGCAGGCAGCTTTTGATGCTCAAGCCGCAAGGGTTTTAGGGGCGTGGCGAGAAATTTTGGCGCGCGTGAAGGCAGGACAGCCCCCTTTGCCCCAAAGGGTGACCCGCGGTGGCCAATTCCCACGACGGAGGAGGGTGCGGTCGTGAGCGATGTCCGAGAACGCATCCAGTGGCTCAGGAACGAGATTCGCCGGCACGAGTACCTTTACTACGTGCTAGCCAAACCGGAAATCTCCGATTTTGCCTTCGATCAGCTGATGGCTGAACTCAAAGCGCTGGAAGCGGCGCACCCGGAGCTGGTGACCCCGGACTCCCCCACGCAACGGGTGGGGGGCGCGGTTTTGGATGAACTGCCACAGGTGCGGCATGAAATCCCCATGCTTTCCCTGGACAACTCCTACAACGAAGGGGAGCTGGAGGAGTGGTACGGGCGCGTTGTCCGCGGTTTGGGGCGCAAACCCGAGGCGTTGGTGGCCGAGCTAAAAATTGACGGGGTTTCCCTCAGCTTGATTTATGAAGGTGGGGTGTTGATGCGGGCGGTGACCCGCGGCAACGGCGAGGTGGGGGAAGAGGTCACCCCTAACGCCAAGACCATACCCACCATACCTTTGCGTCTTCCCGCCGATGTGGCGCTGGTGGAGGTGCGCGGGGAAGTGTACATGCCGCGGCCGGTGTTTTTAGAGCTGAACCGCAAGCGCCGGGAAGAAGGTGAAGAACCCTTTGCCAACCCCAGGAACGCCACGGCGGGCTCTATCCGGCTTTTGGATTCCCGCCAATGTGCCCGCCGGGGTTTACGTTTTTTTGCTTATCAAATCGCGCGGATGCCAGGGAAGGAGCTGCGCTACCACAGCCAAGCCTTAGAGCTTTTGGCGCAGTGGGGTTTTGCCACCAACCCTGGGTGGCGGCGCTGCCGGGATGTATCAGGCGTGCACGAATTTGTGGAAGAGTGGGGGCAAAAGCGCAAAGCCTTGGCCTTTGACATTGACGGGGTGGTGGTGAAGGTGGATAGCATAGCGGAGCAACAGGCCTTAGGGGCCACGTCCAAGTTTCCCCGCTGGGCGGTGGCGTACAAGTACCCACCGGAGGGGGAGCGCACGCGGGTTAAAAACATCGTGGTGCAGGTGGGGCGCACCGGCACCTTAACGCCGGTGGCGGAGCTGGAGCCGGTGCGCTTGGCAGGCACCACTGTGACCCGAGCTACGCTCCACAACGCCGATGAAGTAGCGCGGTTGGACGTGCGGGTAGGAGACACGGTGTGGGTGGAAAAGGGTGGCGATGTCATCCCTAAGGTGGTGGCGGTGGATATATCCGTGCGCCCGGCAGGGGCTGTTCCCTTTTCCATGCCGGACCGCTGCCCCGTGTGCGGCACGCCGGTGGTACGGGAAGCCGGGGAGGTGGCCATCCGCTGCCCCAACTCTTCTTGTCCCGCGGTGCAAAAGGCAAGGCTGCTGCACTTTTGTTCCCGGGCAGGGATGGACATTCAAGGTTTAGGTGAGCAAAGGGTGGAGCAGTTGCTGCAAGCTGGGTTGCTTTCCGACCCCGCCTCCCTTTGGGATTTGGATTGGGAAAAGCTTGCGGCACTACCGGGGTGGGGCGAGAAGTCCGCGCAAAACCTGAAAAAACAGTTGCAAGACGCAAAGACGCGGCCCCTGTGGCGCCTGCTGGTGGCTTTGGGTATCCGCCATGTGGGGGAGCGGGCGGCCAAGCTCTTGGCTTCGCGCTTTGGCTCTCTTTCTGCGCTTTCGCAAGCGAGCCAGGAAGAGCTGGAGGCCATTGAGGGGATAGGCCCCACCATTGCCCAGTCCGTGGTGGGCTTTTTTGCCTCCCGCCAAGGAGCGGAGTTGGTGCGGCGGCTTCGGGCACGGGGGGTGGACCCGCGGGAAATCCCAGAGGGACCAGCAACGCCGGCACCCCTTGCGGGTCTTGCTTTTGTCATCACCGGCACCCTCTCGCGGCCGCGGGAGCAGGTGGCAGCGCTTTTGGAAGCGGCCGGGGCACACGTATCGGACAGCGTTTCCCGCAAGACCAGTTACCTCATCGTGGGGGAAAACCCCGGTTCCAAGCTTGCAAAAGCCAAAAACCTCGGGGTGCCGACGCTGGATGAGGCAGGACTGCAACGTTTGCTTAGCGAAAAGGGGGTAGCGTGGTGAAAGGGCTTTTGCTTTTGGTGGATGATGACGATGGTTCGCGCGAGGCCATGGCCTCCGGTTTGCGCAAGTCGGGTTACGAGGTGATCACCTTTGACGGTGGGCAACCCGCGCTGGCCTATTTGCAGGAGCAAAAGCCGGCGGATGCCTTAATTACCGATGTGCGCATGCCGGGCATGGACGGGTACACGCTCATGGCGGCGGCTCGGCGGGAGCGGCCCGATTTGGCCATCCTTATGGTCACCGCCTACGGCGATATTGACGGGGCGGTGCAAGCCCTTAAAGGCGGTGCGGACGATTACCTCACCAAGCCGGTAAACCTTTTGGAGCTGCGCCGGCGGGTGGAAATGCAGCTGGAGCGCCGCATCCTGGCGCGGCAAGCTGCCGAGCTGAAGGAGCGGCTCGACCGCTACTACTCCTTTGAGTCCATCGTGGGCCGTTCCCCCGCCATGCAACGGGTGTTCGAGCGGGTCAAGGTGGTCGCACCGGCACCTTCTACTGTGCTGATTTTGGGTGAATCGGGAACCGGAAAGGAGCTCATTGCCAACGCCATTCACCAGCACTCCCCGCGCGCCGCCAAGCGCTTTGTGGCCTTAAACTGCGGGGCCATCCCCGGGGACATCTTGGAAGCCGAGCTCTTTGGTCACGAAAAAGGAGCTTTCACCGGCGCCCACCAGCGGCGCATTGGCAAGATCGAGCTGGCTCACGGGGGCACGCTCTTTCTGGATGAAATTTCCGAGCTTTCCGCCGATCTTCAGGTTAAGCTGCTGCGGGTTTTGGAGCAGCGGGTTATTACCCGTGTGGGAGGCAACGACGAGATCCCGGTGGATTTCCGGCTCATCGCGGCCACCAACCGCGATTTGGAGAAAGAAGTGCGGGAAGGACGCTTCCGCCAAGACCTGTACTTTCGATTGAAGGTGGTGACCGTGGAGTTGCCGCCGCTGCGGGAGCGGCCTGAGGATATCCCGTTGTTGGTGCAGCACTTTGTTAACCACTTCAACGCGCAGCTGGGTCGCAATGTGAAGCAGCTGGCCCCCAGCCTCGTGGATGCCCTGCGTGCGTACCCCTGGCCGGGCAACGTGCGGGAGCTCAAAAACGTAGTGGAAAACATGGTGCTGTTTGCCCGCGGGGAGGAACTGACCCTGGAAGATCTGCCGGCGGAAATTCGCCAGGGACGCCCCCAAACTGCCTCAGCCGCGGAAGCAACCCCGTGGATGCCTCGGCGCATGGAGGACATTGAGAAGGAGGCCATCCTCAAGACATTGGAGTTTACGCAAGGGCATCGGGCACGGGCGGCGGAGCTTTTGGGCATTGGTTTGCGAACACTGCAACGCAAGCTCAAGGAGTACAACCTTAAGGTGCCACCGGGACGAGGCTAGAATGGTGAGCGGGAGGGGACATGGACTTACCGGCTAAGGTTTTGGTGTACAACCAGCTCCTTAACTTAAACGCCACTGTGGGAACGCTCATGGCCATCCGCCCGGAAGGTTTTTACGAGCTGCGCTTAACTAGCCAAGGTAAGCTCCACACGGTGTTAGCGCCGGTGGCGTCCACCGCCATCGTTTTTGCCGATCCCGAACCGGAGGTACTCCCGGAGGACCTGATCGAGCGCTAGCAGTCGTTTTCTTCCGTGGGGAAACCGGCATCCTTAAGGATGCGGGCATGGTCAAAGGCCAAAGAAACCCCAAAAAGCTCAGGGAAAAAGCGGGCCACTGCCGCATCGTCCCCTCCGGCCAGCTGGCCGCCCAGAGGTTGGCAGACGTACACCACCGAGACCGTGTGCCCCCGGGGGTCACGGCCGGGTTGGGAGTAAACCCCAAAAAGCGCGACCACACGCACCGAAAGCCCGGTTTCCTCGGCTACTTCCCGCACCACCGCGTGCTCGCAGCTTTCCCCCTCTTCCACAAACCCCCCGGGCAGCGCCCAAAAGCCAGCAAACGGTTCGTTTTTGCGCTGCACCAAGAGCACTCCCCGTTGCGGGTGCACCACCAAAGCGTCCACGGTGAGCTTGGGTCCTTTCATGGGGCTTCTCCTTTTGCGCGACTTCTGTGGGCCAAGCGGGCCAGCTTTTCCGCCAGCGAGGAGGTGGGCAACAAAGCCGATGGTGAGGCCCACCGGAAGCCGTTGGCTTCCTCCCGTACGCCCAAGGGCGGCGCCGCGCGGAAGAGCAGCACCGTGATACGGCGATGGGTAATGTGGTGGCGCAGGCTACCCACCAAGCTTGGGTTTGCCACAAGACCGGCTTCTTGCGCCAAGATGGCGGCGCGGTACTGGGGGTCCCCGTCCCCGCGGTGCAACGGTGGCAGCCAAAGACCCAAAAGCGGCGGCTCGGTAAGCTGGCGGAGCAACACTTCACCCGCGGCGTTTTCCACCCAAAGGGCTACCCACGTTGGGGTTTCCTTGGTACGAGCAGGTTGGGGCAGGGGGAAGGCTGATGGCTTTCCGCCACGGAAGGCCGCACAGTGAGTCGCCCACGGGCATATGGCGCACTGGGGCTGTTGCGGCGTGCAGACCGTGGCTCCCAGCTCCATGAGCGCTTCGAAGATTTCGGGCGTGGGGTGCGTCGCTACCAGCTTCCGCGCGAAGGCGTGGGCTTGGGCGGAAAGGGTGGGGCTTCTTAGCACGCTGTTCACGGCAAAAAGGCGGGCGGTGATGCGGCAAAGGTTGCCGTCCACGGGTGGTGTCAGTTCACCGAAGGCAAAAGCTGCTACCGCGGCAGCGGTATAGGGTCCCATTCCCGGGAGCCGAACCAGCTCGCTGGAACTACGCGGCCACCCTCGCGCTGCTACCTCGCGTGCTAGGCGGTGGAGGAGACGAGCGCGGCGGTAGTAGCCAAGGCCCGCGAAGGCAGCCACCACCTCGTCTTCGCTCGCCGCTGCCAGTAAATCCAGGGTGGGGAAGCGCTCAAGAAAACGGGGGAAAAGCACGGCCACCCTGGACGCCTGGGTTTGTTGGAGCATCACCTCGGCAACCAAAACCAGGTAAGGATCACGAGGGAACGGCGTGCGCCACGGGAACCTCCGTCGGTGCTGAGAAAACCAGGCAAGCAGAGGGCCAGCTTCCACGCTGCTCATGGTAGCGCGCTAGAATCCTCCCGTGAGCCGCAAGGTGGAAGAAGTGTGCGAGCAGTGCGACGGCACGGGCTTCCGGGTGGAGGCGAGGGACGGGCGGTGGGTTAGCGTTCCCTGCCACTGTCGGCAGCAGCTGGGGGTGGAGTTTGCCTTTCGAGAAGCTCATATTCCTGAGCGCTTCCGCCACTGTACTTTGGAAAACTTCAAGCTTTGGAACCCCAACGATCCCACGCTAGGTCAAGCTAAACGCCGGACTCAGGAGTTCGTGGAAGCCTTCCCCCTGGTGCAAAAAGGCTTGCTGTTTATGGGGAGGTGCGGGACCGGCAAGACCCACCTGGCGGTGGCGGCGTTGTCGGAACTGATCCGTCGGCACCGCATCCGCGGCCTTTTTGTGAGCTTTTCGGAACTGGTGATGCAGCTGCAAATGTCCATTGACGGGTCGGGCCCCAGCCGTGCCGACATCTTGGACCCCGTTTTGAGCTCTGAGCTTTTGGTGCTGGACGAGCTGGGGGCCACTCGACCCACCCCTTGGGTCATGGATGTGCTGTACTACGTGCTCAACACCCGGTACATGCACAAGCGGCTCACCCTCTGCACCACCAACTACACTGACGCCGCCAACCGCGAACGGGGGGAGGAAACCTTGGCGGATCGCCTCTCAGTTCCCGTGCGTTCCCGCCTTTTTGAGATGTGCGAGGAGGTGCGACTTTACGGCGATGATTTCCGTGAGCACACGGCAAGGCAGCGGCGCTAGGGGTGTGGCGTGAGGTGGAAGGCTTTTTTGGCAGGGTTGGCCGTAGCGGTGAGCTTGGCGGCGCGGGGTGGCAGCGGCGCTGAGCAAGGGCAAGGGCTGCTCCTGCGCGTGGGGCTTTCTGTGACTGGGACGCCGCAGTTTCCCGAGTTGGGCCGCCGGTTCGAGGTGCGTGGAGGCTCGTCACGGGATATGCTGCGCGGACCCCTCACGGTACGCAGCGAGCCCCCGCAGCTAGCAGCGCAAGTGGGGGTTTTTGCAGACGAAAAAAACGCCCGAGCCTTTCTGGTTCGCCTTCAGGCCTTGGGTTTTGCCGCCGAGCTTGCCCCAGGGGGTGGAAAATACCGGGTTTTGGTGCCTGTCCCCGCAGGACTTTCGTACCCTCAGCTGCAAGCCCAGCTCCAGCAAGCTGGTTTTTCGGCAACTCCCAGGCCAAGGCGGCCAGGGAGCGTGGAAGTACTGGGCGGGGAGGGTGGTGTGGTGCGGGGAGAGGCGGTGACGGTGACCCCGGTGGATCCGCTACCGGTGATGGTGGGAAGCCGGCGCTACCGCGGCAGCTTCCTGTGTTTGCCCAGCGAGCAAGGACCGGTGGTGGTCAACACCATTCCGTTGGAGGATTACCTGTTAGGGGTGGTACCCGCGGAAATGGGGCCCAAGAGCTTCCCTCACCTGGAAGCCCTTAAAGCCCAAGCCGTGGCTGCCCGCAGCTACGCCTTGGCGCAAGTAGGAGCCCATGCCTCGCGAGGGTTTGACCTTTGCGACCAGGAGCATTGTCAGGTGTACCTGGGAGCGGATGGGGAGGAAGCGCTGGCTTCGCAAGCGGTGGCTGAAACCCGCGGTGAGGTTCTGGTGTTTGGAGATAAGGTGGTGCGCGCGTACTTTCACTCCACCTGCGGCGGGCACACCGAAGCGGCGAGGGAGGTCTTCCCCAAAGAGCAAGCCCCGTACCTGCCGGGAGTTCCCTGTTTTGGCGAGGTGGTGCAGCTAGGCGTGGGGCAGCAAAGCCAACGTTTAGACGGGCGAGGTAGGCTTGCCTTTTTAGTTCGCCACCTGGTGGGACGTGAAAACGTTCGCACCCCTTTGGAATTTGCGCAAGCGCTTGGGCAAAAGCACGGGCGTACCCCGGAAGAAGCCCTGGGGTTGCCGGATTTCTGGCCGCTTTTTACGGCCAAGAGGGGCGTTGCCGCGCTTTTGTGGCATTTTCGCTTACTTCCGGCGGAGGGTGCAGGGAGTGAGCCGTGGGCCGAGGTGTTGCAACTGGCGCGGCTTTCTGGAGCCGTGTGGGTGCGGGAAGGTGTGGTGGTGGGGGGAGAAGATGGGCCACGATGGCGGCAAGCCACGGGCGGAAACGAGTTAGCGGTGCAGGGGACGGCGGTGCTGTGGCAGGTGGAGGGAGAGCTGCGGGTAGGGGCAGGGGAAGCCCTGGCCGGCAGCCCCGCGAGGCTTTGGTGCACGTCCCGTGGGTGCCCTGTGCTGGAAGTGGAGGCAAGCCCCGCTGCCGATGCCCGAGCAAACTTCCGGGGTTGGATGCGGGAATGGGATGCCACAAAGTTGGCCTCCCAGCTGGGGGTCGCTCACGTGCAAGAACTTGCAGTTACCCAACGCACGGCAACGGGCAGGGTTTCGGCGGTTGCGGTGGGCGGTTCCTGGGGGAGGAAAACGCTTTCCGGAGTGGAGCTTCGTCGCCTGCTGGGCTTGCCATCCACGTGGTTTGTGGTGGCCGGTCGCGAGGAAATTGGGGAGCTCCGCTTTCGCTTTTTTGGCAAGGGATGGGGCCACGGTGTGGGGTTGTGTCAAAACGGTGCGTACGGTTTGAGCTTAGGGGGCTGGAACTACCGGCGCATCTTGACGCACTATTATCCTGGCACCCAGGTTGTTCGCTGGGCCGAAGCGGCACAGGAGGGGGGATCATGAGCCAAAAAGAAGCAGCCGTTTCTGTGGAGGAATTGCGGGAGCTGGTGCGCGAGTTTGCACGTCGGGAAATCGCCCCACACGTGCGGAGGTGGGACGAGGCCTCGGTGTTCCCGCGGGAGATCTTTGCGCAACTGGGGCAAATGGGGCTTTTGGGGATAATGGTCCCCGAGGAGTACGGCGGCGCTGGCCTTTCCTACCGCCATGCCATTGCTGCCATTGAAGAGCTGGCAGCAGTGGAACCGGGCATTGCCCTTTCCGTTGCTGCCCACAACTCCCTGTGCACCGGACACATCCTGGCCTTTGGCCGTGAAGCGCAAAAGCGTCAATGGCTGCCGCGCTTGGCTTCCGGGAAAACCATGGGGGCTTGGGCGCTGACGGAACCGGAGTCCGGCTCCGACGCTGCCTCTTTAAGGACCCGGGCACGGAAGGTGGAGGGGGGTTGGGTGCTTTCAGGATCCAAGGCTTTTACCACCCACGCTTCGGTTGCTGAGGTGGCGGTGGTCATGGCCCGTTCGAAGGACGTACCGGGGCCGGCAGGCATTTCCGCTTTCATCGTGCCGTTGGCCAGCCCGGGGGTGGTGCGCGGCAAGAAGGAAGACAAGCTGGGCATGCGCACGTCCGACACGGCGTCCCTCATCCTGGAGGACTGTTTCGTCAGTGAAGACGCACTGGTGGGCGGAGAGGGCGAGGGGTACACGCAAGCCATGGCGGTCTTAGAAGGTGGTCGGGTGGGCATTGCCGCCTTGGGTGTGGGTATTGCCCGCGGAGCCTTGGATGCCGCCGTTGCTTACGCCAAAAGCCGTAAGCAGTTCAACTTGCCACTGACAGCGTTTGAGGCCATCCGCTTTAAGCTGGCGGACATGGCGACGTGGCTGGATGCCGCCCGGCTTTTGACCGAAAAGGCCGCAGAACTCAAAGATCGCGGTTTCCCGTGTGGGCGGTTGGCCAGCGAAGCCAAGCTTTTTGCATCCGAGGTAGCAGTGAAGGCTGCCGAAGAAGCCATTCAAATTCACGGTGGTTATGGCTATACCCGCGACTACCCTGTGGAAAAGCTGTGGCGGGACGCCAAGCTCTGCACCATTGGCGAGGGTACCAGTGAGATCCAAAGGCTCATCATCTCCAAGGAGCTGATTACCAGTGGCGGAGCTTGAGGCCATCCTGAGGGGGGTGGTGGCCGGTTTTCCCCGGGCCTTGGGCCGTGCTTTGAGCTGGGTGGAAAACGGCCATCCCGCCGGGCGGGAGCTTTTGCGGCGTTTGCCCAGGCGCCAGGGGTGGCTCCCCACCGTGGGGTTCACCGGTCCCCCAGGGGCGGGGAAGAGCACCCTCATCGAGCACGTGGGGCTTCGCCTGCAAGGGCGAGGGGAGCGGGTGGCGGTGCTGGCGGTGGATCCCTCCAGTCCTTTTTCCGGTGGGGCCCTCTTGGCTGACCGCCTGCGCATGCCGCGCTTGGTGGCGGCCGGCGGTTTTGTGCGATCCCTGGCTACCCGTGGGGCTCTTGGCGGACTGGCGGCGGCCTGCGCCGATTGCCTCGAGGTTCTGCGGGCAGCACCTTTTTCCTGGGTGCTGGTGGAAACCGTGGGTGTGGGGCAAGACGAGGTGGATGTGGCTTCGGTGGTGGATACCGTTGTGCTCCTGCAGGTGCCGGGATTGGGGGATGACGTGCAGTTGGCAAAAGCAGGAGTGATGGAAATTGCCCACGTTTTTGTGGTGAACAAGAAAGACCGCCCGGGAGCTGCCGATGTAGTGCAGATGTTGGCGTCGCTCCTGCCACCTCCGGCGCCGGCGGCTTGGCGCCCCCCGGTCTTGCCGGTGGCCGCCACCACCGGCGAGGGCGTGGACGAGCTGGTGGCAACTTTGGAGGAGCACCAGCGCTTTCTTGCCACTTCCGGGCATCACCAGGTGCTTTCCTGGGAGCGGGCGGAAAGGAGGCTGTCAGCTATCCTTGCGGATCTTTTGCCGCGAAGGGCGAAGCAGCAAACTGAGAGCTGGCGGCAGGCGGTGGCGGCGGTGGTTGAGGGCCGGGAGGATCCCCTGACGGTTGCAGAAAAGCTCCTACAATGCCATAGGGGGAACGGATGATCCGCGGCTTGCATCACGTGGGGATAGCGGTCCAAAACCTCGAAAAAGCAACCCAGGCTTACCAAGCCCTGGGGCTGGTGGTGGAAAAGGTGGAAACCGTGGCAAGCGAGCAGGTGCGGGTGGCGTTCTTGCCGGTGGGGGAAACCCACATTGAGCTCCTGGAGCCCACCACTCCCACCTCACCGGTAGCCAGGTTTTTGGAAAAACGCGGACCGGGTGTGCACCACCTTTGTTTCCTTGTGGATGATGTGGGAGAAGCCATGGCCGCCGCCAAGGGGTCAGGCCTGGTGCTCTTGAGTGAAAGCCCCAGGGTGGGAGCTGGGGGATCTCGGGTATGTTTTATTCACCCTAAAAGCGTGGGGGGTGTGCTGGTGGAGCTTTGGCAGGATGACCATGCGTGAGGGCTCGCTGGTGGTGGTTTCCTTGGCTTCCCCCAGGGAGAAGTTCTGGGGGGTTTTGCTTTCCCTTTCCGCTTCCGGGGTGATTTTGCGTGGTCTGCCGTTGGAAGCCTTTGAGGACTTCCTGCTGCAGTGTGCCCCAGGCGCCCGCACGTTACCGCAGGCGCGGCTGGGGGCTACCACCGTGTTTTTTCCAGCGCACAGGATCGAGCGCATTGAACTGGATGAAACGGCGGGAGCGGTGGAGGGCTTTGCGGACCGTTTTCGCCGGCTGGTGGGTCGGGACCCGCACGTGGATCTGTTGGGGGAAGAAAACCTACCCATGCCCCCGCGCCCCGAAATGTAAGCTACGCCTTTTTGTCCTCTTTCCCCCAGGCGCGAGTGGCCAAAAACGCAATGTGCGCGGCCAGCGCGTGCAGGATCTTCACCTCCCGGCCGGAAGGCAAGCCCCGACCTACCACCCGCCGGATTTGATCAAAAACCCGGCGGGGGTTGTTGGGGTCTAAGAACTTGCTGGCCAAAAGCACCTCCTGGAGGTGGGCCAAGGCCTTTTCCACCTCTTCCCGGGTGGCGGGGAGATCCTCGCGCAGGCGAGGCTGGCTGGGTTGATAGCTGCCTTTGGAAAGCACGGCCAGCGCCACTGCTGCAGCTTGTGCCAAGTTCATCACGGGAAAAGCGGGGTTGGTGGGGATGGTGGCCAGGTGCGAGCACAGGGCCAGCTCCTCACGGCTCAAACCGCCACGTTCGGGCCCAAAGACCAATGCCACCGGTGCAATCTGTCCCGCCAAAAGCGCGGCCAAATCCCACACCGAGCAAACACCCCGTGGGTCTCGCTCGCGCAGGGAAGTGAAACCCACAGCTACGGGAAAGGGGGCTACGGCCTCGGCGAGCGTCGGGGTTTGCTGCAAAGGCACGGCGTGCTCGGCACCCATGGCCATGCGCACCAACTCCATGTCCGAAAGATGGCACTGGGGATCTACCACCAGCAAGCGTCGGGCACCAAAATTGGCGGCAGCTCGAAGGACCGAGCCCACGTTCCCCGGGTAACGGGGCCGCACGAGTATCGGCACCAGCTCAAACCTCACCGCGCGCCCCCCACCGCTTCTTTTTCCAGCTCTTCCAAAGCTAAAAGCTGGGTCCAGCGCTTGCCGGTTTCGGCCAGCGTGGCGGGCGTGCCTTCCTCCACCACCCTTCCCTTTTCCAAGATCACCACCCAATCGGCAGCTTTGGCCACCGATAGGCGATGTGTGGCAAACAGTAAGGTGGTAGGGGGGAGTTGTTCCCAGATCTTGGCTTCCGTACTGCGGTCCACCGCCGAAAGGCAATCGTCTAAAAGCAGCACCGCCGGCTGGAGGAGCAGGGCGCGGGCCAAGGCCACCCGTTGCCGCTGTCCCCCGGACAAGGTCACACCCCGTTCTCCCACCAAAGTGTCCAGCCCCTGGGGGAGTTTTTCCACATCCGGGAGAAGGCCAGCCCTGCGCACTGCTTCCCAAACCTCTTGCTCGCTGGCGTCAGGTTTGCCCAGGCAAATGTTTTCCCTAAGCGTTGCGGAAAAGAGGAACGCCGTTTGCGGCACCAGCACCACCGTTCCCCGTAGCTCTTGCAGGTCCCAATCCAGCACGTCTCGCCCGTCCACGAGCACGGTGCCAGCAGGGGGGGTAATGAGACGTGGCACCATGTGCAGGAGAGTGCTCTTGCCGCTTCCCACTTCCCCCAGGATGACCACCCGCGCCCCGGCGGGAACCGAAAAGGTGACCCCCTGAAGGGCTGGACCTTTTGCCCCGGGGTAGGTGAAGCTCACCCCGGCAAAAGCCACAGTGAGGGCCTTGGAGGGTGCGAGGTTGGCAGCTTCGGGCGTGGGCAGGAACGGCAGCTCCGGCGCCTGGCTGAAAAGTTCCTCAAGCCTAGCCATGGAGGCGGCCCCGCGCTGCCAGAGGTTGGCCACCCACCCTACGGCAATCATGGGCCAAATGAGGCGAGCAAGGTACAAGTTGAACTCCACAAACTGGCCAAGGGTTAACTTTTGGGCCACCACCTTGGCGCCGCCGTAACCCAAAACCACCACAAAACCAACGCCTATCAAAAACTGAAGCAAAGGAAAAAACAGTGCTTGCACGTTCACAAGCCTCTGCGAAGCTCGGAAGTAGGCACGGTTGAGCTCGCCCATGGTGTGCTTCTCGTGTTCTTCGCACGCAAAAGCCCTGAGCACCCGCAACCCCACCAGGTGCTCTTGCAGACGCGCCGTAAAATGCGAAAGCTCCTCTTGCGCCGCGTGCCAACGGCGGTAAATGCGGGAGCCAAAGAGCTTGGTGGTAAGGGCTACTGCCGGTGCCATGCTGAGGCTGGCCAGGGTCAGAGGCACATCAATGCGCAGCATCAGCACCACAGCCGAAAGCAAGATGGTGCTCGTAGAAGCCACGTACATAAGGGCCGGTCCCATGGCCATGCGCACGGCGCCCACGTCAGACCCCAGCCTGGTGAGCAGGTCCCCCACTCGTTGGGTGTTGAAAAAGCTTGCGGGCAGACGCAAAAGATGCGCAAAAGCCTCAGTGCGGAGCTCGTGCTCCAAATGTCGCGAGATCCCCATCAGAAGCATGCGCTGGGCAAACAACAGCAAGCCGGAAACTGCTGCTACCCCTACGATTCCCAAGGCGTAGCGGAGCGCTCGGTGGGGATCGCCACCTGCGGCTAAAACGTCCACAGCTCGACGTACCAGAGACGGCGCCATCATGGAAACCAAGGGCGAAGCCACCGCTGCGGCAAAGCCCAAGGCAGCCATCCCTGGGCGCCTTTTGTACGAGCGCCACACCCGCCAGTACCTCCCCAGCATGCGGTGAGCTTACGGAAACTTGCCTCGATTGCCAAGCTGTTTTGCCGGCGGGGCAGGAGCTCACCGTGTTGGCCGAGGGCGTGCGCACGTTCTGTTGTAAACAGGGTGGGGTGTTACGTTTCCTCTTGACCATGCTCAACCACGGGTGGTTTATGTCAACCCGCACGGCCGCCGTTCGTCTCGTGGAGGAAAAGGAGGCTTCTATGGGGCGCAGAAACAACCCTCATTTTGCCACGGGGTTTTTGGCGTTGCGGTTGGTGGTTGTGGGTTTTACCGCGGTTTGCGTTTGCTGCCTGCTTTCACAGTTGCCAAAACTTACCCTCTGGGGCCGGCGCGAGCAACCCGTGGGGCTGCCGTGAGCACGGGGAGGCTGCCGCTTAGCGGCGGCCAGAAGGTGCGCAAAAGCACAGGCCGCAGATTCTTCCTTCGAACCCGCGTGCCAGCGAAGTTGCAACTACTTAACCACCCCGGTGGTGGCGCCGTGGCATTTTTTGTACTTCTTGCCGGAGCCGCAGGGGCAGGGGTCGTTGCGACCCACTTTCGGCACGCTACGGCGCACGGTGGTGGGGGGACCAGCGGTGGGGGAGTGTTGCGCCTCCGCTCGCTCGCCGGCGAGGGCTGAGACTTCTTCCTTGGTGGTGCGGATAGGGGTTACGCGCCGACGCTCCGGCACTTTCTCCACCAACTCCACGCGGTACAGGTACTGCACCACTTGGTCTTCTACCCGCTCCATCATGTTTTGGAAGAGCTCAAAGGATTCGCGCTTGTACTCCACCAGCGGATCCCGCTGGCCGTAAGCGCGCATGCCGATGCCTTCCTTGAGGTGGTCCAAGGCCAGAAGGTGGTCTTTCCACTGCAAGTCCAGCACCGAGAGCATGATGTAGCGGGTAAGCTGGGCAAAAGCCTCGGCGCCAATGGTCTTTTCCCGCTGCTCAAAGCGGGTTTCCACCGCGGCGATGAGGGCTTCTTCCAGCTGAGGACGGGTAACGGTGTCCCACAGGACATCGGCGGCTGCCAAATTAAGGCCGAAGTAGTTTTCCAGCTCGTGTTCCAAACCAGCGCGGTCCCAATCCTCGGGCTCCTTGTCCTCGGGGCAGTAGGTATCCACCAGCGAGCCCACAATGTCGTGAGCTGCCCGCAGGACCCAGTCCCGCCCCTCTTTACCTTCGAGGATGCGGCGGCGCAAGCTGTACACCGCTTCGCGCTGGCGGTTCATGACATCGTCGTACTGCAAGAGGTGCTTACGAATTTCGAAGTTGCGGCCTTCCACTTGCTTTTGTGCCCGTGCGATGGAGCGGGTGACCATGCGGGACTCAATGGGCACGTCTTCTTCCATCCCCAACCGTCGCATCCACTCGCGCAGGGAATCCGAGGCAAAGATGCGCATGAGGTCGTCTTCCAGGGAAAGGATAAAGCGGGACTCACCGGGGTCCCCTTGCCGGCCGGAGCGGCCGCGGAGCTGGTTGTCAATGCGGCGGGCCTCATGGCGCTCGGTGCCAAGGATGAACAACCCTCCGGCCGCCAAAACCTTTTCCCGTTCCTCGGCACACAACTGGCGGTACTTCTCGAGAGCTTTGGCGTAGCCCTCCGGATCCTTTTGTGGGTCCCCTTCGGCTTTAGCCAAGCCTTCAGGGTTGCCGCCCAAGATGATGTCGGTGCCCCGACCGGCCATGTTCGTGGCAATGGTGACGGCTTTAAAGCGGCCGGCTTGCGCCACGATTTGCGCTTCCCGCTCGTGGTACTTGGCGTTTAACACCACGTGGGGGATGCCCCGGCGCTTGAGCATTTCCGACAACTTTTCCGATTTCTCAATAGAAACCGTGCCTACCAAAACGGGCTGGCCTTTTTGGTGCAGCTCCACGATTTGGTTGACCACCGCCTTCCACTTTTCTTTTTCGGTGCGGTAGATGACGTCCGGATGATCTTTGCGGATCATGGGCTTGTGGGTGGGGATGACCACCACGTCCAAACCATAAATGTGCGCAAACTCGTCCGCTTCCGTTTCGGCCGTGCCCGTCATGCCGGCGAGCTTTTCGTACATGCGGAAGTAATTTTGCAGGGTAATGGTCGCCAGGGTCTGGTTTTCCGCCTCGATTTTGACCCCTTCTTTGGCCTCCACCGCCTGGTGCAGGCCGTCGGACCAGCGGCGGCCCGGCATGAGGCGGCCGGTAAACTCGTCCACGATGATAACTTGGCCGTCTTTAACAATGTAGTCGCGGTCCCGTTGATACAGGGTGTGGGCGCGCAGGGCTTGCTGCACCGCATGCAGGATCTCAATGTTGTTGGGGTCGTAAAGGTTGGGAACGCCCAGGAGTTTTTCGCATTTAAGCACACCCTCCTCGGTGAGGGTGGCAGTGTGGGCCTTTTCATCGACCACGTAGTCGCCGGTGGTGGACTTGTTGCCGTACTTGTCCCGAATTTCTTCGCCTTTTACCAGTTTCGGGATGATGCGGTCCACTTGGTAGTAAAGATCTACGGAAAGCTCGGAAGGGCCGGAAATAATGAGCGGTGTGCGGGCCTCGTCAATGAGGATGGAGTCCACCTCGTCCACAATGGCGTACACGTGACCGCGCTGGACCATGGCTGCGAGCTCGAACTTCATGTTGTCCCGCAGGTAGTCGAAGCCGAACTCGTTGTTGGTGCCGTAAGTGACGTCCGCCCGGTACGCTTCTTGCCGCTGGGCATCCCCCATTTGGTTTTGGATGCAGCCTACGGAAAGCCCCAAGAACTTGTAAACGGCCCCCATCCACTCGGCGTCCCGGCGGGCCAAGTAATCGTTGACCGTGACCACGTGGACGCCGCGCCCGGTGAGGGCGTTTAAGACCACCGGCAGCGTGGCCACCAAGGTCTTACCTTCGCCGGTTTTCATTTCCGCAATCTTGCCTTGGTGAAGCACGATACCGCCAATGAGCTGCACGTCAAAGTGCCGCATGTTTAACGTGCGCCGCGCCGCTTCCCGGACGATGGCAAACACCTCCACCAGGTGCTGATCTAATATGGCTTGTACGTGCTTGCGCCGTTCAACAGTGTTTTCGGGAAGGGGGTGCATGGCGTTTTGAATTTCTTGGCGAATGGCTGCAATCCGCGCCTTCAGTTGTTCGTCGCTTTGCCTTTGGACCTCCGGCTCCCGGGCGTTGATGGCCGCCACCAACGGCGCAAGCCTCTTCATTTCCCGCTCGTGCTTGGAGCCTAAGAAAAGCTCGATGACCTTATCCACTACCCCCGGCATACCCACCTCGAACCTAGCACTTTACCCCGCTACGATGAGAGGCGCAACCGGTTGCCTCCTGCGGGAAGCTTTCGTACCATGGAAGCCATGAGCTCAGAAAGCGTTCCCACCAGCGATCAGCTAAAGGCCCTCTTGCGTCAGGGAATTTTGGCTGTGCAGCAGCGGGACTGGGAGGAAGCGTACGAGGTTCTTGGCGAAGCTCTGGACGGCTATCGTCAGCGCGGGGAAAAGATTCCGGCTTTGGTTTTGTCTTACTATGCCTTGGCGCTTGGGATGCACACATCTAAGTTTAAACAGGCCATTGAATTTTGCCAGTCGGCATTGGCCACCGAGCCGACCCGCGTGGAGCACTACGCCAACTTGGCCCAGCTTTACCACGCAGCCGGCTTTCGCCGAAAAGCCGTGGAAGCGGTGGAAAGGGGCTTGCAGATCGACGCGAGCTACCACCGCCTGTTGCAGTTACGGGCCACGCTCGGTTGGCGGCGGCCGCCGGTTATTTCCTCCCTGTCTCGGGACCACTGGCTCAACATTTTTTTGGGGAAACTCCGGCACTCGGTGAGCCCGCCCAAGCTGGAGGTGACTCCCGTGCACCGGCAGGGGAGGAACCGTAACCAGAGAAAGGGTTAAGGCTTTTCCGGAATGACGCAGCGAAAGCCGGTGAAAAGCCAGCGTTCGTTGGGTTTGAGACTGGAACGGTAGGACAACCGCAACCGTCCAGGGTCGGAAGTGAAAGAGCCCCCACGCACCACCTTCTTTTGCCCGCCTTCCGGTCCTTGGGGGTCTTTATCGGGGCTGTGCGCGTAGTAGTCCTCCTGGTACCAGTCGAGGCACCATTCCCACACGTTTCCCAGCATGTCGTAAAGTCCGTAACCGTTGGCGGGGAAGGAGGCTACGGGAGCCGCTTTGACGAACTGGTCAGCCCCGCCAACGCCGTCAAAGTTGGCCTCATCACGGGTGATCTCGTTTCCTTTAGGATAGCGGCTACCGCTGGTTCCGCCCCTTGCCGCGTACTCCCACTCCGCTTCGGTGGGAAGTCTACCCCCCAGCCACTGGCAAAAAGCCTGCGCTTCCTCCCAGGTGACGTTAACCACGGGGTAGTCCTCCCCGGACCAGGAGGGTTGCTCAGGCATCACGGCACCGGTAGCCTCAGAAAAAGCCCGAAACTGAGCCACCGTCACCTCGGTTTTGCCTATCCAAAAGGGGGAAAGGAGGATCGCGCGGCGAGGTTGCTCGTCAGCGGAGCACCAGCTGTCGCCCTTAATGCAACCCCGTTCAAAGCTTCCCCCTGGCAGTCGCACCACTGCCAGCGGCACCTGAAGCAGGGTTTTTTCCTGGGGCGCTGAGGTTTTGGCGGCGGGCTGGCTGGGTGGCTTTTGGCTTGGAGGTACCGGTGGTGGGCTTGGCGTTTCTGCTTTGGGTGGGGGGGTGGTCTCGCTGGGAAGCGCCGGGGTGGGAGAAGGAGTGGCGAGGTCTTGAGGTTGTGCATCCCTGGCGCAGCGAAACCCTACGGCGTCGGAAACGGCATCTTCCGGCAGACGCCCACGGTTGGAAACCCGCAAGCTGGGGGGAGGGCTGTTCCACCCCCCGCCTTTGGTCACTTTCAGCTTACCCCCTGCTTTTGCGGTTTGGGTTTGCGGAGGGTTTGGGGTGTAGCTGTCCGCCACCCATTCCCAAACGTTTCCCGCCAGGTCGAAAAGCCCTAAGGTATTGGGGGCAAAAGAACCTACGGGGGCCAGGGAAGAAAAGCGGTCCTTGCCGCCAATACCGGCGAAGTTAGCACCGTCGTGGTCTATGCCGGCACCGGTAGGGTAGACGGCTTGGGGGTAGGTGCCGCGGGCGGCAGCTTCCCACTCGGCTTCGGAGGGTAGGCGCTTGCCCAGCCACGCGCAAAAGGCGGCAGCGTCGCGGTGGCTGACGTTAACCACCGGAGATTTTTCGTTGCTACCCGGCGGTTGTGGGGTAAGGGGCCAGCTCGTGGCTTGCGCAAAGGCGCGAAAGGCACCAACCGTAACTTCGTGGGTATCAATCCAAAAGGGGTTGAGCGTAACCCACCCTCCAGGCTTTTCGTCGGCTAGGCAGCTGGCGTCCTGGGGACTACACCCCACCCACGCCTGCGGGATTTCCACCAATACCATGTCCTGCGCGAAAAGGCCGGTGGCAAGACGCAACAGCGCCGTTTGTAAGGGAACGTATCGGTTCATGCTTCTCAGTGTAGCGGAGCTACGAGAGCCCTAACAACGCACACAGCAGAACCACCAGCGGCGGAATGGTGAGAAGGCCTAAAACATCAAGGAATGTGCCATGGCGGAGCATTTGCGTCACGCGAATGAATCCGGACCCATACACGATGGCATTAGGTGGGGTTGAGACCGGTAGCATGAAGGCTAAGCTCGCAGCTACGGCTGCCGCCATCGTTGGGGGGGCTGGGCTTACGCCAGCCGCTTGTGCTGCCGCAATGGCCAAGGGGCAGACCACGGTGGTTGCGGCGGTGTTGGAGGTGGTTTCGGTGAGGATGAGGGCAACAAAGGCAAAAAGGTAGGCCAAGCTCAAGCTACCCTGGGCGCCCGTCCAGGCCACCAACGCTTCACCGGCAGAGGCCGCTAGACCAGACTTAAAAAGCTGGCTTTCCAGTGAAAGTCCGCCGCCAAAGAGCAGCAGCGTTCCCCAGTCAATGCCTACCGCCTGCCTCCAGGTAAAGGTGAACTCCCGGTGCGCACCGCCAACGGGCAGCACGAAAAGAAGACACGCCGCCAGCACAGCTACAACCCCCTCGGGAAGCATGCGGTTGGCTTCCTGCGCTCAGGGGTGCTCCTCGCCCAACAATAGGCCCAGCACTCCCGGAAGAAGCCAAAAGAAAACTGCCAGCCCAAAGCCCAAAAGCACGTTGCGTTCCCGGGGGCTGAGCGGTCCAAGCCTGGCGAGTTCTTGGCGTAGACCAGCCGTTGCCAGAATCTGACCTCGGGTCCCTGCTTTTCTCCCCAGGTGAACCACCCACAGGGCAAGCATGAGGAGCGACACCAAGACCCCTACCGCCATCCACTGGAAAAAGCTCAAGCGCACCTCAGCAAGCTTAGAAAGCTGGCCTACGGCAATGAGGTTGGGTGGAGTACCCACGGGTGTGGCAATGCCACCGATAAAAGCGGCGTAGGCTGTGGTCAAAAGCAGCCCAACGGTGAAAGGTGAGCGCTCGCTATGCGCTTCGCCCTGCAGGGAACGGGCAATGGCCAGAGCCAGGGGGTAGAGCATGGCGGCAGTGGCGGTGTTCGAAAGCCCCATGGAGATTCCGGCCGCCAGAGCGCCCATCATGGCCACCACCCGCGCTGGGCTAGAGGTGACCCAAGGGAGGGCCAAAACCTTGAGGGCAATGCGGCGGTCTAAACCGGAAACCACCGTGGCTTCCGCCAAGAGAAAGCTCCCCAAAAAGAGAAATATCACCGGGTCGGCAAAGGGAGCAAAGAGGGCAACTGGAGAATCAACGCCGAGCACTACCAACAAAGCAGGCCCCACAAGCGCACTCACCGGCAAGGGCACCCCCTCGCGTATCCACCACGCGAGAATCCAAACCACCACGGCGAGGGTCTTCCTCTGGGCCGCACCTAACGTGGGTGGGGCCAAAAACAGGATCACCAGGAAAAGCAGCGGCCCGAGCACCATCCCCACGTTCCGCCGCCAAAACTCAAAGCGTTGCTCAGCCTGGGAAAGCTGGAAACGCACCCTTGGGGTTTGGTCTTTCATAGCGGTGACAATGTAAGCCCAACGGTGTGGAAACGTAAACCTCGACTGGGGAAAGACCTGACCATGGCCTTTCCCTTGGCACTTTTTGGCGAAACTATTGGCGGTTTGCGCGTAAGATGAGGGCATGCGAGGAAAGGTTTGGTTGCCGGTGCTGGTGGTGACGGTTGCAGTGGCGCTTAGTTGGCTCCTTTTTCATGATTCGCCGCCGGTAGTTGTTGAAGTGGCAAAGGTGAGCCGGGGTGTGGTGGAGGAAATCGTGGTTAACACCCGCGCGGGGACGGTCAAGGCGCGGTTGCGTTCCAAGCTTTCCCCGCAAACCGGCGGTTTGGTGGTGGCGTTGCCCCACCGTAAAGGGGAGCGGGTGTCTTGCGGTGCCCTGTTGCTGAAGCTTGATGACCGGGTGCAGCGGGCGCAGTTGCAGCTAGCAGAAAAGGAGCTTAAAGCCGCGCGCTCACGCTCCCAAGAAGCGTGCGAGGCGGCGGAGCTCGCACAGCGGGAGTGGGCTCGCGGTGAGGCTTTAGCTTCCGAAGGGGTTGTGAGCGCGCAAAGCCTCGACCTTTTAGCTTCCCGGCGGGACCAACTGCGGGCCTCTTGTGTGGCGGCCCAAGCCCTGGTAGAGCAAGCAGAGGCACAGGTCCACCTGGCGCAAGCGCAGCTGGCCCTAACCGAGCTTGTGGCCCCCTTTTCTGGGGTTATTGCCGAGCTTGCCACCGAGGTGGGGGAGTGGATTACGCCGGCCCCCCCGGGCGTCCCCATTCCGCCAGTGATTGACCTTTTAGACCCTAGCTCGTTGTACGTGCTGGCTCCCGTGGACGAGCTGGACGTGGCGCGCGTTTCCATAGGGCAAGAGGTGCGAGTAACGGTGGACCCCAAGCCCGGGGTTACGTTTCGCGGCAGGGTGAGCAAGCTCTCCCCTTACATCCTTGACCTTGCCGAGCAGAACCGAACCGCCGATGTGGAGGTGGAACTGGACCCGGGGGCGGACCTTTCCGGGGTTTTACCGGGGGCTTCCGCCGACGTGGAAATCGTGGTTTCCCGTAAGGAAAATACCTTGCGCATCCCCACCTCGGCGGTGGGGGAGGGGCGGAGGGTGTTGGTGCTTTCGGATGGAAGGCTTGTCGAGCGGCAGGTGGACACGGGTATCGCCAACTGGCAGTACACGGAGGTGCTTTCGGGTCTTGCGGAAGGGGAAGAGGTGGTGATTTCGCGGGACCGACCGGAAATAAAGCCTGGTGTGCGCGCCGTGAGGCGGCAATGATCCGTTTGGAAAACGTCACGCGGGTGTATCGCTTGGGCGATGCGGAAGTGCAGGCCCTAGCTGGTGTTTCCCTGACTATTGCTGAGGGTAGTTTCACGGCGCTCATGGGACCTTCGGGTTCGGGAAAGTCCACGCTTTTGCACATCCTTGGCCTCTTGGACCGACCCACGGACGGCCGTTATTTCCTGCAGGGGCAGGATGTGGGGGATCTTCCCGATGCGCAGCGCACGCTTCTGCGGCGGCACACCATTGGTTTTGTGTTTCAGTTTTTCCACTTGCTTCCGCGTCTTTCTGCCCGGGGGAACGTGGAGCTGCCCATGCTCTTTGCCGGTGTGCCCAGCGAGGAACGCAAGGAGCGGGCCATGGCGGCGCTGGCGGCGGTGGGTTTGACACACCGTGCCTCCCACCGACCAGATCAGCTCTCGGGGGGTGAGCGGCAACGCGTGGCTTTGGCGCGGGCGGTGGTGATGCGGCCCAAGCTGTTGTTGGCCGACGAACCTACCGGGAACTTAGATCGCGTCTCCGCTGGGGAAATCATGGAGCTCATCACCGGGCTTAACCGACAGGGGCTTACGGTGGTGTTGGTGACCCACGACCCTGCCATTGCCGCCTATGCAGAAAGGGTCCTGCGTATGGCGGACGGTCAAATTGTGGGTGAAGGCAAACTATGAGCTTTCACGATGGCTTGGCCTTTGCGTGGGGAGCGCTCCGCGGCCACCGCCTGCGCACCACCCTCACGGTGGTGGGCATTGCCGTGGGGATTGGGGCCGTGGTGGCCCTCACGGCTTTGGGGGAGGGAGCGCGCCGCTACGTGGTGCAGGAGTTTGCCGCTTTGGGCTCCAACCTCTTGATTGTGCTTCCCGGCAAAGTGGAAACCTCAGGAGCTGCCCCTTTTGGAGGTGTGCTGCGTGACCTCACCTTGGAGGATTTTCAAGCCGTAGAGAGGGTCACGGGTGTGAAGATGGCAGCGCCTTTAGCTTCTGGTGCCGAGACCGTGCGCTTTGGAGACCTCTCACGTTCGGTTCCGGTTTTGGGTACCACTGGGGAATTTGCTCCTTTGCGGCGGCTTCACGTGGCACAGGGGAGCTTTCTCCCCGCTCGTGAGCCCCACGTGGGAGGTTTCGAGATCGTGCTGGGCTTCAAGGTGGCGAAGGAGCTCTTTGGCAGTGAAAGTCCCCTGGGAAAGACCGTGCGGGTAGGTCCTTACCGTTTCCGGGTAATTGGGGTTTTAGCTCCCCGCGGTCGGGGGTTAGGTTTTGACTTTGACGAGCTGGCTTTGATCCCGGTGCGCACCGCCATGCGTATCTTCAACCGCACCTCGCTCTTCCGCATTTTGGTGGAGTGCCACGACCATCGGGATATGGACACGGTGCGAAAGCGGGTAGAGGAAGTGCTCTTTCGGCGGCACCGGGCGCAAGACGTCACCGTGGTGAGCCAGGATGCGGTTTTGGAAGCTTTTTCCTCGATTCTTCGGACACTTACTTGGGCTCTGTCGGGGATTGCCGCGGTTTCGCTGCTGGTGGCGGGCATTGGCATCATGAACGTGATGCTGGTGGCGGTGACCGAGCGCCGTCGGGAAATTGGCTTGCTAAAAGCCGTCGGCGTCACCCAGGGCCAAGTTCTCGTGGTTTTTTTGATGGAGGCTTTAATTTTGGCGGGTTTGGGTGGAGTCTTGGGTCTGGGCCTGGGAACCGGTAGCGTGTGGGTTTTTAAGGGCTTTTACCCGAACTTTCCTGCGTCGCCCCCGAGCTGGGCTTTTGCCGCCGCGTTATCAGTGGCCTTGGGGGTAGGTGCCCTGTTTGGACTGTGGCCTGCGGCACGGGCGGCACGGGTGGACCCGGTTTTGGCCCTGGCGGGAGGGGGGCGGTGAAGTTCATCAGCCTCGTCCGCTTCGCGCTGCAAGCCCAGGGGGCGCACCCACTGCGTACGGCCCTTTCCACTTTGGGGGTGGCAGTGGGGGTGCTGGCGGTGACGGCCTTGACATCTCTGGGCGAAGGAACCCGCCGCTACATCCTCGGGCAGTTTACGCAGTTTGGCACCAACCTCATTGCCGTTAACCCGGGAAAGGTCAAGACCTTTGGGCTTCCGGGGGTGTTTGGTGGCGGGGTGCAAAAACTCACCTTGGAAGACGCGGAAGCCCTTCGGCGCGTTCCGGGGGTGGAAAGGCTCACGCCGGTGGTCGTGGGACAAGCGCGGGTGGAAGCGGGAAACCGAGGTCGCAGCGTGTTCGTTTACGGCGCTGGACCCGAGGCCAACCGAGTTTGGCGATTTCACGTGGCGCAGGGGAGCTTTCTCCCTGCCATTGAAACCCACCGGCAGGCAGCGGTGGCGGTGCTGGGCCCCAATCTGGCCCGCGAGCTTTTCGGGACGGCCTCACCGTTGGGTCAGCGGGTGCGCATTGGGGGCAGGCCTTTTTTGGTGGTGGGCATCATGGAGCCCAAGGGTCGTTTTTTGGGCTTCGATTTGGACGATGCGTGCTACGTGCCGGTGGCTTCCGCCATGGCCCTGTTTCGCGTCAGCGAGCTTACGGAAATTGATGTGGCAGCAGTTTCTGCCGATAGCATTCCGCAGGTGGTGGAGGCCATAAGGCAGCTTTTGGCTGCCCGCCACCGCGGGGAAGAGGACTTCACCATCACCACCCAAAACGAAATGCTGGACACTTTAGGCCGGGTCATGGACGTGGTCACCGTGGCCATTTCCGGCATTGCCGGTATTTCGCTGTTGGTGGGTGCCATCGGCATCCTCACCATCATGTGGATCGCCGTGCACGAACGAACTGCGGAAATTGGGCTTTTACGCGCCTTGGGGGTGGAACAGGGGACTGTGGCGGCACTTTTCCTGCTGGAGTCGACGCTGGTAGCTGTGGGTGGTGGGGTGGTGGGCCTTACGTCCAGCACACTGGTGGGGGCGCTACTGCAAGCCGCCATCCCCGGCTTCCCCTTTGCCACGCCCCCTTGGGCGGTTATGGCGGGTTTGGCCACGAGCCTGGTGGTGGGGGTTGCAGCGGGGGTTCTCCCCGCCCGCCGCGCCGCCCAAGTGGACCCGCTGGAGGCCCTGCGCGAGGAGTGATGCTTTTGGGCGGTGGTATTGGCCGGAGAGGCAGGCCCGCCTGTTTGCAGGCCAAAAAACCCCTGATCAGGGCGAGCAAAGAAGGGACGAAGGGGAGCTGCTTTGAGGAAACCGTGGCCTAGGAGCGGGGTTGGCTACGACCCCCCAGCCACCAAGCAATGACCAACGGCAAGATAACCAAAAGAAGAGCCCAAAACAGGATCACGTCCATGCTCACCCTCCGCACGTAGTTTACCTGCGGGCTAGTTGTTGCGCTGCCCACCTTGCCGGCTAGCTCGTTAGGTACACGAAAACCGTCACGGGGACAGTACGGTCTGAGGCGTTGTGAAGCACCCGAAAACAGGAAAAGCAACGGTGGCGCACAAAGAAGTGCGAAGCAAAGTAAGGTGGGACACCTGGGCTGGAAAGCCCGTGCCTTTCCACGGCAAAGAGCAGCTCGCTGTGCTCCTTCAACGCGCTGGTGGGCACACCCTCCGCAGGCAGAAGCACACCCCCCACCTTCCCCGCTTTGGTGGGGGAGGACCGTTGCATGCCCGCCAGGGAACCTACCATGGTGGCGAAATCTTCGCTGGTTAAGGTGCCGGCGCGCACCAAACCAGTGACATCGGTCTTTTGTACGGGTGGGACCTCCACCTCACCGAGAATGACTGCTTTTCCCTGCGGGATGGGTTCGCGAATGGAAACCTCACCCGCGATGGGGCCTGTTACCCGCACTTCTCCTTGAACATTGACGGTCGCTGGCTGGCTTACCACGTACACGGGCTGGGCCTTTTCGGAAGCTTGTGCCCAGACGCCGCCGGCCTGGGAAACCACCAAAAGCAGGGCTACGGTCAAGCCAATGACAAACACCAGGGTTCTCATGCGCACCTCCTGAGGTTTTTAGGTAACGACACGCACCGGCATTGCACCAACTGAGGCTTGAGGTGCGTGTCGTTTGGCCCGCCAGCACCGTGCGGTAAAGTTAGCCCGTGGATTGCCCGCGCGTGGATGTGGTCATCGTAGGCTCTGGTTTTGGCGGTTCGGTGGCTGCTTTTCGCCTTGCAGAAAAGGGATACCGTGTGCTGGTTTTGGAAAAGGGTCGGCGCTGGCGGCCCCAGGATTTCCCCAAGTGCAACTGGAACCTCCCTCGTGCTTTTTGGTTTCCGACGTTGGGCTTTCACGGCATTTGGGGCTTGAAGCTACTGCGCGACGTGTTGGTGCTGCACGGCGTTGGGGTGGGTGGTGGGTCCTTGGTGTACGCCAATACGCTCATGGAACCGGCGGCAGGGGTTTGGGAGAACCCAGGTTGGGGACCACTACGGGAACGTCACCGCGAGATCCTGCAGCATTACCCAAAAGTGCTCCGCATGCTTGGTGCCGCGGTTAATCCGCGCTTGGGCGCGGCCGATGAAGCCCTGCGTCGGGCAGCGGCGCGCCGCGGGCGTGAGCACACCTTTGCCCCTACGCGGGTGGGGGTTTTCTTTGGGGAACCAGGGGTTGAGGTACCCGATCCTTACTTTGGGGGGGAGGGGCCGCCGCGGGTCGGCTGCACTTTTTGCGGTGGTTGCATGACCGGCTGTGGGGTAGGCGCCAAGAACACCTTGGACCGAAATTACCTTTTTTTGGCGGAAAAGCACGGCGCGGTGGTGCAGGCAGAGTCGGAAGTGGTGGCCATTGAGCCTGCCCCTTGGGGCGGCTACTGGGTGCGTTGGCGACGCCCAGGGTACCGGCCAGTGAGCGGCGTGGTGGCAGCGGACCGCGTGATTTTGGCTGCGGGTGTTTTGGGAACCGTGAAGCTCTTGTGGCAGTGCAAGGAAAAAGGGCTATTACCTGCCCTTTCGCCAAAGTTGGGTTTCCGGGTGCGTACCAACAACGAGGCGCTTTTAGGAGTAACGTCCCGGAGTCGAGAGGACCTTTGGCAAGGCGTGGCCATTGGCTCTATGGTGCAAATGGACGAGCACACCACCATGGAGCCCGTGCGCTTTGCCCCTGGAAACGACGTTTTGCTGCTTTTAGGCACACTGCTTACCGACGGTGGGCCGGGGCTGCCCCGCGGCCTGCGTTGGCTTGGACACGTGCTAACGCACCCGTGGCGCTTCCTGCGGGTGTCGAAGCCTTGGGGAAAGGCGGCATCATCGGTGGTGTTGCTAGCCATGCAGAATGAGCCTTCCGAAACTCGCTTAGTTCTCAAGCACCCGTTTTGGAGGTTGGGGAAAGCCACCCTGGGTTCGCGGGCGATTCCGGGAGCGCCGCGGGTTCCTTCGTACTTGCCAGTGGCTAACCAAGTGGCGAGGGAGCTGGCGGCGGAGCTGGACGCCATCCCCCAAAGTTCGCTCAACGAGGTGCTTCTCGATGTGCCCACCACGGCGCATATCCTTGGCGGTTGTGTGCCCGAGGACAACCCCGAAAGAGGGGTGGTGGACGCAAGCTTGCAGGTCTTCGGCTACCCAGGGCTTTTCGTAATGGACGGTTCGGTGGTGGGCGCAAACCTCGGGGTGAATCCGTCGTTGACCATCGCGGCTCTTGCTGAGTACGCGGTTTCTCTGTGGCCAGCGCGGCTTGCCTAGTGGCAGCGGCGGAGAAATTACTTGGCAGTCAAAAACTTGCGTTTCCCGAGGCCAACTGAACGCGAGCGGGGTATTGACAAGCGGCGACGGCTTTTTTATAAAGTGCGTCCCCGCGGGAGAGCGGGGTGGCTCTT
>CALHAH010000003.1:40000-103377 GCA_937934115.1 uncultured Thermoanaerobaculum sp.
CCGAACCGGGGAGTTACAAAGTACCCACCTAGCAGAACGGTCTGGAACGGCCGGCCATAGAGGGTGACAGCCCCGTATGCGAAAGGTGCGGTGCCTCCCTAATCGGGTACCCAAGTACCACGGGACACGTGGAACCCTGTGGGAATCCGGGAGGACCACCTCCTAAGGCTAAATACGTCTCAGCGACCGATAGCGAACCAGTACCGTGAGGGAAAGGTGAAAAGTACCCCTGTTAGGGGAGTGAAAGAGTACCTGAAACCGTTCACCTACAAGCAGTGGGAGGGCTATGCCTGGCAGCAATGCTGGGAATGCCTAACTGCGTGCCTTTTGCATAATGAGCCGGCTAGTTACTCTCGGCGGCGAGGTTAAGCTTTTTGCGAAGCCGTAGGGAAACCGAGTCCGAATAGGGCGATGAGTCGTCGGGAGTAGACGCGAAGCGGGATGATCTACCCTTGGCCAGGATGAAGCGTGGGTAACACCACGTGGAGGTCCGAACCAGTGTTGGTTGAAAACAGCTTGGATGAGCTGAGGGTAGGGGTGAAAGGCCAATCAAATTCCGTGATAGCTCGTTCTCCCCGAAATAGCTTTAGGGCTAGCCTCGCGTGGTCCGTGGCGGTGGTAGAGCACTGGATGGGTTAGGGACCTTAACCGGTTACCGACCCCAACCAAACTCCGAATGCCGCCAACGTCAAGCGCGGGAGTCAGACGGCGGGGGATAAGCTTCGTCGTCAAAAGGGAAACAACCCAGACCGCCAGCTAAGGTCCCCAAATGACAGCTAAGTGGGAAAGGATGTGGGGTTGCTGGGA
Source organism: uncultured Thermoanaerobaculum sp. (assembly GCA_937934115.1). Taxonomy (GTDB): domain Bacteria; phylum Acidobacteriota; class Thermoanaerobaculia; order Thermoanaerobaculales; family Thermoanaerobaculaceae; genus Thermoanaerobaculum. Next base: position 40,808 of record CALHAH010000003.1, read on the forward strand.
CAGCCAGGAGGTTGGCTTAGAAGCAGCCATCCTTTAAAGAAAGCGTAATAGCTCACTGGTCTAGCGACCCTGTGCCGAAAATGTAACGGGGCTTAAGCTGTCTACCGAAGCTGCGGATCTGTGCGACCTGCGGGTCGTGCAGGTGGTAGGGGAGCGTTCCATGCGCGGTGAAGTCAGACCGTGAGGACTGGTGGAGTGCATGGAAGTGACTCTGCCGGCACAAGTAGCGATAAAGCAGACGAGAACTCTGCTCGCCGGAAGCCTAAGGTTTCCTGAGCAAGGTCAATCCGCTCAGGGTGAGTCGGTCCCTAAGGCGAGGCCGAACGGCGTAGTCGATGGGAAACGGGTTAATATTCCCGTACCACTCTGTCCTCGTTATCACGATGGGGTGACGCAGAAGGATAGGCGGGACTGCGATTGGAAGTGCAGTTGAAAGCGTGTAGGCGGGGGTGGTAGGCAAATCCGCCGCTCCGTTAACGCCGAGGCGCAATGACGAGTAGGCGTAAGCCGAAAGCCGCTGATTCCACGCTGCCGAGAAAAACCTCTAAGGAGAGGGCAGGGTGACCGTACCGCAAACGGACACACGTAGGCAGGGTGAGTAACCCAAGGCGCTTGAGTGATCCCCCGTGAAGGAACTCGGCAAAATGGCCCCGTAACTTCGGGAGAAGGGGCGCCTCCTGCCGTGTAGATCCTTGCGGTCGAAGCGGTGGGGGGTCGCAGTGAAAGGGCCCAGGCGACTGTTTACTAAAAACACAGCACTCTGCAAACGTCACAAGCGGACGTATAGGGTGTGAAGCCTGCCCGGTGCCGGAAGGTTAAGGGGAGGGGTTAGCCGCAAGGCGAAGCTCTGAACTGAAGCCCCGGTAAACGGCGGCCGTAACTATAACGGTCCTAAGGTTAGTCTCGCTAGCCTTAGTAAAATCGAACTATATGCGGGAAACTCCTCAAAAACCTGGCGGTACTCGTCGGTGTCACGCACTGGCAGTAAAAATCCGCGGGTCAAGGGGACAATCCGCAGGGAAGACCTGGCGCGAGCCAGGGACCCTCAGAGACTTTACGTTCGAGGTCAGCTATGAACCTTGACGCTCAGTGGGTAGTGGGTTTTGTGGACGGCGAAGGCTTATTCCATGTGGGAGTGTTCAGACATCCGGAAATGGCTGTGGGTTTTCAGATTCTAGCGGAATTCACCGTGGTGCAGCATGAGCGAAATGTGGCTGTGCTTTATGCGTTGAAGAAGTTTTTTGGGTGTGGCGTTGTAAGACGCAATCACGGTGATCGGATGGCATATCGCGTTCGGAACCAAGAACATTTGCGCGAAAAGATTATCCCGTTCTTCGAAAAGCATCCCCTCAAGACCAAGAAGAGGCAGGATTTCATGATTTTTCGGCGGGTGCTTTTAATGATGTCTCGTGGTGAGCACTTGACACCCGAAGGCCTCGAGAAGATTCGGCGCATGGTGCAACGTTCCAGTGGTGGCTGACCAAGATAAAGTCCGGCCCTTCTGGAAACAGAAGGGGTGAACCGAGCGAAATTCCTTGTCGGGTAAGTTCCGACCTGCACGAAAGGCGAAACGATCTGGGCGCTGTCTCCGCGGGGGGCTCAGCGAATCTGAAGTACCGGTGAAGATGCCGGTTACCCGCACCAAGACGGAAAGACCCTGTGCACCTTTACTACAACTTGTCACTGGACCTTGGTGTGGTATGTGCAGGATAGGTGGGAGGCTGTGAAGCCGGGGCGTCAGCTTCGGTGGAGCCGTCGGTGAGATACCACCCTTACTGCACTGGGGTTCTAACCCAGGGCCGTAATCCGGTCCGGGGACAATGGCAGGTGGGTAGTTTGACTGGGGCGGTCGCCTCACAAAGGGTAACTGAGGCGCCCAAAGGTCCGCTCAGGCTGATTGGAAACCAGCCGGAGAGTGCAAAGGCATAAGCGGGCTTGACTGCGAGACCCACAAGTCGAGCAGGGACGAAAGTCGGGCTTAGTGATCCGGCGGTCCCGTGTGGAAGGGCCGTCGCTCAACGGATAAAAGGTACGCCGGGGATAACAGGCTGATCCTGCCCAAGAGTTCACATCGACGGCGGGGTTTGGCACCTCGATGTCGGCTCATCGCATCCTGGGGCTGAAGCAGGTCCCAAGGGTTCGGCTGTTCGCCGATTAAAGCGGTACGTGAGCTGGGTTTAGAACGTCGCGAGACAGTTCGGTCCCTATCTGGTGCGGGCGGAGGACACTTGAGGAGAGCTGTCCTTAGTACGAGAGGACCAGGACGGACGGACCTCCAGTGTACCGGTTGTCGCGCCAGCGGCAGCGCCGGGTAGCTGTGTCCGGAAAGGATAACCGCTGAAAGCATCTAAGCGGGAAGCCCACTCCAAGATCAGGTGTCCCGGGCGTCATGCCCCTAAAGGCCCCTGGTAGATGACCAGGTTGATAGGCGGGAGGTGTAAGCGCGGTAACGCGTTGAGCTGACCCGTACTAATCGGCCGTGCGGCTTGACCATACTTCCTTCCCAAACGCTTGCTGTGCCAACCCAGTTGAGTTGTCCAAGGTGTTGAGGTTTTTCCGGTGGCCTTACCGAGGGGGAAACACCCGTTCCCATTCCGAACACGGAAGTTAAGCCCCTCAGGGCCGATGGTACTGCGCTGGAAACGGCGTGGGAGAGTAGGTCGCTGCCGGGAATTATGAAAGGCCTGCGTGTAAGCGCAGGCTTTTCGCTTTTTAGCGTGAAACATCATTTGCGCTTGGTTTGAGGCAGCGACCTACTGGGGTTGAGCACGCGCCAGCTTTGCTGGTGCGTGCGTAAGGTTCGGCGGGCAGAACGCGCGGGCGTGTGGCAGGGGCTGCGCGCGAGCCCCCCGCAAAACAAAATGTGGGACCCGCGCTCCGCGCGGGTTTTGCAGGAAAGTGTCCAGAGCACGCGAGCGAGGACCGGCTTTGCCGGGCCCGGCGGTGGAGGTGCGGGGGGCGGGATGCCGCGCCAAGGGTTGGTGAAGGGCACGCGTGTTCGGCGGGGGAGACACGCCGGGCCTAGGTTTCGTGGCAGGCGCCAAGTCCTAAGGGCTCCATAAAGGGGGCGGGTACGAGAACCATTGGCGGGGTTTGGCGTAAAAAAGAGTTATGTTTGGAACCCTGTTGTTGGCCTTGCTTGCCACTGACTTGGTGGTGGAAGTGTCCCCGACCCAGCTTGAAGAAGAAATCCGTCGCAGCAAAACGCCGGTGGTAGTCAACGTCTGGGCTACGTGGTGTCGGCCCTGTGTGGAGGAGTTTCCTGAGGTTCTGGAGTTTGCTCGCAAACATCAGAGTGAGGCCAAGGTGATGTTGGTTTCTGCTGACTTTCCCAGCCGTAAGAAGCTTGTGGAGAAATTCCTAAAGGAGCAAGGCGTGGCTTTTCGAACCTACCTCAAGCAAGGCAGCGATGAGGCTTTCGTGGCGACGCTGTCGCCCCAGTGGAGCGGTGCGCTTCCCGCCACCTTTGTTTTTGCTCCAGGGGGTAAGCTTGTGGTGTGGTTTGAGCGTAAGGTAACCAGAGCGGAGCTAGAAGACGCTTTAAAAAGGTCGAAGGACGAGACCGAGAAAGGGGGGAAAAGATGAAGGCAAGGGCTTTTTCGGTACTTTTGGTTTTGGGTTTGTGGAGCACGGCCTGGGCCCTAAAACCTGGGGAAAGCCTCCCCGAAACCGCAGCTACCATCAAGATGAGAGGCGTGGATGGCAAAGAGGTCACCCTCAAGGATCTCATGGGCGCCAAAGGGCTTTTGGTGATTTTTTCCTGCAACCACTGCCCATGGGTTAAGGCGTGGCAAGCCCGGATGGTGGCTTTAGGGAATGAGTACAGTCAAAAAGGTGTGGGTGTGGTGGCGGTGAACTCCAACGATACGGAAGCCTATCCCGATGACGATATGGACCATATGGTGGCGCAGGCCAAAGAGCACGGCTACCGCTTTCCTTACGTGATGGATGCCACTTCGGAGGTGGCTCGCGCTTTTGGAGCCACTCGCACTCCGGAGGCTTTCCTCTTCGATGCCCAAGGTAAGCTGGTTTACCATGGGGCCATTGACGACAACGCCGAAAAGCCCCAAGAGGTCAAGAAAACGTACTTGGCGGATGCCCTTGCGGCGCTGGTAACAGGAAAGCCAGTACCAGTGGCCGAAACCAAGGCTTTGGGGTGTTCGATCAAATTCCGCCAAGCCAAGTGAAAACCGAAGCCCTCTCTTGGGATCACCTTTTGGCGCTGGCAGCCCAGTGGGTGCTGGGGTACCGTTCACGAATTGGGGACCTTCCGGTTTTGGCGCGGGTGCAACCTGGCTGGCTCACGGCCCAACTGCCTGCTTCACCCCCAGAGGATGGGGAGCCGCCGGAGGCTTGGTTTTCGGATCTCGACAACATCATTCTTCCGGCAGTGACTCACTGGAACCACCCGGGGTTTTTGGGTTACTTTGGAATTACAGGTTCCCCGCCGGGGGTGGTTGCCGACTTGGTTTCTTCAACGCTCAACGTCAACGGGATGCTGTGGAAGACCTGCCCTGCCCTCACTGAGCTGGAGCAGGTGGTGCTTTCCTGGTACGCCCAGGCCCTAGGGCTACCCACTTCCTGGTTTGGCGTGATCACCGACACGGCTTCCACCTCCACGTTGCTGGCTTTAGGAGCCGCTCGCCAGCGTGCCTTTCCCGGCAGCCGGGAGCGGGGTCTTACGGGAGGGCCCAAACTTCGCCTTTACTGCTCCCAGGAGGCCCACTCCTCGGTGGACAAGGCGGCCATGGTGTTGGGCATCGGACGGGAAAACGTGGTGCGGGTGCCAGCGGATGCGCAGTTTCGCATGCGGCCAGATCTCTTGGCGGACGCCATCCAGCAAGATCGAAACGCGGGGTACCTTCCCTTTGCAGTGGTGGCCACCGTGGGTACTACCTCCTCCACATCGGTGGATCCGGTTGCCGAGATGGCCGAAGTTTGCCGCGAACATGGCCTTTGGTTGCATGTGGACGCTGCCTACGCTGGCAGTGCGGCTGTGGCACCGGAGTTCCGCTGGGCTCTTTCCGGTTGTGAGCTAGCTGATTCCTTCGTAGCCAACCCCCACAAGTGGTTTTTTACACCCATTGACTGTTCCTGCTTGTTCACGGCCCACCCCGAAACTTTTCGGCAGGCTTACTCTCTGGTACCCGCCTACCTCACCACCGACGCCGCCGGTGTGGTAGACCTCATGGACTACAGCTTCCAATTGGGCCGCCGTTTTCGGGCCTTGAAGTTGTGGTTCGTATTTAGGGCGTACGGTACCAAGGGCTTAGCGGAGGCTATCCGTACGCACGTAGCTTTGGCTCACGAATTTGCCGGTTGGGTGGAGGCCAGCCAGGACTTTGAGCTGTTAGCGCCGGTGCCCTTTTCGGTGGTGAACTTCCGCTGGCACCCCCGGGGCTTGGATGATGAGGCTCGCTTGGCGAAGCTTAATGGCCACCTCTTGCAAAAGGTGAACGGTTCCGGCAAGGTCTTTCTCTCGCACACGACGCTTTACGGGCGCTTTGCCTTGCATTTGGCGGTGGGGAACCTGGAGACCAACCGCGATTGGTTGGAAAACGCGTGGCTGGAGATTACCAGGGCAGCGCAAACACTGGGCTCCTGCTAAGCTACAATAGGTTTGCCCTTGGGGGGCGGGGAGGGAAAAGTGGCACAAAATCTGCAGCCAGAGCCGGAGGATCCAAAACTCTCAGACATTTTTGGACCTGATCATGTGTTGGACGGGCTTGCGGGCGAAAGCAAAGAGGAAGTTATCGCTGAAATTGTGAGGTTTGTGGCGGAGAAAGGGATGGTGACCGATGCCCGCTGGCTAGAAACGGCTTTAACGGAGCGGGAACGGATGGTGCCTACCGCCATGCCCAACGGCGTCGCTTTTTTGCATGCCCGGCATCGAGCGGCGGACAAGTTTCCTCGCCAGTTTTTGGCCCTGGCCCGCTCGCGGCAAGGTGTGTCCTTCGGTTCCCCGGATGACAAACCGACGCACCTCTTTTTCCTTTTAGCTTTCCGCAAGGACCAAGCACACCTCCGTTGGCTTGCCCGGCTTTCCTGGATCTGCCGACGTCGCACCACGGTTTCTGGCCTGCTGCAGGCGGAGTCTCCGCAGGAGATGAGCCGTCTGCTCACCTTGGCAGTGGAAGAGTTGCCCGGCAATTTGAAGATCCGCGGCTAGCGTACCCGGTTTTAGTTACGACAACCGCCCGGGGCGGTAGGGAACGAAGCGGGGTTCCCACTGGGCCTGGGACACCACGTGCTCGATTTCTCCGTCCTCCAGTTGGCGCCCAAGACCCTGGTCACGGGCTTTTTTAGCCACCGCTACCGCCACCCTCCACGCCACCTGGCGGACCGATGCCAGCGGCGGCAACAACAAACCTCGTTCTTGCTCGTGGGCAAAGACCATGGCCGAAAGGGCTTCGCTGGCGGCCAAAAACATCTCTTCGGTAACCTTTGGCGCTTTCGCCACCAGGGTTCCCAAACCCACCCCAGGGAACACGTAAAGGTTGTTGCATTGCGAGGTTTCCACCGTGTGATCGTCCAGGGATACCGGTGGAAAAGGACTCCCTGTGGCCACCAGGGCTTTCCCGCCGGTAGCCGCCAGGGCTTCTTCCGGTGTGCATTCCGACTTGCTGGTGGGGTTGGAAAGGGCAAGGATGACGGGTCTGGCTTCCTCTTTGGCTACCTGCTGGAGAAGCTTGTGGCTGAAAAGCCCCGGTTGCGCGGTGACACCCACGAGGATTGTGGGCTTCGCTTGCAGCACCACATCCTCTAAGGTGACCTTTTGCGGGTCCTTGAGCTTCCAGCCGGCAATTTCGTCTCGATGGCGGGCAAAGGGGCGTTGCCAGGGCTCCACGGTGGGATCGTCCTCCAAAAGCAGGCCCTGGACGTCCACCGGCCAAATGACCCGCCGCGCCTCTTCGAAAGACAGGCCTTGGTGGCGCAAGTAGGTGGTGATGGCTTGGGCGGTGCCAACGCCGGCTTGGCCAAAACCCACAATGAGCACCCGCTCTGCTGCCAGGGGTTTGCCCTTAATGCGACTGGCGGTGAGCAGCGCAGCAAGGGCAGTGGCGCCGGTACCTTGAATGTCATCGTTAAAGGAGGGTATGCGCTCGCGGTAGCGCTCCAGAAGCCGAAATGCCTTGTGTTTCGCGAAGTCTTCCCACTGGATGAGGGCGTTGGGGAAGTTGCGCTTCACACCCAGGACGAACCTCTCCACAAACCGGTCGTAGTCCTCACCTTCCAAGCGACGCCGACGGAAGCCCAAGTAGAGAGGATCGGCCAGCAACCGATCGTTGTTGGTACCCACATCCAAGCACACGGGTAAACAGCAGGCAGGGTGCAGCCCACCGGCGGCCACGTAAAGGCTCACCTTGCCCACGGGGATGCCCATGCCGTCGGCACCCAGGTCCCCCAAACCCAAGATGCGCTCGCCGTCGGTAACCACGATGAGCTGCACCTCCGGCAGCGGTACGTTGGCAAAGATCGTGTCAATGGCGGCGATGTTGTCAGGGTGGATGTACACGCCTCGCGCCCGCCGCATGATGCGTGAAAGCAAGAGGCACGCTTGTCCCACGGTGGGGGTGTAGACGATGGGGAGCATCTCAATGAGGTTTTCGGTGAGGAGCTTGTAGAACAAGGTTTCATTGCGGTTGAGCAAGCCCAAAAGGAAAAGGTAACGTTCCAGATCATCAGGTTTGCGGCGGTAGCTATCCAAGGAGCGCGCCACTTCCTCTTCCAGGGAAGAAACCCCGTGCGGCAAGAGGCCGGTCAGGCCTAAGGAGGCGCGCTCTTCAATGGAAAAGTGAGAACCTTTGTTGAGCAGGGGGTCCGTCAAGAGTTGTTGGCCACGTAGGTACACCTCGTAATACTGTTCACCGGTGAGGGGGTCTACCTTGAAAGAAAACGTCTTCATGCTCAGCCTCCGCCGCCATTATGCCGTAAGTCCCGAGCCGTTCGGGCTAGACTAAGGGCGTGGCGCGAGCACGAAAACGCCTCCACGGCGACATGGCCAGCGCTTCGGCTTTCCAGCTGGTTTACCGCGTGGTACGCCAGATCCCGGCAGGAAGGGTCATGACCTATGGGCAAATTTCTGCACGTTTGGGACATGTTCTCTCGCCGGCGGCGGTGGGGTGGGCCCTGCACGTGTGTCCCCCGGATGTGCCGTGGCACCGGGTGGTCAATGCCCAAGGGCGTTGTTCCACCGAGAAGCTCCCCGATTTCCCCCCTGGCTGGCAGCAGAAGCTCTTGGAAGCCGAGGGGGTGGTTTTCGATCCCCAGGGGCGCTTGGATTTGGCTTACTATGCCTGGGACGAAGGTAGGGGGTCCTTTTTCGATGAAGGAGAAGAACAGGAAAGACCCTGAAAACGTAAACCGTTACGTGCACGGTTATCTGGCGGAACTGACGGTGGGTAGGGCCCTTGCACCTTTGACCGTGGCTGCGTACCGCAGCGACCTGGTACGTTTTTGCCAGTGGCTGCAGGACCGCGGGCTGGAACCTGTGTCCTGCGAACGTGCGGAAGTCCGCCTTTACCTTTCGCAGCTTCGCAGCGCTGGGCTTTCGGCGCGCTCCGCAGCCCGAGCCCTTTCCAGCTTGCGTGGCTTTTTCCGATACCTAATGGAACAGGGAGCGATGCAGCACGACCCCACCCTCGAGCTGGAAAACCCCAAGCTCATGCGGGCGCTGCCACGGTACCTCACCCCTGAAGAGGTGGAGATGCTGTTGGCTGCTCCCGATCCCCAAACCCCCCAGGGTGTCCGGGACAAGGCCATGCTGGAGTTGCTTTACGCCACGGGGCTGCGGGTTTCTGAGCTGGTAGGCTTGAAGGTGTCACAGGTTCGCTTGGACCCGGGGTTTGTGCGGGTAGTGGGGAAAGGCAACAAAGAAAGGGTCGTCCCCATGGGGAGCGAGGCCCGCCTGTGGGTTGGGCGGTACCTCACCTCGGCCCGGGGTAGGCTGGTGCGGCAAGGATCTCCCGAGGCTCTTTTCCTCACCGTGCGCGGGGAAGCCATGACCCGACAGCGATTTTGGCAAATCATCAAGGCGTACGGGAAAAAAGTGGGCATCACGTCGCAGCTCTCGCCGCACGTGCTGCGCCACTCTTTTGCCACGCACCTTTTGGCTAACGGGGCTGATTTACGGGCGTTGCAGGTGATGCTGGGCCACGCCGACATTTCCACCACCGAGATTTACACCCATGTCACCCGAGAAAGGCTGCGGCAGCTGTACGATCGTGCACACCCTCGGGCATAGCGTGCGTTTTTTGCTTCTTTGGGCGACCCTGGTTGTGGCTTTTGCTGCCCCCAGTTTTGCCTCGTACCTCGTGGTTTTGACCGATGGTGGCTTTTTCCAGGTGGCCAGTGCGGCACTGGTAGGAACCGATCGCTTGCGACTGCAGCTTACCGATGGGGCGTGGGTGGAGTTGCCGCTTGCGCGGGTGGAAAGGGTGGTGGAGGTGGCGGACCCTGAGCCGCAAGGCAAAGGCGAGCAGGAGCCCGGGGAAAAACCTTCGGTGGCGTGCACCCCGGCTTTTGCTTCCCAACCGTTGCCGGCAGAGCTCCCCTACGGCCGGGAGATTTTAGCAGCTGCTCAGCGCCACAATCTGGATCCCAGGCTGTTGGCGGCGGTAGTGGCCGTGGAATCGGGTTTTAACCCTTTTGCCGTTTCCCCGGTGGGCGCTCGGGGCTTGATGCAACTCATGCCGGCAGTGTGGCTGGCCCACGGCCTCTTGGACCCCCATCAACCGGCTGCCAACCTGGAAGCCGGTGCTGCCCACTTGCGCAAGCTCTTGGACCGGTTTTCCCGATTGGACTGGGCTTTGGCTGCCTATAACGCGGGAGCGGCGGTGGTAGAGGCGTACGGAGGCGTTCCACCTTTTCCCGAGACCCGTACCTACGTGGCCCGGGTGTTAGCACGCTGGTGTCCTGGGGAGGGTAGGAACGGCTTGTGAATGTGCGTATAATGCTCTTGGCTCTGGGAAGCTCGTCGCCCAGGTCCGGGTTTTAGTTGCGGGAGGGCGCGGATCATGAGGACACCGGATGGCAGCAGCGCGTTTTTAACCACCAAGCTGGAAAAGCTTTTGGATAAGGCCCGGGCCAACAGCCTTTGGCCTTACCCCTTTGGCACCGCTTGTTGCGGGATTGAGTTCATGTCGGTGATGATGGGGCACTACGACCTCTCGAGATTTGGCGCAGAAGTGGTGCGCTTTTCTCCCCGGCAGTCCGACCTCTTAATCGTAGCCGGTACCATCACCGACAAATTGGCGCCTGTTTTAGTTCGGATCTACGAGCAAATGGCGGAACCCAAGTACGTGATTTCCATGGGTGCCTGTGCTTGCACCGGCGGTTTTTACCGAGCCTACCACGTGGTGCAAGGCATTGACGAGTTTATTCCGGTGGACGTATACGTGCCCGGGTGCCCCCCCACGCCCGAGGCGTTGTTTGCCGGTGTTTTGAAGCTGCAGGAGATGATCGAAAGGGGGGAGACGCATTACCAGCGAATGGTAGCTGCCCAGCGGGCAGCAGCGGGGGCGTGAGATGGCCACAAGAGAGGCAAGAAGCGCGGCTGTTCGCCAAGCCTTCCCGGACGAAAACCTGGTGCGGGAGCTTCCCGGTGGCGATCAGCAGACGTTCGTGGTGGACCGCAAGGTGCTTTGGGACTTTGCCAAGCACCTCAAGGAGCACCCCGACTTAAACTTTGACCTGCTTTTGGACATTTGTGGCGTGGACTGGTGGGGTAAGCGCGAGCCGCGCTTTGATGCGGTGTACCACCTGTACTCTCTGCGCCATGGGCATCGCCTTCGCATCAAGGTGCCTGTGGCCGAGGAGGATCCGGTTGTGCCCTCGGTTTACGGGCTGTGGAAAGCCGCCGATTGGTTCGAGCGGGAAGCCTACGACATGTTTGGCATCCGCTTTTCGGGCCACCCCAACTTGCGCCGGATCCTCACCCACGACTCGTTCCAGGGGCACCCCTTGCGCAAGGACTACGACCCTGGCCAGCGTTGGCTTTTAAGGGAGGAAGAGCAGTACGTTCCCCAATGGGCCAAGATCCCGCAAGAAGACGAGGACCACTTTGAAACGCAGGTTCTGAACCTGGGTCCCGCCCACCCTGCCACCCACGGCACCCTGCGCACCGTGGTGCGGCTGGACGGGGAAGTTATCACCGAGGCGGAAACCGAAATTGGTTACCTCCACCGCTGCTTTGAAAAAATGTCCGAGCGCCACACGTGGAACCAGGTGATACCCTACACCGATAGGCTCAATTACTGCTCTTCTATGATCAACGGTGTGGGGTATGCGCTCACCGTGGAAAACATGTTGGGTATTGAAGCTCCCCCACGGGCGCAGGTGGTGCGGGTGATCCTTTCCGAGCTTTCGCGCATCATGGACCATATCGTGGACATTGGCGCCAACCTCACGGATTTAGGCGCCATGACGCCGTTCTTGTACCTTTACCAAGCTCGGGAGGAGATTTACTCGTTACTTGAAGCCTGTTCTGGCGGAAGGCTCACCGTTTCCTACGTACGTATTGGCGGTTTGGCCGAAGATGTACCTCCGGACTTTGCCGATGCGGTGCGTTACCTCCTCAGGCGGATTCCACCGCTTGTTGATGACATGGAAAGGCTCATCACCGAAAACCGCATCTTCCGTGAGCGTACCGAAGGTATCGGCAAGATTTCCGCGGAGGAAGCCATAAACTGGGGCTGGACAGGCCCTTGCCTTCGCGCCTGCGGTGTGGCTTACGACGTGCGCAAGGCTCACCCGTACCTCGGTTACGATGGTTACGATTTTAAGGTTCCCATCGCCCACACCGGCGACACCTACGCCCGATACTTGGTGCGGGTGGAGGAGATGCGGCAGAGCCTGCGCATTGTGGAGCAAGCCTTGGCCAATTTGCCGGACGGTCCGATTATCGTGGAAAACCACCACGTGGCCTTGCCACCCAAAGCTCGCGTTTATACGGAAATGGAGTCCCTCATTTACCACTTCAAGCTCATTATGGAAGGCATGAAGGTGCCGGCGGGTGAGTACTACGGGTACGTGGAGGGGGCCAACGGCGAGCTAGGCTTTTACGCCATTTCCGATGGGGGTGGAAAGCCTTACCGGTTAAAGGTGCGCCCGCCCTGCTTTGCCATTTTCCAAGCCTACCCCCACATGCTGAAGGGGCACCTGGTGGCGGATAGCGTGGCTATCTTGGGAAGCCTGAACATCATTGCCGGGGAGCTGGACCGATGAAAGACGACGTGATCGTTTGCAATCCCCGTCCGTTGCGCTTTTGGCAACGTTTTTACCTCGTGGAGGTGCTGAAGGGGCTCGGGGTCACCCTGCGCCATTTCTTGGGAAACCTCTTTTCCCGCAAGTACACGGTCACCGTGGAATGGCCGGAGGTGAAGCGCGAGTACTCCGAGCGCCTGCGCGGACGGCACGTGATTCTTACCCGAGAAGACGGCTCTCCTCGCTGCGTTGCCTGCTACATGTGCGAAACCGCGTGTCCCGCCGATTGCATTCATATTGAGGCCGACGAGGACCCCAACGCCCCCGTAGAGTGGGAAAAGCAGCCCAAGGTGTTCACCATTGATCTTTTGCGGTGCGTTTTCTGCGGCTTTTGCGTAGATGCGTGCCCCAAAGAGGCCATTATCATGACCCGCACCCACGAAATGGCCTTCCGCACGCGGGAAGAGGCGGTGATTGGTTTGGACCAGCTCCTCTACCGAGGGCCTCTCTCGGAGCTCGATATGGGCTACCGTCCCTACTACGGCGAGCCGAAGACCCGCATCAAGCTGCCTATCCCCACCAGGCCAGAGCCGTAAGCTGGAAGAGCTTCTGTTACCCGACGGACAGGAACCCGACGCCAAAGCCTTGCGGAGGACAAACCTTGACTTGCGCGAAAAAAAGCGGCGCCGAAGCGCCGCAGCAAAAGGCTTTCTTGTGCCGCTTAGATTTGCCGCACGTTCTTGGCCTGGAGCCCCTTGGGACCACGCTCGACGTCAAACTGCACGCGGGCGCCTTCCTTGAGGGTCCGGAAGCCCTCACCCACGATGGCGGAGTAGTGGACAAAAACGTCCTCGCCGCTCTCCTGGGTGATGAAGCCAAAGCCCTTTGTTTCGTTAAACCACTTCACTGTACCTGTTGCCATGCTGCACTCCTCGTTTCGGTCCCGCTTTTGGGGACCCTGGTCCTTGCTGGGGGCGTCCCAGCGGCCAACAGAAAAAGCCGCGAACTCGCCTCATTTCGCGGCTGGTCTTGCTCTCGATTTTGGAGAAATCCCGATACACCGTACAACTCACCCGTGAGAATGGTCTCAAAGCTCTACCCATAAGTCAACCCCCCGCATCGTCTCATCAAAAAGCTGCCCGAAAGGGGTTGGACCGCCGCTCCGCCTGTGGGGTCGGCTAGGTAAATGCGGGGCGCGGTGGGGCAATGTGGGGCCGCTTCGCGGCGGCTAACCGCTCCGCGGCGGCTGACTGCTCCGTGGCGGCTAACACACCCGCGCGCAGCGCGGGTTTCACCGTTTGTCCTTGCAAGCTGTAACGGGGCTTTTCACGTTTTTTGTTTACGACCTGCCACGGATTCAAGCTTTTGCCCTTAAAGGTCCTCGGTTTCCGGGTTTTGCTGCGGAAAAACCTCGCCGCGAAGACGCGCAGAAACAAACGCCGTAAGGGCCTGATAGACGGCCTTTACCTCCGGCTGCAAAACGTTCTCATGAGCGTGGATGGTGCCGTAGTCGTTGCGCACCAGCGGCCCCGTGAGCAGATTCCAACCGTGCCCGCCGGTGGCCTGTTCTACCACCGTGGCAGCCAGCTTTCGCAGGGCCAAGGAAATGTGCTCGGCAGGAAACCCCGCCCGTCGCAGCTCTTCTTGGGCGGCTTGCAGGAGCGCGTGAACTAAAGGCGCGGCCAGGGTCGCGGCTGCGTGGTAGAGGGGCCAAGAGAGGGTCGGGGCGTGAACCGGTACCATGCCAGTGGCCTCAGCGAGCTCGTGTCCGGCAGCCACAGCTGTGGGGTGGCCGGCAAGGGTAACCACCGCGCCGCGAAAGTCCACAACCGGCTCTATAGGGTGTGGAAAAGGGAGAAGGGGGTGGAACACACCGGTGGCAAACCCGGCGCCGGCGAGGGAATCGAGAACAGAGGGACCGAAGGCTCCGGAACAATGAAGAATGATTGCCCCCGACGGCAAGCGGGGGGCTAAAGCCATGCCCACTTCGGCTATTTGGGCGTCGCGAACCGCGAGAATCACCCGTGTGGCCGGGGGTAACGGGCGGTGGCTCTCAAGGAGCAGCCTTTGCGGGAGGACTTGGGCAGCGTTGGTACGGCTTTCCAAAGAATGGCACACTACGCCAAAAAAAGACACGTGGTGCTGGTAGAGCACCCTGGCCAGCTGTAAACCCAGGCGACCTGCTCCCACAATGAGCCAAGGTTCCATAGCTTGTTCATGATAAGGTAAACTGAAGGAGCGGCAGGAGCGGCTATGGGGGACCGTGGGGAGCTTTCCGCTAGGGAGCGCGTAATCGTATGCGAGGTAGTGTCGCTTTACCTCCAAAGCGGGGAGCCTGTAGCCTCGGGTGTCCTTGCCCAGGTTTCCAGCACCGGCCTGTCGTCGGCGTCACTTCGCAACATCATGGCGGTGTTGGAGGAAAAAGGGCTCCTCGTACAGCCTCACCCCTCGGCAGGTCGCATACCCACCGACCAGGCCCTCAAGGTTTACGTGGAAACGTTAGCGCAAGAGGCGGCATTGCCGGAGGGAGAAGCGCAAGTCCTGGCGGCTCGCCTTCCTCGGGAGGGTTCCTTGGACGAGCTCCTGCAGCACGTGAGTGGGGTTTTAGCCGAAACCACCGCGGAGGTGGGCTTGGCTGCCGCGCCGGCACCGCGGGAAGCTGCTCTCGAGGCCATCCATTTCGTTAAGGTGTCCAGAGAGCGCGTGATGGCCGTAGTGGTCACTCAGGGTGGGCTGGTAGACTCCAGACTTCTGCCCACGGATCGGGAGTTTTCGTCTGAAGACCTGGAGCGTATCTCCAACTACTGCACCCATGAGTTTCGCGGCTTGAAGCTTTCAGAGGTGCAGAGCAAGCTGCACGGGGTGGTGGCAGAGGAGAAAGCGCGGGGGGATGCGTTGTTGGCGGGGGTTTTGGTGTTGACGCAAAAAGCCCTGGAGGGTGAGCTAAAAACTGGCGGTGAGCTCTTTACACACGGGACCGAGCACCTGTTGGCAAAGGCTGGCCCCAAGGAGCTGGTGGCGGTACGCGACTTCTTCCGCGCCTTGGCGGATAAAACATCGCTGCTTCAGCTTTTGGACGCCTACTTAGAAGCGCCAGGTCCGCGGGTGATCTTTGGGCCGGAGCTTCACTTTGATGCCGAGGGCAAGCTGTCGCTTATCGTCACCTCGTTTCACTTGGAAAGCGGGGAGGAGGGGTTGGTGGGCGTGGTGGGTTTCAAGCGCATGGACTATCCGCGAATCGTGCCAATTGTGGACTTTGTGGGTCGGTTCATCACGGCCATGGGCATGAGGAGGCTTTACCAGTATGAATGAGCATGAGGAAAAGGGGCTGCAAGAGTTGCAGCAAAGCGAGGATGCGTCCCCAACTGCAGAGGGGTCACCGGCAGCAGGAGCTCCCGAGGGTGTGGAGGAGGGTGTGGACCAAGCCTTGCAGGAGGAGCTTTCGCGGTTGCAGGAAGAGCTTAACCGCTTTCGCGAGCTTTACCTGCGCAAGCTTGCCGATTTTGAGAACTTTCGCAAACGAAAGGAAAAGGAAGTGGAGGACTTTCGCTTGGCTGCCCACGCTGACCTCATGCGCGATGTGCTTCCGGTACTGGACAACCTGGAGAGGGCTTTGGCGGTTCCCGAAGGCGATGGTTCCGGCATCCGCGCCGGGGTGGAACTGGTGCTGCGTCAGCTCAAGGATGTCCTTCGCCGCTACGGCTTGGTGGAGCTCAACCCTCAAGCCGAGGCTTTTGACCCACGGTACCACGAAGCCATTGCTCGCCAGGAGCGGGAGGACGTGCAGACAGACCAAGTGCTGGAGGTGCTGCAAAAAGGCTATACCTTGCGGGGGAAGCTCCTGCGCCCAGCGCTGGTGGTGGTGGGCGTTCCCAAGAAGCGCGGGGGGCCTGATGAAGGCGATACGTCCAGTGCGGAGGAAAGCGGTGGGAGCCGAGGTGACCCATGGGTGCGGTGATTGGCATTGATCTGGGAACAACCAACTCCTGCGCTGCGGTGGTGGAAGGTGCCCGGCCGGTGGTGATTCCTAACCGCGAAGGAGCGCGTACCACCCCATCGGTGGTGGCTTTGGCGGCTGACGGCGAGCTGTTGGTGGGCCAAATTGCGCGCAGACAAGCGGTAACCAACGCCAAAAACACAGTCTACGCCGTAAAACGCCTCATGGGCCGGAAGTTCAACTCGCCGGAGGTGCACCGGGCTCGGGAGTTGGTGCCTTACGCCATCGTGGAGGCTCCCAACGGCGACGCCTACGTCAGCATCGGAGGAAGAACCTTTTCTCCCCAGGAGATTTCTTCGTTCATATTGCGGGAAATCAAGGAGTTTTCCGAGCAGGCACTGGAAACCCAAATTACCGAAGCGATTATCACGGTTCCTGCCTATTTTGACGACGCCCAGCGCCAAGCTACCAAGGATGCCGGTACCTTAGCGGGTCTTAATGTGCTGCGCATCATCAACGAGCCGACGGCGGCAGCGCTCGCTTACGGGTTTGGGCGAGGCGGAGGGACCGAGCTGGTGGCCGTTTACGACTTGGGCGGCGGCACGTTCGACATTTCGATTTTGGAAATCGGTGAGGGCCTGTACGAGGTCAAATCCACGTCCGGGGACACTTTTTTGGGGGGCGAGGACTTCGACGCCAGGATCATCGAGCTCCTCCTCGACCACTTCAAAAAGGAAACCGGTGTGGACCTGTCCTCAGATCCCATGGCCATGCAGCGGCTCAAGGAGGCGGCGGAACAGGCCAAGTGCCAGCTCTCGTCCGCAGAAGTGGCCACCATTTCCCTGCCGTTTATTGCCCAAGCGGGTTCTAAATCTTTGCATCTGAATTACGCCTTAACCCGCGAGCAGTTGGAGGACCTGGTACGCGATTTGGTGCTGAAAACCCTGGAACCTTGCCGCAACGCTCTGGAAGCGGCCAGGGTGGGTCCAGAGCAGATCAACCAAGTCATCTTGGTGGGTGGGCAAACCCGCATGCCGCTGGTGACCCGAACGGTGGCGGAGTTTTTCCGTCGGGAACCTTGCCGGGACATCAACCCCGATGAAGTGGTAGCGGTGGGAGCGGCCATTCAGGCGGGGATTATTCAAGGTGAGGTCAAGGACCTGGTGCTTTTGGATGTAACGCCGCTTTCCTTGGGGATCGAAACCCGCGGCGGTCTTTTCACCAAGCTGATCGAGCGCAACTCCACCATCCCTACCCGTGCCACCCAAATCTTTACCACCGTAACTGACAACCAAAGGGCGGTGGAAATTCATGTGCTTCAGGGGGAGCGGGAGTTGGCAGCGGAAAACCGCTCCTTGGGTAAGTTCGAGTTGGTGGGCATCCCCCCTGCCCCGCGCGGGGTGCCGCAAATCGAGGTCACCTTTGCCATAGATTCCAACGGTATCGTGCAGGTTACAGCGCGGGATGTGGCCTCGGGCAAAGAACAGTCCATCCGCGTGAACCCCGCCGGGGGGTTAAGCCGCGAGGAAATTGACCGTATGATTGCTGAGGCCGACCGTTTCCGGCGTGAGGACCAGGAGCGCAAGGAAGTGCGCCTCCTGCGCAACCGCTTGGAAGGCTTGGTGTACAACAGCGAGAAGGTTTTCAAGCAGTTTGGCGAGGCCCTAGAGCCAGAAAAACGTAAGGAGGCCCATGACGTCTTGCAACGAGCCAAAAGGGTTTTAGCCTCCGAAGATAAAGCGGCCATTAATGAGGCTATCGCTGCCGTGCAAGAGGTTTCCCGGTGGTTCACGCACCTGATGATGGCGGATCCCACCAGGTTGCTTACCGGACTTGCGGGTTCTCCATCGGAGGAAAGCTGATCCATGGTAGCCAAGCGAGACTACTACGAGGTTTTGGGGGTAAGCCGGAACGCCACGCAAGAGGAGATCAAAAAAGCGTACCGTCGCCTGGCGCTGCAGTATCACACAGACAAGAACCCCGGAAACAAAGAGGCCGAGGAAAAGTTTAAAGAGGCGGCAGAGGCCTACGCGGTGCTTTCCGACCCGGAAAAGCGGGCACACTACGATCGCTTCGGTCACGCTGGGTTGGGGGAGCAGGCGTTTACCGGCTTTTCCCCGGATATTTTTGCGGATTTTGCCGACATCTTGGGGAGCTTTTTTGGGTTTGAAGGAATTTTTGGGCGCCGTGCCCCCGCTGGTCCCCAAAGGGGGGCAGACCTGCGAACCGTGGTGCGGATTTCCTTCGAGGAAATGGCTACCGGTGTGGAGAAAGTGCTGCACGTACCGCGCGAGGAAAACTGCCCCACCTGCGGAGGGTCAGGCGCGGCGCCGGGGAGCCGGCCGGTCACGTGCAGCGTCTGCGGTGGGCGGGGGCAAGTGCGCTTGACCCAGGGCTTCTTCTCATTAGTCAGGACGTGTCCCCAATGTGACGGGAGCGGGCGCGTGATTACCTCTCCTTGCCCCGAGTGCCGCGGCAGCGGGCGTGTGGAACGGCGGCAGGAAGTGCGGTTTTCCATTCCTGCTGGTGTGGAGAGCGGCACCCGCCTGCGGTTGGTGGGACAAGGGGAGGAGGGGGTAAGGGGAGGGCCTCCGGGGGACCTTTACGTACAGATTCAGGTGGAACCCCACGAGGTGTTCGTACGGCAAGGTGCGGACATCCACGTGGAGGTGGAGGTCTCTGCCTTCCTGGCTGCTCTGGGCGGGGAAATTGAGGTACCAACGCTTTCTGGGCTGCAAACGGTGCGCCTTCCTGAGGGGTCACAACCGGGTGACACCGTGATTTTGCGGGGCCAGGGGTTGCCCAGGGTTGGGCGGGGAGGGCGCGGTGATCTGGTGGTGCACCTCAAGGTGGTGGTGCCGAAGAAGCTTTCCGCCAAGCAGCGGGATTTACTGCGGCAGCTTTTATTTGAAGATCAGGGGAGGGAAACGTCCGTGTTCCGCAAGGTACGCGATTTTTTGGAGGGTAACGGGTGAAGGAGGAGTTCCTCACCCTTACCTTCTTGCTGCCCCGGCACAAGGAGGAGGGGCTCCCGGAGGTCCTCAACCCCTGGCCAATTCTCGGGTGTGAGGTGAGGGACGCCAGCTCCGAGGTGGAGGTCACGGTTTTCCTGCGGGGTGCCGCACGGGACCTGTTGCCCAAGATGAAGGGTTCCCTGGAAAGCTTTGGTGCTCGCGACCTCACCGAGGGTTCGCAACCGGAGGTGGACTGGATTGGGGAATACCGGCACCAAGCCCGGCCCTTTCGAGTTGGTAACCGCTTTTGGATTGACCCTCACCCCAGCTCCCCCACCTCACCACCCGGCGGATGCATCCATTTGCTCATTGAACCCCGCCAGGCCTTTGGCACCGGCAGCCACGAGTCCACCCAGCTTATGCTGCTGCTCCTGGAAGATCGGCCTCCTGTAGGGGCACGGGTTTTGGATGTGGGCACTGGCTCCGGGGTGCTGGCGTTGGCGGCTAAGGCCCTGGGGGCGCGTTGGGTTTTGGGTTTTGACGTGGACGCCGACGCGGTTTTTGTGGCGTGCGAAACCATCCGTCTTCATCCCCAGTGGCACGTGCGGCTTTACGCCGGACCGAGCCGGGCTTTGGCCGCAAAACCAGCCTTCGACTTGATCATGGCCAACATGCTGGTGGAGCAGTTCGTGCCGCTTTTGCCCCGTCTGCGTCGGCTTTTACGGGAGGGTGGAGAGCTTTTCCTTTCAGGTTTGCTGGTGGGCCAAAAAGAGGTGGTGGCGGCGGAATTGGCAGCCAGCGGTTTCGAAGTGAAAGCTGACAAAGAGCTGGGGGAGTGGGCGGCGGTAGTGGCTTGGCCGCGGTGACACGGCTGGTTTTCCCCGGGGCCACCCTTAGGGTGGGAAAGATCCTTGTTCCCAAGAACGTAGCACACCACGCCCGGGTCACGCGCGTGGCCCCGGGAGAGCCGGTGGAGCTTTTGGATCTTGCGGGTACGATCGCCGTTGCCACCCTTGCCAGCTGGAACCCGGACGGCTCCTTTTGGGTGGAGGTGCACCAGCTTGAAAACGGACGTGGGGAACCACCGGAGCCTCTCACCCTGGCTTTGGCGGTACTGCATACCCAAGCTTTTGACTGGGCCGTGGAGAAGGCTACCGAGCTGGGTGTCACGGCGGTAGTGCCGGTGCTCTCGGCCAGGGTTCAAGGTGGCCACCACGAAAAAAGGGTCGCTCGTTGGCAAAGGGTGGCGTGGGCCGCGGTGGCCCAGTGCGGGCGCTCATTGCCCCCTCAGGTGTGGGCACCGCAACCCCTAGATCGCCTTTTGGCGGAGGCTCGCGGATTGAAGGTGGTGGCGGATTTTTGGGGGGGGCCGCTACCTCCTTTAGGCGCGAGAGACCCGGAAGGAGTTACGGTGCTGGTGGGTCCGGAAGGGGGGTTCACGGAAGAGGAGCGCAACGCCATAAAGGAAGCAGGTTTTTTTTGCATTTCCTTAGGTCCCAGGACCTTGCGTTCGGAAACCGCTGCCGTGGCTAGCTTGGTGCTTATGCAATCAGCCCTGGGCTGGTGGACAAAAGGGCTTTAAGGCGTTACGTTAGGAGGCGGTGTTGGGGAGGGTAGGCGCCCGCCCAGCACCAACTTGACGATGTTTCGCCCGGGCGGCCGATGCAGAGGGGGGGATCGCGAGCAGTTTTGTCCTGAGGCAAGCATGGTCAAGTTGGTGCTGGGAGGAAAGTCCGAACTCCAGGTGGGAGCACGCTGGGTAACGCCCAGCCGCGGTAACGCGAGGGAAAGTGCCACAGAAAACATACCGCCCCGCATCGCTTCCCCAAGGGAGGGTGACCTCGCCGATGGTAGCCGAGGAGGCTTTTGCTGGCGTCGTCGCCCGTTTTGGGGGGTGGTGCGGGGTAAGGGTGAAAAGGTGGGGTAAGAGCCCACCGCTCGGCCGGTGACGGCCGGGGCACGGCAAACCCCGTGCGGAGCAAGGCCAAATAGGGGGACCAACGGGCCCCACCCCCGGTGGCGTCAGATGCGCCGGGTCCCCGGGTAGGCCGCTTGAGCTGGCAGGTAACGGCCAGCCCAGAGGAATGGGTGCCCACGACAGAATTCGGCTTATAGCCCTCCCCGGCGCCGTCTTTTTTGTACCGCCTGGGTTAGCGGTCACGGTACAATGCCAACGTGCACCTGAGCAAGCCGCTGGCCCCGCCCCTTGTACCTGGCGATTGCATTGGGGTTTGGGCCCCCGCCAGTGCCCCCCGTTGGGAGGAGGTAGAGCGCGGCGTCGAGGTTTTGCACCGCGCGGGTTTTGCGGTGAAGCTTTCCTTTAACGTGAGAACCAAAACCGGTTACCTGGCAGGCACCGACGATGCAAGGCTTTCCGCTCTTTTGCAACTGCTCGACGCCGGCTGTCGGGCCCTGTGGGCGGTGCGGGGTGGCTATGGGGTCATGCGTCTTTTACCTTCCATACCGTGGGAGGTGCTGGCCCGTTGGCAGGGGTTTGTCATTGGGTATTCTGACCTCACGGCTTTCCATGCTGCCGCAATGGAAAGGCTTTTCTACGCCACCGTTCATGGCCCCATGATCACGTCGTTGGGGCGCTGTGCGGAGGCCACCGCGAGGGTCCTGGACCTGCTGCAAGGAAACCGCCCTCCTGTTCTGTTTCGCTTTAGCCAACGTAAGGTCCTGCGCCCTGGTTTGGCCACCGGCTTTCTCATGGGAGGCAACCTTTCGCTTTTGGCTTCCTTGGTGGGTACTCCCTTCGAGCCCCCCTGGGAAGGGGCGGTGGTGGCCTTGGAGGACGTGGGGGAGCCGGGGTACCGGCTAGACCGCATGCTCACCCACCTTGCCTTGGCCGGAAGGTGGCGTCAGGTGGCAGCGGTGGTGGTGGGGAAAATGGCGCGGTGTGGCAGGGGGGAGGCAGGTTTTCGTGAAGTCTGGCAGCGGCGCTTGCTGGAGGTGGTTCCCGAGGGCTGCCCCGTGGTTGTGGACGTACCGTTTGGCCACGTGCGGCGGAACCTGGCCTTCCCGGTGGGGGTGGGCGTTGTTTTGGACACCGAAAAAGGTGTGTTGACTATGGAGGGGGCTTGTGCTTAAGGTCAAACCTACGCAGCTTTCCGATGCCTTGAAGGCAAAGCTGGAGCGTTTTCCCGCGGGGGCAAAGATCTTTCAGGAAGGCGACCCAGGCTACGAGATGTTCGTCATCTTTTCGGGTACCGTGCGCATTTCCCGCATCGTGGGCGGCGTGGAAGAAGAGCTTGCCATGCTGAGGAAAGGTGACTTTTTTGGCGAAATGGCCGTCCTTGAGGACTACCCCCAGCGCTCGGCTACCGCCGAAGCCGTTACCGAGGTGGAAGTTTTGCGCCTGGGGAAAGCGGAGCTTTTGGAGTTTCTCAAAAACCCCAAGGCAGCCTTAGGGCTTTTGGAGCGGCTTTCCGCCCGCTTGCGGGAGACAACCGAGCGTCTCGCCAAGCACACACGCAAGCCGGCAAGCTCGTTCTTGCCGCCCTTGCCCTCCAGCCAGGGGATTGAAGCCTGGGCGGTGCTCGTGCACGAGCCCTCAGGCCGCTTTTTCCCTCTACGGCCGGTGGGGGAAACCACCATTGGGCGGCACGATTCCGTCACTGGAATCACGCCGGATGTGGACCTCTCCAGCCTTGATCCCGAGGTTTCGGTGTCCCGCCGTCACGCGGTTATGAGGGCTGAAAACGATGGGCTTTACCTCGTTGAAATTAACGAGCACACCAACGGGACGTTCCTCAATACGCTGCGGCTTCAAACGCACAAACCGTACAAGGTGATGGAGGCGGATTGGGTGCAGCTGGGGAACGTGCTGCTGCAGGTGCGCATCTTGACCAACCCGCGCCCGCCGGTGGCATGAGTCTCACCCTTGCCAGCGAGCTTACAAGCCTGCCAGGGATTGGACCCTCCCGCGCCCGGCAACTGCGCCAATATGGGCTTGTAACCGTGGCCGATGTGCTTTGGTATCTCCCGTACCGCTACGAGGACCGCTCTAACCCCACACCCATAGGTGCTCTCACGGTTCCTGATGTGGCGGTAACGGTGGTGGGGGAGGTCACCGATGTGCGCGAGAGGCGGGCCCGCACCCGCAACCTGCATTTGGTGGAGGCTTTGGTTCAGGACAATACCGGCGCCGTTTTGGTGGTGTGGTTTAACCAGCCGTACGTGGCCAGAAGTCTCAAACCCGGAATGCGCGTTTGGCTTTATGGAACGGTGCGCTTGGCCAAAAGCGGCTGGGGTCTGCAGCTTGCGTCGCCGGAATGGGAGGTGGAGGAGGACAAAGAGCCCCTCCACCTGGGAAGGGTGGTGCCCGTATACCGTCGGCTAGGTCCGTTGGGGGGTAGGTTCCTCCGCAGCACGGTGGCCAAGGTTCTGCAGCAGGTCAAAATCGGGTCGGTGGTTTTGGACGCCTTCCTCCCGGACGGCTACCCCCCCTTAGCTCAGGCCTTGGCCCAGGTTCATTTCCCTGGGCTCCCGGGGGGGGCGGAAGATGCTGCCCGTTTGTGGCAAGAGCTTTCGCGGCGCACCTCGCCGTTTCATCGTCGCTTGGCTTTGGAGGAGTTCGCCGGTTTGGCTTTGGTGCTGGAAAAGAGCCGCGCCGCTCGTGAAAGCATCCCAGCCCCGGTGTGCCAGGTGAGTGACCGGGA
This sequence comes from uncultured Thermoanaerobaculum sp., assembly GCA_937934115.1. GTDB lineage: Bacteria > Acidobacteriota > Thermoanaerobaculia > Thermoanaerobaculales > Thermoanaerobaculaceae > Thermoanaerobaculum. The sequence goes on from CALHAH010000003.1 coordinate 64,564, forward strand.
GCGGGCGTGGGCGCGCGCCATGTTGCCGTTTCCATTGACCACTGCGCAAAAGCGAGCGGTGGCGGAAATCGTGGCAGACCTGCAAAAGCCCACGCCCATGGCCCGGCTACTGCAGGGGGATGTGGGGTCTGGGAAAACCGTGGTGGCGGCCTTGGCCAGCCTGGTGGTGTTGGCCTCGGGCTACCAGGTGGCGTTTTTGGCCCCCACGGAGGTGTTGGCCCAGCAACACTTTGCCACGCTGTCTCGGCTTTTTTCGCCCACTCCTTTTCCTGTGCTGGTGCTCACCGGTTCCCTGCCACCATCCCAAAAGCAGGAGGTGCGGGACGTGTTAGCCCAGGGGCAGCCGGCGCTGGTGGTGGGTACGCACGCCTTGCTGGAGGAGGCGGTGGCTTTTCCGCGGATGGGTTTGGCAGTGGTAGACGAGCAGCACCGCTTTGGCACAAGCCAGCGCCAGAAACTCGTGGCCAAGGGGGCGTCTCCACACCTTTTGGTGATGACGGCCACCCCTATTCCTCGCTCTTTGGCCTTGAGCCTTTACGGAGACTTGGACGTTTCGGTGTTGGATGAGCTCCCCCCTGGACGCCAACCAGTACGCACGGTCCTTCGGGAACGACAGGCACTGCCGCGGCTTTTGGAGTTCATCCGCAAAGAAGTAGCCGAGGGAGGGCGGGTGTACTGGGTGTTTCCTGTAATCGAGGAGTCCGAAACCCTTTCTCTTAAAGCTTTAAAGGCCCACGAACGGGCCCTTACGCGGCAGCTTGCGGGAGTTGCCTGCGGTACCGTGCACGGCCGTATGAGCGCCGACGAGCGCGACCGGGTAATGCGGGCTTTTGCCGGCGGCCAGGTGGCGGTGCTTTTTGCCACCACCGTCATTGAAGTGGGCGTCGATGTGCCGCAAGCTAGCCTCATGGTCATCGAAAACCCCGAGCGCTTCGGCCTGGCGCAGCTCCATCAGCTGCGCGGTCGGGTGGGGCGGGGGAGGCGGCGCTCTTTTTGCGTTTTGCTTTTGGGTGAAAACGTAAGCCCTGAGGCGCGCAAGCGTTTGGAGTTTTTTGCCGCCACTGCCGATGGTTTTGCCGTGGCCGAGGAAGATTTCCGCTTGCGCGGACCTGGGGAATTCACGGGGCTGCGGCAGTGGGGGCGGCCCGAGTTCCGAGCGGCCAGCTTGTTTTCCCACCAAGAAGAGCTGGAGCTGGCCAGACGTATCGTGCGCCAGCTTATAGCGGCGGGCCGGCAGCCGGAACTGGAACACGGGCTTTTGCTGCCGCCTTCCCTAGGCCAGGGCATCCCACCGGCGTAAGGTTCGCTACAATCAGCGCGTGGCGAACACGGAACACGTGAGGCTTTTGCTTTCCGATTCCTGGGACGAATTTCGCAAGCAAAACCCGCGCCTCGTCCCCGACCTTACCGGCGCCGATCTGCGAGGGCAGGACCTGAGCGGGCGGGATCTTTCCCGAGCTGTCTTGCGCAACGCGGACCTCCGGGGTGCCAACCTCCGTGGGGCTAATCTCAGTCTCGCGGTGGTGGACGGCGCCATGCTGGAAGGTGCCAATTTGGAAGAGGTGGACTTTACCGGTGTGCGCTTGGACCTGGTAGCCTTGCGCCAATGTAGCTTGCGCCGTGCCGCCTTCCAGCAAGCGAGCTTTCGCGGCACTGACTTTTCTGATGCGGACCTTTCGCAAGCTGATCTTTCCCAGGCCAACTTGGAAGGGGCGTTGCTGCGTGGAGCCAAGCTGGTAAAGGCTGACCTCACCAGCGCCAGCTTGCGCGGGGCTACTTTTGCAGGCGCAGATCTCAGTGGCGCGTGTCTGGACAAGGCTTGGGCTGAGGGCGTCGATTTTTCCGGTCTCTCCTTTGCCGGTGCCCGTTTTGCGTCTTTTTACGGGGTGCGCACCAACTTCAACCGTGCCAACTTGGAAGGCGCAGTGTTTCGGGAAGCCACGCTGCGGGAGGCTAGTTTTTTGGGTGCAAGACTCACCGGGGCCACTCTGGACAGGTGCGACGCCAACAAGAGCTCGTGGGTTGGGGCCGACTTGGCAGCTGCCACGATCATGGCCTGCGATATGCAGGCCTGCGACTTGCGGCGGGCTAACCTCAAAGACACCGTGTTTACGGCGGTGCAGTTGGCCGCATCTAACTTGGCGGGGCAGGATCTGCGCTTCCCCAAGCTCGAAGGCGTGGTTTTGGTGCGGGCCGTACTTACCGGTGCGGTTCTGCGCGGTCTTTCCCTTCCCAAGGTGCGCCTGGAGCAAGCGCGGCTGGAAGGTGCCGACCTTCGGGAAACGGACCTGGAAGCGGCGGTGCTGGACGAGGCGGTTCTTTCCGGTGCTACCCTGCGGGGAGCCAAGCTGCGGCAGGCGCGGCTTTCCCGAGTACGAGCGGACGATGCCGACCTTTCCGGTTGCGACTTGGTTTTGGCTGATCTCGCGGGTGCCGATCTTTTGCGGGCGGATTTGCGGTTTTCGCGCTTGGTGGGTGCCGACTGCCGCCATACCCACATGCAGTGGGCTGACCTCCGCCACGCGGATTTCTCCAAGGCGGTTATGACCGGCGCCAACCTTTGGGGGTGCCGAGTGCGGGGCACAAAGTTGCCAGCCTCGGCCTTTTACTGGCGGTTTTTTTTGTTCTTGGCCGGGCTTTTGGTGGCAGCGCGCAGGAAGCGCCAGGAATCCCTGCAGCGCGAGCATCAACGTCGGATCCGAGAAACCGTCAAGTTAGTGCGGGAAATGGAGGAAAAAGACCCCATTCTCAGACGGGCAGGTACACGCCGGGAACAGCGCTAGCTGACGGCTTCACGCAATGCGGATGGGCTCCACCTCCACGAAATCGAGGGTGGCAAGCTCACGGCGGAAAGGCAAAATAGCGTCCACGGGGCCGGCAAAGGTGCAAACAGCACGGTACTCAAAGTGGTGTACGGGCGCATAAAGTTCGGTCCCCCTAGCGGAATTGTCCTGGGCTTGCTGCTCTTCCTTCTGGAGCACTTTGATACCTGGGGGAAGCTGCACAAAAAAACGCCGCTTCATTTCTTCTGCCATTTCCTGCGAAAAAACCCGGGCGCGTGCCTCGAAGCGTAGCTCGACAACGGCGCGCCGCTCCTTTAACTCAAGCCGCAGCTCACGGTGGGCTTGGGCGATGGCTTCTGCCAGTCGGTCGGCCAGAGGCGCCTGGACGAGAAGCCTCTGGTGCGGTCCAAGCTTCAGAAAGCTTGCCAGCGATTCGCGCTCCAAATCCAGCTCGGCTTCGCAAAAGACCCCTTGCGGAACGCCCGCACCCCAAACAAAGCCGTGGACGAAACCCCGCACTATTTCTTTGGTACCTTTCACCACAAAAAGTTCCCAGCTCATAAGCACCTCACGCAAAAAACACAAAGGTTGCCACCACAAAGGTGGGGATCAAAATCGGCAACGTGTACTTGAAAATGTAGCCAAAAAACGAGGGCATGGGCACCCCCTGCTCTTCGGCAATGGACTTCACCATGAAGTTGGGAGCGTTGCCAATGTACGTGTTGGCCCCCATGAACACCGCGCCGGTGGCGATGGCCTGGAGGTAGGCGTGGTTTTCGGAGATGAGCTGGAGGATAGCTTGGCGTTCCGGAACACCCGGGTAAAGCCGACCCAAAGCCGTGGAAAGAAAGGTCAAATAGGTGGGAGCGTTATCCAAGAAGGAAGAAAGCAGCCCCGTCGCCCAGAAAAAGTGGGCGGGGGTCTGCACGGCCTTAATGATAAAAGCCAGCGCTCCCTGTTCCCCAGCGCGGAGCATGGCCAAAGGTGGAATGATCGTGGCAAAGATGCCGGCAAAGAGAATTGCCACCTCGCGGATGGGTTCCCAAGAAAACTCATTTTCCTGACGCACACGTTGCGGGGTGGTCAACCAGGAACCGGCAAACATCACGAGCAGAAAGGCGTCGCGCAGCAAGTTCTGCAGGTGCTGGTGTACGCCGAGGATGTTGACCTCGCCGAGGTGGAGGACACCGGAAGCAATGACCGCCGCCAAAACTCCAGCCAGGAAGAAGAAGTTGTGCCATCCTTCGATGCGCAGCTTTTCTTCCCCCATATGCTTTTCCCGCACCTGCGGTGTTTCCCGCGACCAAAGGAAGCGATCAAGGGCAATGTACGTGCCCAGGACGATAGCGGCCATCAGGAGCATCTCCTTCCAAAGCGTGAGCGTCCAAAAGAACGGTACACCGTGGAGGAAGCCTAAGAACAAGGGCGGGTCACCAAGAGGCGTGAGGCAACCACCAATGTTGGCCACAAGAAAGATGAAAAAAACCACCGTATGCGCGCGGTAGCGGCGGTGCTTGTTGGCGCGCAAAAGCGGGCGGATAAGCAGCATGGCCGCCCCAGTGGTGCCGATCCACGAGGCGAGCACCGTGCCAACGAGCATGATGGCGGCGTTGACGGCGGGGGAACCCCGCAAGGAGCCTCGCACGTAAATGCCCCCGCCAATGGTAAAGAGCGTGCCGATGAGGATGATGAAGGGGATGTAGTCCACGATGGCCATGTGCAGGACTTCGTGAACGGCCGGGGAACCGTAGGTGCTCACGAACGGCACCAGGAGGATAAGAGCCCAAAAAGCTGCCACCTTCGGGTAGTGGCGGTGCCAAAAGTGCGGTGCCAAAAGCGGAAAAAGGGCAATGGAGAGGAGAATCCCCGCAAAGGGTAAGCCGCTCCACGCCGGCAGGGCGGTACCCAAATCGGCAGCACCTTCGCCTGCCCACGTCACATCCGGTAACAAGAAGAAAAGACCCACGCCAACAACAAAAGTGGCAACTCGGCCCATGGCTCCCTCCCCCGCCCCGAGGCGGAGCTTTTTAGCTTATCATCTACGCCGTCCGGTTTGGCGGGAGCCACCCCCACACCACTAGGGGTGAGGTGTTATGGCAATGATGGTGATGACATCCGCACCGGGCCCGTACTCGAAAAACACGCGGTAAGCCGCGGGCGTTTTGTGCTGGGCGTACGCTTCAAAGACCTCGTTTCCCCGCAAGCGCGAAAGCTCGCGGTGTTTCTGGGTCTCAAAACGCGGATACCTGGGGTTGGCATCCGAAAGGCCGAAAGTTTCAAGCATTGCTTTAAATGTTCTCTGCGGGCCGTGCTTGCGAAGGTCGTGGAGGTTGTCTTGTGCTTCCGGCGTAAAAAGTAGGCGGTAGGGGGGCGCCACCGAGGGGACCTTTAGTTTTTTTCTCAAAGTTTTTGCGCGTGGGAAGCAAAAGACCTCAAGGCCGCAAGCTCTTTGCGCTTTGCTTGCTCCATGCCCCGCCACACGCTAGCCCGAGCTTCAGGGTTGCGCCAGAGCCACGCTTCCCGAGCCGGCACCGCCACCAAAGGGGTAAGGAGGATTTGTAAATCCGCGCTCAGCGTGACCTCAAACGAAAGGTTGCGGATGTCTTCCCCTAAGGCTTTTGCAACTTCGTCGGCGAGCTTTGCGAGGCACACGCGGCGCCGGCTATCGACGACAACCGGGGATGCCCTGTGGGTGGTGGACCTTTTTGGTGCAGTTCCCTTCATTGCTGCCTCCACGTTTAAAAACGTTCGAGCGTACCCACAAAGTGTCAGTACCTAAAATGGGAGATTCTCAGCTGTTTTGGCATCCCACGGGCGCGCGGTTGCTTCCCGCTTCCCTTTGGCGCAGGATAAAAGGGGAGGGGAACATGATCCCGGTAGTGGATACCCTGGGGATGCGAGCCGCGGACCGCCATACCATGCAAGAACTAGGTCTGCCTGGCTTAATGCTTATGGAGCGAGCTGCCGCTGCCGTGACTGCCACCGTGGAGGAGCGCGTAGAAAAGGAGGAGTTGGTGGCGGTTCTCTGCGGGCGCGGAAACAACGGCGGGGATGGTCTCGCCATGGCCCGGCAGCGACACGCCAGCGGGGGTTTGGTGGAAGTGGTGCTGGTGGCGGATCCCGGCGAACTTTCGGAGGACGCTGCCGTGCAGTGGGAGCTGGTGGGTCGTTTTGGCGTGCCCCGTCGCGTGCTTACCGAGGAAAGCTTGCCGGCGTTGGAGGAGCTTTTGCAAAAGGCGGCGGTGGTGGTGGATGCGCTCTACGGTACGGGCTTGGACCGGGCGCTTGCAGGCCTTCCTGCCCAGGTGGTGGAATTGGTTAATACCGTGGGCGGCGATGTGGTGGCGGTGGATATCCCCTCGGGTCTTTCGGGTAACAGCGGAGTACTCCTGGGGCCGGCCGTAGAGGCCGACGTTACGGTGACCTTTGGCGCCCTCAAGTGGGTCCACGTACTTGCCCCCGCTTCCCTGTGTTGCGGCGAGGTGGTGGTAGCCGACATTGGCATTCCGCAAACCGCCGTGGAAAAGGTGGCCAGCGGTTTTGTCTTGGAAGCCCAAGACGTGGCGCACTGGCTTCCCCACCGTCCGCCAGATGCCCATAAGGGCCATTTTGGGCATTTGCTGGTGGTGGCCGGACGACGGGGGAGGGCGGGGGCCGCGGCTTTAGCGGCCAGAGCCGGGGTGCGGGCAGGGGCGGGCTTGGTGACCGTGGCCACGGCCCTGGACGCGGTGAGTCCCATTCAAGCCCGGGTGCCCGAAGCCATGGTGGACCCCTTACCCACAGGGGATGACGGCAGCGCCCGGGGCGACGGCATTGAAGAGAGCCTTGCCAAAGTCACAGCGGTGGCGGTGGGGCCGGGGCTGGGGTTGGGTGAGGGGCCTCGCCGCTTGCTTTATCGGATCCTGGAGGTATGGTCGGGGCCGCTGGTTTTGGATGCGGATGCTTTGACGCTGTTGGCCGGCCAGCTGGAACGCCTTAAGGGGAGATCGGCTCCCACGGTACTGACCCCCCACCCCGGGGAGCTGGCACGGCTTTTGGGGATCAGCTCCGCAAAAGTTCAGGAGGACCGCCCCGCTTGGGCACGGCGGGCTGCCGAGCTTTCCGGGTGCACGGTGGTGCTGAAGGGCTTTCACACCTTGGTAGCCGAGGCCGAGGGTCCCCTTTGGATTAACCCCACTGGCTCTCCGGGACTGGCCAGCGGTGGTGCTGGGGACGTGCTTACCGGGTGCATTGCGGCGTTCCTGGCGCAAGGCCTCCCCGCCAGGCAGGCTGCGGCGACGGGCGTGTACCTCCATGGGCGAGCTGCCCAGTTGGCAGGCAAACGTTTCCCCGGGGCGGTGCCGGCCTGGACGGTGGCCGGTCTTTTGCCCAAAGCTGAGGCCGAGCTAAGGGAGCGTGCTTGGTGATGGCAAGCGGTGGGTTTTTCCTGGCGAATGCCGAGGCCACCGAGCAGGCGGGGGAACGTCTTGCCCAAAAGCTTCGTCCCGGCGACCTCCTGTTCCTGGAAGGACCCTTGGGTGCCGGGAAGACAACTCTCGTTCGGGGGTTGGTTCGTGGTTTGGGTGGGGACCCCGGGGAGGTTTGTTCTCCCACGTTTATCCTGAGGGAAACCTACGAGGTGGAGGGGCCCCAGGGCATTCGCCGGCTGCACCATCTGGACCTTTACCGGCTTCGCGGCAGAAAACAAAGCCCTTGGCAAGAGCTGGGCTTGGATGAGCTTCTGGATGACCCCGTGGCCGTGACTGCCGTGGAGTGGCCTGAGGACTTACCCCCCTCGGGGTTGGCCCCGAGGGTGCTCCAGCTGCGCTTGCGCTGGGAGGGAGAGGGGCGAGCCTTGGAAGCCTGTTGGGAGGGGGAAACGACGTCGGCGCTTTAGCGCTTGAAAAAGCCAGTAGTGGGTTTTTCCGGGGTGGTTCGGCCTCCCAGCGCTGCAATTTGTTGGTTAAGCTCCTTAATGCGTTCCTGCAGTCGGTTGATGGTTTCCTTGTTTTCAGCTTCGATGCGAGCTTTTTCCGCACGCATGGCTTCCAGTTGGTTGCGGAGCTCGGCGGCTAATGTGCTGTTGGAGCTCATCTCTTGGCGAAGGCTCGCCACCTGGGCCTGCAGGTCGGCGATGAGCTCGTCCTTTTCCTGCATTCGCTGCCGCCACCTCTCCTCCTGCTCCTCGTAGAGCCTCTTGATTTCCATGAGCTCCATGATTTCGGCAAAATCTGCGGGCGACGGCGCCATACCTTCCTCCCGGTACTTCTCTTCAATATTGGGAAACATCTTGCGCAGCTTGAGGGAGAGGTCTTCGGGATCCAGAGACTTCTCCATGGCCACGCGGTAATCAATAACGTTGTTAACCAAAAGTGCCAAAAGGCTTTGGTTCATGGACTGCATGCGGTAGTAAGCCACCGAGGTTTCAATTTCTTCGTGGATTTCCTTAATTTCCCCCGCTTCGATGTGCTTGGCCACCTTGGGGGAGTTGATGAGCACTTCCACCGCTGGCACCAAGCCTTGCCCGTCCTTCCGCGGCACCAACTGCATGGACATGACGGCTCGTAACACCTGCGCCAGTTGCGAACGTATTTGCTCCTGCTGCTCTGGGGGGAAGGCGTCAATGATGCGGTCCACGGTTTGGCTGGCGGAGTTGGTGTGCAAAGTGGAAAACACCAAATGTCCGGTTTCGGCGGCGGTTATGACCGTGGCAATGGTTTCCAAATCCCGCATTTCCCCCACCATGATCACGTCGGGGTCCTGGCGCATGGCGTTGCGCAGGGCCTCGCGAAACGATGGGGTGTCGGTGCCCACCTCCCTTTGAGACACGGTGGCCAGGTGGTCCGAAAACAAGAACTCAATGGGGTCCTCAATGGTAACCACGTGACAGGGGCGGGTCTTGATGATGTCCTGAATAATGGCGGCAAGGGTGGTGGACTTGCCGGAACCTGTGGGGCCGGTAATGAGCACCAGGCCGGCGGGGTACTGGGCGAAGCTAGCCACCACTTTGGGCAAGTTCAATTCATCGTAGTTTTTGATTTCAAAAGGGATGCGGCGAAAAACCGCAGCAATGGAGCCGCGCTGCTGGAAAATGTTGCAGCGGAAGCGTGCGACCCCTGGCACCCCGTAGCCAATGTCCACGGATTGCCGTTCGTCGAACTTTTGCTTTTGCACTGGGGTCAAAAGCGGCAGCACCATGCTTTCCACTTCTGCCGGCTTGAGCGGGGGTGACTTGATGGGCATGAGCTTACCGTCAATGCGAACCATGGGCGGGCGCATGGGCTTAAGGTGCAAGTCAGAGGCGCCCTTTTTGGTCATGAAACGCAACAGGTCATCGAGAGACAAGGCAGCGGCTTCCATCCACTTTACTGTATCACAGCCTGGACGCCCGTGGCATGCACGGCCACCAAGGCGTGGGGACCTGGGATAGAATCGGGCCGCGGAAGGTAACGGAGGGTTGGCATGGACCCCATGCTGGTGGTGGAACGGCAAGCGCAGCAAACGGACTCGAAAATCTTGCTTTTGGTGATGGACGGCTTGGGCGATACCCCCAACGCCCAGGGGCAAACGCCTCTTTCTGCGGCGGCCAAGCCCAACTTGGACCGGTTAGCGCGGGAGGGGAGTTGTGGCCGCTTTGATCCGGTAGGGCCGGGAATTACACCGGGTTCCGGGCCCGGGCATTTGGCGCTTTTTGGTTACGACCCAACGGAGTACGAGATCGGACGCGGGGTGTTATCAGCGGTGGGTATTGACTTTCCCCTGCAACCTGGGGACGTGGCTGCCCGCTTTAACTTTTGTACCTTGGATGCCCAGGGAAACATCGTGGACCGCCGCGCCGGACGTATCCCCACGGAAGAAAACCGCCGCCTCGTGGCCAAACTTAGGCAAATCAAGGTAGAGGGGGTTCAGCTCTTCGTAGAAACCGAATCCGAGCACCGAGGGGTGCTGGTCCTCCGTGGCGAGGGCCTTTCCCCCATGCTCGCCGACACCGATCCGCAAAAAACCGGCGTGCCGCCCCTCCCAGTGCGAGCACTGGTGCCCGAGGCCGAGGCCACCGCTGCTTTGGTGGCCCAGTTTGTGGTGCAGGCGCTGCAGCTTTTAACCGGGGAACCGCAAGCCTCGGGCTTGCTCCTGCGCGGCTTTGACTCGTTGCCGCAAATTCCGCCGTTGTCGCAGCGCTTTCGACTCCGCCCCCTGTGTGTAGCCACGTACCCCATGTACCGTGGCCTAGCTCGTCTGGTGGGGATGCACGTGGTGGAACCACCGGCCGATCTGGCGGACATCCCACGAGTGCTGGCCAAGCACTTGGCGGGTCACGACTTCGTTTTCGTGCACGTGAAGTACACGGATAAGGCGGGCGAAGATGGGGACTTCCAACGCAAACGCCAGGTGGTGGAAGAGGTGGATCGCCTGCTGCCCGAGCTTTTGGCTTGCGGCTTCGAGGTGGTGGTGGTGACTGCTGACCACGCCACGCCGGTAGCCTTGGCCAGCCATTCCTGGCACCCGGTTCCGGCCTTGCTTTGGGCTCCTGGTCGGGCTTTTGTGGACGATGTTCAGGAGTTCACGGAAAAGGCTTGTATGGGTGGGGCCTTGGGGCGCTTACCCTTACGTTTCCTCTTGGCGGAGGCCCTGGCCTGTGCCGGCAAGCTCGCCAAGTTTGGAGCGTGAAATGGGAAAGCCAGAAAGGCCCCAAGATTGGTTGCAGGCTCGCGGCTTGTTGCCGGCGGACGCGGTTTCGCGGTGAGCGGGAGCTGCGGGAGGGGCCGGAGGACGCCGTGACCGAGGCTTGCTTTTGAAATCCTTTACAGTGCGTGCCAGGCACGACAGCGATGTGTCCTGCGGATGGTACCCTATGGCGGCCATGGGGAACTTTGAGGACTTTCTTCACGTACAAACAAAGGCAGCAGGGCGGACCTGGAGAGAAAAGTCCGTTACGGTCGGCCCGGAAAGGAGTCAGCAATGGGTTGGCGTTTCTTGCCTGGAGGGCTTTTGATGATGAGCACGGCAGTGTTTGCGCAAGGGGTGCCCGAAATACCTTTCGAGAAACACGTGCTTGCCAATGGGCTTACCGTGATCATCCACGAAGACCACAAAGCGCCCATCGTGGCCGTGAACGTGTGGTACCACGTGGGTTCCAAGAACGAAAAACCGGGAAAGACCGGTTTTGCGCACCTTTTCGAGCACCTGATGTTCAACGGTTCCGAGCACTTCAACGACGACTACTTCAAGGCCTTGGAAAAAGTTGGTGCCACCGACCTCAACGGCACCACCAACGTGGACCGTACCAACTACTTTCAGAATGTGCCGTCTTCGGCTTTGGACTACGTGCTGTTCCTGGAGTCGGATCGCATGGGGCACCTCTTGGGGGCCATCGACCAGGCCAAGCTGGACGAGCAGCGGGGGGTGGTGCAAAACGAAAAGAGGCAAGGGGAAAACCAACCCTACGGCTTGGTACGTCAGCTCCTGGCTGAGTACACCTACCCGGCCGGTCACCCTTACTCCTGGACCACCATTGGTTCCATGGAAGACCTCAACGCCGCTTCCTTGGAGGACGTCCACAACTGGTTTAAGACCTACTACGGTCCCAACAACGCGGTGCTGGTAATAGCCGGGGATGTGAACCCTGGGGAAGTCAAGGCCAAGGTGGAAAAGTACTTTGGCCACATTCCCCCTGGCCCACCCCTTGCCAAGCAAACCGCGTGGATTGCCAAGATGAGCGGTGAGCGCCGGGCCTGGGCTCAGGACCGGGTGCCGCAAGCGCGGCTGTACATGGTTTGGAATGTGCCACCCCTCACCGATCCTGAGGCGGACCTCTTAGACCTGGTAGCTTCGGTGCTTTCCAACGGCAAGACCTCGCGCCTTTACAAGCGACTCGTTTACGACGAGCAAATCGCCACCGATGTCAACGCCTACGTTTGGGGCAAAGAGTTGGGTAGCCAGTTCATGATTGTCGCCACCGCCAAGCCCGGGGGCGACTTGGCCACGGTGGAACGTCACATCCGTGAGGAGCTTGCCAAGGTCCTGGAAAAGGGTCCTACCCCCGATGAGGTGGAGCGGGCCAAGCTCACCTGGCGGGCGGACTTTTTGCGCGGCATTGAGCGCATCGGTGGTTTTGGTGGCAAATCAGACGTTTTGGCCACCGGTGAGGTTTTCTACTCCGACCCTGCTGCGTACAAAAAGCAGTGGGCCACGGTGGAGCAGGCGACGCCTGCTTCGCTAAAGAAGGTTGCGCAAAAGTGGCTTGCCGATGGTCTCTTTGTTCTTGAGGTTCACCCCTTCCCCAAACTGGAGGCCAAAGGTCCGGGTGTGGATCGTTCCGCTTTGCCGGCGGTGGGGGAGCTCCCCGAGCCTTCCTTCCCTGCCTTGCAAACCGCCACGTTGGCCAACGGCTTGAAGGTGGTTTTGGCGCAACGGCACGCGGTGCCTCTTGTGGAAATGGAGCTGGTTTTGAACGCGGGGTTTGCTTCCGACACCCCAGAAACCTTGGGGCGGGCAAGCCTGGCCATGGCCATGTTGGATGAGGGCACCAAGACGCGAACGGCCTTGCAAATTTCCGATGAATTGCAGAAGTTAGGGGCGGAGCTGGCCACCGGCTCCACGCTGGATAGCTCGTTTGTGAGCATGTCGGCGCTGGTGGAGAAGCTTCCCGAATCTTTGGCTTTGTTTGCGGACGTCATCCTCAACCCCACGTTTCCCGAGCAGGATTTCCAACGGCTCAAGAAGCAGCAGTTGGCGGCCATTGCAAGGGAAAAAGTGACACCCATGGCCATGGGTTTGCGCGTACTGCCGGCCCTCTTGTACGGTGAGGGCCACCCCTACGCGGTGCCGTTTACAGGCACCGGCACGGAGGCCACGGTGGCGAAGCTCACGCGTGAAGACCTGGTGCGCTTCCACGACGCCTATTTCAAGCCCAACAACGCCACCTTGCTGGTGGTGGGTGACGTAAGCCTTGAGCAGCTCAAAGCTCACTTGGAAAAGCTTTTCGGTAGCTGGAAGTCAGGTCACGTCCCCGAGAAGACGCTCCGCGCCAGCGACGGTCCGCGAACCCGTGAGGTTTACATTATGGATCGCCCGGGGTCCCAACAATCGGTGATTCTGGCTGGTCTTTTGGCTCCCCCCAAGAACGATCCCCGGGAAGAAGCGCTCAAGGTTGTGCATGAGGTTTTGGGTGGGTCTTTTACCTCGCGGCTCAACATGAACCTTCGCGAGGACAAGCATTGGTCGTACGGGGCGCGGGTGGTGTTCCCGGATGCGCGTGGTCAGCGGCCTTTCTTTGCTGTGGCACCGGTGCAAGGGGACAAAACCAAGGAAGCGCTGGCAGAAACCGCCAAAGAGTTTGAGCAAATCGTGGGGAGTAAGCCTGTGACTGCGGATGAGCTGACCAAGGCCAAGGGCAACCTCACGTTGACTTTGCCTGGAAGGTGGGAGACCAACGAGGCGGTGTTGCGCTCGCTTTTTGAGGTGGTGCAGTTCGGTTTGCCCCTGGATTATTACCAGACCTATGCCCAGCGCATCCGGGCAGTGGAGCTTCCCATGGCTCAGCGGGTGGCGACGGAGGTGATTCAGCCCGCGCGCATCGTGTACGTGGTGGTGGGGGATCGCAGCAAAGTCGAAGCCGGTGTTCGCGAACTGAACTTGGGCCCGGTCACGTTCCTCGACCCCGACGGTAACCTGGTTAAGTAAGCTAAAACGTGACGTTCCTTTGGGGGTAGCTTTCAGCTACCCCTTTTTCTTTTCGGAAGCGAGAATGTTGCTTGCGGCGCAAGCATTCAGAAGGGAGTTTCTTTCTTAAGGCACGGGCGGGAATAGAGGGGAGCTTGGCCTGGTTGCCCCTTGGGGAGGTATGTGGCTGTGAAATGGGAATTCTGTGCTCTTGTGTTTTCGCTGCTTTTTGCTTCTTCACTTAAAGCCCAGGGGATGTTGCCGGAGGGTAGCCAGTTTCCCGCGTGGGAATTGGTGGACCACCAAGGGCAAAAGGTGAGCTCTACCGATTTGGCAGGAAAAACGTATTTGCTGTGGTTTTACCCGAAGGCCTCCACACCGGGTTGTACCCGGGAAGGTTGCGAATTGCGAGACCGGTTTGCGGAGTTTCGCAAGCTAGGGGTAGAAGTGCTTGGTGTTTCTTTTGATAGCCCAGAAAGCAACGCGCGTTTTGCTGCAAAGGAGCGTTTCCCTTTCCGTTTGCTTTCGGATGAACAGCGTCGGCTGGCGGTGGCTGTGGGCGCCGCCGACTCTCCCCGGGCATTTTTTGCCCGGCGAATCTCGTACTTGGTGGGCCCCGACGGACGGGTTCTCAAGGCCTATGGAAACGTAAATCCTGCCACGCACGCGCACGAGGTTCTTATCGACCTGGAGCGCTTGGCAGCAAAGTCCGACCTTTAGGCACGAGTGGCACAGAGCACTGGCACCGGCGACCTTCGCGTGACGTACTCGGTGGTGGATCCTAACACGGTTTCAATGACGCGGCTGTGGCCATGGGCCCCCATGAACAGGAAGTCATGCTCCGCTGGGTCCAACAGGGAAAGCAACACTTGCTCGATGGCTTCGCCTTGCTCCCAAGAAAAGGTGGCCTGTACCGCAAAGGGCTCAAGGAAAATAGAGGCTCGCTCCAAAAGCGCGGAAGCTGCCGCTTCGTCGTTGCCCAACGTGACCACCTTCAGCGGGACAGCAAGCGTTTGGCAGATTTCCCCCGCCACGTGGAGGGCGCGAAAGGCTTTGGCGCTCCCGTCAAAAGCTACCAGGGGCTTTTGGGGGAGCCCGGCGTGTTCTGGCACGATGAGCACAGGGACGGGGCACCGCCGCAGGAGCCGGGCGGTGTTGGGCCCGAGAAACTGCGGGTGCTGTGGTGCGCCCACGCCCTTTTGCCCAAGTACCAGCATATCCGCGGTTGCCGCTTCCTCACACAGCTTTTCCACCACGCCGCCGTGGAGCAACACAAAGCGGTGTTTGATCCCCGCCTGCTCGGCGAGGCTGGTGAAACGATCCTTGAGCAAGCCAGCAAGCTCCTGCAAGGATTGCTCCACCTGCGCTTGCAAGCGGAGAAAAGGTTCAAAGCCCATGGCGCCGGAAATGTCGCTAACGAAGGCACCTTGGAGAAAGGCGGCGTCAAGCACGTGCACACCCCGGACGCTTGCCCCCAGCTTAGCTGCTAACTGGATAGCCAGACCCTCTGCCGCGGCTCCGCAGGTGGAGCCGTCCAGGCCAATAACCACGTGTTTCATCATAGGCACCTCCCGGGCTTAAGCCCTCAGTGGTTGCCGTGTCAAAGGGCTGTGCCGCTCACCTCTAATGTGCACCCCCACCGGCGCCGTGGCAAGCTGCGGTAGAATGCGTCTCGGATGCAGTTTCGCGGGGAGGGGGGATGGCAGAGCAGGTTTCCACCTTGGCCAGTTTGCTCACCAAAGAGGAGGTGCTTTACGCCTACCGCGTGATGCTCACGTCGCGGCGGGTGGATGACAAGGAAATTCAGCTGAAGCAGCAAAACCTCGTGTTCTTCCAGATTTCCGGAGCGGGCCATGAGGCGGTGCAGGTGGCAGCAGGCATGCACCTTTCGCCCAAAAAGGACTGGTTTTTCCCTTACTACCGTGACCGGGCTTTGATGTTGGCGCTGGGCATGACCCCCTACGAAATGTTCCTCGGGTCCGTGGGGGCCGCCGCAGGCCCCGATTCTAAGGGCCGGCAGATGCCTTCCCATTGGGGGATGCGGGCCCTGCACGTGGCCTCTTCTTCTTCTCCCACCGGCACCCAGTGCCTGCAAGCTGTGGGCTTTGCGGAAGCCGGCCGCCACTTTTTGGCCATGGAGCAAGGCATCCGCTGTGCGGAAGTGGCGGAAGACGAAGTGGTGTACGTTTCCCTGGGTGACGGCACTACCTCGGAAGGGGAGTTTTGGGAATCGTTGAACACCGCCTGTAACAAGAAGCTGCCCCTTCTCTACCTCATTCAGGACAACGGCTACGCCATTTCCGTGACCGTGGATGTACAAACCGCCGGTGGTTCCATTTCCAAATTGGTGCAGAGCTTCCCGAATTTAGGGGTGTACGAGGTGGATGGCTGCGATTTTCTCGCCTCCTACGCCACCATGGCTGAGGCTGTAGCCCGGGTTCGTTCCGGCGAAGGACCGGTACTGGTGCACGCCCACGTGGTGCGGCCCTACTCCCATTCCCTTTCCGACGATGAGCGCCTCTACCGGCCGGAGCGGGAACGGGAGCAGGAAGCGCAGAGGGATCCCCTCCGCCGTACAGCTCAGCTTTTGCAAGAAACCTACGGTGTGAGTCGTGAGGAGCTGGCCCGGCTTGAGGAGGAGGTAAACTGCGAGGTGAATGCAGCGGCGGAGAAAGCTTTGGCGGAAAAACAGCCTGCCAAAGACTCTTGGCCGCTTTGGATTTACTCGCCCGAGGTTGACCCGACACGCGAAGCGTTCGCCACCGAACCCACGTTTGTAGATGACGCCCCTAAGACCATGGTGGACCTCCTCAACGCCTGCCTGCGAGACGAAATGGCACGCAACGAACGCATCGTGGTTTTTGGCGAGGACGTAGCCGACGCGTCTCATGAAGAGGTTTTGGCGGAGGTTAAGGGCAAGGGCGGCGTCTTTAAGGTGACCTACGGCCTGCAGCGGCTTTACGGCTCCCGGCGGGTGTTTAACACCCCGTTGGCGGAAGCCAATATCGTGGGCAGGGCCATAGGCATGGCGCTGCGCGGCTTGAAGCCAGTGGCGGAAATCCAGTTTTTTGACTACATTTGGCCAGCGTACATGCAGCTGCGCAACGAGTTGGCCACCATGCGCTGGCGCTCGGGGGGCCAGTGGTGGGCACCGGTGGTGATTCGGGTGCCAATCGGTGGGTACCTGAAAGGTGGGGGCCCGTACCACTCCCAATCGGGGGAGGTGTTGTTTACCCACATCCCCGGTTTGCGAGTGGTTATGCCTTCCAACGCCTTAGATGCCAACGGTCTTTTGCGTACCGCCTTGCGCTGCGACGACCCGGTCATTTTCTTAGAACACAAACACCTTTACCGCCAAACCCACAACAAGGCGCCGTACCCCGGCCCCGATTTCATGATCCCTTTTGGCAAAGCCGCTTTGGTGCGGGAAGGTGAAGACCTCACCATCGTGACCTACGGCGCCACGGTGGTGCGCAGTCTGTCGGCGGCAAAGCTTTTGGCGGAGGAAGGGATCGAGGCGGAAATCCTCGATTTACGCTCCCTAGCGCCTTACGATTGGGACGCCATTGCCGCTTCGGTGAAGCGCACCAACCGTGCGCTGGTGGTTCACGAGGACTGCCTCTCCTTCGGTTACGGGGCAGAAATTGCCGCCCGCATCGCCGATGAGCTTTTTGCGTATCTGGACGCACCGGTGCGCCGTGTGGCGGCCAGGGACAGCTTTGTGCCTTACGCTCCCGAGCTGGAGGACGTGGTACTCCCGCAGGTGGAGGACATCTACCGTGCGGCTTGGGGCCTGGCTGCCTACTAAGCTGGCAACCTCACAAGTCCGGCCACTGACCGGCGAGTTCTTGGATCAATCCACCGTCAGGGTCTTGGAAAGGTTGCGTGGGTAGTCGGGGTCGAAGCCCAAGCTCACCGCCAGGTGATACGCAAACAGCTGGAATGGCACTGCCCCTACCACCGCGTACTCCACCTCCGAACTCACGGGCAAGGGAATGAAGAGGCTAGCCTCAGCACGGAGATTTTCGTGTTCCGGAGCGATAACGATGGCGTACCCCCCACGACAGGTAACCTCGGTCACGTGGTTGGTGAGCATTTGGCAGCCGGCGGGAGAGGTGGTAAACAGCACAGGCGTGCCCTGCTCCACCATGGCCAGGGGGCCGTGCTTGAACTCGGAGGAAAACATGCCTTCGCAAGGAATCCCGGTAACCTCTTTTACCTTCAAAGCCCCCTCCAGGGCTACCCCGTGGCCCAGGCCGTAGCCCAAGATAAACAGTTTCTGACTTTTAATGAGCTGCTTCGCCAAAGCGCGCGCGGTTCCATCCATTTCGCGCACTGCTTTATCGAGCCAAAGGGAGGCGGCGGCCAGGGGCCCCAGGTCCCGGCCGCCACTGCGGGCAGCCAAGGCCATGAGGGCAATCACCTGGTTGGTGTACGTTTTGGTGGCGGGCACGGAAATTTCCCACCCACAGGCCAGTGGCAGGTAGCGTTCCACCTTCCTGGTGAGCGTGGAACCCAGGACGTTCACCAGCCCCAAGGGCTTTACCCCTTTGGCCGTGGCGTAATTAAGCGCGTTGATCACGTCTTTGGTTTCCCCGGATTGGGAAACGTAAACTGCCACGTCGTCAGCCCCCAAGGCAGGACCAAACTGCTCCACAAACTGTTGGGGCAAGGCTGGGATGGCCAAAATCCCAGCGAGACTGGAGAAGAAGTGCGAGCCTATGAGGCACGCATGGTAGGAGGACCCTGAGCCAACCAGAAAAACCCGACGGGCCTTAACGAGCTCGTGGGCAAGGTGCGGCAGGTGCTCCGAGTGCTGCAAAAGATGGTAAAGCTCCCGCGCTGCCGCCGCTTGCTCGTGTATTTCCTTGAGCATGAAGTGGGGAAACCCGCCCTTTTCAGGAACCCCCATTTCTTCACCCACTTCCTTGGGTTCGCGAACAACGGGAGCTCCGTCCTCCACCCGGTAAAGCTCCACCGCGTGAGGGCGAAGCACGACCATCTCGCCGTCCTCCATAGGGAGGACTCGGCGGGTGAGCGGCAAAACGGAGGGCAGGTCTGAAGAGCAACAGGTAAAGTCGGGCCCAATCCCCACCACCAGCCCCGATCCCTTCTTAACGGCCACAAGGATGTTTTCTCTGTTGTTCCCCACCACAAATGCGAAATCACCGGCAAGGTCCCGGTATGCGGCCCGCACCGCTTCTGGCAAGCTCAAACCGCGATTGACGTAGCGCTCCACAGCGTGCACGCAGGATTCCCCGTCGTTGGTGCCGCGCACCGTCATGCCTTCAGCCAGGAACTGTCGGCGCAGCTCCGCGTTGTTCACCACGTTGCCGTTGTGCGCGCCCACGAGATCCCCATCGGAGTCCAAATGGGGCTGGGCGTTCTCGTAGGAAGGGGCACCAAAGGTGGCCCAGCGCAACTGGCAAAGGCCACGGGATCCGGTAAGTTCGTAAAACTTCAGCTTCTCTGCCACTTCTTCGACCTTTCCCGGCGCTTTCCGCAGATCAATGCGACCTTGGGAGTCAATAGCTGCCGCACCCACGGAGTCGTACCCGCGGTAGGAAAGCCTTTTGGCAGCCCCCGTAAGAATGTCGCCCAGGGGTCGGTCGTTCGCAAACACAATGCCAAAAATCCCGCACATCCCCACCTCCTAGGGCATTGTACCGGAAAGGCACAAGCTTGCGGCTAGAATGGGGGCATGGAAGCTCTGCGTTTTGCCGAGGTTTGTCCCAACCACGTACCCCCAGAACTGCGCCTCGTCCTTCCCTTTGGCACGTTGGTGGGGACTTCCATCGCTTCCCGCGCCACGGCCTTGGCGGTGCCAGAGCTGGGCATTGCGGTGGATGTGGGGCGGCTTTCGCCCGTGATCATGCAACAGTCCACGGTTTTTCTCACGCACGCCCATTTGGACCACAGCTCAGCTCTTGCTGCCTACCTTAACACCCGTGCCCGTTTCTTTCGCGAGGAAAAAACAACCGTTTGGGTTCCCGAGCCCTTACGCCAAGCCTTTCTCCAGGCTTTTGCCGTTCTCCCAGGTATGGAGTCGGTGCGAAAGCGTATGGAGCTTGCCGACGTCCTGCTTCCGGCGGAGGAAGGCGCGGAAGTCGTTTTTCCCTGGGGTCACGCCCGTGCCTTCGCCACCGACCACGGCGTGCCCTCCTTAGGCTGGGCCTTGTACAGACAAGGCAGCACGCGACCGATTCTGGTGTTTGCCGGCGATGGCGATCCGTGGTACTTCGCCAGCCGCGCGCAGCTTTTGGATGCCCAGGTGGCGGTGGTGGAGTGCTCCCTCCTGGCCGAAAACCGGCGAGTTGCCGCCCGCATGGCTCGCCACGCGCATATACGCGATTGGATCGACCTCGCGTCGCGGCTTACCTGCGACGTCTTGGTTTTAGCGCACCTCCCCGAGGACGGCGTCGGCGACCTTGCGCTTCTTTCTCCTTTACAAAAAGCTTTCTCTGGCCAGGTGGTGCTCTTTGCCGCGCCTCCGCACCCCCGTTTGGCTGCCTAGCCTTGCCGCCCCGTCCCGGCCCCGTTCTTCCTCCGCTCCTGCCTTTGAGGCCTGCGCGAGAGATAGGAGGCCGCCGGGTATTGAAATGTGGGGCCGGCGCTCCGCGGCGGCTATTTTCGCTTTGCTTCGAAACCCGCGCGGAGCGCGGGTCCCACATTTCGCCTGCGCGGAGCGCGGGTCCTAAAGGCGCTTTTTCTTTTTTGCCGGTTGGGCGCAGGGATGGAGATGGTCGCCCGTGGCCTTGAGGAGAGGGCTGGGCTAGGGCATACTGGCACGTGATGCGACCGTATCGGGTTTTGCTGGCCAAGGTGGGTTTGGACGGGCACGATCGCGGTGTTAAGGTGATTGCCCGGGCCCTGCGGGATGCGGGTTTTGAGGTAATTTACACGGGATTGCGCCAAACTCCAGCCATGGTGGCGGACGCGGCGGTACAGGAAGATGTGGATGCCGTGGGTCTTTCGTCGCTTTCCGGGGCGCACATGACGCTTTTCCCAGCAGTGGTGGCGGAGCTTAAGAAGCGCGACGCCGGCGATATCCTGGTTTTTGGTGGGGGCATCATCCCGCAGGAGGACATCCCTGCCCTTTTGCAAGCCGGGGTGGATCGTCTCTTTTTGCCCGGGGCCACCACCGCCGAGATCGTGGCCTACCTAAAGGAAAAGTTGGCGGCGCGAGCAAAAGAAGGAAAAGCTTTCTAGCTTGTCCGCACCCTCTTTAAAAGCAACGCCGCCACCCGGTTGGCCTCGCGCACCGCGTAGTTTTGCCCGCGGTCCTCGGGGTAAATGTGAGCCATGGAGCAGTGGTAAAGCCCGGGAATGGGGGTTTCCACCGGGGGGAGCTTTTTTTCGTAATGACAGGTCACCAGCGGTTGTGCGTCAGAAGCTTTGAAGAGGTGCCATTCTTGAATCCAGCTTTGGGAAAAGTCGCGGTTGAGGCGGGAAAGGTAGGGAACGAAGCTTTCGTAAACCTCCTGAGGGCGCGCGTGCCAAAGGGGGTGGTTGGCGAACAGGTACTTAGAGAGGTACACCACGTGACGCCCTCCGTACCGCTGGGCGTCCACCAAGTTTGTGTGCTCAATGACCCCGCCAAAGGGGAAAGCAGGATCGGCCACGTTGGTCCAGTAAAAGGGCAAAAGCTGGCGCTTGAGCTCCAAGACCAGGCACAAAGCGGCAGTGGCTTCCAGCGCCTCCAGTCTTTTTCGGTACCAGTTTGGAAAATAACCGCCATCGGTACGCACCAGCTCCCGAGGGGAGGCGGTGAAAAGCACGTAGGAAAAAACTTCTGTGGCTTTTCGGGTGCGCAGTTGCACGCCTTTTTCCCCAGGCGCAAGCGCCAAGACCGGCTCTGCGTAACGGAAAACCACGCCTTGCGCCCGCAGCTTTTCCTCCAGCACCCGCACCAGGCGACCGAAGGAACCGTCCATGTAACCAAGGGCTTCCCTGAGGCCACCCGCGGAGCGGGACTGACCGCGCAGCTGCACCTTTTTCCAAAGCCAAGCCATGGAAACCTCGGTTTTGCGCTGGGCGAACTTTTGCTCCAAAAGCGGGCCCCACACCACATCCAACACTCTTTGTCCGGCAAAGCGACGGATCCACTGCCACGCTGTTATGCCTGTAAAACGCTGGGGGCTGGTAACCCGCCCCAAGTACAACACCGAAAGGGCAAAGCGCAGTTTGTCCAGGAAGGAAAAGGGCTTAAATGTCAAAAGCGAGGCTGGCGTACCAAAGGGGTAAACTTTGTTCGCCGTGTAAATGCCCATGCTGGAGAAAAGCCAGCGAATGCTGGCGCCGAGCCCGAGCTCCTCAGCCAAGGCCACGTAGTCCCGATCCGTGGTAAAGAGGTGATGGTAAAAGCACTCCAGCTCCTCACCGCCTACCCGAAAGGTGGCCACCAAGCCGCCGGCTTGGGGGTAACGTTCAAAAATGGTTACCGGCACGCCTTCCCGTACCAAACGCCAGGCAGCCACCAAGCCGGTGAGCCCTGCGCCCACGATGGCCACGGTTGGGGAAGCTTTTGCTCCCATGGTGGTAGCTTACACGCGAAGCTAGGGCAGGAGGCGATACACTGAAACGGGAGGGCAGCATGAAGCGTTTTGTGGGGAGCTTGTGGCTCTTTGCCGGCGTTTTGGGAGCTGGGGAGAGGGAGGCAGTGCTAGGACTTTGGCACACCCCTCCCGATGCAAAAAACGGGGCGGCCATTGTGGAAATACGGCAAAAAGGGGAAGGCCTTTCGGGGCGCATTGTGTGGTTGGAAAAGCCTTTGTATCCCCCGGACCATCCTGCCGCGGGGAAGCCAAAGGTGGATTTGGAAAACCCTAATCCCAGGCTGCGGACGAGACCGATCTTGGGTCTGGAAATCCTCACTGGCTTTCGCTGGGATGGAAAAAAGTGGGTGGACGGCGAGGTGTACGACCCGGTGAGCGGCAACACCTACCGCGCCACCGTAACCCCGGAAAGCCACGATCGCCTGCGGCTGCGGGGTTACGTGGGGATGCCGCTTTTTGGGCGCACTGAGGTTTGGACGCGGGTGGAGCGCTTGCCGGAATCGCAAAGTGCTCTGCTTCCTTCCCCGTAGCGAAGCGCCAAACTTAATTCGGTTTTTCCGGTTTTAAAAACGCCGGCAGCTGGTAATTGCCCCCGGCTTCCAGCGCACAGCTTGCTTGGGGTGCTTCCACCAGAAGACGCTGGCACACCTCCGGGGGCAGCTCTTGCAAGAACCGGGAGGGCTCGGTGATGACGTCCACGCGGTAGCGGTCGCGGGCCACCAGCGGGTAGCAAAGGTACAGCTCGTCCTTAGCACGGGTGCAGGCAACGTAAAACAGCCGGCGTTCTTCTTCCACATCTTCGGCACGGGCGGTGGGGAAGCGGCCTTCTGCCAGCCACAGCACAAACACCACCCGCCACTCCAACCCTTTGGCCTGGTGCACGGTGGAAAGGGTCACGCGCTCGCGCTCGCCTTCGCCAGCTGCCACGTCTTCCCCGGAAAGCTCGTTCATAAGGGTAACCTCGTCGAGGAAGCTTGCCAGCTTGTCGTAGCCATCGGCAAAAATTGCCAGCTGTTCCAGATCATCCAAGCGCGAGGCGGCGTTGTCCAGCTGTGAGCGCACGTACTCCCGGTAGCCGGAAGCCAGCACCTCGCGGATCATCTCGCCGGGACGGGTGGTAAGGCGCTGCAAGTGTGAGATCAGCGTTTGCAGTTGGCTCAAGGCGTGGGCGGCAGCCTTGGGCAAGCCCAGGCCCTCCGGGTCCAGTTTCAGGAAAGCAGCCAAAGGCTCGGCGGCCAAACGAAAGCCATCCCAAACCCGAGCCACCAAGCGCTGGCCCAGGCGTGGGCGCAGTTTGGCCATGCGGAAAAAGGCCACCTCGTCCCTGGGGTTAGCCACAAAGCGCAGGTGCGCCAGGACGTCTTTCACGTGCCGTTGCTCAAAAAACCGCAGCCCCGAGCGTACCTCGTAGGGAATGCTGCGCCGCGTAAGCTCCACTTCCAGCTCCAAGGAGTGGGAGTGGTTACGGTACAAAACCCCAATCTCCCTCAGGGGCACCCCCTCGTCCAGGAGTTCCAGGATACGCTGGGCCACGAAGCTAGCCTGCACTTCGGGTGTGGGAGCCGCCACCAACGCTGGTTTTTCCCCTCCCTCCCGCACCGGCCGTAAGTGCTTGGGGAACTGCTTTTGATTATGGGCAATGGAAGCGTTGGCCAACTCCAGGATGGGGGGGAGGGAGCGGTAGTTGATGGTGAGGTGAAAAACCGTGCAGTCAGGGTAGCGCTGGGGAAAGGAGAGGATGTTGGCGTACGCGGCACCACGGAAGGCGTAAATGGATTGCGCGTCGTCCCCCACCACCATGAGGTTGCGCTCACCTCCCAGCATGAGATCCACGATTTCCGCTTGCAGCTTGTTAGTGTCCTGGTACTCGTCCACCAAAATGTGCCGAAAACGCGTCGCTAAAGCCTGGCGCACCTCCGGTTGCTGGCGCAGGAGCAACAACCAGTTAAGCAGCAAGTCGTCGTAGTCCATGAGGTAGGCTTGCCTCTTGCGCTCCAGGTAGCGGCGAAAGACCGCGTGCATAAGATGCAAATGGGTGAGGAACTGCGGGTACTTGGAGGCAACCACTTCCTCCAAGCTCTGGCCGGTATTGACGATGAAGGAGTAAATCTCCAAAAGCACCGCGGCTCCAGGCAGCCGCTTTTCGGGAGCGTGTGGCAACACGTCCGTAGCGGCTTGGGCCATAAGCTCTTGCGCGTCCTCCCTATCGAGAATGCCGTAGTTGCTGGGGTAACCCAGCTTTTCGCCGTAACGGCGCAGGATGCGGTTGCCCACGGAGTGAAACGTGCCACCGGAGATGTGCGAGGCGTCTCGACCTAAAAGCGTTTCCACGCGCGCCAGCATCTCCCGGGCAGCGCGGTTGGTGAAGGTCAACATCAAAATGGCGGAGGGCTCCACCCCATCCTCTAAGAGCCGGGCCACCCGGTACACCACGGTTCTGGTTTTGCCGGTGCCGGCCCCGGCCAGCACCAGCATGGGCCCCCCCGGGTGCATGACCACGGCCAGCTGCTCGGGGTTGAGGGCGGAGGGGTAATCCACCCGGCGAGGGCTGGCCGTGGGTGGGACCAGCTTCACGGGTTTGGGTTTCTCGCTCACAGGTGCAGGATAGCGAACTTTTGCGTTTGCGGGGCTACGCCTTGCGGGAATAACCGGCAGCGTCCCCGCCTTTATTAACAAGGAGACCATGACCCCATGGAGGACCTAACGAAAAAACGTTGTGTGCCCTGCGAGGGGGGTACGCCGCCTTTGCTTCCTGAGGAAAGCCAGCGGCTGTTGGCCCGGGTCCCCGGCTGGGAAATTAAGGAGGGGAAGTTGGAGCGTCGCTTTTCCTTCCGTAACCACTACCAGGCCATGGCCTTTGTGAACGCGGTGGCATGGATTTCCCATCAGGAAGACCACCACCCGCTTTTAGAGGTAACGTACAACGCCGTTCGCGTGGTGTACTGGACCCACGCCATCGCTGGGCTTTCGGAAAACGATTTCATTTGCGCTGCTAAGGTCAGTGCGCTTTTGGCATTGCCGTAATTAACGGCGGTGCATGGCGCGGTGCCCGGGTGAGGGGATTGGCATGCGCGGAATTTGCGCCCAGTGGCTACGAGGGGGTAGCATCTGGCCGGAGGCAGAAAGCGGATGCCCATTGAAGAACACAAGATTGCCCTTTTCATTGACTTTGAGAACATTGCCTTGGGCTTGCGGGAATCCGGTTACAAGCAGTTTGACATTCACTTGGTCTTGGCGCGGCTTTTGGAAAAAGGGAAAGTGGTGGTGCGCCGAGCCTACGCCGATTGGGAGCGTTACGGGCAGTACAAGCGGGCCTTTCACGAAGCAGCCATCGAGCTCATTGACGTGCCTTTGAAAGCTTATTCCGGGAAGAACTCCGCCGACATCCGCATGGTGGTGGATGCCCTGGACCTGTGCTACGCCAAGGAGTTCGTTACCACTTTTGCCCTTTGCTCGGGAGATTCCGACTTTTCACCGCTGGTGTCCAAGCTGCGGGAAAACGATAAATACGTGATAGGCATTGGCGTGAAGAACTCCACCTCCGAGCTTTTGATTTCCAACTGCGACGAGTTCATCTTTTACGAAGACCTCATCCGTTCGCTGGCAGAGGCTTCGCCCTCGTTGGCTGGCCTTCCAGAGAAAAAGCAGGAGTGCTTTGCCCTACTGGTGGATGCCATCAAGGCCCTTATGCGCGACGGTAAAGAGGTACTTTGGGGCTCCATGATCAAACAAACCATGCAAAGGAAAAAGCCGGAGTTCAACGAGGAGTACTACGGCTACCCCACGTTCACGGCTCTCCTTAAGGACGCCGAAACCCACCACATCGTCAAGCTGCGCAAAGACGAGCGCTCGGGTACCTACGTGGTTACCGGCTTTGATTCAGGCTCCTCCACGGAAACGGTGGTGCCGGAGGAACCCGCAAAACCCGCAAGCAAGCGTCGCCGCCGGCGGCGGAAAACCGCTGCTGCGGAAGGGGAGTCATCTTCCCCCGCCAGCTAGGGCCTGTGGTTTTGAGGCCAGCGCCTGGCCTTAAGCCATAACCACCTCAAGAGCAAGGCCAAGGCACCCGCGGCCAGTGCCGGTGGAATGTAGCCGATACCCAGCTCTGCCAGCCCCGCATCGGTGGCAAACCGCCAAATACCGCACCTTTCCAGTGAAAAGCTCCCCAGCACGGCAAAAAACCCCGCCCAGGCTGCAAACTTGGCTGCCTGCCGCAGGCGGGGTTGGAAAAGACCCAACGTTGGCCAAAAAAGCGCCGCAGATAGCAACCCGGCCGAGAGGTAAAAAAGTTCCGCAAGCGAACGGGAAAGCCAAGCCACCACCAAAGCTGCCCCCACGGCCAAAGCGGAAGCCCAGCGGGCCCAGAGCACGCTGCCGGCATGGGGGCTGCGCCGGGGCCAGTCGCGGGCCCAAGTCACCGCCACCACGTTGGCGGTGGTGGAAACGGTGGACAAGGCCACCGCAGCAAAGCCTCCCAACACCAGGAGGTGCAGGTTTGGCGCCAGCAGGTGGTGCAAAAGCTTGGGGAAAACCAACTCCTGGCTTGCTACCGAAAAGTTCCTCCGGGCGGCAGCTGCCAGTACCGCTGGCACACCTACCACCAGCACCAGGGAAACTGCAGCCGTAAAAGCCATGGCAAGGCGAGCGTGGGCATCGGATTTGGCCGCGGTGAAGCGCAGCCAAATATCGGCCTCCGAAAGCCACCCCGTCACGTATACCAGCAAGGTGACCACGACCAACCACAAAGACGGCGCTCCGGCCCGTGCCAGCGGGGACAGCCCGTCTTTTTCCCAACCCTTTACAGCCAAGAAGCCGAGAAAGAGCGCAATGAGCAGGAACTGGGCCACATCGGTGAGGACCACCGCGCGAAAACCACCAGCCCAGGAGTACGCGGCCACCAACAGCGCTAAGCCAGCCATGACCAGGGGTGCGGGGGCTTGCAGCCTGGGGGCCAACAGTTGCCCAGCTGCCGCAATTTCCGCTCCGCACCACGCTAAAAACACCACGCTCAAAACCAAGGCCGTGAGCAGCTGCAGGTCCCGCCCGTACACTCGACCGAAGAGCTCCCCTTGAGAAAAAGCCCCAAACGCGCGCAAACGGGGCACCAAAAGGTAAAAGAGGCCCAGGGTTACAAGCCAAGGGATGGCCAAAAGCCACAACCCGCCCCAGCCGTAGCGGTACAGCAGCTCCACCCCGTACACCAATGACCAGGAAACCGAGAGCATGGAAGCGGAAAGGCTCATGCCCAAGCTCCACCCCGAAAGGGAGCGGTGAGCTGTCCAAAAGCCCTCGCTATCTTGTCCTTGCTTGCGCTCCACCACGCCGGCCCAAAAGCCTAAGGCCAACATGCCCAACCCCAAAAGCGCTGCCCCCACCCATGCCAAAAGATCCATGGTCACATTTTAAACACAGGTTTTGGCTTTACGCTTTTTTCCTTTGCGCGAACCACTGGGCGGTAAGGGCTACCCCTTCCTCCAGCGAAACCGTGGGGTAGACTCCCAGTTCCCGGCGCAAAAGCTCAGAGGAAATTACGGAGCGGCGTTGTTCTCCCGGTTTTTCCGGTCCATGCACCGGCGGTTGGTGGACGCCCACGGCTTGCGCCAAAAGCCAGTAGAGCTCCACCACGTTGGTTTCCCGGCCGGTACCCACGTTGTACACGAAAAAGCCCTTTTTGCCTATGCTGGCGAGGTTGGCGGCGACCACATCACCCACGTACACGTAATCGCGGGTTTGCAGGCCGTCACCGTTAATCACACAAGGCTCGCCGGCTAGCAGGCGGTTTAAAAAAATGGCCACCACCCCGGCTTCCCCGTGGGGGTTTTGCCGCGGGCCGTAGACGTTAGCGTAACGCAGGCAGGTGGCGGAAATCCCGTACTCGTTCCAGTAAAAGTAAAGGTAGCGCTCCACCGCCAGTTTGGAAACGCCGTAGGGGGAAACCGGGCGCGCCGGGTGCTCCTCAGTGGCGGGGAACACTTCCTGTTCCCCGTACATGGCGCCCCCCGTGGAAGCAAAGACGACTTGCTTCAAGCCCGAGCGCCGGCCCGATTCCAAAAGGTTTAAAGTGCCGAGGATGTTCACGTCGGCGTCAAAAAGGGGATCGGCCACACTCTTGCGCACGTCCATTTGCGCGGCATGGTGCATTAAAAGCTCCACTTTTTCGTCCGCCAGGAGCTGAGCTGCCTTTTGGGAGCGAATGTCCAGCTGAAAAAAACGGGCGCCGTGGGGGATGTTCTCCTTGCGCCCGGTGGACAGGTCATCCACAATAAGCACGTCGAAGCCGCGGGCAAGCAACGCCTCGGCCACGTGAGAACCAATGAAACCGGCGCCACCTGTGACACACGCTTTGGAAAGCTCCACTCTTGACCTCCTTTGGGAAAGGCTCCGTCACGCCGTGCTGCCGCGGGCATTCTACCAGCGAGAGACGAAAACCGTGGCGCGCGAGCTTTTAGGCAAGCTTTTCGTGCGAAAGCTGCCCGAAGGTCTGGTGGTGGTGCGCCTCATGGAGGTGGAGGCCTACTTAGGGATACACGACCCTGCCGCGCACACCGCCGGCGGGCGTCGTACCCCGAGAAACGAGGTGATGTGGGGGGAGGCCGGGCACCTGTACGTGTACTTCACGTACGGCATGCACTACTGTGCCAACGTGGTAACGCAAAAGCCCGGGGATCCCCAAGCCGTGCTTTTGCGCGGAGGCGTGGTGGTGCTGGGTGAGGAGGTGGTCCGCCTCCGTCGCGGGGGTCGCAGCGACTGCAACGGCCCCGCCAAGCTTTGTCAAGCTCTGGGGCTGGGGAGAGAGCAAAACGGCTATGATCTCACCACGGGCGGAGCCATTTTCTTAGCGGATGACGGCTTTAAGGTCGAGGACGACGTGATTATGCGGGTACCGAGGGTAGGCGTAGCGTACGCAGGGGAAGCGGCGTTGTGGCCCCTGCGTTGGGTGGTGCGCGGATTTCCGGCGGTGGGCATTAGGACCGTCGCCGGTGGCGCAGGGCCTCGGTCACGGCGGGAAGAACCGAAACCACGATGATGCCTATGATGACCAGGGTGAAGTGGCGTCGCACCACGGGGATGTTGCCGAAAAAGTAGCCGGCAAGGGTCACCGAAAACACCCAGAAAAGACCGCCTACCACGTTGTAAAGCAAGAACTTGCCATAATTCATCGCACCTACACCGGCGACAAAAGGCGCGAACGTGCGCACGATGGGCACAAAGCGCGCCAGGATAATGGTCTTGGCGCCGTAGCGCTCGAAAAACTCGTGAGTACGATCCAGGTGCTTGCGGTTCAGCCAGCGCACGTCGTCGCGGTGGAAAACTCGGGGACCCACGAAATGACCAATCCAGTAGTTGACCGTATCCCCGAGGATGGCCGCCACGGAAAGCACAACCATGGAGGTGATGAGGTCAAGGCTTCCGCGGGCAGCAAAGGTCCCCACCGCAAAGAGCAGGGAATCCCCGGGCAGAAAAGGCGTCACCACAAAGCCGGTTTCGCAAAAAACGATGAGGAAAAGGATGCCATGCACCCACCTGCCGTGGGTTTGGATGAGGGTGTCCAAATGCACATCCAAGTGCAGAAGGAAGTCCAAAAAACGAAAGAGGTAGCTCATCGCTTACCCACCTCGAAGCTACCGCACCGTTGCCGAGCGAAGCCCACCCTAAACCCGGGGTGCAGGAGACTGCACCCCGGACCCCACGTATCCATGCGGCACGGTGCCACTATTCCTCTTCTTCCTCTTCCGCCGCCACCGCGCCGGCGGCAGCAATGATCTTTTCCTGCAGTTGTTTGGGTACCTCGTCGTAGTGGGAAAACTCCATGTGGAAGTCACCGCGTCCACCGGTGATGGAGCGCAAGGTTTGGGAGTAGGTGAGCATTTCCGCCAGCGGCACCTGGGCTTTAACCACAGTTTGACCATCCGCGGGTTCCATGCCTTGCACCCTCCCGCGACGGGAGTTGAGATCACCCATGACGTCGCCCAAAAACTCATCCGGTGTCGTGATTTCCACCTGCATTACCGGTTCTAAGAGCGTGGGTCCAGCCAGTTTCACCGCTTCCCGGAAGGCTTTTCGTCCGCAAATCTGGAAGGCCATGTCCGAGGAATCCACGGGGTGCTCTTTGCCGTCCAGCAAAACCACGCGGAAGTCCACCACCGGGTAGCCGGCCAAAGGACCGGCTTGTGCGGCGTGCTGGATGCCCTTGTCCACCGAGGGGCGGTAGTTTTGAGAGATGGCCCCCCCAAAGATCTTATCCACGAACTCGTACCCTGCACCTCGAGGCAAGGGCTCCAGGCGAATCTTGGCTTCCGCAAACTGACCGTGTCCGCCGGTTTGTTTCTTGTGCCGGGTGGTGACCTCGGCCACTTTGGTGATGGTTTCCCGATAGGGGACCTTCGGCGGCTGCAGGGTGACCTCTACCTTGTAACGCTTGGAAAGACGCGCCACCGCAATTTCCACGTGCAGTTGCGCCGATCCCGAAAGCAGCAGTTCTTTGGTTTGGCCGTCTCGCGAAATGTGAAGGGATGGGTCTTCGTCTTGGATCTTGGCCAGTGCCCCGGCGATCTTGTCCTCGTCCCCTTTGGACTTGGGGGTAATAGCAAAGGAAATGGTGGGCTCAGGAATGCGCACCGGCGGCACCTTAAGCGCCGACTCTTTGGCTGCCAAGGTGTCGGCGGTCTTGGTTTCCTTGAGCTTGGCCACGGCGCCAATATCGCCGGCCACCAGTTTTTCCACGGTGATGAGCTCTTTCCCTTGAATCCAGTTGACCGAGCCAAAGCGCTCGGCCACATCCCGGGTTTTGTTTTGGTAGGTGCCGTCGGGGTTGAAGCTGCCAAGGTACACGCGCATCAGCGAAATGCGGCCGGCGTACGGGTCGGAGATGGTTTTGAAAACGTACGCCAACGCTGGCTGGTCCGCGGAAGCTGGGAGTGATACCTCCTGCCCATCATCCCGGAGGAACGTGCTTTCCACTTCTGCGGGCGAGGGTACAAGGTCCACCAGCGCGTCCAAAAGCGGGGTGATAGCCTGTACCCTGCCGGCGCTGGTAAAAAACACCGGGAAGATCTTGCGCTGGCGGAAAGCTTTCTTGAGGCCAAAGGCCAGTTCTTCCGAGCTCAACGTACCATCGGCAAAGAACGTCTCCAAAAGCGCCTCGTCTTGTTCCGCCACCATCTCCATAAGCGCCGAGCGGGCCGCGGCTGCAGCTTCCCCCACCGTAGCCGGTACGTCACCTACCGTCACCGTGCCGCTTTCATCCGGGGGGGAGGTGAGCGCTTTCATGGTCAACAGGTCCACCACCCCGGCAAAGCTCGTTTCTTCGCCGATAGGCACTTGTACGGGCACAACTTCCCGACCAAAGCGCTTTTGCAGCTGGCTAAGGGTGCGCTCGGCGGAAGCTCGCTCGCGGTCCATGAGGTTCACCACGAAAAGAACTGGCTTTCCGGACTCGGCGCAAACTTTCCACATCTTTTCCGTTTGCACCTCCACACCGGCCACCGCTGAGACGATAATGGCGGCAGCTTCACATACGTGCAACCCCTGGAGCGCCTCGGTGAGGAAGATCCCGTACCCTGGGGTGTCCACCAGGTTGATCTTGTACCCCTTGTACCGGGCAAAGGCAGCAGCTGCCGCAATGGTGATCTTGCGTTCCACTGCCTCATCGTCAAAGTCAGTGATAGCTGTTCCCTTGTCCACCTTGCCCAGCTTGGGCGTTTCCTTGGCGCAAAACAGCATAGCCGAGACCAGCGAGGTCTTACCGGTGGAGGAGTGACCAACCACGGCCACGTTCCGGATTTTTTCACTGGTAAAAGGTTTTTCCGCCATCAAACCCTCCCTATGCCAAGGGCATCACCCTTGGGAAACGGTTTTAAATGCGAAGTACCTCTCCGGTGAGCTTCGTGTACGCTTCCAAATACCGAGCTCGTGTCCCTTCCACCACGCTTTCCGGCAGTTCCGGGGCGGGTGGTTTCTTGTCCCAGCCGCAGCTTTCCAAAAAGTCGCGCACAAACTGCTTGTCGTAAGAGGGCGGGTTGCTCCCCGGCTGGTAATGTTCCACCGGCCAAAAGCGTGAGGAATCGGGGGTGAGCGCCTCGTCCGCCCACACCACCTGCCCTTGCGCATCTAAGCCAAACTCAAACTTGGTGTCGGCAAGGATGATACCCCGTTCCCGCGCGTACGCGGCCGCTTGCTGGTAAATGGCCAGGGAGAGATGGCGCAGCTTTTCGGCAAGCTCCCCACCCACCAACGCCACCATGCGGTCAAAGCTAATGTTTTGGTCGTGGCCCGTTTCCTCTTTGGTGGCCGGTGTGAAAATGGGTGTGGGCAGCTCCTCCGCTTGCTGCAAGCCTGCAGGCAAGGGGATGCCGCATACCTTGCCGGTTTCCTTGTACTCCTTCCAGCCGCTGCCAACGAGAAAGCCCCGCACCACGCATTCCACTGGCACCATTGCAAGCTTGGTAACCAGCACCGCCCTTCCCGCAAGCGCTTCCTCCTGCGAAAAAGGGTGGCCCAACGCTTCCCGTGCCGTGGCTACCAGGTGGTTGGGGACCAGGTGGCTGAAGCGGGTAAACCAAAAGTTAGAAAGCTGGGTGAGGATGATCCCCTTGCCGGGGATGCCGGGGCTTAATACCGCATCAAACGCGCTGATGCGGTCGGTGGCCACCAGCACTAGCTTGCCCGCAGCTGCCTGGTAAATGTCCCGTACCTTTCCTTGGCGAAGCAGGTACGGTTGCAGGGTGGTTGGGGCTCGGTACGGCTCACGCGCCATGGGTAGCTGGGCTCTTTAGCAAAGCTTTCGCTTGCGAGGTGAGGCGCGACTTGAGCCGAGCGGCAGTGTTTTTATGGAACACCCCCTTGCGCACACCCACGTCAATTACGGAAACGGTTCGCGGCAAGAGCTCCTTGACCGTTTTTACCTCGCCACCACTGAGAGCCTGCCTGAGGGCCTTAACGGCGTTGCGAACCCTGGTACGCACCGCGCGGTTGCGCAGCCGCCGCACTTCGTTTTGCCTTTTTCTCTTTAGGCCAGACTTGATCCTTTTAGCCATTTCTGCTCCCTCTCACTTGAGTTTCACGCCCAGCTTCGCCAACCGTTCTTTGGCCAGGCTTGCTTCTGGACTTGCCGGGTATTCGAAAACCACGTACTGCAGGTTAATTACTGCCTGCGACTTGTCATTCTTCTCCAGATAGGCAAAACCCTTCTTTAAAAGCGCTGCTGCTGCCTTATCCGAAGTTTTGTAGGTGTTCAAAAGCTGCGTAAAGGTGTCAATGGCTTTGTCGTAATTTTTCTTTGAGTAGTGACACTCGCCAATCCAGTACAGGGCGTTGTCGGCCAGCTCGGTGTCAGGATACCGCCGCAGGTATTCGGAAAAACCTTGGATGGCTAGGTCGTAATTGCCGCGCATGTAGTCTTCG
Source organism: uncultured Thermoanaerobaculum sp. (assembly GCA_937934115.1). GTDB lineage: Bacteria > Acidobacteriota > Thermoanaerobaculia > Thermoanaerobaculales > Thermoanaerobaculaceae > Thermoanaerobaculum. The sequence goes on from CALHAH010000003.1 coordinate 97,946, forward strand.
TAAGCGCTGTTGTAAAGCTGGGCTGGCTCCGAGGGTTGTGCCCCTAGGGTTGTCGGCACAGGCGGGGTCGTACCCACGGCTTGCAGTTTTTCTCGTGCTGCTGCCAGCTCCTGCGAAAGCTGGCCCAAGCGCTGGTTGGTGGACTCCAGGGCCGCTTGCAGCGTTTCCATTTGCTCCCGCAAGGCGCGGATTTCCTGTTGAATGTCGGCGTTGGACTTCAGAAGCTGCGAGGTCTGCTGACTTACCGTGCGAGAAAGCGCCGCCACGTCCTCTTTGCCACTGGTGGCACGGGCCAAATCGTCCACCCGCTTGCCCACATCGGTGATTTCCCGATGCAAGAGCTCGATATCGCCGGTGGACACGCAGCCGTAGGTCCAAAGGGAAGCCAGGGCTAAGAAAGAAAGCCTCAGTTTTACGGTCATTTTCCTATTACCACAAAATGGGCGCGCCGATTTTGCCACCAGCAGCTTTCGTTGTGGCATGTGGCAAAAGGCCGTTCCTCACCGTAAGAAATCGTGCTTATGCGCTCCGCGCTCACTCCCAGGGAAATGAGGTAATCCCTCACCGCGTTGGCCCGACGCCAGCCCAGTGCCAAGTTGTACTCGTTGGTGTTGCGCTCATCGCAGTGGCCTTCCACGAGGATTTTCAGGGTTGGGTGCTGCAAGAGGAAGCGGGCGTTTTGCGCTAGAATTTCACGGGCATCCGGGCGCAGGTCGTGCTTGTCGGTGTCAAAGAACACGTCCTTAAGGTAGCCTGCCTTGTTGATGGCCTCCACATCGTCGGGAAGCTGGGAAGCCTCTATTTCCGATTCCGGGCGGCTTGCCGGTTGCACCGCGGGTTCGGGCGTTACTTCCTGGCTTTCTGCCGGCTGTACCGCGGGAGCTGGCTCTTCAGCGGGACGGCTCACCTCCGGTGCCACCACCGGCTTAGGCCGACTGCAGCTAACCACCAAGGCGACAACCACAAACATCCCCAACATAAACATGGCTCGGCGCATGGGCCACCTCCAACCTGGGTTAGCTTACACGAACTTGCAGGGGGCGACAAGTCACGAAATCGTGGAACCTTCTTCGGCTGGGGGCGGGGTTTGTTGTGGCTACCCACGAGGTGAGGTGCACGCGAGGGAAGGATCGCCAGGGGCGGCTGAAAACTTCTCGCCTGCGCTACCATGGCGTGGGAGACAGAGGCCATGAAAACCATCATTGAGCCTTTCAGGATCAAGGTTGTGGAGCCCATCCGCATGACCACCCGGGAAGAGCGGGAAAAGAAAATTGCCGCAGCGGAGTACAACCCCTTTCGCCTTAAGGCCGAAGACGTGCTCATTGACTTGCTCACCGACTCCGGCACCGGTGCCATGTCTACCCGTCAATGGGCCGGGGTCATGGAGGGGGACGAGTCCTACGCCGGGGCGCGGTCGTTTTTTCGCTTTGAAAGCGCGGTGAAGGGCGTGTTTGGCCATAAACACGTTATCCCCACCCACCAGGGCCGCGCCTCCGAGCGCTTGTTGTGCGCCGCGGTGGTGAAGCCCGGCGATGTGATTCCCGGCAACACCCATTTTGATACCACCCGGGCCAACATGGAAGCTTCCCATGCGGAAGCGGTGGATTTGCCCATCGCCGAAGCTCGGGATCCGGAAAGCCTGCACCCGTTTAAGGGAAACATGGATTTGGAAAAGCTCAACGATTTACTGGCGAAAGAACACCAGCGCGTTCCCTTTGTGCTCATCACCGTCACCAACAACTCCGGAGGTGGTCAGCCGGTTTCCATGGCCAACATTCGTGAGGCCAAAAACATTTGCGATGCCTTTGGGGTTCCCCTTTTTCTTGACGCTGCCCGCTTTGCGGAAAACGCGTATTTCATCAAGCTGCGGGAGCCGGGTTACCAGGACAAAACTCCTCGGGAAATTGCCAGGGAGATGTTTTCCTATACCGACGGGGCGCTCATGAGCATGAAGAAGGACGCCTTTGGCAACATTGGGGGCGTTATTTCCCTCAATTCCGACGCCTGGGCCGAGAAGATCCGCACGCTGCTCATCCTCACTGAGGGTTTTGTCACCTATGGCGGCCTTGCCGGCCGCGATCTGGAAGCGCTCGCCATTGGCTTGGAAGAGGTTTTGGAAGAGGACTACCTGCGCTACCGGATTGCGTCCACGGCGTACGTGGGGCATCACCTTGACCAGCTGGGTGTGCCGGTCCTCAAGCCCTTCGGTGGCCATGCCATTTATTTGGACGGCCGTCGCTTTTGTGCACATTTGGCAGATGAGCAGCTTCCCGGTTGGTCTTTGTCGGTGGCTTTGTACCAACACGCTGGCATCCGCGCTTGTGAAATTGGCAACGTGATGTTTGGCAAGAAGCGGGCCAATGGGTCCTGGCAGTGGCCGGCTTTGGATTTGGTGCGTTTGGCCATTCCTCGCCGCGTGTACACCCAAAGCCACATGGATTACGTGGTGGAAGCCATTGGCGAGCTCTTTGCGCAGCGGCGCGCCATTCCTGGTTTGGAGTTTGTCTTTCGCCCCGAGGTTTTGCCGCACTTTTCCGCGCGTTTTCGCCGGTGTCCGTAGCATTTTTGGCGCGTTCTCAGTACCATGACCGTATGAGCTTCAAAGATGCAAACAACGTCCTATCCACATCCCTGGGGGGGTTTTCCACATGAAGTGGGTTGCTCTCATAAGCATGGTCTTGCAGCTGGCCGCAGCAGTATGGGTCCTGAGGTTGCTGGGAAAAACCAAGGAAAAGAAAGTTTGGCTTTTGTTTTTCCTGGCGGCTTTGACCATGCTGGCGTGGCGGGTGGTCCGCTGGTGGGAGCTGCAAGCGGCAACGGCAGCAATTCCCGCTTCCCATGCGTGGCTGGATTCCCTCATGAGCCTCGGTGTTACGGTCTTCTTTTTCTTTGGGGTTTTGGGGGCTGAGGGCCTTGTGGCCCGGCTTTTTCGCGAGCACGAAGGACTGGCCCAAGCGCGGCACGTCACGGCCGTGGAAAGGGACAAGCTGCAGCAGCTTTTGGAGCGCTTGCCGGTGGGGGTGGTGGTGGAGCAAGAGCCAGGCATTGTGTACGCCAACAGTGCGTTTTTGCGCATGGTGGCGCTGGATGAGAAGAGCGTAAAGCAACGCCGGGTGGCGGACCTGGTGGCTGCCGAATATGGGGAGATGTTGGCAGACAAAGGCCGCCACGCGAGCAACGGTGCCCGGGTGATGGAGCTAGAAATCTGTCGTGGTGACGGTTCCCGTTTGTGGGTGGCGAGCCACTGTCACCAGGTGGTGTGGTGGGGAAAACTAGCAACGGTATGGGTATTTGCCGACATTTCCGAGCGCAAAGCAGGTGAGGCCCAGCGACAGGCCCTCTCGCAACTGTTCTCCCAGGGCCCGGTGGTGCTCATCCGCTGGCGCCCGGCACCGGAACGGAGCGTGGCCTTCGTTTCCGAAAACATCCGCGCCTGGGGTTTTGACCCGGAACAGCTCACGGCAGATCCCCGTAGTTTCTACGAAATCGTGCACCCCGAGGATCGCACCAAGGCCCAGGAGGAAGCGGGCCACTTTTTTCGGGCAGGTGCCGAGAGCTGGAGCCAGGAGTACCGCATTGTATGCCCCGACGGAAAAGTACGCTGGGTTTTGGATCGCACCGTGGTACTTCGCGACAGCCAGGGCCAGGTGGTGGGTTTTGATGGCTATTTGCTGGATATTTCCGAGCTGCGAGAGACTCGCAGCACGTTGGAGGCAGAGCGGGAGCGCTACGCCGCCGCTTTGGAAGCCACCGGCGAGGTGGTGTACGACTGGAACGTGACCACCGGCGAAATTGCCTGGAACCGCGCGCTGCTCAAGGCCTTTGGTTATACGCCGGAACAAATGTGCGGAATTGCAGCATGGAGCCAACGTATCCACGAGGAGGACCGCGAAGGGGTTATGCGCCTACTGGCTGCGTCTTTGACCAGCGGTGCACCCTTTGAAGCCGAGTACCGCTTTGCCCGCGCGGATGGCACCTACGCCTATGTGTTGGACCGGGGAGTGGTGGCAAAAGACCGTGAGGGGAGGCCTGTGCGCATGGTGGGGGCCATGGCTGACCTTACCCGCCTAAAAAAAATGGAAGAACAAGTGCGGCTCTCCCAACGGTTGGAGGCTTTGGGGCAACTGGCCGGCGGTGTGGCTCATGACTTCAACAACTTGCTTACGGCCATGATGGGCACCTTGGACCTCATGGAAAAGAGATTGGTGGGCGATGACCCCATGGGGGAAAGCCTGAAAAGCTTGCGCCAAACTACCCAGCGCGCTGCCGCTCTCACCCGGCAGCTTTTGGCCTTTGCCCGCCGGCAAATTATCGCGCCCCAAGCCCTCGATCTCAACGCGCAGGTGGAGGCCAGCTTGACCATGTTGCGGCGGCTGCTACCGGAAAACGTGCGCTTGGACTTCATCCCGGGACGTCAGTTGGGCACCATCATGGCTGATCCCGGGCAACTGGACCAAATTTTGGTGAACCTGCTGGTGAACGCGCGAGATGCCATGCCCCAAGGGGGAGTCATTACCATTGAAACCGAAAACGTGCTGGTCAATGGAGAGTACGTTAAGCAACACCCATGGGCGAGGGAAGGGCGTTACGTCTTGCTTTCTGTGACCGACACTGGTGTGGGCATGGATGAGGCCACTCGCCAGCGGGTTTTTGAGCCTTTTTTCACCACCAAAGAACCGGGGAAGGGAACCGGTTTGGGGTTGTCCACCGTTTACGGCATCGTCAAGCAACACGACGGCATGATTCACGTGTACTCGGAAGTGGGCAAGGGTACGACCTTCAAGATTTATTTCCCCATGGTGGAGCGGCGGGCGGTGGAGGTGGGGACGAAAGTGGAAGGGCCGGTGGTGGGAGGGAACGAGCGAATCCTGTTGGTAGAGGACGAAGAAACAGTGCGCCAGGTGTTAGCCGAGGCGTTGGCAGGTTTGGGCTACCAAGTCTTCACCGCATCCAACGGCGAAGACGCGTTGCGTCTGTTGGAGGAGCAGCGGTTTGGGGTGGACCTGGTGATCTCGGACGTGGTGATGCCGCGCATGGGGGGCTGGGAGCTCTGCCAGCGGGTGCAAGAAACGGCGCCTCACGTGCGCTTTCTTTTTTCCACTGGCTATTCGGAAAACGCCGTGCATGTGGACTTCCGCAAGAAGGAAGGGGTTTTTCTCATTACCAAGCCGTACGGCTTGGATTCCCTCGCGCGCAAGGTGCGCGAGATTTTGGATCAAAGAGAAACCCAAAGCTTGTAAAAGCGAGGTTTAGCTGTCTTTTGCCCGTATGCTTGCGCGTGCCCCGGCAAGTGCGGATTTTTTTGCACCATCGCCCCTGCGCCTGTGGGGCCGCCGCGAGGAAAGTGTGGGGCCGCCTGGAGAAATGTGGGGCCGCCGCTCCGCGGCGGCTATAAACGCTTTTCGTCACAACCCGCACGGAGCGCGGGTCCC
>CALHAH010000004.1 GCA_937934115.1 uncultured Thermoanaerobaculum sp.
GGGCGGACGAGCGGCATGGGTCGTGAAACGAAAACGCAACTTCAAGAGCACACAGGATTCCGTCTCCGTCCGCGTCGAGATCACGCCAGTCAAATGTCCCTCGGAGTTCCTGGAGAGTGCCCACACACATGGCTGCACCCAGCCCACAACGCAGCGCCACTTTACAGAAAATGAATCAATGGAAAAATAAGTGTGTATTCTTCCACAACTTTTGGCACGCCTTGGTGGAGTCGGAGAAAACCTGAATAGCGGTTTTGAGTTTCCCGGCGTGGTGCGGGAGCTGGGTGTCTCCGTGGATAAGGAACCGGGCGAGCTTGCGGCTTCTCGGTCCAAGGCGGTGAAGAGGAGATCCAGGTTGTAGTTGAGGAACATGTCCTGAAGGGTACGGCTTTCACGCTTCACGAAGGGGTTTTTCTTGCGGAAGCCGAAAAGGGGGTCCTGAAGTGTTCGAGACCGAAGGCTTGCAGGGCGTTTTGAACTTGCCGGCGAACTCGGAACCGTTTCCGACCGCGCTCCTGTGAAGCTACCGCGGACAAATGTGGGGCCGGCGCTCCTGCGCCGGCTTTCTTTGGTTTTTTGTAAAACCCGCGCGGAGCGCGGGTCCCACATTTTTGTAGTTTGTGGGGCCGGCGGTTATCTGCCGCGGGGGGCACGGCCACGAGCTCCCTGACGCGGGGAGCCGCCACGCCCACCCGCCCTGAGGCCCCCGCGCCCCCAACGCGCGCACCGGCAAAGCCGGATGCGCGCTTCCCCCACCCGTGGCCGAGTTAGGCACCCTGGCCCATGGCACAAACCGCTGGTTGGCTTTCCTACAGCCAGCCCAGGACCGAGGAGACGGCACCAAACTTGTTCGCCCCACACCTCGCACCACCGCTCCCTTTTTGTGCCGCGTGTTTAGGAACGCAGGCACGTCAAAGCGGCGGGCGGCTGACGAGGATGGTAGGTCCTGTACAATTCCCCGGTGCAGACCGGAATGAGAGTGAGGTTGGTGGCCGCCTTTCCCAAGCCAGTGGACGTGGCGGTAGCGGCAGCCCGGACTTGCTATTCCTCTGCCGGTATCGTAGAGCCGGCAGTGGTGGCAGGGGAAGCACTCTTGGATCCTGAAGCCCAGGCAAAGGCCTGGGCGCGACGCGACGCCTTGGCTCGTTCCCTTTACCTTGCGGGGCATCACACTACCTTTCAGCATGCGCACTTTTTGTTTGCCGTTGAAGGGGTCTCCCGCCAGTTCGTGTGGTCGTTCCTTCACGCACACCCTTTTGCCAACTCCGAGCAGGTCTCCCAGCGCTACGTGCCGGTGGCAGCGGAGGCGGTCTACGAACCTCCCAGCTTACCCGAGGGGGCTAAGTGGAGTTACCGGAGCACCGTATCCCAGTTGCATCAGGCCTACTCCCAACTGGTGCAGGCGTTGGCACCTGTGGCGGAAGCCGAGCTTTTGGCCCGCTTCCCCACCTGGAAGCGACACCCGCAGCGACTGGCCCGCCAAACCCAGCGCAAAGCCCAAGAGGTGGCGCGGGCAGTGCTGCCCCTAGCCACCCTCACGTCCCTCTACCACACGGTTTCTTGCCTCACCTTGTTTCGATACCGCAGGCTCTGCGCCCAAGCCGACGTTCCAGAAGAAACCCAAGCGGTGGTGGAGGCCATGGTGGGGGAAGCGCTCCGGTGGGACCCAAACCTCGGCAAACTGTTCCAGGAGCCAATCCCGCTGGAAGAAACGCCGGAATACCGTTGCTTTTACGAGTTTCACGGCGGCCACCCTCAGCCTGCGCAGTTTCGCCAGGCATTCGACCGCGAGCTTCAGGGCCTATCCTCTCGCCTCATCAGCTACGGACGCAACAACCAGGAAGCCGTAGGGGCTGCGGTACGGGCGGTGTTGGGGCTTACCGAAAGCCAGCTTCCCACGCCCGCGGCCATTGGCTTGCTCCTGGACCCCGGCCGAAATACCCTACTGGGCGAAGAACTTAACCTCACCACGCTTTCCAAGCTCTCGCGGGCCCTGCACCACGCCCACTACACCTTTGCCAAAAAGCTTTCCCACGCTGCTGATTCGCAGGATCAGCGCCACCGCCTGACCCCAGCCGCTCGCCCGCTTCTGTGGGCGGTGGTGGACGGAGAGCCGGATGTGGTCACCCCCAAGTTGGTACAGCACGCCGGGGGAAAGGCTCTTGCCCTGTTCGAAGATGCGGTCAACCGCGCCTGGGAAGGTGCAGGAAAACTGTTGCAAGCGGGCGCGAGGCGCGAGCAGGCCCTTTACCTTTTGCCCAACGCTTTAGCCATTCGCTTCGTGGAATCCGCGGACCTCTTGAACCTGCACCACAAGCACCGCATGCGGTTGTGCTACAACGCTCAAGAAGAAATTTGGCAGGCCTGTTGGGAAGAAGCGGAGCAAATTACCGAGGTGGATCCCGAAATTGGGCGCTGGCTGCTTCCTCCCTGCGCCATTCGCAAAGCCGCGGGCAAAAGCCCCATTTGTCCGGAGGGCGATAGGTTCTGCGGAGTTGCCGTGTGGCGTCTTGAAAGGAAAAACTACCGGCGCCTCATCTGAAAGGCAAGGAAGCCGCAAATGGGGGGCAAGGCTTTTTCCGCACCTCTCCGCCACGTCAGTGGAAAGTTTTCTCGTGAGTTGGCTTCGCGGCAATGCTCGCAAAGCAAACGTTACTCTTTTTGTTTTTCCACAGCTGCCCACGCCGGGGCTCCCGCGCGCCGAGGTTCGAGGAAAAGCAGCACCGCAGCCGCCAGCCACATGGGAAGGTCCCGTAGCACCAAAAACCAAGCGTTGTGCACGTCTTCTGCTGACTGTGAAAAGCACCCACAGGCTACGTTGACGCCGCGAAAAGCATTGAAGAGGAGCGCTGCCTCAAAAAGCGAAAGCAAGAAAAACGCCCAAAAGGCTGCCCCTCGCCGCAAAACTCCCGTCAGAAGGCCCAGCCCTACAAAAAGCTCCAGCCACGGCATGTAAATAGCCACGAGATTGATGGGTCCTGCCGGCAAGATGCGGTAACCCCAAATGATGGTGAGGAGCGGGCGAGGATCCACAACCTTGGGCACAGCGGCGTAAAGAAAAATCGCCCCCAAGATCCATGCCAGTGCACGGTGGAACCAAAGGTTTTGCAGGAGCCTCATACCCCTTCCTCCACGGGGAAGCCTGCAGCTTCCCAAAGCGCAAAACCCCCGGTGAGTACGTAAGGTACGGGCAGGGAAGGCAACTCGTGACGCAGCGTTTGCGCCAAAAGCTGTTCGATGTCGGTTTCCTCTGAGCCGCCGTAAATGATGACCGCCTGCGCCTGGGCGAGCTTTTCCCGTAACTCCAGGGTGAGCATTTCCCGCAACGATGGTAGCTCCAGACGCACGGCCCCGGGGAGATGCCCCGCCTGAAACTCCGTCTCCGTGCGGGTATCCACGAACAGCACCCCGGGTAAGCTTTCCCACAGGACGTGGGCGCTATCCACATCCAGGAGCTGGAAATCTTTCCCGGCACGGGGTGGTTCTAGACCACGACCCCACCAGGCCATGTGCCGGTTGGGGAGGAGGTTTGCTGCCGTGCCCACCAACAGAACCAACCCCAAGATCAAGCTGGCTTCCCACAGTGCCCGCTTCATAGCGCATAGGGTAACACATGCGTGAGCGTGGACGGTGGGGTCTGGTTTTGTTTTTTGGTCTTTTGGGGCTTTTTGCCGTGCTGTTGGTGGCCTCGGACCGCGCACCCAAGATGCCCTTGGACAGCGACCACGAGGTTTCCGTTCCTGAAAGCCGCTGCCTTTCCTGTCACGGTTACGGCCAAAAGCATCCCCGTCCTGCCACTCACCCGCTTCGCGACGACTGCTTTTCTTGCCACCGCGACGGCCAAGGGAAGCTGCACCCGCGCCGGGAGGCTCCCACGAGCCTCCCCGGTGGCTGGCGGGACGATCCCAGGCTATGGACCACGGGCGGTAAATGAAACCTCCTTCTTTGAAGCTTTCTGCCAGTTTTTTAGGGTTGGAAGATCACCGAAAAAAGCGTGGGTGCCCCAGGGACCTTTGTTTGGAAAAGCTCATATTCGAACACGTGTGTCAAGGCAGCGGGAACGGCAAAAGGCGCGCTTGCGGGCAGGGCTGCAGCCACTCTTCAAGCCCAGCCCCTTGAAAACGTTGCCCCCAGGCCTGGGCCCCGCCTTGAGGTTTTTCTTGGTGGGGGATGGGCAGTGCAGCCAAAGCCCACCCTTTTACGCCAGTGAGAACCTCCCCTCTTGGATGAAGGCTTTCACATGGGCCATAAACTGGTCGGCTACGGCACCGTCAATGAGCCGGTGATCGAAGGAAAGGGCAAGGTAAACCACATCGGAAATACCAATGCCCTCACGCCCCATGCTGTCGCGAATGACCACTGGCCGGCGCTGGATGTTGCCGATGGACATGATGGCCACGTTGGGCTGGTTGATGATGGGCAGACCAAAGAGGTTCCCGTAGGGACCGGGGTTGGTGACGGAAAAGGTGGAGCCTTGCACATCTTCCGGTTTCAGTTGCTTGTTGCGGGCGCGGGTGGCAAGGTCGGTGACAGCCCGTTGCAGACCCAAGAGCGAAAGTTCCTCGGCGTTTTTAATAACCGGCACGATGAGCCCATGAGGCAAGGCTACGGCTATCCCGAGGTTGATATGTCGGTGATAGACGATGTCGTTCCCGTCAATGGAGGCGTTGACGACGGGAAAGGCTTTTAAGGCGTCTATCGCCGCTTCCAGGAAAAACGGCGTGTAGGTGAGTTTCACCCCGTACTGCTGTTCCCACGCATCCTTGTACTTTTCCCGCAAGCGCACGATGTGGCTTGCATCCACCTCGAACACCGTTTGCACGTGGGCAGAAGTGCGACGCGAGGCCACCATGTGCTCGGCAATGCGCTGGCGCATGATGCTCATGGGCTCGCGGTACTCGTCGCCGGTAAAGGACGGAGCCGCAGGTGCCGTGGGGACAGCGCGGGGCGCTGATGGAGCAGGGGGGGCTGTCGCTGCGGGAGGCGTCGGGACTGGCGCCGGTGAGGGTGGTGGTGCTGCCTTCCGCTTTTCGATGTAGCTGAGGATATCTTCCTTCGTTACCCGACCATGCAAGCCCGTACCTGGGACCTTAGCGAGGTCAATGCCGTGTTCAGCGGCAATGCGGCGCACCAGCGGTGAGGAACGGCGGCGTAGCAGAGTGGCCTCCTCCGGGGAGGGTTCGGCGGTTGCCGGCGGTGCCGGTGTGAAGACCTCCTCTTCAGCCACGGCAGTCGCCGGTGCCGCAGGGCTAGTAAAGGGTTCTTCCGCTAATGGTGGTTGTGGGGGCGCCACCGCTTCTGTCTTTGCGGAAGGTGGCGCTGCCACGGGAGCTTCCACGGGTGCCGAGGGCTGGGCAAAAGCGGCGTGGCTCTCCCCTTCGGCGGCAATTTCTGCGATCACCGTTTCCACGGGCACGGTGGCGCCGGGGCCGTAGTGGATTTTGGCCAAAACCCCGCTGGTTGGAGCGGGGACCTCAGCGTCCACCTTGTCGGTGGAGATTTCCAAAAGCGGCTCGTCCTTTTTGACGGGCTCGCCCTCTTTCTTAAACCACTTCACAATGGTGCCTTCGGCGATAGATTCGCCCATTTGTGGCATGACGACGTTTACCGGCATACGAACCTCCCCTTTCCGCCCTTCACGCAAACCCCTAAATGTGAATGGTCATTCCGTGCACCCCTTCCGCTGCCTCGTGAATGGCCTCGTGGAGCGTGGGGTGGGCGTGAATGGTCCAGGCCAGCTCCTGGGCCGTAAGCTCACCGCGCAGCGCAGCTTCCGCCTCAGCAATGAGCTCGGTGGCGTGCGGCCCTACGATGTGAACGCCCAAAATTTCGTCGTAACGAGCATCGGCCACGATTTTTACGAAGCCCAGGTTTTCTCCCAAAATGGCAGCTTTACCCGAGGCGCTGAAGGGGAAGCGGCCCACGCGCACGTCGTAGCCCCTCTCCCGGGCTTGCGGCTCCGTAAGACCAATGGAACCCACTTCCGGGTAGCAATACGTGCAGTTGGGGACCTGTTGGTAGTTAATCTTCGGCGGGATTTTCCCAGCCATATGTTCTGCAGCCACCGCCCCTTCCATGAAGGCCACGTGAGCAAGCCAAGGCGTGGGGATGAGATCGCCAATGGCGTAAAGCCAGGGCGCGTCGGCACGGTAAAACTCGTCCACCAGCACCCGGCCTTTTTCCACCTTGGCGGCGGTATTTTCAAGACCCACGCCGTCAACGACGGCTTGCCTGCCCACGGCCAAGAGCAGCTTGTCCCCTTCAAACTGGACCTCTTCTCCCGCTGCGTTCTTGCCCCACAGGCGCACGCCGAACCCGCCGGTTTCCACAGCCTCGACGCGCGTGGCGGTGTGGCAGGCGATCCCTTGTTTACGAAAGGCACGCTCCACTTCCTTGGAAACGTCGGGATCCTCCAGCGGAAGTACGCGCTCCAAAAGCTCAATGACCGTGACCTTGGAACCAAAACGGGAAAAAATCGAGGCAAACTCCATGCCCACCGCACCCGCACCCAGGATCAGAAGCCGCGGAGGAACCTCGGCCAGTTCCAGGGCTTGGTCGGAGTTAATGATGCGGTCCCCATCGGCTTTCACATGGGGAAGATCCCCGCAGCGGGAACCTGTTGCCAGCAGCACAAACCGGCTTTGGACAGTCTCGGTGCTGCCGTCGGGTTTTTGTACCGCCACCTGACCCTGGCCCACGATCTTGCCAATGCCCTGCACCCAAGTCACGCGGTTTTTCTTAAACAGGGCTTCGATGCCTTTAGCGTTTTTGCTAACCACCTTGCGCTTGTGGGCGTGAGCGGCAACGAGATCGAGCTCGACGTTTTGACAACGCACGCCGAAAGCCTCGCCCTCCCGTGCCTTTTGCAGGAGGTCCGCGGTGTGAAGCAAGGCTTTGGTGGGGATGCAGCCACGGTGCAAGCACGTGCCCCCCAGAAAGGGATCCTTTTCCACTACCAACGTTTTGAGGCCAAGCTGCCCAGCACGAATGGCAGCCACGTAGCCGCCGGGGCCCGCTCCAATGACCACCACATCCCACAAGCCTTCTGCCATGGCGCGCTCCTTCCACCTTCCGCCTGCCGCGGAGGCAAGGTATTCTAACAGGCCTTGAGACTCGGTGTCGGGAGGGACCCATGGACCTGACCAGCAAGGTGAAGCGGTACCAACGGATTTCCCAGCAACTGGAGGAGCTCTTTTCCCAAACCCAAGACCCCATCGCTCGCATGGCCACCTTAGCTGCTTTGCTGCACCACAAAATGCCCGGTTTCTCATGGACCGGCTTTTACCTCTTGCGACCCGCCGACACGCCGGGAGCCGAGCAAGACCTGGTGGTGGGCCCGTACCAAGGGCCGCTGGCGTGCCTTTGGTTGCCGCCGCATCAGGGGGTTTGCTGGGCCGGTGTGGACCGCGGGGAGGTGGTGATTGTTCCGGATGTTCACGCGTTTCCAGGACACATCGCGTGTGACCCGCGTTCCCGTTCGGAAATTGTTGTCCCGCTCCGAAACGGCAACGGTCAGGTGGTGGGAGTTCTGGACGTAGACTCGTGGAAACCTGCCCATTTTGACGAGGTGGACGGCGAATGGCTCTCGCGTCTTTCCGCCATGATTTACCGCTAGGCCGCTGGCCGGGGAAGCTCAGCTTTCGCCCGTTGCCCTCTGCGCAGGCGTAACAGAGGAGCGCCGCCAACAGCCAGCTTTGGGACGGACCGGAAATCGCCGAGACTGCCCAACGAAGGCGGGGACAAACGGGTGGTGCGTTTTAGCCGTACATGGGGCGAGGTGCACGAGGCGTATGAGGACACCGAAGTTGCCCAATCCGCGGAAAGCACGCTGGATTTTCTTTCTTTTGCCCTTGGCGACCTGCCCAAAGCTTGTGGCGGCCGCCGCTTACTGGGAACCGTTAGGACCCTTTGGTGGTTGGGTGACGACCGTAGCCGTGGATCCCTTCCGCCCACAAGTCATTTTTGTGGGCACTCACGCGGGGGGCCTTTTTAAAAGCGTGGACCGGGGAAGCTCGTGGAAGGCTTCGTCGCTAGGGCTCGCGCATGGCCTTGTGGAAAGACTGGCTTTTGATCCTGAAAGCCCCGGGGTCGTGTACGCGGCTACGTCGTTGGGGCTTTTTAAGTCTGCCGATGGTGGAAACACATGGTATGCCATTGGTGAAGGCATGGGTCGGCCGTCGGTAAAAGTGGTGGCGGTAAACCCATGGGAGAGCTCACACCTGTTGGCGGGCAGTGATAAAGGGTTGTTCTGGAGCAGCGATGCTGGTGTTTCCTGGCTTTGGGTTCCTGGCTGGCCTTTCCGATGGATTGTTCAAGAACTTACGTTTGCACCGCTGGATCCCCGGGTGGTCTATGCGGCTTCCTGGAGTGAGGTGATGAAAAGCGTGGATGGGGGGTGGTCCTGGTACCCAACGGGTCTGCAAGGCGTGTTCATCTCCAGTTTGGCTGTGGATCCGCGAAACCCCGATGTGGTGTATGCAGGGAGCTACCAAGGGGTGAGGAAATCAACGGACGGTGGACGGACCTGGTTTCTAGCCAGCGACGGTCTTTACCTGGAGCCCGTGTGGTGCTTGGCCCAAAGCCCAAAACGCCCGGATACCTTGTACGCGGGTACCGGGCGAGGGGTCTACAAGACAGAAAACGCTGGTGGTTATTGGCAAAGGGCGAACTTGGGTATGCAAGGTGCGAGGGTGACGGCCCTGGCCGTAGACCCTTTGCAAGTGGATACGGTCTACGCTGGCACTGACACGGAGGTCTACCGCAGCACCAACGGTGGCAGGTCCTGGGAGCGTGTAGTTAAGGGGCTGTCGGCGACTACCGTCACTGCCTTTGCGGTAGTTCCTCAAAACTCCCGCGTTTTGTACTGCGTATCCAGCGATAGCCTCCGAAGCAAACACACCATTTGGAAGACCAGCAACCGGGGGGCGACCTGGACGCAGCTGCGGTCGCTGGAAGGCCAGCGGGATATCTTGGATGTGCTCGTTGACCCTGCCAACAGCAGCGTCGCCTACGTAGCGGTAAAAGGGCTTGGGGTCTTGAAAACCCAAGACGGTGGTTCCTCTTGGTCGCTGAAGACTCCGCAAGAGCTCACGTTCCTCACCGCCGTGGCTCTCGATCCGCAAAATGGGGCCAAGCTCTACGCGGCCCGGGGATCCTACGTTTTTTGCAGTGTGGACGGAGGGGACACATGGGCGCTGCTTTCCCAGATACCCCTGGACCGGGAGGAAGATGACCCTTGGGAGCCAGAGCTGCGGCTTCTTGCTGTTCACCCGCAATGGCCTGAAGTGCTGTTCGCCGGTGCGAGCAACGGACAGTTTTTCAAAAGCGTGAATGGCGGCCAGACGTGGCTTGCTTCTCTTCTGCCTCCGGAAAGAGTGGTGGCAACCTCTCTGGCAGTAAGTTTTACTGACCCCCAACGCCTCTATTTGGGCACCAATGGGGGGCTTTGTGTGAGCACCGACGGTGGGGCAAGCTGCACCTTCGTCCCAGGCCTAAAAACCACACCAATCTCTTCGCTGACCCTTGCTGGGGACCAACAGGAGGTGCTTGTGGTGGGTACTCGTTGGCACGGCGTCGTGGCGAGTTTTGACGGCGGACAAACCTGGGTGGACAGTAACGTGGGTCTTCCGTGCACCACGGTGACGAAACTCCGGACCGATCCCCAAAACCCACGTGCCGTCTTTGCGGCCACAGATGGTTGCGGTCTTGTCACCCTCACGCTTCAATTTTCACCCCGGTGGGTGCTGCAACCTCAAGGGAGGAGCCGCGGGCGTTAAAAGCCAAGCACCGGCCAGAAGCGGCCGGTGCGGAAAACGTGACTGCCAAAAGTGGCGGTCTACCCGCGGAACTGCGAAATGCCTTCCGCCTTGCCCCCTTGATGCTCCACGGTCTTCCACAGGGCCTTGCGGTAATCGCGGTTCATGCGGGCAATGAAAGAAACGGAAATACCCTTGGGGCAGGCAGCTTCGCACTCTCGGTGGTTGGAGCAAGAGCCAAACTGTTCCCGTTCCATGGCTTCTACCATGGCTTTCACGCGGATGAAGCGCTCAGGCTGGCCTTGGGGCAGCAAGTTCAAGTGCGAGACCTTGGCGGCCACAAAGAGCATAGCTGCGCCGTTGGGGCAGGCAGCCACACAAGCGCCGCAGCCAATGCATTCGGCAGCGTCCATGGCCAGCTCTGCCACGTCTTTGGGCACGGGAATGCTGTTGGCTTCCGGCGCCGAGCCGGTGCGCACGGAAATGAAGCCACCGGCGGCAATGATGCGGTCAAAAGCCGACCGGTCAACGATAAGGTCCTTAACAATGGGGAAAGCCTTCGCCCGCCAGGGCTCAATGTAAATCACATCGCCGTCTTTGAAATGCCGCATGTGCAGTTGACAGGTGGTGGTGGCGCGCTGGGGCCCGTGGGCGATGCCGTTGATCACCATGCTGCAAGCACCGCAAATACCCTCGCGGCAATCGTGATCGAAAGCCACTGGCTCCTCGCCACGAGCGATGAGCTCTTGGTTCAGAACATCAAGCATTTCCAGAAAGCTCATGTGCTCGTTCACCTTGTCAAGCTCGTACTTGACGAACCGTCCCGGTTCCTGGGGTCCTTTTTGCCTCCAAATGTGCAAAGTGAGCTTCATGGCGCCTCCCTCCCTCACTTGTAACTGCGCTGGGCCAGCTCCACCACCTCGAAGACCAACGGCTCGGAGTGGCGAACAGGTGGTTTGCCGTCCCCGGTGAACTCCCAGACGGCCACGTGGGCGAAATTGGCGTCGTCACGCTGGGCTTCGCCGTCAGGGGTTTGGAACTCCTCACGGAAGTGGCCGCCGCAAGATTCGCGCCGTTCTAGGGCGTCTTGGGCGATGAGCTCAGAAAGCTCGAAGAAATCGGCCACGCGCCCCGCCTTTTCCAGCTCTTGGTTAAGATCGGAAGCGTCGCCGGGCACTCGAACGTCCTGCCAAAACTCCTCACGCAAAGCCCGGATCCTAACGATGGCTTCTTTAAGCCCTGCTTCAGTGCGCGCCATACCCACCAAATCCCACATGATCTTGCCCAAAGCCCTGTGGAACTCATCTACGCTGCGCTTGCCGTTCACTGACAAGAGCTTTTTCACGCGGTCTTCTACTTCTTTTTGTGCGTCACGAAAAGCTTGCTGGGAGGTGTCCACCTTTTCCAGCTTGGTGTTGGCCAAATAGTTACCCACGGTGTAGGGGAGGATGAAGTAACCGTCAGCTAAGCCTTGCATCAGGGCCGAAGCACCTAAGCGATTGGCCCCGTGGTCGGAGAAGTTGGCCTCGCCCGCCACAAACAAGCCGGGAATGGTGGACATGAGCTCGTAGTCCACCCACAGCCCCCCCATGGTGTAGTGCGGCGCCGGATAAATGCGCATGGGGGTTTCGTAGGCGTTTTCGCCGGTAATGCGCTCGTACATTTCAAAGAGGTTGCCGTAGCGCTCCTCAATGACGTGTTTGCCCAAACGGCGGATGGAGTCGGCAAAGTCCAAGTAAACGCCGCGGCCACCGGGACCCACCCCGTACCCCTCGTCGCACATGCGCTTGGCGGCACGAGAGGCAATGTCGCGAGGGGCCAAGTTCCCGTAGGAGGGGTACATGCGCTCCAGGTAGTAGTCGCGCTCATCTTCCGGGATTTCTGTGGGTTTGCGGGTATCGCCTTTCTTCTTGGGGACCCATACTCGGCCGTCATTGCGCAGCGATTCGGACATCAGCACCAGCTTGGACTGGTATTCGCCGGACTGCGGGATACAGGTAGGGTGAATTTGCATGAAGCAGGGGTTGGCAAACCCAGCGCCGCGCTTGTACGCGCGCCAAATGGCGGTGGCGTTGCAACCCTTGGCGTTGGTGGAGAGGTAAAACACGTTAGCGTACCCGCCGGTGGCCAAAATCACCACGTCGGCGGCGTGGGCGGAAATTTCCCCGGTCACCAAATCGCGAACGATAATGCCCCGTGCTTGGCCGTTCACCACCACTAAATCCAGCATTTCGGTGCGGGGGTAAAGCTTCACCTGCCCTAGACCCACCTGCCGCATCATGGCGGAGTACGCGCCCAAAAGGAGTTGCTGACCGGTTTGTCCGCGAGCGTAAAAAGTACGGGAAACCAACGCGCCGCCAAAAGACCGGTTAGCCAGGTACCCCGAGTACTCGCGGGCAAACGGCACCCCCTGCGCCACGCACTGATCAATGATGTTGGCCGAAACTTCCGCCAAGCGGTACACGTTGGCTTCCCGGGAGCGGAAATCGCCGCCTTTAATGGTTTCGTAGAAAAGGCGGTACACGCTGTCGCCGTCGTTTTGGTAGTTCTTGGCAGCGTTAATGCCACCTTGCGCGGCAATGGAGTGGGCTCGGCGCGGGGAATCCTGGTAGCAAAAGGCCTTAACGTTATAGCCCAGCTCGGCCAGCGAGGCTGCTGCCGAAGCTCCCGCCAACCCAGTTCCCACCACGATCACTGAGTACTTGCGTTTGTTGGCTGGACTCACAAGCTTGCAGGTGTTCTTGTAACGTGTCCACTTTTGCTCCAAAGGTCCAGCGGGAATGCGCGGATCCAATTTCATGGCGCAGCCTCCCTTATTTCACCCAGCCGGCAAGCACCGACACGGGAATGGAAATGTTGCCCACGGCGATCACCACAGCGTAAACGGTGGCAAACACGCGGCGGGCTCTGTTGTACTTAGGGTGGGAAAACCCGAGGGTCTGGAACCAGCTCCACATGCCGTGGTAAAGGTGCAGGGCGAGCAGCACGTTAGCCACAATGTAAAAAAGCGACACCAAGGGCACCTGAAAGCCGGCTACCACATTGTGGTACACGTCCCCCGGTTTAAAGCTCCCGTGGGCCGTTCCCAAGGTAAGGTGCAAGAGGTGGTACACCACAAAGGCGGCCACCACCAAACCGCCCCAAATCATGGTTCTTGAGGCGATGTCGGCCTCTTGGTATGCGCTCACCGCGTACTTTTTGGGTCGGGAGCGCCAGTTTTGCAGGGTCACTTGCACGGCGGCCACAATGTGGAGAAGCACCGACAGCAAGAGCACGATGCGGACCGTCCAAAGCAAGGGCATGGACACCCGCAAAAGCTCCGCGTAGTGGTTGAGTTTCTCTGGACCCTGGTAGATTTGCAAGTTGCCGGCCATGTGGCCCAGGACAAACACCGCCAGAATAAGCCCGGTGATGGCCATGACCAGCTTCTTGCCCACGGTAGTGGAATAAAAGCTTAAGACCTTCATGATGGCTCCTTCCTCAGCCCCCAAAGGAGAGGGTGCCGTGACGACGTTGTTTGGCACGGTGGGAAACGCGGTTCCCCGCATGGCCCTAGAGTATAACTCGCCGCTTCGACAAAGCAAGAACTTTCACAAGAGCGGAGGTAAAGGCTTGCGCCATTTCCTGGAAAGCAATGCCCACCGGTAGGCGGCACTGGCAAAGGGCATGAAATAAGCTGCGGCCGGCACGTGGTTTCATCTTCGGGAATGGTTACACTGGGTAGCGGAGGTTATGCCATGGCGGAAGAACATGTGGGATTGGTTTCGTTAAAAGGTAGGCCCTTGACTCTGCTGGGGCATCGCGTAACGGTGGGGGAGCAAGCCCCGGACTTCACGGCTCTGCGCCAGGATTTAAGCCCGTTTACGTTGCGCGATGTGGCAGGTAAGGTGGTGGTAGTGAACTCCGTGCCCTCGCTGGATACCCCGGTGTGTGCCACCCAGGCAAGGACTTTTAATCAGCGGGCCAGTGAGCTGGGGGAAGAAGCCAAGGTGCTGGTGATTTCCATGGACCTGCCTTTTGCCCAAAGCCGCTTTTGTACCACCGAAGGCATTGCCAATGTGGAGGTGCTGTCCGACCACCGTGACGCCAGCTTCGGTATGGCGTACGGTTTGCTTGTAAAGGAGCTGCGTCTTCTGGCTCGGGCGGTGCTGGTAATAAATCGCCAAGGGATCGTCGTGTACCAGGAACTGGTTCCCGAGATGGGGCACGAACCGAACTATGACACCGCACTGGCGGCAGCGCGTCAAGCTTTGGGTAGTTAGTTCACCGAGCGGGCGCGGAGTGTAATGAGCGTTATTTCCGCCGGTTTCCAAAGGCGCAAGCGCGGTCCCCAGGTCCCCGTGCCTCGGCTGACGTGCAATGTGAGGCCTTTTACCTTGTAGGAACCGCCCACGAAAGGGTAGGAAAGGCGCACCAAGTAAGAAAAAGGCCATATTTGGCCATCGTGGGTGTGGCCAGAAAGCATGAGCTGAGCTCCCAATTGCGCCGCCTTCTCCACCTCCCAAGGGGTGTGCGAAAGCAAAACGCAGGCCCCCGGTGGCCGTTTGGCCAGGGCTTTTTCTAAAGCTTTATGGTTGATCCCGTACTGGCGGCGGGCGGTCAAATCGTCCACACCAGCAAGGACCAACCCAGGACGCACCTCCACGTTTTGATCCCGAAGCACGGTGAAGCCAGCGTCCCGAAAAAGCTTTACGCTCTCCTCCAAGCCCGCATAGAACTCGTGATTGCCGGTAACAGCGTAAACCCCCAGCGGGGCTTTAAATTCGCGAAGCAAAGGGAGGAGGCGTTTTACGTGTCGCGCGTTCCCGTCCACCAGATCCCCGGTGATCAACACCATGTCTGGTTTGAGGGCCTGTACTTGGGCCAGGCGAGCGGAAAGCCATTCCTCGCGCAGAATGGTCCCCAGATGCAAATCCGAAAGTTGGACAAGTCGTAGCCCATCAAGCTCTGGTGGGAGCTGCGGCATGGGCACCTCCAGGTGTTCCACCTGCGGCGGGCGGTTCCCTTGCACGATACCTACCGCCGAAAGAACCAGGGCCAGGAGTAGAAAACCTGTGCGCGCGGGGACCACAGCGCCCTTCCATAAACCAAAAGCGGTTACCAGCTCGCTTACCAAAAGAGCTGTGACCAGCAAAAAGAGCACCCCCATCCACGCAGCACCCAAAAGTTCCAGCCCGCGCGCCAGCTCGGAAGCAAAACCGTTGCGATCCAGGTAGCGGGCAAAGGGATACGAAAACCAGAAAAGCAAACCCATCACCCAAAAGACCCAGCGCGGCACCGCTAACAAAAACGGCAACTTCGCCACCCGCCAAAAGGCGTACAGGTGCATGAGGCTCCAAATCGTGATCACCGTAATCAAAAACAAGGCTATCCTCCCGCTCGTCATACGCCTCATCTTACGGAAAGCCTGCTTTCTTGTTCCGGTTGGCCGCGGCCTGCGGTAGGATGGAGACGCCCGATTTTGGGCTGGAGGTGCTTATGTGGTGGCTATGGCTCTTTTTCGCAATGTTGGGGGTAACGATGGCCAACGGTGAAACCACCCATCCTTTTTCCGTGCACGACATGCTAGCCATGGATCGCATTTCCGATCCCCGGGTATCCCCGGATGGTCGCCTGGTGGTATTCACCGTCTCGGTCACCGATTTGGAAAACAACAAACGCCGAACTGACTTATATTTGGCGGCTACGGACGGCAGTTTTACTCGCCGTCTCACAACCCATCAAGCCTCGGACAGCCAGGGGCGTTGGAGCCCCGACGGCCGCACCGTTTACTTTGTTTCCACCCGTTCTGGCTCCAGCCAAGTGTGGAAGATCCCCGTGGATGGCGGGGAGGCCGAGCAAGTCACCAACCTCCCCTTGGACGTTGATGCCTTGGAAGTGGCACCCACGGGGGATTTTTTGGTCTTTTCGCTGATGGTTTTTCCCAGCACCACCCCTGAGGAAACGCAAAAGCGCTTGGCGGAAAAAGAAAAGCGGAAGGCTTCGGGCATGATCTTTGATCGCCTCTTCATCCGCCACTGGGACGCCTGGGAAGATGGGCGGCGAAACCATCTCTTTGTGTACCGCTTAGCGGACGGCTCTCTTAGGGACGTGATGAAGGACATGGACGCGGATTGTCCCTCTCGGCCCTTTGGCGGCAGCGAGGAGTACGCCATTTCCCCAGATGGCAAAGTCTTGGTTTTCTCCGCGAAAGACGTGGGCCGGGAAGAGGCGTGGTCCACCAACTTCGACCTCTTTTGGGTGGACCTGGCAAGTCCTGGAAAGCCCACAAAAATCACCACCAACCCCGCGTGGGATACGCAGCCGCGCTTTGCGCCTAACGGCAAAACCCTGGCGTATTTGGCCATGAGCCGTGCGGGGTACGAAGCGGATCGTTTCGACATCGTCCTGCGAGATTTAGTTACGCAAAAGGAAAAGCGCATTGTGGTGCGGGCGGATGCTTCACCCCGGGGTGATCGCTCGCCTTCGGAACTGCGGTGGTCGCGCGATGGTCGCACCTTGTATTGCAGCGCCGACCACCTTGGGCAGAAGGCCATCTTTGCCGTGGACGTTCTCACTGGGCAAAGCCGAATCGTGGTGGGGGAGGGGACTTGCTCTGATGTTCAAGACTTGGGCAATGGTCGCCTTCTTTTTGGCATGAACTCGCTTTTGGGCCCCACCGAGCTTTACACCGTGAAAACCAACGGCACCGACGTCCAAAGGGTCACGCGCCTTAACGACGCCAAAGTGGCCAAGGCCCGTTTTGGCAAGCCTGAGCAGTTCAAGTTCACGGGGGCCCATGGCGACGAGGTTTATGGTTACATCGTGTATCCCGTGGATTTTGACCCCAGCAAAAAGTACCCGGTGGCATTTCTTATCCACGGTGGTCCTCAAGGCTCCTTCGGCAACGACTTTCACTACCGCTGGAACCCGCAAGCCTACGCCGGAGCCGGCTACGCGGCGGTCATGATTGACTTCCACGGTTCCACCGGCTACGGCCAAGACTTTACCGACTCTATCAACGATGATTGGGGCGGCAAACCCTTTGAAGACCTCATGCTGGGTTTAGAATTTGCCCTCAAAAAATACCCGTTTTTGGATGGCGACCGTGTGTGTGCTTTAGGAGCCTCCTTTGGTGGTTACATGATCAACTGGATTGCGGGCAAAGCCCCGGATCGTTTCAAGTGTCTCGTGTGTCACGACGGAAACCTCGACGAGCGCATGGCCTACTTTGACACCGAAGAGCTTTGGTTCCCGGAGTGGGAACACCGTGGCACACCCTGGGAAAACCCCGAAAGCTACCGTAAGCACAACCCCATTGAGCTGGCGGCTAACTGGAAGACGCCGATGCTAGTCATCCACGGAGCCAAAGACTACCGAGTAGTGGACACCCAGGGCATTGCCACGTTTACGCTTTTGCAGCGCAAAGGGATCCCCTCGAAGCTTCTCTACTTCCCCGATGAAAACCACTGGGTGCTCAAACCCCACAACTCGATCCTTTGGCACGAAACGGTTTTAGGTTGGTTGGATCAGTGGCTAAAACAGTAAGGCCCTTCCTCGTTGGTTAACCGCGCGACACTGTGCTGCCGCCGCGAGGAAATGTGGGGCCGCCGCGACGAAATGTGGGGCCGCCGCGAAAAAATGTGGGGCCGCCGGTTATATGCCGCGGGGGCACGGCCACGAGCTCCCTGACGCGGGGGGCACCCGCCACGCCCACCCGCCCTGAGGCCCCCGCGCCCCCAACGCGCGCACCGGCAAAGCCGGATGCGCGCTCCACCCACCCGTGGCCGG
>CALHAH010000005.1 GCA_937934115.1 uncultured Thermoanaerobaculum sp.
GGTAATCTTGGCAAAGGAGCGCAGGACATCTTTAATATCCGCGTCTTTCAGCTCCAAGCTAATCGGTTCGCCCGTAAACTGCCGCTCCTGAGTTTCCACTTCTTTGGCTCCCGCGGCCGCTATGGGGGTGGGAGCTGCCTGTTCCACCAAAGCTTTCGGGGTGGAAGTGTAAGGCGAATCCACCACCGCTTTCGGGGCGCTTGTTCCCGCTCTTGGGGTTTGCGCTACCACCACCGGCGGCTCCATGGCCACATCGGAAGTGGCTACGAACGCGGGCGCTGCCGGAGGAACTGGGCTTGCCTTTTCCTCCACAACCTTCACAGGCTGCGGCAGCGCCGCCTCTTCCCGCACCGCCACCGGTGTAACCCCCTCCGGAAGAGGCAAAGTGCTCGACGCCACGGTACCCTCGCCCGCACCTAGCCGCACGGCAACCCCCTCGGGGGTGGTTTCCACCACGTACTTCATTGGCGAGTCGAGGTCAATGGCCACACGCACCACCGGCTCCGGCTGAACGGCAAACTGCGCCACCCGTACCCGCTGCACACCGGCTTGCCCTACCGGATAAACGCGGCGCGCCTTGGCGGGGAGCACCCCAGGAATATCCACCGCCACCCGCGGTGGGTTGTCCAAGGTAAAGGCCTTGCCCGCCACCGCACCCAACCCCTTGACCAGGACGGTGACGGTTTCACCCTCCACCACGGGTACCACGTCCACCTCCCCGCGCCGAGCAGCCGGAGGCCTCTCGCGGCCACCCAGGCGCACCTCCACGCCCGCGGGCAAGGGGCGAACGAGAGGGTGCACCCCGGGAGCCAACTCCAGGATCAAGCTCACAGCTCCAGCGTCGTTGGCGGCAAGCGTTGCCCGCTTCAAGCCCGCTTGTGGCTCCGCCAAGCTATCCACGGGCTGCGAAAGACGGGCAGCGGGGAACTCCACAGTCCAAACGCCCGCCTCGCCCATCCCTTCGCGGTAAGAAAGCGGCCCCGAGGCGCTCA
Source organism: uncultured Thermoanaerobaculum sp. (assembly GCA_937934115.1). GTDB lineage: Bacteria > Acidobacteriota > Thermoanaerobaculia > Thermoanaerobaculales > Thermoanaerobaculaceae > Thermoanaerobaculum. The sequence goes on from CALHAH010000005.1 coordinate 993, forward strand.
CCACCAACGCCGGAGCAGGAGTTGGGGTCCAAGCCATACCCAGGATGGAAACCTCCTCCTGAGCCCCTGCGCTGCTCACCACCACCAGCATGACCGCTAGGCTAGCCAAAACCCGTCGAGTTTCTGTCGGCTTCATTGCAACCCCCTCGCGCTTACTGCAACGTCCGCACCACCTCGCGGTACGGTTTCAAGCTTCTGGGATCCGCTACGTTCACCTTAAATGTTACCTTGCCCGGTTCGATTTTTTGCACTGTGCCATCGTAAAGCACCGTGCCCGGTTTGATAATGTACGACATGTTGTCGGTACCTTGAATAAGCGCCACGTACCCCTCAGGCAGCTTGATGATGCCCTGCAGCTTGATTTCTTCCACACCCATCCCTGGCAACCCCGAGGGCCGTTCCCCCAGTTCTTCCCGGGACCGGCCTTGCAGCAACGAGCGGAAAGGATCCCTCCGGCCGGCCGGGTCATAGGTAAACCCTCCACCAGCAGCGACTTCCTCCTCGCCAGCTAGGATGCGTTCCACCGTCGTGGTGTCAATGGGCTTTTCCCCTGGTGGCGGCGTGGATGCTGGCACTTGCGCCGCTGTCCAAACCGCCCAAACCAAGGCCAATGCGAAGAGGACAGGCATCTTCATCTTTCCCCTCCTTCCGGCTTCACCTCACCGTAAATGAAGGTTTTCATGGTGAAGCCAGCGGTCAAGGTGTAAGGTCCCGGCTTGTTAGAAGCGGCCAACGACAAGGTTTCCACGTTGATAATCCGCGAAAACTTGGAAAGCCGATCGAAAAACCTTGCCAGGTCGTGGTAGCCCGCCTCCAAGCCCACGCGGATAGGCCACTCCGTGTAAAAGTCATTCTTTTGGAAACCTTGAGGTTCGAACGCCACAAAGCGGAAGCTCCCCTGCTCGGTGAGAGCCTTGATTTTCTTGATGAGCTCGTCGGTTTGCTTTTGCGTAGGCAAGATGCGCAAGAGGCGTTGGAGCTCGCTGTCAAGGCGCGCAAACTCCTCACGAAACTGCGGCAGCCGGGCCTCCGCCGCCTTCCCCTCGCGGACTTTTTGCTTCAGGCTTTCCAGTTCGCCGGTACGGGTTCGAATGTCTTTTTCAATGCCGGAAAGCCACTGGCTTTCGGCTCCCCAAATACCCACGCCCGCGATAACCGCGCCCAAAATCAACGCCACGTACCAAGGTCGGTTTTCCAGCTCAAGACCTGCCATAGGCTCGCTCCCTCATTGCCCCGAGGCCAAGCTGCCGGTTCGGGGGGTTGGGCTGAAGCCGCAGGACAAATCAAAGCTAAACACGCCCTGTTGGTCCTGCCTCATAACCCGTAACGTAGGCTCCGAAAAGAACGGACTTGCCGCCAAGTTGGCGATGAAATTGGCCACCGCGTTTTCGTTAAGGGCTTGGCCCGTGAGCGAAACGGTGCGGCCAGAAAGCTCCATTTTCGTCAACCACACGAGGTCGGGAAGCGCCTTGCTGATCTCATCCATGATCCGCACTGGCCCAAACTGGTTCGCTTTGAGCTGCTCGATGACCTCGATTTTGTGCTTGAGCTCAGTGTTTTTCTTCTTGAAATTTTCCACTTCCTCGATAATAGGCTTAAGGCGGTCGTACTCCTTTTGGTTTTGAGCTATTTCCTCGTTAATGGAGGCAAGCTGCGCGGACAGCCGCCAATAGCGTACGCCCACCCAGACCAAAGCCACCGCGATCAATCCCGCAACGATATAGTTGTTGACGTTGGCACCAGCAAGGGTAACAAGGGGCCTTCTTGCCGCCTTTTCCCGCTTGGCTTCTCCAATGAGGTTGACCTTGATCATGGCGCTAGTCCCCCACCGTCCGCAGGGCCATGCCCACAGCTACAGCCATGGCCGGAGCATGGCGGTTCAGCCACTCGGGTGGAAACTCCGCTTCCGAATAGGCAATTTCCTTGAACGGGTTCATAATTTCCACGGGAACCGAAAAACGATCCTTAAGCACCTGGTCCAAGTTCAAAAGCTGCGCGGACCCGCCCGAAAGCACAATCTCTTCAACCCGATCGTGCGCCGAGGTGGTGTAAAAGAAGTCAAAGGTACGTTTCAGTTCCTCCGCAAAATCTTGGGCCACGGCGTTGAGAATACCGTACACAGTTTGCGGGGACACGTCCCCTACCCTCTCCCCGGTCTTAATGGCCTCCGCTTGCTCGCGGGTTACGTGCAGCTCGCGCTGAATAGCTTCCGTGAAGTTGTTGCCACCGAAAACGATGTCCCGCCAAAACAGGGACTGACCGCGCGCCAAAATGTTGAGGTTTGTGAGGTACGCCCCAACGTTGACCAAAGCCACGACCCGATCTTGTGGCAAGCCGTAGTTATATTCGTAGGCGTTTTGCACCGCAAAGACGTCCAAGTCCACAAGCGCCGGGGTCTTGCCCAGCTGCGTCACGATGCTGGTGTAATCCGCCACCCGCTCTTTCTTGGCGGCAACTACCAATACCGTCATGCTCTCAGCGCCGGTTTCCAAAATCACGTAGTCCAGATTGGCATCGTTGACATCAAAGGGCAAGTACTGTTCGGCTTCCCACTGAATGGATTCCGCCAACTCTGCTTCAGACATAGCGGGGACCTGAATCTTGCGGATAGCCACGTTCATCCCTGCCAAGGAAACGCCGAAGTTGACGTTCCGCACACCCCGCTCGCGCACCAATCGCCCAGCCACTTCCACCACCAAGGAGGAGTCCATGATGGTTCCTTCCACGATGGCTTCCGGCGAAAGCGCGGCAAGGGCGGCATGTACCAAACTAAACCGCCCTCCGCGCCCGCCCTTCAGCTCCACTAACTTCACGGCCGAAGACCCAATATCCAGCCCGACGATGTTTTTCTTTTTCCCTAGCAGCACGGTACCACCCCCTCCTCAACGTTTGTCCTCGCTGCTGCATCGGAGCGTGTCTTCCGCGTCGCGCCCATATTTAGCGCTAATTTAATAACCGCAACATCCTCTTGTCAAGCGGTGGTGTGGAAGCCGGGACTTTTTCCTTGGCTGGCAAAACCTCGCAAAGCCTTTGGCCCTTGAGCCTCCCAGTCCGTGGTCGGGGCCCCCCTGGGTGCCCTCGATCACGCAGTATGCTAGAATTTTGCCGGCGCGGCAAAAGGCGCGTGTGAGGTAACGATGGCGAGAGTTTGCGAGATTTGCGGCAAGAAAAGCATGGTTGGCAATCAGATTTCCCACGCCCACAATGTTTCCAAGCGGCGGTGGCGGCCAAACTTGCATGTGGTTCGCGCCCGCTTTGCCTCGGGCTCTCGGCGGATCAAGGTGTGCACCCGCTGCCTACGCTCGGGCCGCGTGCAAAAGGCCGTGAGCTAATGGTCGCGGCTTGTAGCCGCCGCGCCCCGCGCTGCCAGCAAGTTGCGGTGGTTCGGGGTAGACCCACAATCCACGTGTGTTACCCCGGAAACCCGGCGAATCAAGCCGACCACTTTTTCCAAGTGGTCTCGGCCGCTCACATCCACCTCCAGGTTTACAACCCCACAACGGTCTTCAGTGGCCAGGTGGCACGTGCGGATGTTGGAACCGGCGTTGGTAATTGCTTGTGAAATAGCCGCCAGCATCCCTGGCCTGTCCTCAAAAAACACGGCTAGCCGCACAGGGTACGAACCGCCGCCGGCACCCCATCGCACCTCGATTTCCCTTTCCGGGGCCAGCACCAGTCGCCGCACGTTGGGGCAACTCTGGCGATGCACGGCCACCCCTCGTCCGCGGGTGACGTAACCCACGATGGCGTCGCCGGGGAGGGGCTGGCAGCACTTGGCCCTAAAGGTGAGGAAGTCGCGATCCCCCACGACCTCCACCACCACAGCATCAGCCCCCGAGGGTGGACGGACCTTGGGGGCCGCTGTGCGCTCCGGTTCGCCCTTGTCACGCACCAATACCGCCATGACCTCCCGCGCCGACAGGCGGCCGAAGCCTACAGCGGCCAGAAGGTCTTCTTCTTTGGCAAACCCGTAATGGGATACCGCTTCCTTGAGGTTGTAACCGTCCAGCCCTAGCTTCACCGCTAGCCCCAGACGCTTGGCTTCCCTTTCCAAAAGCTTGCGGCCTAAAACTCGCGCCCGCTCCTTCTCGCCCTTCTTCAAAAAGCCCTTGATCTTGCTTCGCGCGCGGGCCGTGACCACAAAGTCAAGCCAGCCCCGACGCGGCACCTGATGAGGGGAAGTTTGAATTTCCACGATGTCGCCGGTCTTGAGAACCGTGCGCAGGGGGACCAAGCGGCCGTTAACCCTGGCTCCCACACAGGTGTTTCCCACCTCTGTGTGAATGGCGTAGGCAAAATCTACCGGAGTGGCGCCACGGGGCAGGCGGACAAGCTCGCCCTTGGGCGTGTAGCAAAACACCTCCTCGGGGTAAAGGTTAAGCCTCAGGGAGTCCAAAAACTCCCGCGGACTTTCCTGCTGCCCTTCCACCAGGGAACGCAACCAAGCCAGGCGGGGATGGTCAGCACCCGGGTCTTTCCCCTCCTTGTAAAGCCAATGGGCGGCCACGCCCTTTTCCGCCACTTCGTCCATGTCCCAGGTGCGGATCTGCACTTCAAACGGCAAGCCCTCCGGTCCCAAAAGCGAGGTGTGCAGCGATTGGTACCCGTTGGACTTAGCAACGGAAATGTAGTCCTTAAATCGCCCGGGAATGGGTTTCCAACGCTGGTGCACAACACCCAAAACCGCATAGCAGTGGGCCACCGTCTCCACTACCACGCGGAAAGCCAAGAAATCGAAAAGCTCGTCTAAGGAAATCCCTTGCCGGGTCAACTTGCGCCAAATGGAATAGAGGTGCTTGATGCGGAACCGCACCTCGCCAGCGATGGAGTATTCCTCAAGCATGTGCTCGAGCTCGCATCGCACCAGCTCAATGGCAGCGGAAGCCTTTTCCCTTCTGGCCGCAAGCTCGCTGGAAAGCCTGTGCGCCTCTTCCGGGAACAGGTGCCAAAAGGCCAGGTCCTCCAGCTCTGCTTTCATCTTTCCCATGCCCAAGCGATGGGCGAGGGGCGCGTAAATTTCCAAGGTTTCCTGGGAGATGCGCTGCCGTTTGCCCTCGTCCAAGAAGTTCAAAGTCCGCATGTTGTGAAGTCGGTCCGCGAGCTTCACCAAAAGTACCCGCACATCCTCAATAGAAGCCAACAGCATGCGGCGAAACGACTCAGCCTGGGCCGCCTGTCGGGCGGCGTACGACTTTTCCAACGTGGTGATCTTGGTAAGGGCCTTTACCAAGTTCGTGATACGGTCGCCGAACTGATCGCGCAGCGCTTCTTCGGTTACGTAGGTGTCTTCCAGAAGGTCGTGGAGCAAACCCACGGCAATGGCCACCTCGTCCAAGCGCATCTCGGCCAGGATCCGGGCCACCTCCAAGGGGTGCACAAGGTAAGGCTCACCCGAAGCCCGTACCTGCCCTTGATGGGCCATGGCGGAAAAAACGTACGCCCGCCGCAGCAGATCCTCGTCACAGGTCGGCTTGTACGCCTGCACCTGTTCCAGGATGTCGTCAAAGCGCGGCAAGGTCCCCATCACCTTCCATTCTAGTCCTGAAAAGAAAAGCGGGCCCACGCCTTAGAGGGCCCGCCGCCAAGAAAAGACAAGAAACTAACTTCGAGCTCGGCTGGCTTTCTTCTTGGCAAAAAACTCGGTAAAGAACAGGGCCACGGGGGAAGCGACGTAAATAGAGGAGTACGTCCCGACGATAATCCCCACCAACAGCACGAAGGCAAAGGTGTTGATCACGTCGCCCCCAAAGATGAAGAGCGCGATCACCACGAGAAGCGTCAGCCCCGACGTGATAACCGTCCGCGAAAGCGTTTGGTTGATGGCTTTGTCCATGAGCTCCACCAACGGCTTACCACGCTCCAACCGCAAGCGCTCGCGAATGCGGTCGAAAATCACGACGGTGTCGTTCACCGAGTAACCCACCAGGGTCAAAAGTGCCGCGATGGTAGGGAGGTTAATTTCCCTTTGGGTAACAGAAAGCGCACCCAACGTCAAAAACACGTCGTGAAATACCGCTACTACCGCGCCAATCCCATAAGGGAGGTGGAAACGAAAGGCAATGTACAGCAGCATCCCCAAAATGGAAAAGCCTACCGCCTGCGTAGCCTTGTTACGCAGGTCCTTGCCCACCAGGGGCCCCACGGCTTCCGCGGCGAGGATAGTGAACTCCCCAAAAAAGCTATTGCTCTTTAGGTACGCGCGCACCGCCGGCGAAAGCGCTGCCACACGGTCCAGGTCCTCCGGACCCTGAAGGATGCCCAATTCCTTGCGCAACTGTAGCACCGCAGAAGCTTGCGGCTCGTAGTGCTGGCGGCGGGCATCCAAACCACCCCCCACTCCATCCGGATCAGCCTCAGCCAAAGCGTCCCGCAGCGCTTCGGTGCCCAGCGTGTGGAGTGGAAGTTTTCCCGGGACTGTCCGGTGGAACTCGCGGTCTAACGCTTCAGCCATGACCTTGGAAAAGTCGCCTTCTTCCCCGGGGTTCTGAATTCGAACCAAAAATTCGTGTCGCTCGGGCTCGTCAAAACGCTGTATGGTGACTTCGCCTAGCTTCAGCGCTTCCAGGGCTTGCCTAACCCTGGAAAGGTCAGGCTCTCCTTTAAATTTGAGGGTAAGCTGCGTACCCCCGGAAAAATCAATGCCCAGCTTAAGCCCTGGACCCCAAATCATGCTAACAAACCCCGCGGCCACGAGTAGCAAAGAAACCCCAATCCCAATGCGGCGGTAACGCAAAAACGGAAAGTTCGTATTAGCGAAGAGGCGCATAAGCACTCCCTAAATAGAAAGCGTTTGTGGCCCTCGCCCGCTTTTGCGGGAGAGCACCAGTTCAAACAGAGTGCGAGACACAAAGACAGCGGTAAACATGGAAATCATAAGCCCCAAGGACAACGTCACCGCAAAGCCTTTAATTGGTCCCGTTCCAAACTGGAAAAGGAATAACGCGGCAATTAGCGTCGTAAGGTTAGAGTCAATGATGGTGCCGAGAGCCCTGGCGAAGCCTAAGTCCACGGCGTTGCGCACGGTTTTGCCCAAAGCCAGTTCCTCGCGAATTCGCTCGAAGATGAGCACGTTGGCGTCCACCGCCATGCCCAGGGTAAGGATGATGCCAGCAATGCCGGGCAAAGTGAGTGTAGCCTTAAACGCCGCCAAAGCACCCAGCAACAGTACAGCGTTAAGGATCAAAGCCACGTTGGCGTTAATGCCGGCACCCCGATAGTAAAGCAGCATAAAAGCCACCACCAAGGCCAACCCCACGAGTCCGGAACGCACCCCACGAACCACCGAATCCCGCCCCAAAGAAGGGCCAACGGTTCGCTCTTCCAGGTAGGTAATGGATGCCGGCAAGGCACCAGCCCGTAAAACCAACGCCAAGTCCTCGGCCGCCTGAATGGTAAACTGCCCCTCGATGATGCCGGAATCAGTAATGTGCCCGCGAATCACCGGCGCGGAGTAAACCTTGTTGTCCAAAACGATGGCCATTTGCTCGCCAATATGGGCAGCGGTGTAAGCCCCGAATTTCTTGCCACCTTCCGGCGTCAAGCTAAAGGCCACCGCCGGCTGGCCAAACTGATCCTGCGATCGCCGGGCGTTGCGCAAGTCGCGTCCGGTAATCACTGACGCCTTTTTCAGCAAGTAATAACGCTTTCCAATGACACGGCCAGTGATATCCCGCTCATCCCCCGTCACCACTACCGAATCGTCAGGGACCCTGCCAGCAAAATTGGCCAGGAGGGCTGCTTCCGAATCTGCTACCGCCACCACCGGCTTAATCTCCAAGAACGCCGTAGCGCGAATCAAATCTTTAACCCGAGCCGGATCGTCCACTCCGGGGAGCTGGACCACGATGCGGTCCGAATTCCCCTGTCGCTGGATGACGGGCTCCGCCACCCCAAATTGGTCTACGCGGTTGCGGATAGTTTCCAGCGCTTGCCGCACAGCCATATCCTTGAGCTCGCGAGCCACCTGTTCCTGGAGCCGGCACACGATGGTCACCCCGCGGTTTATTTGAAACTCCGGTAGCTTGTCTTTGAGCACCTGTTCCAGAACCGCTTGCTCGGTATTCGGTGCCGGTTTAAACGAAAACCCCTCGTTGTCCTGCAAACGGGTGAGGTTTTCAGGAGGAAACCCCTTTTCCACAAGGGCTTGCCGGAGTCGTTCCATCGCCGCATCCACTTCGGCGCGCAAAGCATCCTCGGTGTTAACCTTCAAGACCAGGTGAATGCCGCCCTTCAAGTCCAGGCCCAGGTGGATCTTTTTCTCCGGCGGCCACATGAGGAAAACAGCTGTGGCCGTCACGACCCCAATAAGAACCCAACGCCAGGTGAGGCTCTTGCGCATGATGCCTCCTTACTCGGGAGATGAAAAACTAACGTTTGGCGCGTCCTTGGCTAACCCCGCAATGGCTCCCCGCGCCACTTGAATTTTCACGTTATCCGCGACCTTCAAAGTCACCACGTCGCCTTCCACGTTGACGATGGTGCCGTAAATGCCCCCGCTGGTGATGACGCGGTCACCTTTGGTGAGGGCCGCCAGCATCTCTTGGTGTTTTTTTTGGCGCCGCCGCATGGGAACGATCATCACCAAGTAAAAAATCAAAAACACCAAAAGAAGGGGAAAGAGCTGAAGAAATGGGTTTTGCGGGTTCATGACGCCTCCACTGCCGCTGCCTGTTCGGCCAGCACCACCTGCCGCAGCTCGGCGAAGCGGCTAGCTATGATAGCCGAGCGCACCTTTCGCATCAAGGTCAAATAAAAGTGTAGGTTGTGCACTGTGGCCAAGACGACGTACGCTGCCTCGCGAGCCAAAAAGAGGTGGCGCAGGTAGGCAAGCGAACAGGCTTGACAGGTGGGACAGGTACATTGGGGATCCGGAGGCTCAGGGCAGGTGCGGTAGCGGGCGTGCTTGACCACCACCGGCCCGCGACTGGTATGGAGCAAGCCGTTGCGGGCGTTGCGGGTAGGAATGACACAGTCAAAAAGGTCCACGCCGGCAGCCACCGCTTCCACGATGTCCCGTACCGTTCCCACCCCCATGAGGTAGCGCGGCCGCTCCGCCGGAAGCTCTGGAGCCAGCACACCCACCGCCTGCCACATGGCTTCCGCTGGCTCACCCACGGAAAAGCCGCCCAAGGCGTAGCCATCGAAGTTCAGGGGTAGGAGCGCCTCCAGGGCCTTGCGTCGCAAGTGGAGGTCCAAACCGCCTTGCACAATGCCAAAAAGCAGCGGTAGCTCCCCAGCAGGAAGCTTCTGGCGACATCGCCGCGCCCACTGGCTCGTGAGCTCCACCGCCTGCTCCAGGGTCTTGCGGGAGGCTGGCAGTGCCGGGCATACGTCTAAGGCCATAGCCACGTCCACTCCCAACCGCCTTTGGGCTTCCATGCAAGACTCGGGGGTGAGCACGAACTCCCTGCCATCGATGTGCGAGCGAAAAACCACGCCTTCCGGCGAAACGCGGCGCAGCTGCGATAGGGAAAACACTTGGAAGCCACCGGAGTCGGTGAGGATAGGGCCGGACCAGCCCATGAACCGGTGCAGCCCGCCCAGCTCCGCCACCACCTCAACCCCCGGTCGCAACAACAAATGGTACGTGTTTGCGAGGACCATCTCCGGAGAAAGCCGCGCCAGCTCCCAAGGTGTCAGGCCCTTGACGCTTCCAGCGGTGCCCACCGGCATAAACGCTGGCGTTTTCACCACACCGTGGGGAGTCACTAGCTCCCCCGCTCGTGCAAGGCCCTCCCGCGCCACTACCTGAAAAGCCCCGTACCCACTCATGGCTTTTATTCAGATCCTCTGAGCTTCAACTCCACCACCCGCACGCCCGGGGGTAAATCCAAGGAAAACAGGGTCGCGGGGAGCGGCTGGTTGATCTTTACCTGGGAAAACTCGTAGGAGGTTGTATCGCCATCCGTTTCCGTGTACGACACCGTCACCGGCAAGAAGCTCTTGCGTTCAATCACCAGCTCCACATGATGCAGCCGCTTTTTCAACTGGTGGGTGACGGGCGTCAGCACCAGTGCGTAGTTCCCCGCGCCGCCGGGATCACGCAAAGCAAAGGAAAAATGGCGAGAGAGGTTGGCGATCGGCTCGCTGGCGGAAAGAAACGCAAAAAGTTTACGTTGATTGCGGCCCAACTCCACCTTTTCCGCCAACCGCTCGCTGGGGCGGTACGTCACCATCTCTCGGGCGGTGACCAAAACCACGGTTTCCCTCGGGTTGCGGTACTCCCAGCGCACCTTGTCCGGGGCCTGGTAATAAAAGACCCCTTGCAGCACCGACGGCTCCTTCAAAAGCCTACTGACCTTGGTTTGCTTAAAATCGGCCTGGATGGTTTGAACCGCCAACTGCGCCTTAGAAATCTCCTTCAGCACCGCATCCAGCTTGGCTTTCCCGGAAAGCCCCTCCACTGGTGTGCCCGCCCCAAGGGAGGCAAACGACCACACCGCTAAAAAAAAGCAAGCTCGCCCCATGACGCGGCAACACTAGCAAAGCTCAGGTACGGGGTCAAACGTAAAAAACCTTGCCCAAAGCCACGAACATGCCCGTAACGCAAAAGGCTCGTGTACTCACCAAAGGCTCAGCGTGGGGTGATTTCGTAGGCCAGCTGGTCGCGAGAAAGCGTCACTTTTGAATATGGGGGCACCGAGGTGGTGAGCCACACGTTGCCACCAATGACCGAGCCTCGCCCCACCACCGTATCGCCGCCCAAGATGGTGGCGCCAGCGTACACCACCACGTCGTCCTCCAAGGTGGGGTGCCGTTTGGTGCCGCGCATGAGCTTGCCCCGCTCGTCCCGAGGGAAGGAAAGGGCACCCAAGGTGACGCCCTGGTAAAGCTTTACCCGATCCCCAATCACCGCCGTTTCGCCAATCACTACACCGGTACCGTGGTCAATGAAAAACTCGCGGCCAATCCTGGCTCCGGGGTGAATATCAATTCCGGTTTCATTGTGGGCAAACTCGGTCATGATGCGGGGAATAAGCGGTACTCCCAACTCGTGCAAAAGGTGCGCCAGCCGGTAGGTGAAAACTGCCTTCACCCCAGGGTACGCCAAAACCACCTCCTCCAAGCAGGTGGCCGCCGGATCCCCCTCATAGGCTGCCACCACATCGCCAGCTATGAGCTCCATGACTTCCGGCAAGCGCTCGAAAAACCGCACCACCACCTCGGCGGGGTCCTGCACTGCCGGCGCCACCACTTCCCCCCCCGGCCGGCGACACGCGGCAGTCACAGCCTTGCGGATCTCGGCTTCCAGCTTTTTGGAAAGCGCGTAAAGCTGATCCGAAAGGTGCGCGTGCAGGTACTCGCGGTACAGGGCTTGGTCGCCAAAGTAGCCGGGGTAAATCACCTCCTGCAACCCGCGGACAATGGCAATGACCTCCCGTTTTTGCGGCAAGGGTTGCTCTCCCCCGTGGAAGAGCGGCTCGCCTCTTGCCTCCACGTTGCGGGTAATGGTTTCAATGGCTTCCATGAGCCGTTTTTTCTGCAAAGCGTTGGCCACCTTAACCCTCCGGAAGCATTGTACGCGGCCGGCGTACAATGCGAAGGGAGGCAGCAGATGGCAGGGAAGACCGTAGTGGTGAGTTTTGCTGGCCAGAGGCGTCAGGTGCTCGCCGGCACCACCGTTTGGGAATTCTTCCAGAACTTCTGGGGGGATGTTCCGCTGGACGTGCTGGCGGCTTTGGTGAACCGCCGCATGGTGATGCTGGACTTCCCGCTGCGCGGCCTGCAGGTGGAGCTGGAGGCGGTGCGTGCCGGTAGCCGCCTGGGGGAAACCGTACTGCGTCGGTCAGCGGTGCTTCTCCTGTTAGCGGCCGCGGCCGAGCTTTACCCGGAAAGCCGCCTGATCGTAGGGCAATCGCTGGGGGGCGGGTACTTCTTTAGCTGGCACTCCTCCCTACCCCTCACCGAAGACGTGGTGGTTTCCTTAGCCCGGGAAATGGAGCGCATGTGCACCGAGGACCTGCCCCTTACCCGCTCGGTGATCACGCTAGAAGAAGCGGAAGCTGCCTTCCGCGCGCGGGGAGAGCTCTCCAAGCTCCAGCTTCTGGCCACTCACCGATCCTCCACGGTTCCGGTGGTGAGTTGTGGCAACTTTCTGGACATTGCCCACGGGCCGGTGGCGCCATCCGCAGGCCGGGTGCGCGGCTGGGCCCTTGCCCTGTACGAAGACGGCATCCTCCTGCGCTTCGCCCGCAACGGCAGCCAGGAGCTTCCGCCCCTTTGGCCGCAACCCAAGCTCTTCGCCACGTACCGAGAAACCCGCCACTGGAACGAAGCCGTGGGCATTGCCCACGTGGGTTCCTTAAACCGCGCCTGCCTTTCCGGAGAAATCTCCGAGATCATCCGCATTGCCGAGGGTTTTCACGAAAAGAAAATTGCACAAATTGCCGATGCTATCGCTGCCCGTCCCCAGGCGCGGGTGGTGCTGGTCGCCGGCCCATCGGCTTCGGGCAAGACAACGTTTATCAAGCGGTTAGGGATTCAACTGCGGGTTTGCGGCGTTTACCCCGTGGGGGTGTCTTTGGACAACTACTTTGTGGATCGAGAAAAGACCCCCTTGGACGAGGAAGGCAAACCCGATTACGAGTCCATCGAAGCGTTGGACCTGGATCTGTTCAACGAGCACCTCAAGGCGCTCTTGGAAGGCAAAACCGTTGCTGTGCCCAAGTACGATTTCGTACGGGGGAAAAGAGCTGAACCCGAGCGGTGGAGCACTTTAAAACTTGCGCCTGGCCAGGTGTTGCTCATTGAGGGCATTCACGCCTTAAATCCCCGACTTACCGAAGCCGTACCCGAAGAGGGCAAGTTCCGCATCTTCATTTCCGCCCTTACCCAGCTCACCTTGGATGATCACAACCGCATCTTCACCTCCGACGCCCGCCTTTTGCGGCGCATCGTGCGGGATCGGCTGTTTCGGGGGCATGCCGCTGTGCGCACCTTGGAAATGTGGCCTGCGGTCCGGCGCGGTGAGCGGCGCTGGATTTTCCCTTTCCAGGAGCAAGCGGAAGTCATGTTCAACTCCGCTTTGGTTTACGAGCCGGCCGTTTTGAAGACCTTCGCCGAGCGTTTCCTCTTGGAAGTTCCGCGGGAGCACCCGGCGTACACCGAGGCCTATAGGCTTTTAAAGTTCTTGGCGTGGTTTGTGCCGGTGTTTCAAGAAGACGTGCCCTCCACCTCGATTCTCCGCGAGTTCATCGGGGGTTCCGCGTTCGAATACTAGCGAGGTGGCCAACCAATAGGTAGCATACAGGGGGAGGTTTCATGGTTCGTCAGCCCAAAGCCAAAGCGGTCTATCGCCTGCTGTTCGTACAACAAGGGCAAATGTACGAGGTGTACGCTTCGCAAGTGGCGGCATCCAACATTTTTGGCTTTTTAGAGGTGGCCGATTTGCACTTTTCCCGCAGCGAGATCATTGCCGACCCCAGCGAAGAAAAGCTGCGGCAAGAGTTTGCCGGCGTTTCCCGCATTTTTGTGCCGTACCATGCGGTACTGCGCATTGACCAGGTGGAAAAAGCGGGTACGAGCCGCATAGCGGCAGCAGAAGGCGGAGGCGTCACGCCTTTCCCCATTCCCATGGTAAAGCCTGGAACTCCCGAAGGCCGCTAGCAGGCAAAAGCGGCCCTGTGCCGCGCTAAAGCACCTTGGGGATTGCTGCTGAGGAGTCCACAGGCAAAAACAGCGCTGCCACCAGACCCGACACCGCCAACAGCGCGCACACCAGTGGCACCGCAGCCACTCCCCAATGACCCAACACCAGCTGCCCAGTGATGGGCCCCACGATGCGTGCCAGAGAACCCACGCCCTGGAAAGCCCCTAATGCCTCCCCTTGGGCCGCGGCCGAGCTTCGCCGGGAGACCCAAGCGGAAAGCGCGGGGGTTGCCAGGCCCTGGCCCAAGGCCAAAAGCGGGAGCACCGCAAGCATCACAGCAAGTGACGACACCTCCACCAAAAAACCCAGCCCCACAGCGCTCACCCCTAAGCCGCCCACCACCAAAACCTTGGGAGGCACCCGCCCGGGAATCTTTCTCACCACGAAGCCTTGCACCAGCACCGCCAAAAGCCCCACGTAGGCAAAAAGCCAAGCCACACGGGCGGCAGGAAGGTGCCACCGGGCGTGGAGGAACTGGGCAAACGTCACCTCGAAGGCCGCCCATGCAGTGATGGTCAAAAAGCCAACCACCAAAAGACCGCCCAAGCCTCGCGCTCCAGCCAAGGGTAAGCGCCGAACGACCGCCCTTTGCCTTGGATTTCTGGTTTCCGGTAACGCGCGCCAGGCGGCCAACCAAGCCAACGCTGAAAAAGTCGCCGCTGCAAAACCCGGTAGGCGAGGAGAAAAGCTCACCAGGACCCCAGCTAAAGCGGGCCCAGCAATAAATCCGAGACCGAAAGCAGCCCCAATAAGCCCCATCCCCTTGGCACGTTCCTCTGGAGTCGTAACGTCGGCAATCACCGCTTGCGCCGTAGCAATGTTCCCTCCCGCTACCCCTGCCACCACCCGCGAGGCGAAAAGCACAGCCAAGGAATCGGCCAAGCCAAAAAGCAGATACCCCAAAGCCGAGCCCGCCAGGGAAAGCAGCAGCACCGGCCGCCGCCCCCAGCGGTCAGATAGGGCTCCCAGAATCGGGGAAAAAACAAATTGCATAGCCGAGTAACTGGCCAAAAGCAAACCAAAAACCCCAGGAGGGGGGGCGTACTTTTGCGCGTAAAGGGGCAAGAGCGGGATGACCATGCCAAAACCCACCAAATCCATAAACACCACAGCAAACAGAATGACCAGAACCCGCCGAGACATACCTCTCCCACGGTTACTTTACATGGGTTTTAAGCGCCGTATTAACGGCCACGCACCAGCTGTTGGTAACGCGTGGCAATGAACGGCCAGTTAACCACGTGCCAAAAGGCAGCTACGTACTCCGCCCGCCGCCACTGGTACCGGAGGTAGTACGCATGTTCCCAAAGATCAAGGCCAAAAAGCGGCCTTTTTCCGGCCGCGAGCGGTGTGTCCTGATTGGCGGTGTTTTCAATTTTGAGCTTGCCACTCTCCACCACCAACCACGTCCAGCCGGACCCAAATACCCCCATGGCTTGTTTAGTGAAGGCCTCTTTGAAGCTCTCAAAGCTGCCAAAGTCACGAGCAATGGCCCGTGCCAGCGCACCCTCCGGGGCAACGGGTGGTTTGGGGGCCAGACACTGCCAAAACAACGAGTGGTTGTAGTGCCCTCCCCCGTGGTTTTGCACTGCCTTCCGCACCGGCTCGGGAACTTTGCCCAGCGAGCTTAAAAGCTCCTCCAAGCTGTGCTCCGCTAAACGGGGAAACTGCTCTAAAGCTTGAGAAAGACCGGCAATATACGCCGCGTGGTGCTTGTCGTGATGCAAACGCATGGTTTCGGCGTCAATGTAAGGTTCCAGGGCGTCGTACGCGTAGGGGAGGGGCGGCAGCTCCAAGGAAAGCCGTTTGGCGGGTGCGGGAAGCTGTGCGAAAAGAGGCGGTGCCACGGCTGCCGCTGCCAGCCACTGGAGAAACTGCCTTCGGTTTTGCCCGCGACTTTCTGACACACACACCTCCCCTGGGCTACCCCCAAAAACCCTAAACCCAAAACCCGGAAGCCCTATTCCTTACTTGCCAGACGCCGGGAACCCTGGCCCCAGGAGGTAGCGGTCAAACCAAGGGCCGTAATCCTTTTTAGCTACCACGCTGGTGATGCCAATGACGTGCTTGGTTTGCGCAGGCTTGTCCGCGAAGTTCTTGAGGTAGCTCTTAAACACCGTAAAGAACGCGTTGTCCCCCAGTTCCTGGCGTAAGGCGTGGAGCACCAACGGCCCTTTGGCGTAAAGCAAGGCCATGCGGTCGCGACCGGCATCGGGGCCGGCGAGCTGATTCGCCAGAAACACCGGTAGGGTGTTCTTGACGTAGCGGGCTCTTCCCTCCCAATCTTTGAGGGCCTTCTTAAACTCCGACTCCCGCCACAGCTTGCCCATGGCAAATGCCGCGTAGTACTCCGCCAAGGACTCGGAAAGCCACTGGTCCTGCGTGGTGAGCTTGGCCACGTGTCCCCACCAAGCGTGCGCCATTTCATGGGTAAAGCGGGCGTTGATCCCCTCGGAAAAGAACTTGGTTTCCTCGTCTTGAAGAGGTGTGAACGCCTCCTTGGTGATAAAGATGACCCCTGGCGGTGCCTGTCCCCAGCCTAGTTGGTTGATTTCCAAAATCGTCAGTTCCGGAAAAGGGTATGGGCCCAAATAGGGCTCGAAGAACTCCATGAGCGTAAAGGCGTTGTTGATGAGCTTTTTGACACCTCGCGGCTCCGCCGCGACGTAGGAGGCTACCCGCACCGTCCGCCCGTTGCGCGTTTCCTCCTGCACCGTATATTTGCCCGCCAAGATCACCGGGATCATCAACGGCTTTTCCGCAGAAAACTCAGCACAGTTGAGTGAGCCTTCCTCCCAGCGCTTAACCAGTTTTCCCGATGAAAAGGCGATAAAAGGTTTTTTTGTCTTCACCACCGCGTGGTAGGTGGCGTGCTGCATCTCGATGCTGTGGGGGGCGGCAAACCAGGACCCAGTGGGCAGCATCCAAAACTGGTCGTTGCCGGGGTTGTAAAGCACATCCCCGTTCATACGGAACGTCAAGGTCACCTTTTCCCCAGGTTGTGCTTTGCGCCCCAAATCCACCAAAAGCAAACCTTCCCTGTGGAAAAACGACAACTCGTCGCCGACCTCGTTGGTAACTGCAGAAAGCGTATACGGCACTACCTTGGGTTTGGCGCCGATGCCGGCGGTAATCACCCTTTGGCTCCACAAGGAAAGCGGGAGGATGCGGGTGGGTTCCAAGATCGAAAACGTTTCTTTGGCAGTGATGTCACCGTGGATTCCTTCAGCGTGGACTACCGTGACGTCCAAATGAGAAAGGAAAAACCGATCGGGGGCAAAGTCCAACCAGCCGCGAGCCAACGGCACCTCCACGAGGCTGTCCTGATACCTTCGGCCCTTGAACTCGGCGAGGTCCGTATCCCGCCCGTAAATGGGTTTGAGCACCGCGAGGCTCTCTCTTCTCGCCACCAGGGGGTCACGGGAAAACACCAAGTCATCTTTAAAACCTTGAATTTCCACAAAAATCAGCGGCTCCGCACCCCCATCCAAGAAAGCTACCGGCCACAGGTCTTGCGGTTGCCACCCCAAATCCCGGGAGAACCGCTCGCGGTGGCGAGAAAACGCCTCCTGCGCGGGTGATTGTTCGCCCTGGGGCAAAGGCGAAAGCAAGGCCTCAGGAGGACCAGAGGTAATAACCAGAGCAGCTTCACAGGGTTGCGAAACCGCATTTTTGCCCCGCAAGCTCAAGGAGGTAGCCTTTTCCACGTTGTAGGCAAACACCGGCTCCAGGAGGGGATCCTGGACCGTGTAGCTTACCTCTCCGCTGCCGGCAAAAAACCACCCCACCTGCCTTTCGCCAGCCAACACCGGCGTGGCGGATCCGGCCTTCCAGGACAGCTTCAAACCACCAAAGGCCAACTCCCTCCCCTCTACCACCAAGGCCTTTGGTCCTAAATGCAGTTGCGAAACGTCCCGGGCCACCTCTGCCACCTGTGCTCGCGCACCCACCGCCACAAAAAAGAGAACCGACGCCATAAGCTTTTCTCTCATGTTCCTAAGACCTCCGTTTTCGCCGCTATCTTAAGGCAGCTGCCCGTCTTCCTGCAACCGCTCCGGCCTTCCTGTACACTTCGCTCATGCGGGTGGTTTTTTTTGGCACGCCGGAATTTGCAATCCCTACGCTCAAAGCCTTGCGCAAAGCGGGACATGATGTGCTTTTGGTGGTTTCCCGGGAGGACAAGCCTGCCGGCCGACATCTGCTCATGAGCACACCGGCAGTGGCGGACTTTGCGCGGGCTGTGGGTTTGCCCGTGATGCAAGCGGAAAAGCTGGCCAGCGACGAGTTCTTGCAACAGTTTAAAAAGCTGGGCGCGGAAGCCGGGGTGGTGGTGGCTTTCGGCCGCTTTATTCCAACCCGCCTCCTCCACATCCCGCGCTACGGGTTTGTCAACCTCCACCCATCGCTTTTGCCCCGTCATCGCGGCCCCGCCCCCATCCAGTGGGCTATTTACGCGGGAGACCAAAAAACAGGTGTCACCACCATGCTTTTAGACGAGGGCATGGACACCGGGCCCATCTTGCTGCAACGCGCCACCCCCATTGACCCCCGGGAGCACGCGCCCCAGCTGGAAGCTCGCCTGGCGCTCATGGGTGCGGAGCTCATGATCGAAACCTTGGCGGGGCTCGCCAACCGCACCGTGCACCCCAAACCTCAGGATCACTCGCAAGCCACCGTCACCCCTAAGCTGGAGCGTAAGATGGGGCGGGTGGATTGGAATCTCACCGCCGATGAGTTGGCCCGCCGCTGCCGAGCCTTTGATCCTTGGCCGGGTCTTTTTTGCAACTTTCGCGGGGGCAGGCTCAAGATCCACGATTTTCGTGTAGGGGAACCGTGCCCCGGTGACGAGCCCCCAGGTACCGTGCTGGCGGTAAGCAAAGCAGGCATTGCCGTGCGGTGTGGGGAAGGTACCGTGGGCATCATCACCGAGTTGCAACGGGAAGGCAGGAGGCGCCTGCCAGCTGATGCTTTCATCCTTGGCGAGCGCGTGGTGAAAGGTGAGCAGTTCCGCTGATCCTCGCCGGGAGGCGGTGCGCATTTTGGCCAGGGTGGATGCCCACCAGGCGCACGCCGCCCGTTTGCTCACAAACGCCGCCCCCCTGACGCGAGAGCTGGTGCTTACGGTCCTCCGCTGGCAGTACACCCTTGATCACCTGTTGCAACAGGTTTGCAAAGCTCCTGTGGCGCACCTGGATCCTCTCGTGCGAGCTGCTCTCCGCGTGGGTCTTGCTGAAGCAAAGCTGATGCGGACACCCCCGCCAGTGGCGGTGGCAGAAGCGGTAAGGGTATGCAAGAGCTTCGTCCCCAAAGCCTCGGGGTTGGTAAACGCGTGCCTGCGCCGGGCCGCGGCAGCGCCGTGGCCTTCACCCGAAGACGCGAGCCTCCCCCTTGCCGTTCGTTACTCGCACCCGAACTGGTTGCTGGAACGCTGGAGCAAGCGTCTCCCACGCGAGCTTTTAACCCAAGCCCTGGCCGCAAACCAAGAGCCAGCACCGATGTACCTCCTGGCTGGGGTTTCGCAAATCCCACCAGAAGTGGAAACATCCCCCCACCCCCAGGTGCCTGGGGTTTTGGTGGTGCACAAAGGCGCGCCGGCCGCCGCCCAAGCCTGTGCCCGAGGGCACGCGTACGCTATGGATCCCACCGCCGTGGCTGTCGCCCGCCTCTTGCCCCGGGGCCGCAGGCTGCTTGAGGTGGCCGCCGCACCGGGAGGCAAAAGCCTGGTAACAGGCCTAGAACAGCGGGAAGCCTTGCGCGTGGCGTTGGATTCCCGGGTGAGCCGCGTCAGGCTCTTGGCCAACGCCGTGCGCTTGCTTGCCCGTCCACCTTACGTATTGGCAGCCGACGGCACGCAACCACCTTTTCGCAAGCAAACCTTTGATGCGGTCTTCCTCGACGCCCCGTGTTCCGGCACCGGAACCCTTAGGCGTCACCCGGAAATTCGTTGGCGGCTTTCGCCGTACCAGCTTTTTGAGTTAGCAGCGTTGCAAAAAAAGCTCCTTGTGACCGCCGTAAACCTTACGGCGCCTGGGGGCTTTGTGTTGTACGCTACTTGCTCTTTGGAACCTGAGGAAAACGAGGAGGTGGTAGGTTCCCTGGGACTTCCCGTGGTGCCCGTAGGGGATCAGCTTCCCGCTGGCCTCCCGCGGGTAAAGCTACCTTCCGGTGGGATTCTTATCCCTCCGGGTCCCTGGGGCGACGGTTTTGTGGTACACCTTGTGGGACCGGTGGCTTAAACCATCGGCAGCAGGCAACGTAGAAAAAACGGGAGGGGGAATGCCAGGTAAAGCGGAGCTTGTTTCCAGAATTGTGTTTGAAACCGGTATGCCCAAGGCACACGCGGCCAGAGCAGTGGAAATCTTGGTGGACGCGCTCCAGGAATGGGTAGCCGCCGGGGAAAAGGTAGCTATCCCCGGACTGGGGATTTTTTACGCCAGCCAACGGGCCGGTCGCAAAGCGCGTAACCCGCAGACGGGGGAGGAGCTGCACTTGCCACCGGTGCGCGTGGCGCGTTTTCGGCCAGCCAAAGAGTTCAAGGAGTTGTTGAACCGCCCGCGTTGAGGTGGGAATGAAGGCCCTCATTGTCGTGGACGTACAGAACGACTTTTGCCCAGGCGGTGCTTTACCGGTGCCCTGGGGGGACGAGGTCGTACCGGTCATCAACCGCTTGTGCACGCGATTTCCCCTGGTCGTGGCCAGCCAAGATTGGCACCCGCAAAACCACGTGTCTTTTGCTTCCAATCACCCGGGAAAGCAAGTCCTCGACGTGGTGGAGGTGGACGGTCAAACGCAAGTGCTCTGGCCGGACCACTGTGTGGCAGGGAGCTGGGGAGCCGATTTTCACCCTGGCCTCGATACTCGCCCCTTCCGCTTGATCGTGCGCAAGGGCACCGACCCCGCGGTGGACTCCTACTCCGCGTTTCGGGACAATCGCAAAGACAGGGTCACAGGCCTCGCTGGGTTCCTGAGGGAACTAAGGGTCACCGAGGTAACGGTGGTGGGGCTTGCCACCGATTACTGCGTGGCCGCCACGGCTTTGGACGCGGTGGAGCTGGGCTTTGGTACCCACGTGTTTCTCCCCGCCTGCCGCGCCGTCGGTGCCCCTCCTGGCCATACGGAAAAAACGCTGGAGAGATTACGGGAGGGGGGCGTCAAGCTCATCGAAAACGAATAGGGGCGACCGCGCGTCGCCCCGTATTTTTCTACGGCACAGGTCTTGTTACCACAACCGGTTGCAACGCCCGTCGTAAAGCGGGAAGAGCACGCCGGCGATGTCTGTGTCTGCGAGATGGGCACAAGGCGTAAAGCGCATCACCACCGGAGCATGCACCGGTTGGCCTGTTGCAGGGTTGGCGGGAAGCACCATACGCCCGTTGCAACCGTCGGTGATGTTACAAGCACGGGCCACGGTGGTTTGCAGCAAGGTGTTGTCGTCGCTAAAAATAGCAGTTGATCCCGAAAAAGTCGGCGTCCTTGCGACGCTCAGCCAGATGTTTCAAGACCTCGCGTTTGCCAAATCTCGACTCGTAGCCACGGCCATAGCACAGCCGTAACTTTGAGTCAACGACGTGTTCCAAAGCAAACTTCTTCCTCTTCTTGAAAAGCTCCGGCGTTACCACTTGCAAGAGTTTTTTCCATTACCCTTGGGATCGGCCGCGTTGCCGTGGGAGGGGAAAAGCTTTTCTTTAAAGAACCGCTCCCACTGATCCTAAATCAACGTCATGGGCGTGACCTCTCCGTTGGGCGAATCAGGACCGTGACAGGGCTTGCAGGACTCGCGGAACAGGGTTTTCCCGTCCCACGTTCTGGCAAAAGCCCGCACCAAACCCACGGCCACAGCGAGAACCGCCACTACCGCCGTGAGCCATGGCGTACACCTTGTTTTTCCGTTCACAAGCCCCTCCCGCCGATTGGAGGCTTACCCTCCATCTGTCACAGAACATTTGATAGCCGATAAACCATATTGGCAATAATCTGTTATGTTACTAAGCGATAGCATTTAAGATATCATGAAAGCTGGAGAAGGAGGTACTGATGGGCACCGAGTTCTGCGAGTTCCCCCTTGCAAACGCCAGTGACGAGGAGATAAAGGTCATCCTCAAAACCGCAAAAACAATTGCCGTGGTCGGGCTTTCGGACAACCCCCAGCGCCAGTCTTACCAAGTGGCCGAGTATTTGAAGGCGCAGGGCTATGGCATCATCCCCGTGAACCCCACGCTGCAGGAGGTTCTGGGCGAGCGGGCGTACCCAAGCGTGACCGATATTCCGAAAGACATTGCCGTGGACGTAGTGGATATCTTCCGCCGCCCAGAATTCATACCGGAAATCGTGGATCAAGCCATTGCCCGGGGTGCCAAGGTTGTGTGGATGCAAAAGGGCCTGGCCCATAACGCCGCCGCCGATAAAGCTAGGGCGGCCGGGCTTCGTGTGGTCATGGATCGTTGCATGATGGTGGAGCACCGTCGGCTCTTGCGTGGTTAGAGGCGGCGTGACCGCTTGCTATAATGCCGGTGTCCTGCAAAGCAGGCGGTGGAGCTTTCGGGAGAAGCCGGGTTCCACGAGGAGGGAAACATCGCAGACGATCGAGATCGGGTAAGAATTAACGAGATGATCCGGCTTTCGCCGGTGCGTCTTATTGATGCCGATGGTACCCAGGTGGGTATCGTCCCCATCGAACACGCCCTCGAGTTGGCCCGCCAGCGGGGGCTTGATTTGGTTGAGGTGGCGCCTACGGCTCGCCCCATCGTATGCAAGATCATGGACTGGGGCAAGTACCGCTACGAGCAGGAAAAGAAAGCCCGTGAAGCGCGCAAGAAGGAGCACCAAATCGAAGTAAAAGAGGTAAAGTTCCGACCCGGCGTTGCGGATCACGACTTTCAAACCAAACTCAACATGGTCAAGCGCTTCCTCTCCGAAGGCAAGCACGTAAAGGTCACCATCATGTTTCGGCGGAGGGAAATGCGGCGGCTGGAAAATGGCTACGAGGTGCTGGAACGGGTACGTGAAGCGCTGTCCGACGTAGCCAAGGTTGAAAAGGACGCCTCAATGGCCGACGGCGGGAGAGACCTCACCATGGTTTTTGTGCCTCTACGCCGCGGTTCGTCGTAAATGAAGTAAGTGAGGTTGGTTGCCACCCGCACTATTTTTGGGGAAGCTCGCGGATGCTTCCCCTGCGAGGGAGGTTTTCCATGGCCACAGCGATACAAACGATCCGACTCAGCGCTTCGCAGGTGCACGATGTGCTGCGCTCCCACATGTTGGTGGACGGTTTCCACATTGTCCCCGACCTCGAACGATCGCGGGGGTCCTACCTGGTGGATGAGCGAGAGAACAAAACGTACCTGGACTTCTTTTCCAACTTCGCGTCGCAAGCCTTGGGCTGGAACCACCCGGGGCTTGCCGATCCCGAATTTCGCCAGCGGCTGCTCCTAGCCGCCCTCCACAAGCCCGCCAACTCGGATGTGTACACCCGCTTCTTTGCGGAGTTTGTGGCCACCTTTGCAGAAGTGGCGGTACCGCCGTCGCACCGCTCTCACCTGTTCTTTATCGAAGGCGGGGCTTTAGCCGTTGAAAACGCGCTGAAGGCGGCCTTCGACTGGAAAGTTCGCAAGAACCTGGCCAAGGGACTTCCTGAGACCGTTGGCACCAAGGTCTTGCACTTCCGCCAAGCTTTTCACGGCCGCTCCGGCTACACCCTTTCCCTCACCAACACCGCCGATCCCAGAAAAACCGCGTATTTCCCCAAGTTCCATTGGCCGCGAATTTCCAACCCCAAAATCGTCTTCCCCTTGGCGGAACACCTAGCGGAAGTGGAGGCGGCCGAAGCTCAAGCCCTTGCCGAAATTGAAAGGGCCATAGCCCAGCACGGGGATGACATCGCTTGCCTCATTATCGAGCCCATACAAGCTGAGGGTGGGGATAACCACTTCCGACCTGAGTTTCTCCAAGCCTTACGGCGGTTGGCCGACCAACACGAGTTCCTTTTGATCTTCGACGAGGTGCAAACCGGCCTCGGACTCACCGGCACCATGTGGGCGTTCCAGGGCTTGGGAGTGGAGCCCGACCTCTTTTCCTTTGGCAAGAAAGTGCAAACTGGCGGGTTTGCCGCCAATAAGCGGATTGACGAGGTACCCGACAACGTGTTTCGGGTCTCCTCGCGCATCAACTCCACCTGGGGCGGTAACCTCACCGATATGGTCAGGGCAACGAGGATTCTTGAGATCATCGCCGAGGAGAACTTGGTGGAAAACGCCCGGCGCGTGGGGGCTGAGCTTTTAGCCGGTCTCCACCAATTGCAGCGGGAGTTTCCCCAGCTTCTCTCCCAGGTTCGGGGCCGGGGCCTCATGATTGCCTTTGATCTCCCCAACCCTGAAATACGGAAGAAGGCCGTGGAAGCTTGCCGTGCGCAAGGGCTCCTGCTCTTGCCTTGCGGTGAGAAGTCCATTCGCCTTCGCCCATTCCTGGACCTGGCGCCGGAGGATGCACAAAAAGGCGTGGCGCTTTTAGCCAACGCCTTGAGGCGACTGGGCTAAAATTACCCCACGGACGCGCGCGTGCTCGCGGGCTTGCCAAGAAAATGTAAGACCCGCGCTGCGTCGCGGGTCTTCAAAAAACGCAATGTGGGACCCGCGCTCCGCGCGGGTTTTTTGTTAGCCGCCGCGGAGCGGCGGCCCCACATTCCCCGCGGCGGCGCCACATTGCCCGCGGCGGCGCCACATATCTCGTCGCGACCCCACAAAAACGGGGTCAGCCAAGGGAGGACGGGGCCATCTTTTGCTTCAGCGCTATTTCGGGTAAGGTTGCCACTGGAGGAAAGGAGGATTTTATGGCTGAGGTCACGCCGCCCTCAGGTTACGAACCACCGGAGCCACCCGCACCCCCTTCCCCACCAACCGTAGCGACGCCACCCCTTCCCTGGGAGGATCCCGCTTACCCCCGCCTGGAGGCCCTTTACGAAACCGCAAGGCTGGTGCTCTTCTACCCACGGGAAGCTTTTTCCCGTATGCGCCCGTCGGTGAGTTTGGGAAAACCCATCGTCTTTGCCATCATTCTGGGGTGGATAGGCATCGTGGTGGGGCAGATTTACCAATGGGCTTTTCGCGCCACGCTGGCATCGTTGATGCCTGCATTTTTTGGCCGGCAGGATTTGGTTTTTTCTAAGTTTGCGGCCGTTGTCGCGGTGGTTACTGCCCCGGTGTGGATTCTCTGTGGTCTTGGCTTAAGCACGTTGGTGATTCACCTTTTCCTGCTCCTTTACGGCGGTGCCCAACGGGGCTTGGAGACCACGTTTCGCACCTTGGCTTACAGCGAAGCGGCCTACGTGTTTCAAGTTATCCCGGTGGTGGGCGGGATAATCGCCGTAGTTTGGTGGCTTTTTGTGAGCATTTTGGGCTTGGCGCAAGCGCATCAAACCACCACAGGGCGAGCAGCGGGAGCGGTGTTGACGCCGTTCGTGCTGTGCTGCGTATTTGTGCTCGCTGTCGTGGTTTTGGCCGGTGCAGCTATTTTTGGTGCCTTGCTGCACGCGCGGTGAAGCGCTGGGGCCCCCTGGCTTTGCTTGCCGTGGGCGGGGTGCTGGGCTTCGCCTTGGCCCCCTACGGGCAGCGCGTGGCAGCATTTTTTTCTTGCTGCCCTTTCCGCTACGTTACCGGCGTTCCCTGCCCCACCTGCGGTACCACCCGTGCCATATTGGCCCTCCGCCAGGGCCAACTGGGGAGTGCTTTCATGCACAACCCCATGGTTACCGCTCTGCTGGTTTTTGGGGGCCTGGCTGCCCTGGCTTGGGCTTTGGCCCACGCGTGGGGTGTGCCACTGCCCAAAGGTTTAGTGGCACTGGAACGGCATTGGCCTCGGTGGCTGCGGGTGGGCGTTATCGTGGCCCTGGCGGCCAACTGGGCGTGGGTTTTCGCCCAAAGCTAGCGGCGTGACCCCGGCTTTTCCAAAGGCACCCCCTCTCGGCACAGAGGGCACGTCTCCGGTGCATAGGTGGGGATGGTGACAGTCAAGAGCGAGGCAAAAGGCAACGGTGCCAACGGGTTTTCTTCCCCTGAGCGGTTGACAATGGCACCCACCCCCACAACGGTACCACCGTGTTCTTCCACCACCGCCATGACCTCCCGGGTGGAGCCACCCGTGGTCACCACATCTTCCACCACTAGCACACGGGCTTGCTCGGGCACCTTAAACCCCCGCCGCAAGGTCATCGTGCCCTCCCACCGCTCGGTGAAGAAAAACCGCACCCCCAACGCGCGAGCCACCTCGTGACCGATGATGACCCCACCCAAGGCCGGGGACACCACGAGGTTGGGTGCCACGTGCTTTAAACGCGCCGCCAGTTGCCTGCCTGCGGCTTCGGCCGCCGGTGGGGAGGCCAAGTACAAGGCGCACTGCAAATAGTTCGGCGAATGGAGTCCTGAGGACAGGACAAAATGGCCAGAAAGGTAGGCGCCCACCGCCGTCATATCCTCGAGACTCACCGCTTGCATTAGTCCTCCCGGCGAAGCTTGTAGGCTTCGATTTTCTTGTAAAGGTTGGATCGTGGTGTCTTGATGGCGCGGGCCGTGGCTGCCACGTTCCAGTGGTGACGCGAAAGCATGCGTTTAAGGTATTCCCGCTCCGCCCGCGCGTGAAACTCCGCCAATGTGGGCGCGGCAAACACGGCTGCAAGCTCCGGATCTTGATCCTTACCCGCGAAGCTGGGTACATCCACAGAGCTTATGGTTTCCGCCAGGTCCATTATCACCACGCGCTCCACGAGGTTCTTGAGTTCCCGCACATTCCCCGGCCAAGAGTAGTAAGCTAGTTGCTGCAGCGCTTCTTTACTCCACTTCTTGCAGTGACGGTTGTACTCTTGGCAAGCCTGGGCGGTGAAGTACGAAACCAGCTCGGGGATATCCTCCGGATGCTCCCGCAGTGGGGGGGTACGCAGGACTACCACGGAAAGGCGGAAGTAAAGGTCCTCCCGGAAACGGCCGGCGGCGACTTCCTTTTCCAAGTCCTTGTTGGTAGCAGCGATAACACGCACATCCACCCGCTTCACTTCACCCGCACCCACCGGTTCCACCTCACCGTCCTGCAAAACCCGCAGCACTTTGGCCTGGGTGCGAGGGGACATGTCCCCCACCTCGTCGAGAAAAATCGTGCCACCATCGGCTTGCACAAACTTTCCCACCTGCCTGCGGACAGCGCCGGTAAAGGCGCCCTTTTCGTGGCCAAAGAGCTCAGATTCGATGAGCTCCTCAGGAATAGCTGCGCAATTTACACGGATAAAAGGCTTCCCGGCCCGCGGCGACAGCTCGTGGATACGACGGGCCACCAGTTCCTTGCCCGTGCCGGATTCCCCCACGATGAGCACCGTTGCCCTCGCCGGAGCTACCCGGGCTATATCCTCCCTGAGCTTTTCCATGGCCGGCGACGTGCCCAAAAGGGGAGGGTAGCGCAGCTCTTCCTTGAGGGTGCGGTTTTCCTCCAGGAGCTTGCCACGCGCCACCGCGTTTTGCACGGCCAAAAGCAGCTCAGCCCGTTGGGGGGGCTTGTCCAGAAAGGCGTCGGCCCCCGCTGCCAAGCAGTGGCTGGCGGTGAACTCGTCCCCGTGACCGGTAAGAATGATCACCGGCACATCTACGCCTCGCGCCCGCCAATCGCGAAGAAGGCCGAGACCGTCCATCCCCGGCATTTTGATGTCCAGGATCACCGCATGGGGGTGGAAACGATCGAGCCGATCCAGTGCGAGGAAGGCATCGGCCGCTTCCGCCACCTCGAACCCCTCACCTCCAAGGATGGTGGCCACCACTTTGCGGTTGGCCCCATCGTCGTCTACCACCAGCACCCGACCTTTTTTTTCCACGGCGAAAGTCTAGACCTTGCCACGCAATTACGGAACCGTCACCACCACCTTGGCAAAAGAACCCCGTCCCTGAAGAAACGCGTGGGCAGAGGATAACTCGGAGAAGGTGAAAACCTTGCCGATCACTGGTTTCAGCTCGCCATTTTGCAAGCTTTGGCAAAGCAGCTGGTAGCGCTGCACCAGGTGAGGGGCGAGGTGCGGCACTAAGGACAAGTTAAAGCCTGCCAATGTCCTGCACGACTGCACCAAAGCCGCGGGGAGGACTACCCCCATGCGCACAAGCTCCACCGCCGCCCTGAGGTAGCGGATCCGCCGCGGACCCACGGCCGAGGCAAAACCAAAGAGCACGTAGCGTCCATCCGGACGTAAGGCGCGCCACCCAAGGCGAAACAGCCGTCCCGCCACCGAATCCAAAACCACATCCACACCACCGCGCAAGGCCTGCGGATAGGTTTCGTAGCCCACCACCTCCTGCGCCCCCAGCTGGCGTACAAGCTCCCGCTTGGCCGGGCTGGAAGCCACACCCAAGACGTGCGCACCCGCCCGCACCGCCATTTGCACTGCCAACGTTCCCACACCGCCGGCAGCGGCCAGGATCGCCACCCTTTCCCCCGGCCGCACGCGCCCCACCGTAAACAGCGCGTGGTCGGCGGTGAGTCCCGTGACCACGAAGCTCGCCCCCTCCACAAACGAAAGCCCAGAAGGCAGCGGCCGCAGGTGGCTGGCCTTGACCACCACGTACTCAGCGTGCCCACCGAAAATGGGGACCGCGGCCACCGCTGTCCCCACCGGAGGCTCGGTCACACCTTCCCCCAACGCCGCCACCTCCCCCGCCACCTCCATGCCGGGCACGAAGGGTGGTTTGGGGGTATTGGGGTAAACCCCAGCCCGCGCCATACAGTCGGCAAAGTTCAAACCGATGGCTCGCACCCGCACCAAAGCTTGGCCGGGTCCGGGTTGTGGATCGGGAATCTCCGCGAGGCGCAAAACCTCCGGTGGCCCGTAACGATGGGCAATCCAGGCCCGCATGGTCTGCTCTTACGCTTCTTCCGCGGCGGTTGCCGGACGAGCAAGATGAGGCAGCATGCTGCGTAGCTTGGTCTCCAGCTCGGCCATGAGCTCAGGGTGTTCCTTGAGGTAGGCCCGCGCGTTTTCGCGGCCTTGTCCTAGGCGCACGTCACCGTAAGAAATCCAAGTGCCAGACTTGGTGAGCAGGCGGTGCTCAATCCCCAAATCTAAGATTTCCCCGGCGCGGGAAATGCCCTCACCGTAGAGGATATCGAACTCCGCCACCCTGAAGGGCGCCGCCACTTTGTTCTTCACCACCTTGACCTTGGTACGGTTGCCCACCACCTCCTCGCCGGATTTAATGGGTGCCACCCTGCGAATATCCAGCCGCACTGAGGCATAAAATTTCAGAGCTCGGCCACCGGTAGTGGTTTCGGGGTTGCCAAACATGACCCCAATTTTTTCTCGAATTTGGTTAATGAAAATCACGCAGGTCTTTGATTTAGAGACGACGCCCGTAAGTTTGCGCAGGGCTTGCGACATGAGCCGAGCTTGCAAACCCATGGAGGCATCCCCCATCTCCCCTTCCAGCTCCGCCCTGGGCACCAAGGCCGCCACCGAGTCAATGACCACCACATCCACCGATCCTGAGCGAATGAGGGTTTCGGCAATTTCCAAGGCTTGTTCCCCGTTATCCGGCTGCGACACCAAGAGGTTGTCCACGTCCACGCCAAGCTTGGCCGAGTACTCGGGATCCAAGGCGTGTTCGGCATCAATAAAAGCCGCCAGGCCCCCAAGCTTTTGCGCTTCGGCAATGACGTGCAAGGCCAAGGTGGTCTTACCTGAGGATTCGGGGCCGTAAATCTCCACCACCCGCCCCCGCGGCATGCCTCCCACACCCAAAGCCGCGTCCAGCCCCAGCGAGCCGGTGGGGATCACCTGCACGGCCAGCGCTTCCCGTTGCCCGAGCCGCATAATGGCACCCTTGCCAAACTGCCGCTCGATTTGCGACACAGCCACTTCCAAAGCCTTGAGCTTGTCCTGACTCACGTCACCCATTTGTCCACACTCCTTCCCGCGGCGTGGTACGGGACTGGATAGCCTCCGTCAAGGTACCATTGGCGCGGCCACCGGTCAAGGCTTTTCCGCCGGAAGGCCTTCAGGCGTGAAACGGTACCCCACACCCCGCACCGAGTGAATATACCGCGGGCGGCGGGGGTCGGGCTCAAAGTAGCGGCGCAGCCGCACGATGAAGTTGTCAATGGTGCGGGAGGAGGAACCGTACTTGTAGCCCCAAACTCGTTCCAGAATCTGCTCCCGGGAAACCACCTGGCCTTGGAGCTCCACCAGGAGCTTCATGAGCATGCATTCCTTTTCCGTGAGTTCCACCTCACCGTGGGGGCCTCGGGCCTTAAAGGTGCGGAAGTTGATTTCGCTATCCCCAAAGCGGAAAACCCCCCGCTCCGCCACCGGTGTTTTGAACCATTCCTGCCGCCGGAGAATCCCCTTTATGCGCAGAACCAGCTCCTCCAACAGGAAAGGCTTGGTCATGTAGTCATCCCCGCCTTGGCGGAGACCCTGAAGACGATCGGCGTCCGAGGACTTGGCCGTCAAAAACAGGATCGGCACGCGGTTGCCCATGTCCCGCAACCGCTGGCAAACCTCAAAACCGGAGATGCCGGGAAGCATCACGTCCAAAACCACCAAGTCGAAGTCCTCGTTGGCCAAGCGCTCCAGGGCTTGCTCGCCGTCGTGGACCACGGTGGCGTCGTACCCTTCGAACCGCAGGTTGTGGGCCAACGCTTCCGCAAGGTGTTTTTCATCTTCCACCACCAGGATTTTAGCTGCCATGGCTCACCTCAACGTTATCGTACTCTAACTCTCCCTCTCCGTCCACTTGCTGGGCACCGGGGAGAATTAACCTGAAGCTTGCCCCTTTCCCTGGTCCCGCGCTAAAGGCCAGGAGCTTGCCCCCGTGGGCTTTGGCAATTTCTCTCGCCACAAAAAGCCCGATGCCGGTACCAGGGGTGCGGCGCGCTACCTCGTCGCCGCCCCGGTAAAATACGCCAAAGATCTTAGGCAATTCCTCTGCGGCAATGCCAATGCCGTTGTCACTGACCTCCAGAATGGCCTGTCCATGCTCAACCCAAAGCCTCACCCAAACCTTGGGGTCTGTGCTTGCGGCATACTTGAAGGCGTTTTCCAGCAAATTGGAAAGGATAATCGCCACCCCCTCGCCGTCGTGCGGCACCATCACCCCTGGGCTTATGTGGGTTTCCACCTTAATGCCCCTCGCTTCTGCTCGCACCTGCGCACTTAAGAGCTCCTCCTCCACCAGCTGGGAAAGGTCAGCCAATTGCATGTTAAGCCGGTGCACACCGGAAGCAAAGCGGGTTAGCTCCAAGATTTTTTCCACCAGATTCTGCAAGCGCTCAGCATCGGCTAAAGCGTTGCGCAAGAACTGCTCCTGGGATGGACCTTGGGCCCGCCCCGAAAGTACCGTTTCCAAGCCCAAACGGATACCGGCAATGGGGGTTTTCAGTTCGTGAGTAACCGCCGAGATGAAGTTTTGCCTTTGCTGCTCCAGCACTGCTTCCTGTCGCAACATGCGCCACAGCAACGCCACCACCGTAGCCATACCCACCCAAAAGAACACACCCTCGCTTACCACCATGAGCACCCGACGCTGGTAGCGAATGGTGGCTACCTCCCACGCCTCCCGATCGGGCGCCAGCGCGTAGCCCACCACCGGAAGCCCCAAGGGCACGGTTTCCATGCCCCGGGGTCGAGGCGCATCGGGCAGCACCAGCCATGCACCCGGCTCTTCCTCCTCCACCCAGCGGCGCATCACATCCAAAGGCAAGCCCAGCTCTGCTGCCAAGCCACCCCGTACCGGCACCAGCAGGGCAATACCCCCTTCCCGCGCTTCCCACCGCCGCTCGTTGAGCTCGCGCGGGATGAGCACCAGGGAGGAAAAAGGCGGCCTTGGTGAGGGAACGGCGCCGGAAGCCGGCAGCGAGGCTTCCAGGCGTGCTAAGCGCTCCTGGACGCGTGCTGCTGCCCGCCGCAAGCCGTCCACCATGAGCTGGCGTTCTAAGCGTAAGCGAACCCCGTTTTCCCGCAAGGAGTAGACCACCCACCAGGTGAACTGGGCGTTGAGGACCACCGCGAGCACCACCAGCACTACCAGGTGGCGCATGGCAAAACGGCTCTCGGTACGCACGGGCCGAGTATAGCGAAAGCCAAGTTGACAGCCTGCGCAGGGCCTTCCACAATCGAGACGTGAACGAGACGGGAACCGTGCTCATTTCCTCCGGAACCGTCGTGCCCATGACGCAGGAGGGCTTATTCTTTTCTGCCGACCTTTTAATCAAAAGCACCAGAATTGCCAAGATCGCCCCCAGCATTGACCCGCCCGAAGGCTGTCGCGTTTTGGACGCCCGCGGCTGCCTGGTCCTTCCGGGCTTTGTGCAAACCCATGTTCACGTTGTGCAAAGCTTGGCCCGCAACCGCGCCGACGGCCTTACGCTTCTGGACTGGCTTTCTTTGCGCATTTGGCCTTACGAGGCTGCCCTTAGCGCAGGCGAAGTGGCGGTAGCCGCTCGCCTGGGGATTGCCGAGCTTTTGCTTTCCGGCACTACCGCCGCCTTGGATATGGGCACCGTGCACCACCACCACCAGGTGTTTGCGGCTGCCGCCGAGCTTGGCATCCGCTTTGTTTCCGGCAAGTGCCACATGGACCGCGGCGACCGGGTACCTGAGCCACTCCTGGAGGACCCTGAAAGCTCCTTGGCGGAAGCCGAGCACTTGGCGGCCCGCTGGCACGGGGCCGCGTCAGACCGCCTGCGCTACGCAGTGGCCCCCCGGTTTGTGCTGTCCTGTTCGCCCCAGTTGCTTGTGGGCTGCGTGGAGCTGGCGCGCAGCCGTAACCTCCTGCTTCACACCCACGCCAGTGAAAACCTCCAGGAAACGGACCTGGTGCGCTCGATTACCGGTAAAGGCAACGTGGCTTACCTTGCTGACCTCGGTTTGGCAGGGCCGGACACGGTTCTTGCTCACTGTGTGCATCTGGAGGACGGCGAGTACGACCTCTTGGCGCGCCGCCACACCGGCGTGGCCCACTGC
Organism: uncultured Thermoanaerobaculum sp.; assembly: GCA_937934115.1. GTDB lineage: Bacteria > Acidobacteriota > Thermoanaerobaculia > Thermoanaerobaculales > Thermoanaerobaculaceae > Thermoanaerobaculum. Next base: position 33,620 of record CALHAH010000005.1, read on the forward strand.
CCCGGGGCCAATCTCAAGTTGGCTTCCGGCATTGCCGATGTGCCCAGGCTCCTGAGAGCGGGGGCACGGGTGGGTCTTGGCGCCGACGGCCCGCCTTGCAACAACCGGCTTTCCATCTTTCACGAGATGGCCCTGGCCGGAACCCTGCACAACCTACGCCACGGGCCGGGGGCCCTCTCCCCTTGGCACGTCCTGGAGCTGGCCACATGGCGGGGGGCCGAGGTCTTAGGCTGGGGCCAGGAGCTAGGCCGTCTTGCTGAGGGCTTCCTCGCCGATGTGGTGGTGCTAGCGCCGAGTTTAAGCTGGGAACCCTGGGGCGACCCCGCCAGCATGGTAGTCTTTGCTGGCGGGGTGGGAAACGTGCGGCACGTGGTGGTGAATGGCCAAGTGGTTGTGGAGGAAGGACAGCTCCTCACCGCCGATGCCGAAACCATCACAAAAGAGGCCCGCCACGCGGCGCAATTGCTGGCTGGGAGACTCGCCTGGTCATGATCCTACGCCCCCGCTACCGTATTGAGGAGCTAGACCAGTACTTAGCCAAGCGCGATTACGGCGCCGCCTTGTCGGCCATTGCGGAGGAGCTTAAGAAACACCCGGAAAACTTCAACTTGCTTTTGCGCCAAGCAGAAATTTTGGGTATGGCGGGGGATCGCCACCACGCCATCGCGGTTTACCGCAACCTCGCCAGGCACTTTGCTAAACAAGGCCGGTACTCCATGGCCATTGCCGTCACCAACAAGATTCTGCGCCTCGATCCCACCCAAACCGAAGCCGCTGCGGAGTTGCAGGCACTGTTAGCGGCCCAGCGAGAAGAAGAGGAACGCGCCAAAAGCCGGCTCTTGCAAGCTGCTAGGACACCGGTCACACCGCCCCGCGGTACCACAACCCAACCGCCACCCCCGGAACCCCCACCACCACCAGCGTCACCTCCTCCATCCGAAGCCGACGCCCTTCGCTTCTTTTCGGCGTTCCCGCGGCAAGCCCTTACTGAGCTTTTGGGTTCCACCTCCGTCCGCTCCTACGGCGCCGGTGCCGCCATCGTGCGCGAGGGGGAGTACGGGGACTCGTTGTTCTTAATCGTGGAAGGCAACGTATTGGTGGAAGGAACCGATCCCCGCGGAAAGAAAGTTACGCTGGCTACCCTGGGCCCCGGCGATTTCTTCGGGGAAGTGGCAGTGCTTACCGGAAAACCACGGACCGCCACTGTAACGGCCCAAGGGCCTGTGACGCTGATCGAGATTTCCAAGGAGGTTTTGGCCGAAATTTGTGAACGGCACCCGCAGGTGTCAGCAGTGCTCGAGAGGTTCTACCAAGACCGCGCCAACGCCACCGTCAGCGTGATGCTATCCCGCTTGCGGCAAACACCATGAAGCCAAGCCCTTGCCCCTTGGTTTTTCGCTTTTTCCGCCTAGCGCAGCAGGATCCAGCCGCCCCGGCGTTTTTGGATGCCGATGGCCGCCTGCTTTCCCCGCGCGGGCTTGTAGCGCAACAGAGTGAGCTTCTGGCCGAACTGTACGGGCGTTTAAAACTCCCGCACCGACCGGTGGTGCTTTCCTTAGCCAACGGGCCAGCTCTCGTAGTTCACTTTTTGGCGCTGCGGAAGCGTGGACACGCGGTAGCCCTGGCCGACACCACAGCTCCCTACCCCGAGCTTTTACGCGTGGCGCAGGCGGTGGGCGCCGGGGCGTTGGTGGCCAACCTGGAACGGTTGGAAAACGGCCGAGAGCTTATGCCTCCGGGGGTAGGGGTGGAGCGCCAACCCACCGCGGCGGTTCCGGTTCCCAACGGCACGGCCGTTTTCAAGCTCAGCTCCGGGTCTACCGGTGAACCGCAAGCGTTTGCCGCGTCGGCTGCCCAACTTTACGCCGATGCGTCGCACATTTTCCGCACCATGGGACTGCGCCGCAGCGACCGGACCCTCGCCGCCATTCCCCTCACCCACTCCTACGGTCTGGGCTCTTGCCTGGTGCCGCTTTTGGTGTGGGGCACCCCGCTGGTCCTGCCCTCTTGCAACCTCCCCGCGGCCCTGGCCCATACCTTGGCCGCGGCCCAGGTGGAGCATTTTCCAGCGGTTCCTGCCATGGTGCGCGCTTTGGCCTCGTTACCCAACCTGCCCCCTTGGCCCTCCCTGCGCGTTTGTCTCACCGCTGGTGCCCCGCTGGCCACCAAGGACGCTGCAGCGTTTTGCGCCGCCACCGGCCATAAGCCCCACGTGTTTTACGGTTCTTCCGAGTGTGGGGGCATAACCTACGATCGCACCGACCTTTGTCCCCACCAGGAGGGAGCAGTGGGCACGCCTCTGGACGGCGTCCACGTGGATGTGGTGGATGAGGAAGGGCACCCTTTGCCCGTGGGAGTTGAGGGTCGCGTAAGGGTGCGTTCGCGGGCTGTGGTGCTTGGCGCAGTACCGCCTCTCTCCGACCCGAAGGTGCTCACGTCTCGCTGCTTTCTCACCGGGGATGCAGGTTTTTTTGATGAAAACGGGGTTCTCCACCTCACCGGCCGACTCTCGGATGTGGTGAACGTAGCGGGTAAGAAGGTCCACCCCGAGGAAGTTCGTCGGGTCCTTGAAGCACTTCCGGGAGTTTTGAGCGCAGCGGTGGTAGGGGTGCCGGATCCGCACCGCGGGCAGGTGTTGGGTGCGGTGCTGGCGGTGTCACCGCAGGCGAGCCTCACTGTGCACAAGGTCATTACCTACTGTCGCGCTCGCCTGGCTCCTTACAAGGTCCCCCGCAAAGTGGCGCTGGTGCCCGAGCTTCCCCTTACTGCCCGCGGTAAGTTGGCCAAAAGGGACCTTCTCGCGCTTTTGCGCGGTAAAAAAGCCCCCGCGGAAAGCTAGCGCGCCTGCAGCCGGGGCTTTCGCCCGCGGCCTTTCTCGCTCCACGAGCAATGCAAAGCAATGATGGTAGTCTTTTTTTATGGTGGCAGGCACGGGAACCCGGCGCTTCTTGCTCCTGGCAGCAGGTGATCGGCTCGCTGCGGTAGATGCCCGCCAGGTGCGCCGCATCCTCCGCGCCCTTCCCACGGTCCCGCTTCCTGGGGCCCAGCCGGAGCTTTTGGGGTTGGCCGAGTACGGCGGTGAACCCCTCCCGGTTTTGGACCTCGCCCAGCTCATCGGCGCCAAGCCAGGCCCATCTCCCACCTTTCCGGTGACCGTGGTAGTTTGGGTGGGTCCCTCCTCACAACCGGAGTTGGTGGGGTTGGCAGCCGACGCGGCGGTGGACTTGGTGGGAATCCCGCAAGAACACGTGGTGCCGATGGGGGAGGGCTTGGTGGCCGGGGAGGTGGCTTTACCCCAAGGCACCGCGGAAATTTTGGACCTTTCTCGCTTGACGGTCTCATGAGCGGGGGTGCGTACCTCTTGTTCCGCCGGTTTGGATGTCTGTGGGCCCTGCCCGCAAAACACGTCACGGCCATCTTTTCCGGGCCCAAACCGGAGATTCACCTTTCCCATGCCACCGTACCTGCGGACGAGATCGTGGGGGTTTGCGCAGAGCTTCAGCGGGTTAACCCAGCGCGCACCCTCGGGGCCTTTTGGCCCTACCCTTGTCAAGGACTAGGGGTCTTTGCCAAAGAACCCATGGTGGTCTTGCTGCCCGATGCTTTACCGCCTTTGCTTTGCAAGGGGGAGCCATGAAAGAACAGGAGACGAACTGGTCAACGGTCCCGGTGTTCGGGGTGGTGCTTTCGGGCCTTTTGGGCCTTTTGGGGTTCACCGGCATTCTCGTGGGAACCCACTACGGCTTGCCCCGGTGGATCTTGGATACCTACTTTGTGGTGGCCCTCGGTATCCTTGGCCTATACGTGGGGGTAGTCCTGCAGCCGGCCCGCAGGATGAGCCGCCGTTTTGCGCGCATAGCCACGCACGCAGAAAAAGCGGAAAGAGCTTTTGACCATGTGCTGAAGCACCTCCAGGCTGGAGATCTGGTGGCAGCCCAGGAGGCCGCGCGCCAGCTGCCGCCCCAGGTGGCACCTCAGTTTTTGGCGGCAAGTCGGGCGGTGGGCGCGCTCGTGCAGCAAATCCTCGCCAGCTCTGTGGACATCGCGGTGGCCGGCCAGGAGGTCCACAACACCGCCTCCGAGTTAGCCTCCGGCTCGTCCGAACAAGCAGCAGCAGTGGTGGAAATCACCGCCACCATGGAAGAGCTGGCGCGCACCGCCGCGCAAATTGCCACCAACGCCGCTAACCAAGCGGATTTGGCAGCCCAAGCCGAAGAGGCAGGAACCATGGGGGCTGCCGCCGTAGAAGATGCGGTGCGAGGGGTCGAGGAGGTGCAAAAGCGCATCTCGGCTATAGCCACCCGCGCCGACTCCTTGGGGACCCGTTCCCGGGAAATTTACCGGGTTTTGGACCTCATCACCGAAATTGCCCAGGAAACCCACATCTTGGCCTTGAATGCCGCCATTGAGGCCACGGCCGCCGGCGAACACGGCCGGCGGTTTTCGGTGGTGGCCGATGAGGTGCGTCGTTTGGCGGAGCGTTCCCGCGAGTCGGTGGAATCGGTGCGTACCCTCCTGGAAGAGTTTTCCGCTTCCATTCGCGCCACCGTGGTGGCTACTGAGGAGTCCAGCAAAGAGGTGGCTAAGGTCTGGGAGCGGGCGCGGGCAGCCGCAGCCAGTATCGAGCAGCTGCGCAGCGCCGTAAGCGAAACGGCCCACGCTGCCAGGGAGATTTCCCTGGCCACCCAGCAGCAGCGCACGGCCTCCGACCAGGTGGTGCTCACGCTCAAGGAGGTAAGCCAAGTGATTCAAAAAATGGCCGAAGGGCTAAAGGCTTTCTCGGCCACCGCCGAACGCCTCAACCAACTGGCCCTTTCCATCCAGCTTTTAACCCAGTCTTTCCATCTGGATTCGCCACGATCCGTCAAGCACATTGCCCAAACCCTTGCCGATGCTTTAGGGTCGGAAGCCGGTCACTGGGAAGCCCTGGACAGCACCTTCACCCAAGCTCTCAAGCAACACCGTTTCTTGGAAACCGCTTTCCTTACCGATCCAGAAGGGAACTTGGTGGCGTTTACAGTGAACCCTGACTTACGGCTTCCCGATACTGCTATTCCCGTGGCCGTGGGTCAGAACCTCTCCGAACGCCCGTGGTTTCAAGCGGTGATGCGGGACAAGAGAACCACCCTCACGCCGGTGTACACCTCCTTGCTCACCGGTCAAAAGTGCTTCACGGTAGCGGCCCCAGTCCATGACCCGCAGGGGCGCCTGGTGGGGGTTTTGGGTCTCGACGTCAACGCCGCCTCTTGGACAAAGATCGTCGCGTGAGCAACGAGCTTTCCGATCTCCTGCCGGTTTTTTTGGCCGAAGCTTCCGGCCGCATGGAGCGCCTGCACACGCTTCTGCCCCACCTGGAAACTGACCCCGAAAGCCGGAGGGAAGCCCAGCGGGAACTCCACACCCTTAAAGGCGCCGGGAGAATGCTCAAGCTCCCCTCCCTCGCCCAGCTTTGCCATGAACTAGAGGAGCTCGTGCAAAAAACGCCCCCAGGGTGGCTTTTCTCCCTCCAGAAGGGTTTGGATCAACTGGCTGCCGCCCTCACCCATCTGGGAAGGGAAGGGCTGGCCACGCCTGCTCAGGAGTCAGAGCCACCCGCTTCTGCTCCTGACCACGTACGCTTAGCCAGCCGCGATTTGCACACGCTGGCGGATCGGGCGACGCGCATCCGTATCATGGCCCGTGGGGCACGGGTGTTCCACCAGCGGCTGCGCGAGCTTTCACTCCTTGCCGAGGAGGGCCTCCGGGAAGAAGATCCCAAGCAAATTTTGGCGGTGGTGGCCACCTCCCTGCGGCGACTGGCCCTGGAGCTGGAGCTGGGCCAAAGTCGGCTGCAGCGGTTGGCAGAAACCCACCTGGATCACGCGGTGAGCTTGCAAATGCAACCCCTCGGGCCCTTCCTGCAAAACTTGGCTCGCCACGCTCGCGAGCTGGCCCGCGACCTGGGGAAGGATGTGCAGGTGGTGTTGCGCGGCGAAGAGGTGAGGCTTGATCGGCGCATTACCAAGGAGCTGGAGGAGGCGCTCATTCATCTCGTCCGCAACGCCGTAGACCACGGGCTGGAGCCAGCCGCCGAGCGGGCAGCCGCAGGGAAACCCAGTACCGGCAACCTTACCCTCGAAGCAGACACCTTTGGGGGCAAGGTGCGCCTTGCGGTGGTGGACGACGGCCGCGGCATTGACGCCGCAAAAGTGATGGAAAAAGCTGTAGCTCGCGGCCTCACCAGCCGGGAAGAGGCCCAGGGGTTAACCCCCGAGGCTGCCTTCCGCTTCCTCTTTCTCCCCGGCTTTTCCACCCGGGAAGAGGTAAGCGCGGTTTCCGGCCGGGGCATCGGCATGGACGCCGTGGCCGCCGCCTGTTCCCGCGTGGGTGGAGAGGTGGAGCTGACGTCCACACCGGGGAGGGGCACAAGAGTGACCTTGACGCTGCCGGTAGCCAAACGGGGGGAAGAGGTCCTCATCGTCAAGGTGGGCGAGCTGAAGCTTTTGTATCCAAAAGCAGCGGTAAAGCGCTTCCACTTGCTCCCTAGTCAGCAGGTAGTGGAAAGGGGAAGCCACACCTTTGCACGCTTGGGCGACGCGCTGCGCCCGTTTATTTCCACCCACAGGCTCTTTGCCCAGCCCATCCCGCCAATCCAAGTGCTGCTTGAAGGCGAAACGGCTGGGGTAGAGGCGGCGGTAGCGGTAGACGCGGTGCTAGGAGAAGAGGAAGTGGTGGTACGCGATCAAACCCATTCCCGGGCATTTTCCTCGCGTTTCTTTTCGGGGGCAGCAGTGACCGCCTCCGGCGAGCCCTTGCCTTTGGTCTCGCCGCTCCTGCTGCGCCAGGCGCGCTTGGCTGCCGGTACTGTAGCCGCACCACCCAAACCCGCGAGAAAAAGTATCAAAGTCCTTTTGGTGGATGACTCCTTCGTTACCCGGGAGATGGAGCGGAGGCTCCTCGCCGATGCCGGGTTTGCGGTGCTGGTGGCGGGGGATGCCCAAGAAGCCCTCACCATCCTCGGCGAAAACCCTGTGGACTGCTTGATCACCGACATCGAGATGCCGGGCATGGACGGCCTCGATCTTACGCGCCACGTGCGCTCGCTGCCGCAACTGGCGCACCTTCCGGTCATCGTGGTTTCCACCCGCGACCGACCCGAGGACCGGCTTGCCGGTTTGGCTGCTGGTGCCGATGCCTACCTGGCCAAGCAGGGCCTGGACGCCACCGAGCTTGTCGCCCTGGTGCGGCGCTTGGGAGGTAAAGGCTAATGGTGGATGTGCTTCTCGTGGATGACTCACCCACGGTGCGGGCGGTGCTCCGTCGGCTCCTCAACCCACCTTCGGACTTGCAAGTTGTGGGCGAGGCCACCAACGGTCAAGAAGCCGTGGACTTGGTCCTCAAGCTACGGCCGCATGTGGTCCTCATGGACGTGGAAATGCCGGTGATGGACGGTTTGGAGGCCATCCAGCGGATCATGGAGTTGCGGCCCACACCGATTCTGGTGCTCACCTCTCGCGCCAACCGTGACCGCATGGCCATTGCCTTTGAAGCCGTACGGCGGGGAGCCTTGGAGGTTTTGCCTAAACCGGAGGCGCCCGGGGGGTGGGAGGAACTGGCGTGGCGCTTGCCTGAGCTACTGCGCACAGCTGCCGGGCTTCCCCCTCGCCGTCCAGTTCTCCAAAGCCCGCGCCGGGCTTCCCGGGTGACACCGCGGGTGGTGGAGTGGATCCTTTTGGGCGCTTCCACGGGCGGCCCAGGGGCGCTCCGTGCCTTCCTGGCAGCCCTGCCCTCGGGGGTGCAAGCACCCATGGCGGTGGTGCAGCACATCGCACCCGGTTTCGAGGATGGCCTTGCCCACTGGTTGGCGCGGGAAAGCGGGCGCGATGTTCAGGTGGCACGTGCCAAGGAAAAGCCACCGGCGGGAGCGGTGCGGTTGGCTCCCGGAAAAAGCCATCTACGACTGGCAGTGGACGGCAGTCTCGAGGTGGACCCCGAAACGCCCCCACGCCAGGGCCATCGTCCCTCCGTGGACGTGCTTTTTGAATCGGCTCTTTCCCTGCGGCCGGCGCACGTGGTGGCCATACTCTTTTCCGGGATGGGAAGCGACGGTGCCTATGGGCTTTTACAGCTGAAAAGGGCGGGAGCGGTGACCGCCGTGCAAGATGAGGCAAGCTCCGCCGTATTTGGCATGCCCAAACAAGCCCTGGAGCTGGGAGCTACCGAGGTGGCCCTTCCCCCAGAAGAGCTGGCCCGTTTTGTGGCGGTTACGTGCGGGGAGGAAGGATGACCCGCAGCCGGGTTTTGGTCATTGACGACTCCCACCTGGCTCGAGCACTGGTGGTGCGCGCCCTCACTCAGGCCGGGTTTGAGGTATCGGAAGCCGCCGATGGTGTAGAAGGTGCGGTCATGGCCTTCCGCACTTTGCCCCAGGTGGTGCTCACCGATCTGGAAATGCCCACCATGGACGGTAACCAGTTGCTCCGCTTGCTCAAGAGCGACCCAGCCACGGCGTCCATTCCGGTGATTATCCTCACCAGCCACGGGGAAGCCCCCTCTCGGTTTTGGGGTTTGGCCACCGGGGCCGATGCTTACATCACGAAAGATGCCTCACCAGAGCAGCTGGTGGAGGCTGTGGCAAAGCTCGCCTCCCGGTCTAGCCCCGCTCCCAAGGTGGCGGTACCTCTTCCGCAAGGGCCGTTGGACGTGCTGGCGCGGGTTGCGCGCACCCTCGACCAGGCGCTCATGAAGGCAACGCTTACCAGCTCACTTTTGGCCCAAGGCATGGGCAGTCCGGACTTGGTAACCGCCTGCCGCCGCGTGGTGGGGCTTTTACGGGAGGTGGTGGACGGCGAGGTTTTTGCCATCGGAGTGGCGGAAGCCCACACGGTCAGCATGTACGTGAACGCCACCTCGGACTTGCCTTTGGCACTTTTCGATGCGGTCAACAAGGCGGTTCTCCACCGGTTGCCGGTGACCCCAGGAGCTGAGGTGGAGATGACCTATGATGGCGAGCACCAGCACGAGGACGGCCCCCGCGACCTGGGAAGCTTGCGCTTCTTCACGCTGCCCCTGCGCGACGCCGAAGGCGTTTTGGCCATTTTGCCCAAAGACACTTCCTCCTTTGTGGCCCTCTCGTTGCCGCTCATTACGGACCTGGCAAACCACCTGGCCATCGTGCTAGACAACGCCCGCTTGGCGCAGAGGCTGCGGGAGCTTTCCTCTCGCGACAGCCTCACCCGGCTTTTGAACCACCGCGCCATTTTTGAGCGATTGGCCGAAGAATTGGCGCGCGCTGCCCGGCGCGGGCAAACAGTTTCCGTAATCCTCTGCGATTTTGACCACTTCAAAGCCGTGAACGATACCCATGGACACCTGGCCGGGGATGCGGTGCTGCGGGCTGCCGCGCAACTTTTCCGACAGCTCCTGCGCGCTTCCGACGCTCTCGGCCGCTACGGCGGGGAGGAATTCCTGGTGGTTTTGCCGGAAACCGGCCTGGAGGCCGGCATCCACACCGCCGAGCGACTGCGTCACGCTTTGGAAAAACAAAGCGTTCCCTTAGCCTCCGGCGCCAAGGTAACCATTACCGCTTCCTTCGGGGTGGCCTGTGGGGCGGAAGTGGTGGGCTCTCCAACCCCTGACGCCTTGGTGGCCCTGGCCGACATGCGCCTCTACCAAGCCAAGGCTGCCGGCCGTAACTGTGTCAAGCCCTAATGCCGGAGAAAACGCTTCCTAAGGGCCCTGTCACGCAACTGGCGCAGCTGGTGGAACACGTGAGCGGTAACGTGGTGCCGGAGAGCTTTTTCCCCTTCCTTGCGGAGGTAGCGCGCGAACGGCGTTTGGCTTGCGGTTTTCCCGATCTGGAGGCGTACGTCAAGGCTTTGGCCGCCGGCCGCCTGCCCGAGGAGTGGCGCAAGCTCCTTTCTGCCATTACCATCAAGGAGTCTTCCTTCTTCCGCACGCCCCAGCACTTCGAAGCGCTGGAAAAGCAAATCATTCCCCTTTTGCTGCCAAGCCGGCACGCAACGCGAACCTTGCGACTGTGGAGCGCCGGTTGCGCCCGCGGCGAGGAACCCGCCACTTTGGCCATGGTACTGGCCGAGCACCCACAGCTTGCGGGCTGGAGCTGGACCATTTTGGCTACGGATGTGGACGAAGAGGCCTTAGAAGCGGCACGAAAGGGCTTCTACGCGGAAAAGGCCTTGGCTACGGTCCCCCAGGCGCTTAAGGAGCGGTACTTCACACCGCAAGGGAACGGATGGCTGTTTTCCCCGCGCCTTTTGCAACGCATCACGTATCGCCATTTGAACCTGATAGCCGAGCCGTTCCCCTCTTTTCCCGAACCCTTTGACATCGTCATGCTGCGCAACGTTCTCATTTACTTTCGGCTTGCCTCCCAACAGCGGGTGCTGGCCCACATCGCTGGTGTTCTGGCCCCCGATGGTTTTCTCTTCCTAGGACCGGCGGAAACTGTGTGGCAGGTAAGCGACCGCTTTGAGCCTGTGGATTTGGGTGGGTGCTTTGCCTACCGACCCCGGCTCGCCAGTGCCCCCACCCCGCTCCGCCTGGGGCCAATACCCCCAAAAAAACCTCCAAAAACCCTCCCTCCCGAAAAGAAACCATCACCGCCAAAGCCCAAGCCTCAGGCGGCGCAGGCAAAGGAAGTGCTGGCAGCCGACCCCTTGGGGGAAGCCGTAGCCATCCTTGCGCAAGGACGTCTTCGCGAAGCGCAGGAGGCGTTACAAAAGCTTTTGGCGGCTAACCCCGCCGACGCCCAAGCTCACGCCTTGGAAGGCTACCTCCACGAGGTGGCTGGACGCCCCGCCGAAGCCATTGCCGCTTTCAGAGCGTGCCTTTACCTCGAACCTGACCTGTTCCAAGCCCGGCTGCTCCTGGCTCACGCCTTGCGGCGGGCCGGGGAAGCGGGCCGCGCCCAAGCGGAGTACCGTCACCTGCTCAGCACGTTGGGGGCGGGGGGTGGGCGGGAGCTGGACCGGTTGGCTGGTCTTCCGTTGCCCACCCGGGAACAAGCCGCCCGCCAGGCGCAAGCGGCCCTGGAAGGGATGAACACAGCGTAACTCCCAAAAGCCAAAACCCCACGTTTTCGTTACAATCATTGCCGTGACGCTCACGGCAGTAGGCCGCTACCAAATCCTGCGGGAACTGGGGCGCGGGGGGATGGGTACCGTGTACCTGGCTTTTGACCCCGAGCTTTCCCGCCACGTGGCCATTAAAGGCTTGGGCACAGGCCAGGCGACGCCCGAGAAGCGAGAGCGGCTACGCCGGGAAGCACGAGCCGCGGCGGCCCTCACCCACCCCAACATCGCGCAAATTTACGACGTCATCACGCAGCAAGATCAGGACTTCGTGGTCATGGAGTGGGTGGAGGGGCAAACCCTCGCTGACCTCCTGGCCTCCGGACCCTTGTCCCCGGGAGAAGTAGCGCGCATTGGTGCACAAATAGCCCGGGCTCTTGCCTTTGCCCACCGCCGGGGCATCATCCACCGCGACGTCAAGTGCGAAAACGTCATGATCACCCCAGAAGGCACCGCCAAGGTGCTGGACTTTGGCCTGGCGCAAATTCAGGGGTTACCGCCAGACCAGAGGCTGACCCAGGAAGGCTTGGTGGTAGGCACATCCCGTGCCATGTCCCCGGAACAAGCCATGGGGAAGCCCTTGGACCACCGCTCGGATATCTTTTCCTTGGGCTCCCTTCTGTACGAGGCCGCCACCGGCCAGCCGGCTTTCGCGGGAGAAACGGTTTTAGAAACCTTGCACAAGGTGGCCCGCGCCGAGTACGTGCCCCTGGAGCACGCAGCCCCCCGCCTTCCCCAAGAGCTGGCAGCGGTCATCCAGCGCTGCCTGGAGCGCGATCCCCAGCGACGTTTCCAGGATGCTTCCGAAATTGCCAACCTCCTCGCCGGTGTTTCGCAAACCCTGGGCACCGCGTACCTCCCACCTGTCCCCCGAGCCACGCTTGTGGTCCAAAAGCTTAACCGTCACCTTCCGTACGTGGCCGCGGCCGTGATGATCCTTTCTGCGGTGGCAGCCATTTCTCTCCTCCGCGGCTGGTTGGGGGCCCCCAAACCGGTAACCGTCGCCGTCTTACCTGTCAGCGGTGCGCTTGCCACCGAGACGCCGTTGGTTTCTACGGCCGTGGCCGACGCTGTGGCCGGGTTTCTCGCCAACCTGCAAGGCCTCCACGTGGTGGCCGGACGCGAGGTGCGCTCGGTGTTACGGGAAGGCATGGGTGTGCGGGAAGCGGCCCGCGCCTTAGGCGTACAGGAGCTGGTGGAGGCGGTCATCGCGCCAGGGACCGAGGCGAGCACGGTGCGAGTGCAGCTTTCGCGACTGGATGGATCCACGGGGAGAATCCTTTGGTCGCAAACCCTCGAAGCGGTTTCTGCAGACCCTCTCCCCCTCCAAGAACGCATTACCACGGCGCTCCAAGACGCTTTCCGCCAGTTCCGCGCCCGCCGGCGCCCCAAAACGCCGCCCCCAGAGGCACTGGAAGCGTACCTGGAGGTAAAAAAGCGCTTGGACGCTGGCACACCTTCCCGCGGCTATGGGGAGGAGCTGGCGCTTTTGGAGAAGGCAGAAGCGGCGGCGCCAGATTTCGTAGACGCTCTCATCACGCACGCCTCCATTGAGCGCTTCTTGGGCGGCAACCTCAACGATCCCAAGAGGTTCGCAAAGGCAGAGGAGCTGTTGCGGCGCGCCAGTGAAGCGGACGCGGAGCACCCGGAAATCCCTTTGCGCCGCGCGCAACTGGCGCAAAGTCGCGGACACGCAGAAGAAGCCGTGCAGATCCTGCGCCAGCTTACCCGTGTGCGCCCTGGCGACCCCACGGCCTGGCGAACCTTAGGCTCGGCTTTGGCCCAGCTCCAACGGCAGGAGGAAAGCGAAAAGGCCTTTGCCCGGGCATTGAGTTTGCAGCCAAACATCGTTACCTGGGACCAGCTCTCCTCGGCCCGTGCTGACTGGGGGGACTTGGCCGGGGCTCGCCAAGCGGCGCAAGAAATCCTCAAACGCGCACCCAACCACCCGTTGGGGTTATTCCGTTTGGGGTATGTGGCCGCTTTGGAAGGCGACTTCGCCCTTTGCGAAAAGCTTTTTTCCCAGCTTTACCCGCAAACCAACTTGCTTTCAGACCTCTACAACTGGGGCACCTGCACCTTTTACCAGGGCAACGTGCAGCAGGCTTTGCAAATTTACATGCAAGCACTTGCCCGCGCCCCCGATGATCACCGCAGCCACCTCAATGTGGCAGACAGCCACTTCTGGCTGGGTAACCATCAGGAAGCGCGGGCCCACTACCAAAAGGCCCTAGAGCTTCTGGAAGCTAACCCCCACCCCCGCCGTTATTGGGCAGACAAAGCCCACATCCTCGCCCACCTAGGAAGGTTCGAAGAAGCCGTCTGGGCCGCGCAAAAAAACGTTTCCGAACGCTCCAACCGCAACTGGAACCTGTTTGTGGCTGCTGAAGTGGCAGCTTTGGCAGGAGACAAAACCTCCATGCTGGCGTACAGCCGCAAAGCCTTGGAGCTGGGCGCTCCTAAACAGTGGTTCTCTGGCCCAGAATTTGCCCCCTACCGGCAGTTGCCGGAGTTTCGCGCGCTTTTTGCAACACCGCGCTAAGGCGGTTCATCGCGGTTGTCCACATCCGGATCCACCTCTGCCACCAACGTCCCCTGGTCGTCGTAAAGCTCCACAGCGTAGGAGTAACGGCCGTTTACTTGGCAGTTGCCCCGGGTGATGATATCCGGCAGGTGGGAACCCACCGAGGAAGGCGCCGATCCCATCCCCGAAAACAACGGCCTTTGGCCGTTTTTCCAGCGCACGACCACCGAAGCCACATCTTTCGCCATCCCCGGGAAGGTGAAGCGAAGACAATCAGGACCGGTCTTGTAGTAAAGGACAGCCGGATCCGGGTGGCAGGTGATCCGCTTGCCGGAAAGCGTTACCTTCACCTCGCGGTAGCCTTTCATGGCAGCCCCCTTTTCTGGCTACCAGTGTAGCCCGGCTTGCCGGCACCTACAATAGGAGGGTGAGACGCGCCATCTGGTTTTGGCTTGAAATCGTTTACCTGGCGGCGGCAGGCTGGGCGTGCGTGCTGTTGCCTTGGGGGCAAAGTTGGCTTTCTTGGACCTGGAACTTGCCAACCTTTTGCGCGCACCTACTTTCCCACCCCGCCGTGCGTGGGGCCATTTCCGGGTTTGGGGTGCTTCACCTTTTAGTGGCCCTAGGGTCCGCCACGAAAAAGGAGGGCTCCTCGTGATTGTGGGGCTTGGGCTCGATGTGGTGGCGGTGGCGCGGGTGGCCCAAGCTCTAGCCCGACACGGAGACCGTTTCCTCGCCCGTTGCTTCCTCCCCAGTGAGCTTTCCCGTCCTTCTGATCCCGAGCACGTGGCCGGAGTTTTTGCCGCCAAGGAAGCTGCTTTTAAGGCCCTAGGCACCGGCTGGGCTCAAGGCATTGGTTTCCATCATGTGGTGGTGGAAAAAGACCAGGCCGGCAAACCCCACTTGGCTTTCTACGGCGCTTTAAGGGAGCTGGCGCGCGCGCTGGGCGTGCAGCGTGCTCATGTCTCCATCACCCACCATGGAGGCCTCGCCGCCGCCGTGGTGATTCTGGAAGGTTAAGCTTTCCTTTCGGCAAATCACCAGTACTTCTCAGTGTGGATCTGGCCTGGTTGGCGGCGGGTGTGCTCGCGGAAGCCCTCGGAGGTCAAAAGCTGGATCATGGCCTCGATCATGGCCGGGTTGCCACACAACAAAACGTGGGTATGTTCGGGGCCTGGGGCAAAACCCCAGCGCTTCGCCACCGCCCCCCGTCGCCACACGTCTTGCACGTACCCGGTTTCCCCCACCCACGGGTGCAGCTCTTCCTGCGGGCGAGAGATGACCGGAATGTAGGTCAGGTGCGGAAACTGCCGTTCTAGGGCCTCCAGCTCATGGCGGTAGCCCAAATCCGAAGCGTGGCGGGCGCCGTGAATCACCGCGGTGTGACGGTGACTGTCCTCTGCCAAGTGGGTGCGCAGCATGCTCATGTAGGGGGCAATGCCGGTGCCGGTGGCAACCATAATCAAGTTGGCAGCGGGAGGAATGTTTTGCAAGGTGAACAAACCGGCAAACTTTGGCCCCAGGTAAAGCTTGTCGCCGGGCTTAAGGGCGAAAAGCCGCGGGGTAAGGGCCCCCGAACGCACCAAGGCCAGGTAAAACTCCAGGTACTCCTTTTGCCGCGAAGAAGAAGCAATGGAATAGGACCGGCGAATGAGCGTTCCCGGCTTGGGTGGGGGGTCTTCCGGATCAGCCCCGGGCACCCGCGGGGCTTCTGCGGGTAACCCTAAAACCGCAAATTGACCAGGCTGGAAATCGGGAAGCTCCCAGCCATCGGGAACTACCCGAAAAATGGCAAGCCCGGGCGCTACCTCCTGCTTGAGGGCGAGCACCGCGTTGCATTGCAAAGATGGCTTGGTCACCGCTTCATTTTCTCCCAGAGCCTGCCGCCGCAGCCCCAGCAAGCGCGTAAACCTTACGCATCACGAACCGCGGGTGTCCATAGACCTCCCGGGCTAGGCCCTGCGCCATTTCCCACTCCTTAAGAGTTAAACCCCCGTGCTCCACCTCCACTTCCAAGGTGGTGGCGAAGCCGGCCGTCAACGCCTCCACCAACCTGTCCCACGGAGGAACCTCCTCTAAAAGGTCAGCCAGCGTCACCACTGCCGGCCGCAAGTTTTGGTCGGAGGCCAGACCCAACGCCCCCGCTTGCAGCCGCGAATCCCAATCCAAAAGCAAGGACCCGTGCTGCAAAACAGCGGCGCCCAGCCGACGCATGGCCGAGCCTACCAGCTTACGGCCTCCCACCACGATTTCACCGCCCGCCGGTTGCATGAAACAGGGGGCGGCGCTCTTCGGGGGGATCAAGGCCTGCGGGGCTGAGGAAAGCTCAGCGGCCACACCCAGCTTCCGCAAACCGTTAACCAGCGCCTGGCAAATGAGGCGGTAGCAACTTTGGAGGTCCTTGGGAAACGGGGGGAAACCCAAAGGCGCAGCCACCGAGTACGTGAGCTCGTGCTGATGGAGCACCGCCCGCCCACCGGTGGGACGGCGGGTAATATCCACCCCGTGCTCGCGACAGAATGCCTCATCCGCCACGGCGTAAGGTTGGTTAAATCCCAGGGAGAGGCAGGGGGGACTCCAGCGAAAAAAACGCAACGTGGGCGGACTTTCCTTTGCGGCCACAGCTCGCCCCACCGCCTCGTCCACCGCCATGTTCCAAGCCCCCGGAGCCGGATCCGTAGTGAGCAATCGCCACGCCATAGGGCAAGTGTACCGAGGTGGGGGCGCACAGCAAAAGGGAGAAGGTGAAATGTTAAAGACCAGGGATAAAGCGGGCGACGGACCAATCCCGTTTCTTCATTTGCCTTGAATTTCTGCTTTTTCGGGCCTCCGTTGATGCTGGTTTGGGATAGGTGACGTTGCCCTCGCGCCGGCAAAAGCAACTGGGCATCCCGCCAGGTGACCGCCTTTTCTTTGTTGTGGAAGGACAAACGGCTTGGGCGTTTGGCTTGCGGCGCCGCTAGATGCAGGAGCTTTTCGGCAGCGTGGAGCGCCAAAAACCTAAGCTGGGAGAAGGTGAACTGCGCGAACGAGGAGCACGGTGCCCGGCCGGCCGACATGGCAGGTCATGAAAGCCCTTTGGATTGACGCCAACTTTTTGTTTCGCTTCCTTACGGGCACAGCGCCGGAATGTACCGCTCGCGCTCCCAGGTTGTTGCAAAAAGCTGAGGGCGGCAAAGTGGTCCGGCACGTGTCACCTGTGGTGGCCGCGTTGGTGTGGGTCCTCTGTGGCGTTTATACGCTTTTCAGGGCCGAACACGAGGAACGGTTACGTACTGGTATAATTTGAGTCTCGGTACGAAAGTACCGGAGGAGTTGCCTGTGCCCGATCAGTCCACTGCCTTCGGTCCCAACGTTTGGCTTATTGACGAAATGTACCGCGAGTACCTGGCTCACCCGGAAGCCGTAAGCGATTCCTGGCGGGAGTTTTTCTCCGACTACCGCCCGCAAGGCCTTCGCAGCCCGCAGGTGGTCGCCCCTCCCCCAGAAACCAAGCCCGCCGTAGGAGGCGTACCCGCGGGAGCCGAGCCCATCGTGGGGGGGCTTGCGCGTCTTGTGGAAAACATGGAGCAGAGCCTCTCTCTCCCCACGGCTACGTCTTTCCGCACGGTGCCCATCAAGCTCTTGGAGGAAAACCGCGAGCTCATCAACGAGTACTTAGCCCGCAAACTGGCGGGAAAGGTGAGTTTTACCCACATCTTGGCCTTTGCGGCGGTGAAGGCCTTAAAACACGTGCCGGCCTTGCGCACCACCTTTGCCGTGTACGACGGCAAGCCGTACCGGGTGGTACCCGAGCACGTCAACCTCGGTATTGCCGTGGATGTGCAGCGGCGAGACGGCAGCCGCACCCTCTTGGTTCCCAACATCAAAGCCGCAGAGACCATGGATTTCCCCACGTTCTTTGCCGCCTACAACGAAGTCCTGCGCAAGGTGCGCAGCAACCAACTGGCACCGGAGGACTTCGCCGGTACCACCATGAGCCTTACCAACCCGGGGATGTTGGGAACCAGCCAAAGTCTCGCGCGCCTCATGCCTGGGCAAAGCTTCATCTTAGCTACCGGCAGCATCGACTGGCCGCCGGAGTTTCAAAACGCCGACCCCCGCACCTTGGCGCAACTGGGGGTAAGCAAGGTCATGACCTTGGCCTGCACCTACGACCACCGGGTCATCCAGGGGGCGGAAAGCGGCAGCTACCTGGCGGTGATTGCCGGGCTTTTAGGCGGCGAGCATGGTTTTTACGAGGAAATCTTCGCTTCCTTGGAAATCCCCTACGAGCCCTTGCGCCTGGTGCGGGATGCCAACCCTTACCTGGTGGCCCGCGACAACCTCATTGAAAAGGAAGCAGCGGTCTTGCAGCTTATCCACACCTACCGCGTGCGTGGGCACCTCATTGCTGCCATTAACCCCCTTTCCTCCGAGCCCCGCACCCACGTGGAGTTGGAGCTCACCCGCCACGGGCTTTCCATTTGGGACTTGGACCGCGAGTTTTACACCGGGGGGCTGGGCGGTAAACCCCGCACCACCTTGCGCGAGGCGCTGCGCTTGCTGCGCGGGGCCTACTGCCACACCGTAGGGGTGGAGTACATGCACATCCAGGACCCGGAGCAGCGGACGTGGATTGCCCAAAGGGTGGAGCAGGATCCACCTCCGGAGCTACCCCTTGCCACAAAGAAACGCATCCTGCAAAAGCTCAACGAAGCGGAGGCCTTCGAGCGCTTTTTGCACACCAAGTACATCGGCCATAAGCGTTTTTCCCTAGAAGGCGGCGAGGTACTCATCCCCATGCTCGACCACCTCCTCTCTCAGGCCGCCGATTTGGGCGTGGAGGAGGTGGTGATGGGCATGGCCCACCGCGGGCGCCTCAACGTGTTGGCCAACATTTTAGGCATGGGCTACGGCAAGATCTTCCGCCACTTCGAGGGCGACTTAGACCCCAACTCCCGTGAAGGCACCGGGGATGTGAAGTACCATTTGGGGGCCAAAGGGACGTACCTCTCCCCTTCCGGCAAAAAAGTGGCGGTGGAGTTGGCCTCCAACCCTTCCCACCTGGAAGCGGTGGACCCGGTGGTGGAGGGCATGGCCCGGGCCAAGCAAGATGAGCGGGGGGATGTGGAACGCACCAAGGTCATGCCAGTGCTCATCCACGGTGACGCGGCCTTTGCCGGACAGGGGGTGGTGGCGGAAACCTTGAACATGAGCGCGCTGTCCGGCTTTAGAACCGGTGGCACCGTGCACATCGTAGTGAACAACGGTATTGGCTTCACCACCGCCCCTGCTGATGCTCGCTCCTCGGTGTACGCCACCGATGTGGCGCGCATGGTGCAGGCCCCCATCTTTCACGTCAACGGTGAAGACCCGGAAGCCTGCGTGCGCGTCATCGCCCTGGCCGTGGCCTTCCGCATGGCCTTTCACAAGGACGTGGTGGTGGATTTGGTGTGCTACCGGCGGTGGGGGCACAACGAAGCCGACGAGCCGGCGTTTACGCAGCCCCTTATGTACGCCAAGATCCGTGACAAGCGCTCGGTGCGCAAGCTTTACACCGAGCTTTTGGTTAACCGTGGCGATATCACCTTGCAGGAAGCGGAGCAAGCGCTGGAGCAGTTCCAAAGGCTCTTAGAACGGGCCTTTGAGGAAACCAAAGAATCAGCTCCCCCAACGGTGGAGGTGGTCTTCCGCGAGCCGGCACCCCCCGAACCCGCCCCCGCTGCACCTCCGGTGCGTCGCGAAGCCCTGCAGCAGGTAGCCGCATGCCTTGGCACGGTCCCCGAGGGTTTCCGCGTGCATCCCAAGCTTTCCCGGCTCTTGGCCTACCGTGCCCGCTGCCTGGAACAAGGCGTGGACTGGGGTGCAGCTGAGCTTTTGGCCTTTGGGAGCTTGCTTTTGGAGGGTATTCCCGTGCGCCTTTCAGGCCAGGATTCCCGGCGGGGCACCTTTTCCCACCGGCACGCGGTCCTGGTGGACCAAGAAACCGGCCAAGCCTACGTCAACCTTGAACACTTGCCCGAAAGCCGCGCCCAGTTTTTGATTTACGACTCGCTGCTGTCCGAATACGCGGTGATGGCGTACGAATACGGCTACTCGGTGGCTCGCCCTCACGCTCTGGTCCTGTGGGAAGCGCAGTTCGGGGATTTTGCCAACGGCGCGCAAATCGTCATTGACCAGTTCGTGACTTCGGCCCACGAGAAGTGGGACCAGCACGCCCGGCTAACGCTGCTCTTGCCGCACGGCTACGAAGGGCAAGGACCCGAGCACTCCTCCGCCCGCATGGAGCGCTTCTTGCAGCTGGCGGCCGGCGACTCGATGCGTGTCACTTTTCCCACCACCGCTGCCAATCTCTTTCACCTGCTGCGCTCGCAAGCGCACTTGCCGCACCCCAAGCCGTTGGTGGTTTTCACGCCCAAGAGCTTTTTGCGTGCTGAGCTCGCCAAATCGCCTGGAGAGGAGCTCCTCTCCGGGCGCTTCCGCCCCGTCGTCGATGATCCCGCACCTCCCGAAAACCCAACTGTTGCCGTCCTTTGCACCGGCAAGGTGTTTTTCGACCTCTTCCCAGAACGAGAGAAAACGCACGCTTCCGTGGTGCTCCTGCGTTTGGACCAGCTGTACCCGTTCCCCCAGCAAGAGCTCGCAAACACGCTGGCCAACTATCCCACCGTGCAAGAGGTACGCTGGGTGCAGGAAGAGCCCCGCAACATGGGGGCCTGGCCGTTCCTCAAAGAGCACCTGCCGGCAGTGGTGGGATCTCGACCCCTGCGGCTGGTCAGCCGCCCGCCGGCCTGTAGCCCCGCCACCGGCTCAGCCAAGCTGCACGAAGCGGAGCAAGCTCACTTGGTGGCCTCCGCCTTAGCCGGGCCAACGTCGTAGTCACTGGACCGTCAGCTTCGCAAGAGTGGCGGCCAACTCCGCGAGAGAAAACGGCTTTTGCAAAAACTGCGGTGCCACCGGCAAGCGCCCGTTGAGGATGGCTAGTTCAGGACCGTATCCGGACATAAGGACAACCTTCAAGTGCGGCACCCGCGCCGTCAAACGTGCCGCAAGCTCAAGGCCCGTGATCCCGGGCAAGCCGTAGTCAGTGATCAGCACGGCAAACCTTGCGAGATCTTGCAGCTTTATAGCTTCTTCGCCACTGGCCACGGCCGTTACCTCGTAGCCCAGGGCCGACAAAGCGTTGGCCAAAGCTTCTCTCGCTAACGGTTCATCCTCAACCAAAAGCAGGTGCTGACCCTGACCTTGGGGCGGGGGTGGGGCGGCTGTGCGCGCGGGTTTGGTTACCGCCTCACCAGCCGTAAAGCGAGGCAACCACACGCGAAAGCGCGAGCCCTGCCCCACCTCGCTAGCCACCTCCACCCGCCCCCCGTGGGCGCGGACGATCCCGTGCACCACCGCAAGGCCTAAGCCGGTGCCACGTCCCGCCGGCTTGGTGGTGAAAAAAGGTTCGAAAAGCTTCGGCCGCAACTCCGGAGGGATACCCACACCGGTGTCCTCAACCTCAAAGCCAACCCAGTCCTCCGTGGCGACGGTGCGAACCGTGAGGATCCCACCTTCGGGCATGGCGTCCTGGGCGTTGACCACCAAGTTCATAAGTACCTGACCCAATTGATGCCAATCCCCGTTCACCACCAAAGGCCGGGGCGCTCCGTCGTGCACAAGCTTGATGTTCTCGGGGAGCAACCGCTGCAGAAAGGTGAGCTCCTCGCTGACAAAGGCGTTAAGGTCCAGCGGCGAGAAGTGCTCCCCTTCTCGTCGGGCAAAAAGCAGCAGCTTGCGGGTGAGGCTTGAACCCCGGTGAATGAGGCTTTCCACCTGTTGCACCCAGTTGCCGGCCTCCGCGGGCAACGCTCGCACCCCTTGCAAGAGCTGCACAAGCGCCAGTTGTGCCTGCAAGATGTTATTGAAGTCGTGGGCGATACCCCCCACCAGCCGCCCCAGGGTCTTGAGCTTCTGCATCTCCCGGAGCGCGTCTTCCCGCTCCCGTTCGGCGGTAATGTCGCGGGCCACGCCAATGAGAGCAAGAGGATTGCCGTGTTCATCACGCACCACCGATGTGGAAAGGCGAACTAAAAGACGTTGGCACTGCTTGGTATGGTTCCATACCTCGCCCTGGAAGCCGCCGGCAAGGGTTTGAGCCAAGGTGGTTTCCAAAGACGGCGTTGGATCCTCGAAAAGGCGCACCATGGCAATGTTCTCGCCCATTAACTCCGCAGGCTCGTAGCCATACGTTCGACAAAAAGCCTCATTGACAAAGAGAATGCGGTTTTCCGTATCGGTGATGCTTACGCATTCGGAAATGCTGCGCAAGGCATGCGCCAACAGTCGGGCTTCCTCTTGGGCTCGCCGCACCTGGCTCCAATCCATGATCACCCCCTCGATGGCCTCTTGTCCTTGCTCCACAAAGAGCGAAGCGTCGCGGAGGACCCAAACGGGCGTCCCATCTGCGCGACGGAGCACCGCCTCATGCACCGGAAGGTGGTGCTTTTCCCGCAGCTCGCGAATAAGTTCCTCGCGCTCGGCCCGCGTGGCGTACAGATCCCACGCCGACGTCCGTAGCATGGCCTCCGCATTGGGAAAACCCAACAGGCGCGCCGCCGCCGGGTTGCAAGCCAAAAACCTTCCATCCAAGCTCGCACGAAAAACCCCCACCGGTAGGCGTTCCACCAGTGCCTGAAACCTAGCTTCGCTGGCGAGGAGCTGTCGCGTACGGCGCTGGAGGGCGGCGCGCAAGACCAAGGCCCAAACTATACATAACAGCCCTACCACCAGCAGGAAAAAACCAGCTCTGGGGGAGTAACCGACACAAAGCCCGCAGTGAATGCGGAAAACCACCCCACGTTACCTTCCCTCCGAAGGGATGGAAATGGCACTGTCCCTCCAGTTGCTGCCAGCTTACAGCAGATGGCAAGGAAAAGACAGCCACGCTCGTAGAATGGTTTGGTGCGTGTCCCGTCCTTCGTAACCCTTGACCAGCCTCTGGCCAGCTTCACAACCTTGGGGTTGGGTGGACCCGCGGAGTTTTTTTGCCAGGCCCAAAGCCACCAAGAACTGCACCAAGCCTGCGCCTGGGCCAAAAAGGTGGGCATTCCGCTAACGGTCCTTGCTGGGGGCTCCAACGTCGTCATCGCCGACCGCGGGGTTTGTGGATTGGTGCTGCGCGTGACCTGGCAGGGCCTTAAGACACGCAAAGATCGGGACTCCGTTACCCTTATCGCCGAGGCCGGAACTCCCCTCGAAAACGTGGTGGCTTTGTCCGTGGCTGAAGGGTGGGCAGGGCTCGAATGTTTGTCTGGGATCCCGGGAACGGTGGGGGCCACGCCGGTGCAAAACGTGGGAGCCTACGGCCAGGAGGTGGGCGAGCGCATCCTGTGGGTGGAGGCCTTGCACCGCGAACGCCTTACCTTCCATCGTTTTTCGCGCAACCAATGCGGTTTTGCCTACCGCAGCAGCATCTTTCGTGGCCAAAGCCCGTGGATCATTACCCGCGTGGCTTTCACCCTCACCCCGGGCGGCCCAGCTACCGTCCGCTATGACGAGCTCGCTGCCCTTTTTTCCGCCAAAAGGGGCACGCCTTCTCTGGGAGAAGTCCGCCAAGCGGTGCTGGCCTTGCGTGAAAAAAAAGGCATGGTGTGGCATGAAGGGGAGGCGGAAAGTTGCACGGTAGGCTCCTTTTTTAAAAACCCCGTGTTGCCGCCGACTGCTTTCGAACAGCTCAAAGCGCGCGTTTGGGAGCGCGCCATCCTCCCTCACCCGCAGGTCCCCCCACACTTCCCCGCTGGCTCCGGAATAAAAGTCCCCGCCGCCTGGCTTTTGGAACGTGCCGGCTTTGTCAAGGGCTTTTGCCGTGAACACGTGGGCATCTCCCGCCGACACGCGTTGGCCTTGGTGCATCTCGGCGGTGGCACCGCCACCGAGCTGGTAGCGTTCGCCGCCCATATCCAAAGGGCCGTGGCCACTACCTTCGGCGTTGTCCTGGAGCCAGAGCCGGTTTTTTGGGGATTCGGGCCCCACCTCCCCCTCCAAGGGGCCGTGAGCTTGTGAACCTCTGCCCTTGGTCGGTCGTTTTTATGCAGGAACGACCCGGGAGGCCGGGGAGGAGGTTCAAGTGGCGGTGGCAACGTGGCTGCAAAAGAGCACTGCGTCTCACGGGGGAAAACCCTACCCGGTTATTTGCGATGCGGGGGAGCACGCCTTTGTGGTCGTGCTCACCCTTCCCGGTCCTCCCCACCCCGGTTTGCGGTTTTCCGTCCACGGCCAACTGTGGGAAGTGGTGCGTGCTGGGGACCACGTCCGCGGTCCCGTAGCCCAGCCGGTTCCCGGAAGGACAACCCGCCGGTAATACGCAGCTTTCCCGCGGTTGTATCCTTACACTAAGGAGGCTTCCTATGCAGCGGGTTTTGGGGCTTTTCCTTTTGCTCCCCTCCCTGACCTTAGCCCAAGCTCCCCAGTGGTCGCGGCCGTACGTGGCGGATGCCCGCTTTTGGCTGCAAAAAGCCGGTGAGCGGCGCGGCCAGCCGCTCTTGCCTGGACAAAACGTGGAGTTGGAGGCAGGGCAGGAGGCCACCCTCACCGTAGAACCGCTGGACCAATGGGGTCGTGCCTTTCCCCGAGAACTAGCAGGTTTTTTCCAAGATGACCCCCGCGCCTGCCAAGGCTTGCTTACCGTAGAAACGCTTTCTTCTACCAGCTTCCGCCTGCGAGCGGGCAACGAACGTGGCACCTGCCCGCTGCGTCTGGCAGCCCTTGGCAACTTGAACCTCCAGTGGTCCTTCACCGCGAAAGTCACCTCGGTAGCGCACGGAGGCTATACGCGCTCACAAGCCGAGTACATCGCCAATCGCCTTTACCGCGCTCTTTTTGCACGGGAGCCGGACCCGGAAGGTTTCCGTGCGGCCGTGGCGGAAATCCAGCGCAACCGCTTGGGGTCTTTGCTGGAAGGCATGCTCAAAAGCCCGGAGTTCAAGGAAAAGTGGCAAGGAAAGCCGCCCAGCCAATTCCTGGACCAAATGTACCTAGGCCTTTTAGGGCGCCCGCCGGACAGTGAAGGCGTCCGCCGCTACCTCAAGGAGGTGGAACGCGGCCGCCTCAAGGGCGTGCTGGCTGATATCATTCATTCCGAGGAGTTTGAGGACGCCATGCTGCGTGCCGTAGGAGGTGGAGCATGAGACCAAGTAAAAAAACAAGGCTTTTGCCAAAACAAAGAGGGTTTTCCCTGGTGGAGCTGCTCATCGTCGTGGTGCTCATCGGGCTGGGAGCCTACATTGGAACCATCGCCGTAACCAACTTTATTCAAAAACAACGGCTCACCACTGCTACCTCCGAACTACGAGCTTTTCTCCAAGAAATCCCGAACCAAGTAACCCGCGAGCAAACGCCACTTTACGTTCATTACCTTGCCGCCACCGCCTCGTCTCCTGCGCAATTTCGTGTTACCCGGGATCAAGCAGGAACGCAAGTGGTGCGGTCCTACACTTTGCTTAGGGAAATTGCCGTGGAAACGATTTCCTGGCCAGCACTGGGAAGTGGCCGCGCCCTGCGTTGTGACACTCTGTTTCGCACCACGGATCCCACAACGAATGTCCAGGTACCCCTCACGCACGTGATGCGCCTCACCCACAGCCGAATGCTTTCCGGTCAGCTAAAGCCCAAGCGCAGCTACGATATTGCCATTACCCCTGTATGGTCGGTGGCTTCGAAGGTAGTGTACTGACGGCGGCCCCCAGGCCATGGGTTTGGCGCTGCTTCACAGTTTACGTCCACGCCATTGGATCAAGCAGGTTTTTGTTTTTCCCGGCTTAGTCTTTTCCGGCAAGCTTCTGCAGCCATCCGCCGTGGGTCACGCGCTGACCACGGCTTTCGCCTTTTGCTGCGCGGCCTCGGCCGGTTACCTCGTGAATGACCTTTGCAACTTGCAAGAGGACCGGGAAAACCCGCGCACGGCGCAAAGGCCCCTGGCGCGGGGCGATCTTTCACCGGCGGTGGCGGCTGTGACCGCCCTTTTCTTGCTGGGTTTTGCCCTCGTGGCTGCTGGCTTTTCCGGGACTTCGCAAGAGGTGATGGCGTACCTGGTGGTCTCTTTCCTTTACTCGGGCTTTCTTAAAAAAATTGCGGTGCTGGATGTGGCAGCACTGGTGTTCTTCTACCTCACTCGCCTTTTGGCGGGCTGCCGCGCGGTGGACGTGCCACCCTCGCCGTGGCTGCTCCTGTGCGGCGGAAGCTTGGCTTTGGTGCTCAGTTGGGGCAAACGCTTGGGAGAACCGCAAAGTCCGTATCCGCCACGCGTCCTGCGGAAAGCTTTGCCGATTTTGGCTGCCATCACCGTTGCTCTTTACGCGGCGTACACTCTGGCGGCCAGCACCCGCAAGCATTTCGGCTTGGGGCTCGTAGTCACTCTCCCTTGGGTTGCCCTGGGCTTAGCGCGCTACGTGACCGTGGCCACTGCAGGCACCGCTGACCCCACCACGGCGCTTTTCCGCGATCGTCACCTCGCCACACTTACCGGGCTGTGGGCAGTCCACGTCCTAGCCCTGGTGGTGGCGGCGGGTTAGCCCTACTGTATCCAGATGTCACACTTTATACCACCTAGCTGGCTTTCCCGGACGGTTGCCGCGTGCGCGTGACAACTAATATCATCATTCTAAAGGCCTTCCTTGTTTGGCATCGGACTTGCAGAAATGTAGGTGGCCTTTTGGCCAAAGGGAGGTGGCATGGACGGCCAAGAAAAAATCCAATCCCCAATGCACGGCCAGCGAGGCCTCACCTTGCTGGAGGTCTTGGTGGCGGTGGCCATCCTTTTGCTGGTGACCGTAGGCATAATTCAGCTTTTTTCTTTTGCGTATCTGGTAAACATGGGGTCCCTCGCCCGTACTGATTTGCAGTATCGGGCCGAGCGGGTGGTGGAGGGTTTGCGGTTTTTGCGTGCGATGAGCGGAACGCCCGTCCAAGCTTGGAATTGCGGTGTAAACATGCACCAAATTACCAACGAAATTGGTCCGGTGGACATTCCCAACAACCCCAACGATCCGTGCTGGGGTGTTTCTGGATTTCGCGTGGTGGAAGCCGCCAACAACCCGTTTATCCTTTCCTACCACATTCGCGATGGCCAGCCGTTGGGAGCCGGTCCCGTGTGGGTGGTAACCGTCACCGCTCGCCCCGCGCCGGGCGGTGGGGTGCGCTACTTAGGTATGGCCATTGCTGCAAAGGGGGTGCGTTATGTGGCGCAAATTCCTAAGTGAACAGAGGGGATTTACCCTACCGGAAGCGTTAGTCACGCTTATCATCGTGGTGATCGTTTTGGTGATAGGTGCCCAACTGCTGTTCTCAGCGCGCGCCGCGGCCGAGCGCCAGCGCTACCAGGTGGAGGCTAGGCAGCGGGCACGGGAAGCCGTGGAGTACGTTCACTTTATGTTGCGCGGCGCCACCGATATGAACGGCCAAAATCCCAATGCACCAAGCCCCTTTGCTCTCCTTACGTACGCTCGCTTCGGTCATGCGGGCAATGTGCAGGTGAGTTACGACAACCTTACCGCGGCGCAAGCAGCCGCTGGGTTTGGGGACGAGGGTACCGATATCATCACCTTTGCTCGTGCTGAGGATGCACGCTTCGTACCTGTGTCCTGCTGGGTCGGCGCGGGCAACTCGGCTACGCTTTACTTTCGTTTTGGTGATGGTTGCCCCAACTCCAATCAAAATCTCACGCTTTTCAAAAACCTCACGGGAGCTCACCCTGAAGGTCCTTTGGAGATGAGCGAGCCTTTTATGGTTTTTGATGAAAGCGGCAAAGCTACTTTCGTGCAAATAACCAACTACCTGGACGGACCTAACAGCAATAATTGCACGAACCCCCCCCCGCCAGGAACGTGCGGCGGGGCCACACCTCCGGCCATCCAAGTCATTGCCAACCACGGTCTTTCCCAAGTGGTAAACCCCCCCGGTGGCTTTCGGGATGTGAACCTCCCGGCCTGGGGTGCCTTGGGTGTGCGCTTTTACAGCTTGCGCGTGTGGCAGGGGTGGCTGCAGCAAAAGCGGGGAGTCTTTAACCCTGCTCGACCCCACGAGGGTTTTGTCAACATTTTCCCCGACGTGGAAGACTTTCAGGTGGCGTACTTTTTCCGCAACGGTCAGGTGTTTAACCATCAAATAGGGACTTCCCTCATACCTGCTCCCGGTCCGCTCCCGTGGGAGGCCGGCTTTGACCCCCTTGCTCCTACGGCCCCCAACGTGGTGGCGGTGCGTGTCACGGTGACGGCACGCAGTGCGCAAGCTTTACCGCCCACGCAGGAGCCTGCGGCGCGTTTCTTCAGGCCAGCAGCAGAAAACCGCCCGGCGGCGGTGGCGCGGGACCGCTTTTACCACTTTCAGGCCGCGAGCATGGTGTTACTTCGCTCCCGTGCGCCGCAAGCGTAAGGAGGTGCTTTATGCGTGAACGTGGTGCAGCCCTTATCACAACCATCATGGTGCTTTTGGTTTTGACGGTCCTGGGGATGGCCTTTTCCCTGCTCATGACCCAGGAGGACAGAACTTCCGGTAGGCAAGATGTGCAAAAGCTCGCCTTTTATGCGGCCGAAGCGGGTTTGAGGCGCGGTGAACGCATTTTGAATAGCATCAAGTTGCTGCAGGTCAACGGTTACCTCAACAACCCCAGCTCAGTGTTACAAGCGTGGCAGCCTGTCCCCTCCCTCCCGCAGCACCCTGTGGCCGGTAACCCGGCCAGTTGGGATACCGCCCACCTGGGAACGTATCTGCGAGAGGGGGGGCAACCCCTTGCCAATGTGGAAATTCCCGCTACCGGACAGGGAAAACGCGCCTTTTACTCAGTGTACATCCGTGACAACCCCGATGACCCTTCCCCTGATCCGCTGGTGAACAACGATAGCCGCGTGCGGCTTGTTGCCGTGGGCTGGGTGGCCAACGACCCTGACCCGACACGGCCCGCTGCTATTCGCAGGGTGGCCGCGGTAAAAATTGTAGAAGAGGAATTCAATTGGAGCGGGATTGGTACCAGTGAGAGTGCCCAGAAGCTGGTGGATCCCGGCGGCACGGGGAGCGGGGTCTTTACGCAGTTTAACTTATAAAGGAGGGGGAAAGCCATGAAAGCGTTGGTTTTGATTTTGATCGTTATCCTTGCGTGGACGCGGCCCGCTGCAAGCCAACCCACGCCAAGCACCGAAGGCATCGACCTCATGCGCCAAATTACCACGCAATGGGTTCGCGCTAACCTGCTCTTAGTCCTCGATATCTCCGGTTCGATGACCTGGGATATGTGGGGCGGAGGTGTTGGCGTGGACGGCCGCGGTGGCAGTGACGGCAACGGCACCAAACCGGCGTGGCAAGGGCCCACGGTAGCGTCCACTTGTTCCGGCAACCGACGACAGTACACGTTTTCTCTCACGTTTCGCTACCCTTCACGTCTGGCCTTGGTTAAGAACTCCCTGGGGAACTCCGTCACCATTTGGCAGCCGCCGGCGGGTTGGAACCAAGCGACCTTTTGGCCTGACATTCCCAACTGGAGCAAAAACTTCTCTTCAGGCGCCACCTTCACCGTGACGTACACCAGTCCTTGCCTTGCGCAAACCCCCTCGTTGCCTGCGCAACTTGCCGCCATTTCCATCCCCGACCCCATACCCCCCCAGGATTTGGTGGGCAGCACCGCCGACAAAATAAACTGGGGCCTGGTGGTGTACTCGGGAACGTACGCCGACTGTAGCAAAGCGGAATTGGTAGCGAAGATAGACACCTCAGATTCGGGGGATGTGACGGTCATTCAAAACGCCATGAGGCTTAACACTCAAGGTGGGCTTCCTGCGGGCGGCGGCACCCCCACCCGGGGCGCCTTGGAGTTTGCTAAAGAAGTGATGGCCAAGGTGAAAAACGGGGGCACGGTGACGGACAAATCCTCTGCTTTTGGTGGTCAAACCTTCACCTTCCCCCCCGATCCGAAGAGGGCCTGTGGCCGCAGTTACTCCGTCCTTTTGGTCACCGACGGCCAGTCTAACCGATGCAATGCCAATGGGTCCTACTGCTGGCGCGATCCTGCCACCAACCGCTGCGACGGCACCTCTGGGTATGTTTGCCCCAACTCCTTGACCTACTTCCCTGCCCAAAAGGCAAAAGAGCTCTGGCAGCAGCAAGGGGTGCGTACGTTCGCGGTGGGGGTGAGCGAGGAGATCGGACCCTGCGAGCTGAACCACGTGGCGTACGAGGGGCGAACCGATGCTTCCAGTCCCAACGGCGACGCTGGCTTCGATACGGCTGCCGATCCGCGCTTGGCCAGTTACCAGGTTAATGACAACCAGCTTCCTTCCGCCAGCAACCCGCCCTACGCTTTTTTCACCAGCAGCGCTCAGGAGTTTCGTAACGCCATTGCCCAAATCATTGCGGCCCTCGGCACCGGAGACTACGTCACCTCAGCACCGGCGGTGAGCAGCATGGCCGGCGTTGCTGAGGGCATTGGGCTTTTGGCTTCGGTGGACTATCCACAGTTCAAGGGGCACCTTTACGCGTACGATGTGACCCAAGCGCAGGGGCCGTTCCCCTTGCTTTGGGATGCAGGGCAAGTACTGGTCACGGGCATGCGTGCGCGCACGATTCCTTCCCCGCCGCAACCCAACAACGGGCTGCCGCGGAACATCTACACGTGGAAGCCTTCTACCGGGGCCCTCATTAAACTTGAAGCCACAAGTACCGTGGTGAATCAGCTGAATTTGATTTGCAATTGCGGCATTACCACGCAGGTGGTGGACTTCATCCTCGGGAATAACGGCAGCGGCGCCGCGCGGGCGTGGAAGCTGGGGGCCTTGATCAATTCCACTCCCGCCATCATTAGCCGTCCTGTGGAGTGGAAGCAAGCCACGAGCCGCGCCACGCAGCGCAAGCAGTTTGAAGACCTTTATGAAAACCGGCACCCGCTGGTATGGGTGGCGGGCTCCGATGGTATCTTGCACGCCTTTGACTTAGTGGATGGTGCAGAAATCTTAGGCGTCTTGCCGCCCACCATGCTGGCAAAGCAAGTGAACCTCTTCCAGCGTTACCAGTCCAACCCCAGTAGGTT
Source organism: uncultured Thermoanaerobaculum sp. (assembly GCA_937934115.1). Classification (GTDB taxonomy): domain Bacteria; phylum Acidobacteriota; class Thermoanaerobaculia; order Thermoanaerobaculales; family Thermoanaerobaculaceae; genus Thermoanaerobaculum. The sequence continues at coordinate 64,254 of CALHAH010000005.1, forward strand.
CCCCACGGGGCAACCCCTGCTGCCGCAGGACCACGTGTACGGCGTGGCCAACTCCGTGCGTTTTGCCGACATTTTCGTTCCCAACAAAGGTTTCCGCACGGTGCTTTTCATCACCGAGGGGCCCGGAGGTACGGGAATTCACGCTTTGGACGTGACCCATCCTTACCCCGGTCGGCAAAACGTGGTACTGCCGGACAATTCCACCCTCAATTTCCCTGCCGATCCTGGTTACTCAGCCACGCAGCCGTTTACGGTTTTGTGGAGCTACACCAAGGATGGCCTCTACGGCACCTCCAGCTTGCCGCAACTGCGGGAAACCTGGGGCATCCCCGCGGTAGCCATGGATCAAAACGAAGATTTTTACGTGGTGTTGCCCTCGGGTTATCGTACCGGCGGGGCAGAAGCCGGTGGTAACGCCCTGTTCCTGCGGGCTCACAACGGTGCTGTGGTTAAAAACCTCCCTGTGACAGCCAACACCTCGTCCTGGGTCACCAACTACCTGGTGGCCGACGCTGCCTTCTGGCAGAAAAACGCCAAGCGTTTCCAACCTGACAACTACGCCAACCAAGGGGTGTTCGGCGACCTCAGCGGACAAGTTTGGACCCTCAACGGACCCTCCTGGACCTTAACCAAGCTTGCTACGTACAACGACAGCACGGGTCGTGGCGCCCCCCTTTACTTTTCCACCTCGGTGGGCGCCTGGCCTATGAAAACCAACCCGGATTACGCCATTTACGCTTCGGTGTCGGGCAGCTTCTACGAGAAAAGCCCGTATATCAACCCACCTTTGAGCTGGCTTCCAAACCCCAACCAGTACCATCAGGCAAGCCTCTTCCTTCGCGCCGAGCCGTTAGGGGCAGGCAGCACCTGCACCAAGACTTTGGTCTTTAGCTCTTTGCGGCGATCGGATCAGCCGAGCACCTTCCTTTCCAAGCGCAGTCAACCCACGTCCTACCCTCTGCTCCTCATTCCCACCCTCGACGCCAACATTCAAGATGCCCTGGCTTTGGCAACGGTGTACGATCCGGATGCCTTAACCTGCGTTGGCGCCACATACCTGATAATCCAACCCTTTAACCCTGCCACATGCACTTTGGGTACACCGGTCGTGGTTTTCGGTGGAGCCGGGGCCTCCTCGGGTTTCGTTATTGGACCGCAAGCTGTGTTGTTTGCTAAGTCCTTCGTCGGGGAAGGCGGCAACGCAAGATTTGAGGTTTTACCCATTCAGCCACCTCGGGAGGGTGATGAGGGAGCCGGTATCCTGTGGTGGAGGGAGCTGCAGTAGGCAAGCACCGCACTTCTCCCGCGGGCCTTACGGCCCGCTTTTTTTTTTTTTTTGTGTAAAACCCTCACGGCAAAAGCTTTTTTTCCTCTCTCGCAGTCTGGGGCTTTTTCCCCCTAAGATATGCTGGTGACGTACTGGTTCTCAGGCACCCTGTGGTACGCCCTGACCTTGGCGGGCGCCGCGGGCGGTTGGCGCCTGAGCCTGCGCCTTTTTGCCAACCCTTGGGCAGCTTGGGCGGGAGCTAGACTTTTGGGGTTTGGACTTTCCGCATACGTGGCAGCCGTTGCGGGAGTGCTGGGGTTTTCGGCCTGGGCGTGGCTGTCCTTGCCTTTGGTGCTTTTCGGCGTTGGCTTGGCCTTTCCCTTGCGGCGCCAGCTTTTTCCCCTCATATGCGAGCTGGAGCTTGTGGGGTTTGCGACGTTTTGGCTACTGGCGGCTTGGCGTGCGCCTGGCTATGCGGTGATGGGCACCGAAAAACCCATGGACCTCGCCATCCTGGCCTCGCTCCTGCGTCCGCAGCCTTTGCCCCCGGAAGACCCCTGGTTTGCCGGCTTCCCCTTGCCCTATTACCACTGGGGCTTTGTGCCTTGGGTGCTTCCTGCCAAGCTCTCAGGCTTTTTTCCCGACCAGCTCTTCAACCTTTTGGTGCCCACGGTGGCAGCCCTTACCGCGCAGCTGGCCTACGGCTGGATGAGGGCTGTGGGGGCCAGCCGATCCTGGGGGGTGACCGCCGCTGCCTTTTGTGTTTTTTTGGGGACAGCGGAAGGGTGGACGCAGCTTTTTGCGGGAAAAGCCGGCTTTTTTACCGCCAATTTGTGGGAAGCCTCGCGAGGCATTGCCCACGCCATTACGGAGTTTCCCCTGTTCACGTACCACCTGGGGGATTTGCACCCGCACCTTTTGTGCCAACCTTGGGTTTTGCTTGCGCTCATGTTTTGGGAGCTATCGCCGCCCCTACCTCGCGTGATTCGCCTGGGGGTGGGCGCCTTTATGTTCGGCATTGCTGTGGCCACCAACCCCTGGGCAGGCCCCCTTTTGGGGCTGGCGGTTTTGGCCATAGGTGTGGCAAGGGCCCAAAGATGGTGCCACGGTGTTAGCGAAAGTCTTTGCGTCGTTTTTTTGGCTTTGGTGTTGTTTTTCCCCGCCTGGAGGCATTTGCCCGCGGCAGCTTCCGGCCTTGGTTTGGTGCACACACCTACGACCTTCGGCGAAGCTTTACGCGTGCTGCTTCCCGCCACGTTCCCGCTGTTGGCATTTTCTTTTTGGTTTTTCCATCGCCGCTTTGGCACGCCGGGGCTTTTTTTGGCGGGTGGTGCTTATACGGTCCTGGCGGCGCTCACAGCCCGCCCCGTGCTGGCGCTGGCAGTGACCTGTGGTGCGGCCTTGGTGAGCCAGGCCTGGCGCGAAGGCCAGTTTCGGCTTCCGGCGTTGCTGGCCGGCGCGTGTCTCGTGGCCCTAGCGGGTATGGAAATCGTGTACGTGAAAGACCCCTACGGCCCCCAGTGGTACCGGATGAACACGGTGTTTAAAACCCTAAGCTTTGTTTTTTTGGTTTTGCCGGTGCCCAGCCTGCGCCTGCTCCTTCTTGCACGGTTCCGGGGGTGGCGGCCAGCGCCCCTTGCGGCACTCATTCCCTGGCTTTTGACCCTACCGCAACTAGCCACTGTGACCCGGGCGGCATGGCCCCTGCCGCAAAGCTTTGCCGGTCTCCACTGGATGGCACCAGGGGAGGCGGAAGCCGCGCGGTTTGTCCATCGAACAGCTAAGAAAGACGTGCTGGTGGAGGCGGTGGGCGAGGCCTATTCCGATGCGGCGCGCATGAGCTCCTGTTCCGGGGTGCCCACGGTTTTGGGCTGGGAAAACCACGAAGCCCTTTGGCGCCCCCGTGCGTTCGCCCCGCTCTTTTGGGAGCGCAAGAGGAAAATCCAGGCCCTTTACCGTTGCTCCGACCCCGCCTGTGTTCGCGAGCTTGCCCGCGACCTGGGGGCCACCATTGTGGTGGTGGGCGCCGTGGAACGCAGGCTTTACCCCGAGCTCAAGGCGGAGGCTTTGGAAGCTGCGGGGGAGGTGATTTTTAAAAAAGGGGTGGTCACTTTGGTACGCGTAGGCCCTGGAGGTACGTAAGGCATGCGTTGGCGCTGGCTTGTCCTGCCGGTGCTGGTGGCGGCGCTTTTGCGGTTTTCCGGCTTGGCTTGGGATTCTTGGACGCACCAGCACCCCGATGAGCGCTTTTTGGTGATGGTGGCTGAAAAACTTGCTTTTCCCAAAACCTTCAGCGAAGCCTTGGACCCCACCCGTACACCGCTCAACCCGCAAAACCGTGGGTTTTCGTTTTTCGTCTACGGTGCTTTGTTCCCCAGTTTAAATTTCACCGTGGCCAAGCTCGTGGATGCTGCCGATTACGCCGGCTTGCTTAAGAGCGGCCGGGTCTTGTCTTGCGTTTTCGACTGTTTAGCCCTCGTGTTTTTAGCACTGACTGCTTGGCGAATAGGGGGTGCGCGGGCGGGTCAAACCGTGGCCTGGCTTTACGCCTTTTCGGGGCTTCTCATCCAAAACGCCCGTTTCGGAACACCTGATGCCTTGGGGCTTTTTTCGGTAAGTCTTACGCTGTTCTTTGCCCTCCACCCGGTTTCCTGGAAAACGTCCATCTTCGCGGGTCTAGGAGTAGGCCTGGCGGCGGCCACCCGCCCCAACTTAGCATTGCTGGCTTTGCCTGTGGCATGGGCTATGACACTTTCCCCCGTGAACGGTAGCGCCCGGCACCCGCGGGCTCTGAAGCTCTTTTCCGTGTTGGCGGCAGGTTGTACGGCCTTTCTCGCCTGGAAGCTCCTGGACCCCGGCTTTTTCGCCTCCACCTTTTCGCCCTTGCCTCACCCCCGGCGCTGGGCCTCCCTTTACGAGCTCGCCTCCATGATGCGAGGCGAGGGGCAGTTCCCCCCCAACCTGCAATGGGTTGACCGAGGTTTTGTTTTTCTCCTGTGGAACTTCTTTTTCTGGGGACTGGGTCCGGCTTTGGGTGTGGCGATGGTGTGGGCGTTGGTCAAAGTTGGCAAAAGAGTCCTCCTGCTCCATCCGCCTGTCCTCGTGCTGTTCTCCTTTCTTGTGCCCTACGCCCTCCTTCAAGCCACGCACTTCGTGTCGGCAGTGCGGCACTTTTTGCCGGCCACACCGTTTTTGTTCTTGCTCTTGGCCCTCCTCATAAAACGTTGGCGTCCCGCGTGGCACTGGACCGTAATAGCACTTACCGTCCCCTGGGGGCTTTCGTGGGCAGCTTTCGCTTGGCAACCCTACACCCGATTGCAGGCCAGCGAGTTTTTGCTGCACACCCTGCCGGCCGGCACGCTCATTGCCACCGAAGCCTGGGACGACGCCCTTCCCATTGGCTTGGGTGCGGAACGCTTCCGCTACCTCCAAATCCCGGTGTACGCACCGGACACCCAGGAAAAGCGCGAAGAGCTTCTCCGCATCTTGCAGGAATCCCAAGTCATCGCGCTTTCCTCGCAACGGGGTGTGGGCAGCGTGTGTCGGGTTCCCGATGCCTACCCGCTCATGTCCGAGTTTTACCACCTGCTGTTCAGCGGCCAGCTGGGTTTTCGCCTCGTGCACAGCCAAGAACGGCGCTTGGGGTGGGGAGTGTGGGGCCTTTCGCAGTTGGGCGCGGAAGAGGCGCTCTCCGTTTACGACCACCCGCCGGTTTGGATCTTCGCTAAAAGCCGGAATTTCGACCACGGCCTGGTGACGAAGCTTTTGGCGCGGGTGCGGCTGCCGCAGGAAAGCCACTGGCATACCCGTGACCTGCACGCTCGCGGCCTGCCCCCATACCTCATGGGCTCGCAAAAACTTAGCCCCCTACCGGCTGGCTGGGGCAAAGACCTCTGGGGGCAAGGAGCTTCGCTGTTCCTCTGGTTGCTCTTTGTGGAATGGCTTGGGCTTTTGGCCACAGCAGCCCTTCACGTTGCCGGCGGCTTCGACAGGCACACCGCCGCCCTCCTCGGCCGGCCTATGGGAATGCTGGGCGTAGGCACGCTGATGCTTTGGAGCGGCACCCTGGGTTTACCGGGGTGGCAGGCACCGCTGGGGATAGTCCTCGCGCTTGCAGCCACCTGGAGATGGCGGAACCTTATTTCCAAGACTTTGCTTTTACCGGAGGTACGTTGGGCGCGGTTGCTGTTCTTGCTTCCCTTTTTTGGTTTTCTTTTGGTGCGGGCCTTCAATCCCGAGATTTACTGGGGAGAAAAACCGATGGACAGCGCTATTTTTACGCTTCTTTTGCGCTCTCCCCGCCTGCCCCCGCAGGATCCCTGGTTTGCCGGTTACCCCCTTAACTACTACTTTTTTGGCTTCCTGCCCTACGTTTTCCTGACCAAGGCAGCACAGGTAGCGCCCAGTGTGGCTTTTAATGTCGCCACCGCCACGGTGCCGGCACTTTCTTTTGTGGCCGCTGCCGCCTGTGGTTTCTTGATTAGCCAACGAAAAACCGGTGCGTACCTTGCGGGGACCCTCACCCAACTTGCTGGCACCGCCTACCTCGTGGTGCACCCCAGTCACCTGGGGAAACCTACCTTTGATTGGTTTTGGGCCAGCTCCCGGGTCATTGCTGAAGGCATCAACGAGTACCCGGTGTGGACGGCTCTTTTCGCTGACCTCCACGCCCATTTCTTGAGCATGCCGGGCTTTCTTGCAGGGCTCGCGTTGTTGCTGGCCTTAAGCCAGACCAGATCCCAGCGCGCGGTTTTTGTCTTGCCCCTTTCCCTGGTCCTCGCCAGTCAGTTCATGAGCAACACCTGGGAGATCCCGGCTCTGGTCCTGCTTTGCCTCATCAGTGCGGGCATAAGCTTTGCTGGCCAAAAACGGGGCCTTCTGCGGGTAGCGGGCTTTGGAGCCCAGCTGGCTGCCGTTGCCAGCTTCCTTGCTTTGCCATTTTTGCTCACCCAGTACTTGCCCCGGGGACGAATCTTCCTGGAAAAAGGGCAAAGTGTTGACCTCGTACAGTACCTTGAGCTCTACGGCGTGCACGGCACAATCTTTTTGGTAATGCTTTTCGCCGCTTGCTCTCACCTGGCCAGCCGCCGCCTGCGCGCTTTCCTTTGGGCCGTTGCACTGCTGGCTAGCCTTCTCGTTTTTGGGCCACGGATCTTCACCCTTGTGGATAAGATGAATTCCTACTTCAAGCTAGGTTTACAGGCCTTTTTGCTTTTCGGGGCGTGCAGTGGCGGCCTGTGGGCGGCAAGCCTTGCAGCGCCACCAACGTTGGCGCGCAGGCTGGCTGCTGCCTTCGCCACAGCACTTTTAGGGGTTGGGCTCGTGCAAGCCGCTTGGAACATTTGGGCCGTGGTCTCCACCCGCCGCGTACCTGGTCCCCGGCCCACCCTGGACGGGCAGGCCTACCTTTGGCAAGCCCAGCCGGAGGTGGCGGCAGCGGTGCGCTTTTGCCAGGAAAGAGGCCTTTTTCTGGTTGCGGAGGAAGCGAGCCCCCCTTACGCGGATACCTTGCGCTTGCCCATGTTTTGTGGCGTTCCGGCAGTAGTAGGCTGGGAGTACCACCTTTGGCAGCGGGGAAAGGCACACGCTGAAATCCGCTTGCGCTTGCATGACCTCAACGTGCTTCTGCGGGGCCAGCCTGCGGATCTGGCGCACCTTCTGGCTCTTCGTTATAAGGTGCAGGCCATTGCCAGCTGGGAGAGGCTCCCCGCCCCACGTTCAGGGTTTGTCCCCGTACCGGAGACTGGAGAACACCTCTGGGTAGCCAAAAAGCCCTAAGCGCTTCGCCAAGCCCCCCAAGACGGACAGGGCTTCCAGGGCAAGCTGTGCCGTGGGGTTTGGCCGTGGTTCGCGAAAAGGGCAGGTAGAATCCCCGCCGGGAGGGGTCATGCTTTTCGCGGTTCGAGGTGCTTTGGAAACGCTTTTGCAAGGGGAGCTCACCTCCCGAGGCTGGAGCTCGTTGGTGCGGGTGGAAGTGCCGCCCCGCCGGGACTTAGGGGACTTGGCGTGGGCAGGGGCCTTGGCCCTGGCCAAGAGCTTGGGCCAACCGCCCCGTGGGCTTGCTCAGGAACTTGCGCAGTCCCTGGAGGCCAAGTTGCAGCAAGCTTCAGGGCCGTTGGCCCTGCTGGTGCCGAAGGTGCGGGTGGAAGGACCGGGGTTTTTGAACTTCCACCTCCGCCGCTCTGCGGTGATAAGCCGCGCCTTGGCGGAGGGCCTCCATGCACAGGAAGAAAGGCCCACAAAAATCATCGTGGAACACACCAACATCAACCCCAACAAAGCCGCCCACATTGGGCATTTGCGCAACGCGGTTTTGGGCGATGTCCTGGCCCGCTGCCTGCGGTTTTTGGGCTACCCGGTGGAAGTGCAAAACTACATTGATGACACCGGGGTGCAGGTGGCGGATGTGGTGGTGGGGTTTTTGTTTTTGCCGGAGCCGCAGCTTGTGGAAGCGGCGCGCACCGTATGGCCCGGCGTTGCTTCCCGTCGGGAGGTTTTGCAGGAGTTTGCCAGAAGGTACCGGGAAGGGGAACTGGTAAACCAAGCCCTAGGTGAAGCGGATTTTGACGACCTCTGTTGGCAGCTTTACCCGCAGGTCACCCGCTGGTATGAGGACGAACCGCAAGCCAGCGCCAAGAAAGCTTCTGTCTTGCACGCTTTGGAAGGCGGCGCACCCTTGGGGAAAAGCCTTGATGAAGCCGTTGCCGCGTTGGTTTCTGGCCGCGGCGAAGCCCATGACGTAGCTCGCTTGGGAGCTGCCGTGGCTGAGGCCAACCTGCGCTGCCACTTGCTTACCATGGGCCGGCTGGGCATCACTTACGACGTGCTGCCCCACGAATCCGACATCCTGCAACGGGGATTCTGGCAGCGTGCCTTCGCGCTTTTGCAGGAGAGCGGCTGCATTCGCAAAGAAGCCGCAGGAAAAAACGCCGGCTGTTGGGTCATGAGCTTGGCAGACTCCCCGGAGTTTGCGGGCATGGCCGATGCTGACAAGATCTTGGTGCGCTCCAATGGCACGGTAACCTACACCGGCAAAGACATCGCCTACCAACTCTGGAAGTTGGGCCTGCTGCGAGACGCAGACGGCACCTGCCATGACTTTGGCTACGTGCCCTTTGCCCGCTTTCGCCAGGAAAACCCCGCCGCCCCGGTGCTCTACGGAGAAGGGCCTCGCATTCTTTACCGCACCTCGCCCGATCCCAGCCAAAAACCCGCAGGTGCCTCTTTTGGTCAGGGAGGCAAGGTGTACAACGTCATTGACGTGCGTCAGTCCTACCCGCAAAAGGTGGTGAAGGAGGCGGTGCGGGCTTTGGGTTATCCGCAAGCAGCTGAAAACTCCATTCACTTTGCTTACGAAATGGTGGCCCTCACTCCCAAAGCGGTACATCAGCTGGAAGCCCAAATGGGCACTTCCTTTGGCCTAAGCCCTGAGGAGGAAAAGAAACCCTTTGTGGAGATGTCCGGCCGCCGAGGTTTGGGGGTGAAGGCCGACGAGCTTTTAGCCACCTTAGTAGCTGAGGCCCAAGCCGCTATTCGGGAGCGTCTCCCCCAAGGCGAACACCCTACGGATCTGCCCAGCCGTGCCCGGGATATTGCGGTGGGGGCCTTGCGCTACCAAATGGTGCGCCAGGGCAAAAACCGCATCCTCGCCTTCGACTTTGCGGAAGCCTTGGCTTTTGAGGGGGATACCGGGCCTTACTTGCAGTACTCCGCGGTGCGGGCAAAAAAGATCTTTGAAAAGCTCAAGCAGGCAGGTTTGGCCGGCACGCCGCAGGAGGATGCGAAGGCGCTCACCGATACCGCCTTACCCGACGATCTCTGGGAGCTGGCCTTTGCTTGCCTGCGCACCCCGGAGGTGGTGGAAAAGGCGGTGGCCTCGCTGGAGTTTTCCCTTTTGGCCGGGCACGCCCGCGATCTCGCCCAGACCTTCCACAACCTCTACCACCGATACCCTGTGCTGCACGCGGCCAGCGATCACGAGCGGGTGCTCCGGCGGGGGGTGTTTCGCCTGTTTTTGCTCACCATTACCACCATTTTGGAACAGCTTCTGGGTATTCCCGTACCGCAGGAGATGTAGGCTCCACTGCCCTCTCTTCCCGCTCAACGGGCGGTGCAAGTGGCTTTTCGCGCCCAAAGGAACTGTGAGGCAGGACTTCTACGGCAGAAACTAGTTTCCGCAAGGAAACAAAACCACAGCCAGCGCCACGGGCGCCAAGCGCTTTCCCGCGGTGCCGACGTTGGTGGAGTTCACGGGTGTTGGCTGCCAGCTCGTCTCGGAAGCGATCCCCGCGGACGGTAAGCTGCGTCCGCGTGCCTTAAAGGACGATTTTCTGGCGCAAAGTGTCAGCTCGGTTGTTGGCATCGTCCACAGGCACCGAAAGCTCCTGCCGCCAGGCGTCGGTACGTTCGTTGCCCTGGGCTGCGCGCTCGTTCCTGTTTCGGATGCGCGCTTAAAGCTTCTGAGGCAGCGCCTCAAGACGACGGCTGCCATTCACCAAAGGGATGCTCCCCGTCGTCCAGGCGTTGGGCTGCCAGCTCAAGCCGCAGTTTCACCTCACCCACCTGTGGGCCCAAGCCGTCAAGCTAGGAGCCGATGAGCTTTTGGCAAAGCTCGCGGATTTTCTCTATCACTTGCCTAGGCGTAACCTACCCCAGCGTTCCGCGTGGCAACCTGGCACTGACAATGGTTAGCCGGCTTTTTTTTAAGCCTCAAGCTGGCGATGGGTACCATCGCAGAAAGCCCCCTTCCCCGAACGCTTGCACCCACACCAGGCCACCAGCTGTTTTTCGGTGATTTCCACCTTCACCGGAGAAAAGCCGGTGCCCTTGTGGGAACCGTCGCAAAAGGGCTGCTTGGCCGAGCGCCCACAGGCGCACCAAAAGTAGGTGCCCGGCTCCATTTCCAGCTTGTACGGTTTATTTTGGGCGATGACAGGTTCCGCCATGTTCACCTCCTCAGTAGTGCAGCTCCACCACGTCTCGGTCCCGCAGTTCGAAGTCCCTGGAGACCTTTTGTCCGTCCAGTTTGCCACCCCACACCCGGGCAAAGACCAGCTTTTCCGCAATGTCGCGATGGATGCGCTCGGCCAAATCCACAACCGTGGAGCCCTGGGGTAGCACAAAGGGCGCCGTGCGGTCGGCAGGCTTGCCCGGGGGCTTGGTGTACACGCGAACAAGCTGCAGCATGCGCCAAAGCTTGACCTTGAAGCTTTCCAAGCCCTGGTGGTTCGCCACTGACACCCGCACCACTGGGTACTGGTCACCGTACATTTCTTCCAGCACCCTTAGGTCCTCCTCCCGAGCGCGGTCCACCTTGGTGAGAACCATGAGGGAAGGCAAAGGGGTGTCCCTGGGGTCCGCATCCTCGGGGAGACTGCCCACTAAAGGGATGCGCACCTCCGCCAGGCGCTGGCGCACTTCCTCCACGTCTTCTGGAACCTCCGGGGACGTGGGGTCCACCACCAGGATGGCAGCATCGGCCCCCCGCACCACGTTGGGTAGCCAAGGGTCCAGGTGTGACGCGGTCACCGGTGGCAGATCCACCAGCTGAATGTGCACGTCCTCAAAGGGCATCATGCCCGGTTGCGGACGGGTGGTAGTAAAGGGGAAATCGGCAATGGCCGGCTCAGCACGGGTCACCGCGGCCAGCAACGAAGACTTGCCAGCGTTGGGGGGACCCAGGATGACCACCTGCGCCGCCCCTTCCGGCTCCACCTTGAAGACCAGCCCGTGCTTGGCCGCGCGGCTTTCTTCCTCTTGCCGCAGGCGCGCCAGCCGCCTTTTTATGTCCGCCTGCAGTTTTTCCGTCCCCTTGTGCTTAGGGATGGTGGCCAGCATTTCCTCCAGGGCTTCCCTCTTTTCCTGCAAGCTCTTGGCGGCGCGAAACTTGGCTTCGGCGGCCTTGTACTGGGGCGTGAGGTTCGCCGGCATGGTGTCATTGTAACCAAAGACAAAAGCTACACTGCCAGGGTATGGCGACGCGTCTTTTGCTCGGAGTGGTGGCCGGCGGGATAGCTTTGGCGGGGCTTTCGCTCCATCCTCTCGTGGCGCTTGCGGGCATCCTAGCAGCGCTGCTTTCGCTTTTGGCTTCCTGCGCGCGCGTGGAGGCAGAAGAGCCCAGCCCTTCTCGGGGTTCGGTGTGGGCCTGTGGTTTGACCCTCGCCGCGGTGCTTTTGGGAGCCCTTTTTCTCAGAGGTCGCTCGCCCGTGGGCTTCCTTTGGCTTTTGGGACCCGGCTTCGTCCTGGCCGTGCCCCTCTTTCTCGCCTTCTTCGCGAGAAGCTTTCGCAAGCCATGAGCGCCGCTCCCTTTCTTTTCCTCATCGTAAGTCTCGCCCTGGCCTTGGCCTTTGTGCGCCGCCGGCTTTCCGCTGCGGGTTTCTTGGCGGCGGATCACCAGGCAGGGGCGGTCCTGGCGGGCCTGGCGGGTACCGCCATGGGGCTTTCGGCGTTTGTTTTCGTTGGGGGACCAGCACTTTTTGCCCAGCTGGGAGTGGGCGCCTTTTGGTTGATCCTATCTGCGCCGTTAACCGGGGTTTTGCAGTGTTGGGTCCTGGGGGGCTTCATCCTCGCGCAAGAGCCCCGCCCAGTAACGGTACCTGAGCTGCTCGCCCATCGCCTTGGTCCGCCGGTGAGGGTGACTGCAGCAGTGCTTCTCACCTTGGGCTGTTTGGCTGCCCTGGCGGTGCAAGCAAGGGCGGTGACGGTGCTGGCCGAGGGGTTTGGTGTGGGCAGCGGAAAGCTTTGGGCGTTCGCAGTTTTTTTGGCTACTGCCGCGTACATGGCCGCCGGGGGCATGCGGGTCGGGGTTTGGGTGGACGCGGTGCAGGGCTCCATCATGGGGGTTGTGGCGGTAGCGCTGGCCGCCGCTGCCCTCCTCGATGCCAGAGAGGCGCTGCGCGGCCTTTTCACCACTGGCTCGTCGTGGCTTTCCAGCTTCGGTACGGTTTCCCCGTCTCAGGCTTTGGCCTGGTACCTCTTGTTTTGCGTGGGCACCTTGGCTCAGCCCCACTACCTGCAAAAGTTCTTCCTCCTTCGTTCCCGGGAGGAGCTACGCCGCTTGCCTTGGGTCCTCACGTTAAGCCTCATGGCGGTACTCACCGTTTGGGTAGGGCTGGGGCTTGCCGCCCTTGCTCTCGTCCAGCAAGGACAGCTCCCGGCGGCAGGGGACGCAGTGGTGCCTTTGCTTTTGCAGCGCTTGGGACCCACAGCGGTGCTGGCAGCGGCCGTAGGCTGCCTTGCCGCCATCATGTCCACGGTGGCCTCCTTTTGCAACGTGCTCTCGGCATCCTTGGCTTACGATTTGCCGCAGGCCCTGGGCCGGTCCCGCTGGTCATTGGGGTGGTCCCGGTTCATCACCGTAGCCGGTGGCCTGGTGGGAACCCTTTTGGGAGTGGAAAGCGGGCGCACAGTAGCATTTTTGGGGATTTTGGGGTGGGGGTTTTTCACCGCTTCGCTGCTGCCGGGAGTCCTTGCCGCCCGTTTTTCCATTGGCTCTCCCCGCTGGGTGCTTGCCGGCATGACGTTAGGGGCTGGAACCTGCGCTGGCCTTGAGCTTTTCCGCGCCCAGCTGCCGGCGGGCGTAGAGCCGGGTCTTTTGGGAGCCGCTCTCGGTCTTTTCTGCGTGGTTCTTGGGGGGCAAGGTAAAAGATGAAATGGTCGAAAAAGGACGTGGCCTGGCTTTTGACCACCCTTAAGGCGCAGGTCAAGGAAATGGAAGCAACAACCCTGGCACAAATCGAAAGGACCAGGGATCCCTTTCGTATCCTCGTGGCTTGTGTGATTTCCCTGCGCACCAAAGACCAGGTAACAGCGCAGGCTTCTGCTCGCCTTTTTGCCCTGGCTCCTGATGCCCAAAGTCTGGCCGGGCTACCCAGCGAGCGCATTTCGGAGCTCATCTACCCCGCGGGCTTTTATCGCACCAAGGGACGGCAACTGCAGCAGCTCGCCCACCGCCTTGTGGAAAACTGGGGTGGTCAGGTGCCGAAAAGCCGTGAGGAGCTCATGCGTTTGCCCGGGGTGGGGCGCAAGACCGCCAACTTGGTGCTCGGCTTGGGCTTTGGCATTCCTGCCATTTGCGTCGACACCCACGTGCACCGCATTGCCAACCGCCTGGGGCTGGTCACAACCCGCAACCCGGAGGCCACCGAAGCGGCGCTCCAACACGTCCTCCCCCGCGCGTGGTGGATTCCCGTCAACGACCTTTTGGTGACCTTTGGGCAAAAGGTTTGCACCCCGGTTTCCCCCAAATGCTCCCGCTGCCCGGTAGCTGCTCGTTGCCCGCAAGTAGGGGTAAACCACCACCGGTAACAGCAGCAGGACGTGGGACCCGCGCTCCACGACTTACACATGTGCGACCCGCGCTCCGCGCGGGTTTTGCAGGAAAGTGTCCACAGCACGCAAGCGAGGCCCAGCTTTGCTGGGCCGAGCGGTGGGGGTGCGGGGGGCCAAGCCGGCCACGGGAGCGCGGAAGGAGCGTGGCCGTGCCCCCCGCGCCAGATAACCGGCGGCCCCACATTTCTCCGCGGCGGCCGCACAGAGGCGAGGCCCGAAACGTTTCCGAGTTCGCGGGCAAGTTCGAAAGCGCCCTGCAAGCCTTCGGTCTCGAACACTTCTGTACCCACTTTCGGCTTCCCCAAGTAAAACCCCTTCGTGGAGGGGGCAAGCCGCAGGCTTCAGGACATGTGCATGAACTACAACCTTAACCTCCTCTTCACCGCCT
>CALHAH010000006.1 GCA_937934115.1 uncultured Thermoanaerobaculum sp.
TTGCAGCGACAACCTGCTACGGTAGTCTCGTTGGCAGCCGCCAAACAAAGAGCTTGTGGCTTTTCTCCCTACCACCCCAGTGGAAAAGCCATTCTGCGGGCTTCCCGCCGCACGGGTGCGTGCCGTGCCTTAAGCATGACCCGGAAATGGAGAAAATGCCCCCTCGCAGCAAGCCGGGGGCGGGTGCCTCGGTGTATGCTTCTGGGGTGCAGCACGCGCGTTGGGGCCAGCTGAGTAGCCGGTGGAGGGTCACCGATAGTTCTGGCGGTGGGGTAGCAAGCAACGACTTTTACCCCTATGGTACTCCCGCGGCTACTACGGGTTTGCAAGCGAGCTGGTTTTCGGGGTACGAGTTCGAGCGCCAAAACACGGCCAGCACCTACGCGGATGTCCCGTGCTTATGGCACGCCCGGTGGTACTTTGCGCCTGTGACGCGCTTTCTCTCCCCGGATCCTTTGCGCGGCGATGTCTTTTCCCCGCAGAGCTTGAATCTCTTTGCCTACGTTGGGGCTAACCCCACAAATTTTGTGGATCCGTGGGGGTTGATGGCGTCGGGCGCGGTGGGGGGTGGGAAACAATTTCAGGAGAGGGATGGAAATTGTGCTGGGGATAACCCTGAGGATCCTGATTGTCCAAGGTTTTCCGAAGAGGTAACGGTGACGGCCAATGCGATCTGGGCCGGGGGAAGGTTTAACCTTGGGGTTCCGTGGCCATGGATAGAGGGTGTGCAGCTTTACGTGGATCGCTACGTGGCGGGTGATACGTTCTTCGGCCGAGCCGGTGTAGCAAACGATCTTGGTTTAGGCGCTTCTTTAAGGCGCTTTTTTAATACCATCGCTGCGAATACCGATGCCGGAGCGAGCCTTAACCTATGGTACCTGAATATCACCGCGTCTTTTGACCAATACGGATGGGACAGGGGCTTTCTGTCTTCCCTTGCCGTGAATGAAAATGTATCACTATTTAACGTAGGGGCTGATCTCTGGGTAGCGGTTTTTTCGAGTGATCGAGTGAGATTAAGAAATGATCTTATGGGAATTGAGTTTGGTATCCCTCCAGTTTTCCCCTGGTCTGTCGAAGTCCTTAGTGAGAAAAGAGGGGGAAGGTTTGCTGGGCTCGTCGTCCATTTCGGCGTTGGCTCTTACCTGCCCCCTGCTTTAACTCATTATCCAGCATTTCCTCACTTAAGGTGAAAACTGAGAACACAGGGGGTCGAAATGCCGTCTGAAGCCTGGCTTTTCTCGTTGATGCTAATAGTCCTTGAATGGATAGCCATCGGGTACCTTTACGCTGGCTTCTCCACCTCTGAGAAGGCTTTGATGAGAAGGCTTTTCCGCCTAAATCCGGTTTTGAGGAAATGGAAAGACTCCACGAACTCTCGGATATTCCGAGTCACCGGAATGGCCATGGCTTTTAGTATCCTTATACTCACAGTAGGTTTTATCGTGGCTCGATCGGTTTCGGCTTCACAGCTTATCCTTGATTTCCTACTGGCCGGCATAGGGCTTTGGTATGGAGGTGAGGCGGTCTGGCCTAAAGAGGGCGGGCCAATGTTACGGTTTTTGCTTTCCCACCATGAAGCGCCGAGACCGCTGCTTTCGTTTGGTTACCGCGCCATGCTGGCCGTAACTGCCTTAGGTTTGCTTTCTTATGCTTTTAGGGTTTTGACTGAGAATGCTTGAAAAGGTGGGTTACATGGCAAAAATGCACGTTCGTTACGGTTTACTTTTTTAGCTGCTTTCTCGGAACACGGGGACGTGACCAGGAATCGTCGCTGAAGGTGGGCTCTGGGGAAGTGGAGGTGGTGTGGTACCCGAGGGTGGTGGGGTACGGCGGTTTGGGGGTGCGGGCGGCGGAAGTTATTCCCCGGCGGCGGGTGGATTTTCGCTATCAAGACGGGATGCTGGTGGGGGTGTTGCCGTACTACGTGTCGTTATGGCGGTATCAACCCAGCTTTTTGCCCTTGGAGGTGGTGCATGCGGCGCGGGGTGTGGTGGTGGGGTGCGGGGTGAAGGATGTGGTGGAGGTGGATGTTGGGACCATGATGGCGCGGCCGAGGAGGGTGTACACCGACGGGGCGGTCAACCTGGATTATCCACCTGGGGAGGGTGATTGGTCGGAAGGGGTGTTTTCTTACGATGGCGTGGGTAACCTCACGGGGCTGGCGGCGGATGGGTTGAAAGCGGAAGACGAAACCTACACGTATGACCGGCTGACGAGGCTGGTGCGGTGGCAGAGGCGGCAAGGGGCAACCACCCTTGCCAATGAAAGCTACGGCTTTGATGCCTTTGGCAACCTCACAAGCTACGCGGGGCGGACGCTGGCCACCGACCCTGCCACCAACCGGCTTTTTGCTGCCAGCTACGACGCCTCGGGGAACCTCACCGCCTGGGCGGGGTTCAGCTACACTTAGGATGTGCTGCATCAGATGACGGAAATGCAAGGCAACGGTCTTTTTCGGCGCTTTGCCTACACGGCGGCAGGTGAGCGCATCCTGGAGTGGGACCAGAATGGGTCGCGGTACACCGTAAGCCTGCGGGGTCTGGGCAATGAAGTTTTGCGGGAAGTGACGTACGCGTACACCGCGGAAAGCAACACGTGGCAGGTGTTTTGGGAGAAGGACACCATTTGGGGTGGGGGAAGGCTTGTGGCAAGTGTTTCGAGGAAAGAAGGCATTCAGCATTACCACGTGGATCACTTGAGTTCACCGCGCATGGTCACCAACCGCTGCGGTCAGCGGGTAAAGCTTTTCGATCACAACCCTTGGGGGTTGGACCGCTTTGCCAGCGTGCAAGACTCTGAGCGCCACCGCTTCACCGCGCATCAAAGGGACCTGGGTCTTTTAGACCGCAGCTGGGATGATGTGGACTTTATGCATGCGCGGTTTTACAGCGCGTACTTGGGACGGATGTACTCACCGGATCCCGTGCGTGGCGATGGGTTTTTTTCCTGGTTTTGGAAACCTCTTTTACCCCGCTGCTTTTCCCAAGAAAGCCGCTTTCGAGAGGGCGAGGGCTTACTCCTGAAGGGATGGGCATGGATTTGAACCAGGGTGGTCTGCCCACTCCCCATCGGTGTGTGCAGCGGCCAACTCCCGCCGTTTCTCGTCCTCGGGGGCAGCCAACTCCGCTGGCATAACGGGAAGTGCAACACCCCCGCGCACGATGCGACGCAATCCGCGAGGGCGTGCCAAAGTTTAGGGGCGACGCCGGTTGCTTCGTGGCGTTCCTGGTGTGCTTGTTTAACGGCGTCGTGACGGTTGCCAAGACCGTACGGGAGTGATGCAGCATTTGATCGTGTCGGAGTTGGAACGAGTGCGGCAGCAGTTGGCTGCGGTCAGGGCGGCTCCGGATTTGCCCCATTGGCGGTTAGATGATGCGAATTTGCAGTTGGCAGACCAAAGCCGGCGCATGGAAGCGGTGCGGGAGGAGCGCATTCTTCGGGCTGATGCTATGAATGGCAGGTTTGACAAGCTGCACGAGGGTCCACGGAACCTGGCGATGGCTGCGGCGCGACGGGTGGAGCAAGAGCGCTGGGAGCGGAGGGTGGGGGAGGTGGCAAGAGAGGTTTTAGGGCTTACGCAAAAGGTGGCTTAAGCCTGGGTATTTTGGCTCGCAGGATTTGAGGTCAAGGCGGGCTGAAAGCGCAAAAAATGTTTTTCCCAGCGCTCTTCCTGGTTTCTAAGCCCTTGTGTTTAGCGCTGCTCCCGGGGATCAAGCTCTGGGTGCCAGCGGGATTTTTGCTCTTGACCCGCATCCTCCAGTGTTCCACGTGACGGCATGGGGGCAATTTCCGCTGCCAGCCGCTGGACAAAGCCCCCGTGGGTCTCTTTGCAACTCCCCCAGTGGGAGAGGCTATCTTTGGGCTTCCCGCCGCAAGGGTCCTTGCCGTGATGAAAGAAAGGCACAGCGCAAAGACGAAGTTCTCACTGGATCACATTGCGCCGAGCGTATTACCTTGCGGGTGGGAGCTAGAGCTTGCTCCCGGCAACCCCTTCGTCCCCGTAAACTTTTTCGTCCACAAGATCGGCCCCAGCAGCATCGGCTTCCACGTCCCGGGCTTGAGGTTTTTCCTGCAGGAACTGCCGGTAAAACTCGTGTTGGATGACGGCACGCATGACTTCGTTGGTGCCAGTCCAAATAGTGATGAGGCGCACGTCGCGCAAAAGCTTTTCCACGGGATAAATGTTGGTGTACCCAATGCCACCCAGGATTTGCATGGCATGGTTGACAACCGTCCACGCGGTGTCGGTGGCAAACATTTTGGCCTCGGAAACCAGGCGCCGTACCAGCGAAGGATCTTCGCCACCATCCACTGCAGCAGCCGCGCCATGGTTAAGGGCGCGGGCGGCATCTAGAAGCGTGAGGCTGTCGGCAATCTTGAAGGAAACACCTTGAAACTGGCGGATTTTCTGGCCAAAGGCCCGCCGGCGATCGGCGTAACGAGCAGCAATTTCCATGGCCGCCCGGCCCATACCTACGGCGCCCCCGGCAGAGGTGAGGCGCTCGGGGATCATCATTTGGTGAAAAACCTCGGTGCCCCGACCAATGCCGGCGTCACCGCCCACCACGTTTTCTACAGGTACCCGGCAGTCCCGAAAAACCAAACGACCGGTACCACCCCCGCGGGTACCCATCAGGCCATAGACGTGGTGAACCTCCACCCCTGGCCCACGCTCCACCAGGAAGGCGGTCATGCCCTTTTTGGGGTCGGGCTCGTCCGCAAGGCGTCCGTAAACTAAAAAGAGGTCCGCACCCTCGGCGCCCACCACAAAGCGCTTTTGACCGTTGAGCACAAAGTGATTGCCCTCCCGCCGGGCGGTGGTGGTAGCGCCAAAGAAGTCCGAGCCCCCCCGGGGCTCGGTGAGGGCTTCGGCCACAGCCAGTTCACCTTTGAGCATGGGAACAAGGAAACGTTTTTTTTGTTCTTCGGTGCCAAAAACCGCTATGGCCTCGCCCACAATGGAAACCAACGACCAAAGGCACGCAAGGCTGGTGCCCAGGACCCCCACCTCCTCCAGGGCCACCATCTCCACGGTCCACGGTAAGGCACGGCCACCGTAAGCTTGGGGAAAACGCAACCCCAAGAGGTTGCGGCGTCCAGCTTCTTGGAGAAACTCGCGCGGGAAGACCACCTTCTCTGCGTCCATGTCCAAGAGAAGCTGTCGCGGCACGGATTTCACAAAATCCCTCATTTGGTCGCGAACTTCACGTTGTTGGGCGGTTATGGTTTTTTCGCTAATCATGGCAGACCCTCCGCGCTGCCGTGATTCTAAGACAGAAATGAAACCAAAGGAACGAGGGATGCCTGGGGCAGGGAAGACGCGTTGCGTGAAAAAGCCAGAGCGCAGGGGAAAACCTCCAACACACAGGAAACGTAAAAATCAATTGGAGGTCTCGATGCTGCACCAGCTGGGTGTGTTTTTGATTTTGGCGGCTGCCCAAGAAACTGAAGCGCGGTGGCATCGCCTCCCGCCGCCGGTGTACGAGGTGACTATGGAGGTACGCCTGAACCCCGAGGATCGCACCCTCCAGGGGCGGGAGGTACTGCTTTGGAAAAACACCACAAGCCAACCCACTGATGAGCTTCAGTTTCACCTCTACCTAAACGCTTTTGCCAACAACCAAAGCACGTTTTTTCGCGAATCCGGTGGGTCGCTGCGGGATATTGGGATGCCCAAGGACGGGTGGGGGTTCCTTGTGGTGGACAGCATCAAAACGGTCGAAGGGCACGACCTCAAGGCCACGGAAGAATTTCTCCAACCGGATGATGGCAACCCCTTTGACCGCACGGTGGTACGTTACCGGCTTCCGGCGCCGTTGCCCCCGGGGGAAACGGTGACAGTGGAGATCAATTTTCACGGAAAACTCCCGCGGGTATTCGCGCGCAACGGGGTGCATAAGGATTTCATTCTGGCTGCCCAATGGTTTCCAAAAATTGCGGTTTTTGAAGATGCAGGGGTGCGGGGGCGGCAGGAGGCTGGTTGGAATTGCCATCAGTACCATGCCCACAGCGAGTTTTACGCTGATTTCGGCAACTACGACGTGACCGTGGCTTTGCCTGCCCGCTACGCGGGAAAGATTGGCGCCACGGGAAGAAAAGTAGAGGAAAAAATCGAAGCCGATACCGTGACCGCGCGCTTTGTGCAGGAAGGGGTTACCGACTTTGCCTGGACCGCCGATCCGCGTTTTGTGGTGGTGGAGGATGTTTTCGATCCGGCCGTGGATGTGCCCAAGGCCAAGCAGGGGGAGCTGGCTACGCTTTTGGGTGTAGCGCCGGAAGAACTCACCTTGGCGCCGGTTGCAATTACCTTGTTGCTGCAACCGGCTAACCGGGCGCAAGCGTCACGCTACTTACGGGCTTTAAAGGTAGCCATGTGGGGTTATGGCTTGCGCTTAGGCCCGTACCCCTACCCACACATCACGTTGGTGGACCCACCCCGCGGTGCCATGGGAGCCGGTGGTATGGAGTACATGACGTTTATTACCTTGGGAACCCACCCGCTTTTTAACCTGCCTTTTTTCCAAGAAATTCGCGTACCCGAGGGCGTGACCATCCATGAGTTTGGCCACAACTACTGGATGGGCATGATTGCTTCCAACGAGTTTGAGGAACCCTGGATGGACGAGGGTATCAACAGCTTTTACGACATGACCATCATGGACGAGGTGTACGGCGCGGATACACGCTTTTGGGGATTGGAGATTTCCGCTCTTGAAAACAACCACGCGGCCTTGAGCCGCGACACGTACTCCGACCCTATGGTGCGGGAAGCGTGGAAGTTCCGCCCCGGCACCTATGGCTTTCACTCCTACCCGCGGCCGGCAATAACTTTGAAGCACCTGGAGGGGTTGGTGGGCCCGTCTGCCTTTCACCGGGCCATGCGGTATTTCTTCCAAAAGTGGCAGTTTCGGCACCCGTCTACGGAGGATTTTGTAAGAGCCTTCCAAGAATCCGTTGGGCAAGACCTCTCCTGGTTTTTTTCCCAGGCCTTTTACGCGGCGGCACCCCTTGATTACGGGGTGCGCAGCGTGAGCACCCGGAAGGTAGGCAAAGACCGCGGCTACCTGTTTCGCAACGGCCAACCCACGTTGGTGGCGGAAGAAGACGCGGATGAGAAAAGCCGGCACCACGATTCTTTCGTTTCCCGCGTGGTGCTGGAACGCTTGGGCGAGTTCATCCACCCGGTGGAGGTGGAGCTGGTTTTCGAGGACGGCACCCGGCAGCGGCACCGCTGGGATGGACAGGAAAAGTGGACCCTCATCGAGGTGGTTGCTCCCACCAAGCTGGTGTCTGCAGAAGTGGATCCCGATCACCTCATGGCTTTGGATTACAACCGCTGGAACAACAGCAAGCGGGTGAAACCATCGTGGGCACCGGTGGCAAAGATTATGGAAGTGGTTTGGTTTTGGCTACAGAACCTGTTCAGCCTTACGGGTCTTGTGGGGTGAGTATGAGGTTTTTGCACGCGTGGAGACAAGGTGTACGGCAGGCAAGGAGTCGCCCCAGGCTGGTTTTGCTCTTGTACATGGTGCCTTTGCTTCCCGCTTTGGGGTTGGCCATGTTGGTCCTTGCCACCGTGGCGCCGGTGTGGGGTCGGTCTTTGTTTGCGCAAAAGGTGCTCACGGGCTCATGGTTCGGCGTGTGGCGGCACTTTACCGCAATCCCTGAAAACCATTTGCCCGTGGTGCTAGGTCCCGGTTTGCTGTTGGCGCTGGTGGGGACGGTGGTGGCACAGGTGGTGCTCTCGGCGGGAATTTTTGCCGCGTTATTTGGGGATCGGGCCGCGCAGGGTGGCGACGTTTGTGGTGGCATGCGCCATTTTGCCTTTCCTTTTTTCCGCAGCTTTCTGTGGTTTTTTTTGGGTTTGGGGCTTGCCGCCGCGGCTTGCGGAGCCGTAGTCCGAGGGTTCTTCAAGCTTGCGGAAAACCAAGCGGATGCCCGTTGGGACCTGGCGGGCGTTCTGGTGGCAGGTGTTCTATTTTTTTTGCTTTATGTGCCGCTACGAGGAGCCTACGACCTTTCCCGGATGGCGACGGTGCGCCACGGGGACAGAAAAACACTGCGTGGTTTTTTCAAGGCTTTACTTGCCGTGCTACGCCACCCCGTGCTTTTTTTCCCGCTGTACGCTAGTTTTTTAATGGCCATCCTCGTTGTACACGCACTTTTTGGTTGGGCGCGCTTGGGATTTACCGGCAGTCACTGGTCAGGAATGGCCGCACTGGTGTTAGCGCAGCAAACGGTCATGCTTGTGCGCGGCTTCCTTCACCTGGGGTGTTGGGGGGCTGCCATGGAAGCGTATCGGATGCTGGGGGAGGTTCGTTACTGCCGTGGCACGGATAAACCACTGGAGGCCCCTCCGCCGGCGGTTCCGTTGGAAGACGTTTTTCGCTAGCTGAGGGTAAAGGCCCGCCCACCGGGTTGTGCCCCATATGGAGTTCCGCTAGTCTCCCAGCGACTGGAGAAACGGGGGGGTTTTTGGAGAAAGCGTACGTAGCCTTGGCGGACGGGAGCATCTTTGAGGGATTCATGGCATCTGCCGGAGGCGCGAGCGGGGAGGTGGTTTTTAACACCT
This sequence comes from uncultured Thermoanaerobaculum sp., assembly GCA_937934115.1. Classification (GTDB taxonomy): domain Bacteria; phylum Acidobacteriota; class Thermoanaerobaculia; order Thermoanaerobaculales; family Thermoanaerobaculaceae; genus Thermoanaerobaculum. The sequence continues at coordinate 8,576 of CALHAH010000006.1, forward strand.
CCATGTTTGGCTACCAAGAGATGCTCACTGACCCCTCGTACCGAGGCCAAATCCTGGTGCTCACCACCCCGCACGTGGGGGTGGTGGGGACCAACCCCGAAGATTGGGAAAGTGGGAGGGTGTGGGCGGCCGCTCTGGTGGTGAGTGACTTGGTCACAGAACCCTCCTCCTGGCGTTCCCAGGCGAGCTTGCCGGCGTTTTTGGCGGAGGCGGGGGTGCCGGTGGGCTACGGCTTTGACACCCGGGCCGTGGTCCTTCACCTGCGTCAGCACGGAAGCCTCCCCGGTGTGTTGGTGGCAGGCGTAAGCCGCGAGCAAGCCCAAGCCTTGGCTCGGCAAGCAAAAGGCACCGACGGGCTGGATGTAACCGGAGATGTGAGCAGCGAGGAGGTGCAGCGTTTTTTTGCAGCCCCTTGGCGAAGACAGACGCCCCCGAGCCGCGTGCGGGTGGGAGTTTTGGATTTTGGCGTGAAGTTGTCCATCCTTCGGGAACTGGTAGCCGCAGGAGCCGAGGTGGTGGTGGTTCCGGGAAAAGTTCCGTGGGAAGGGATCCCTGAAGAGCTGGACGGACTGGTGGTGTCCAACGGTCCCGGGGACCCAGCGGCAGTGGCCCATACGGTGCGTTTGCTTGAGAAAGGCCTTGGTCGCGTGCCCATTTTGGGAATTTGCCTAGGGCACCAGCTCCTGGGCTTAGCGCTGGGAGGCCGCACCTTTAAGCTCAAGTTTGGCCACCACGGGGCCAACCATCCCGTGCGGGATGAACGGACGCAGGCGGTTTGGATCACCTCCCAAAACCACAACTACGCGGTGGCAGCGGAAAGTTTGCCGCCGGATGTGCAGGTAAGCATGGTAAACCTCACCGACGGCTCGGTAGAAGGGCTATGGGCCCCCAAGCTTTGGGCTGAAGGTATTCAGTTTCACCCCGAAGCCGGACCAGGACCACATGATGCTTTGGGGGTCTTTGGCCAATTCGTGCAGAGGTGTCTTGCTTTTCGGGAGCAAAAGCGGTGCGAAGGGTAGACGTGCACAGCGTGCTGGTGGTGGGGGCAGGGCCCATACGCATTGGCCAGGCATGCGAGTTTGACTATTCCGGTGTGCAAGGCGTCCACGCTCTTTGGGAAGAGGGCCTCCGAGTGGTGCTGGTAAACTCCAATCCAGCCACCATCATGACCGATCCCGAGAGGGCGGACGCCACATACATTGAGCCCATCACTCCGGAAGTGGTGGCTCACATCCTGGAAAAGGAACGTTGTGACGCCTTGCTTGCCACCTTGGGAGGGCAAACCGCCCTCAACGTGGCGGTAGAGCTGGCGAAACGCGGTGTGCTGGACAGCTTGGGCGTGCGTCTTTTGGGAGCGTCGGTGGCAGCCATTCAAACCGCCGAGGACCGAGAAAGGTTTCGGGAGGCCATGCGCCGGGCGGGTCTTCCGGTCTTGCCTTCAGTTACGGTCCATTCGCTGGCGGAAGGGGAGCGCGCCTTGGAGCTGGTGGGCCTTCCGGCGATTTTGCGTCCCTCCTTTACCCTTGGCGGGCAGGGAGCCGCTGTGGTCTACAACCGCGAGGAGTTTACAGGTGCCTTGCGCCACGCTCTTGATGCTTCGCCCGTGGGCGAAGTACTCATGGAACGGTCGGTGGAGGGTTGGAAGGAGTACGAGCTGGAGGTCATGCGGGATTGGTCGGATACGGTGGTGGTGGTGTGCTCCATTGAAAACCTGGATGCCATGGGCGTGCACACCGGCGATTCCATTACCGTAGCCCCTGCCCTCACCCTCACCGACAAGGAGTACCAGTTCTTGCGGGATGCGGCGGCCACCTGCTTGCGCACGGTGGGGGTGGAAACCGGCGGGGCCAACGTACAGTTTGCCGTGAATCCGGAAAACGGGGAGTGGGTGGTCATTGAAATGAACCCCAGGGTTTCCCGTTCTTCGGCGTTGGCCTCAAAGGCCACCGGGTTCCCCATCGCCCGTATCGCCGCCAAGCTGGCGTTGGGTTATCGCCTTTCGGAACTCCAAAACGCCATTACCCGCTCCACACCGGCAGCTTTTGAGCCGGCCTTGGATTATGTGGTGGTGAAGGTTCCGCGCTTTGCCTTTGAAAAGTTCCCAACGGTTGCGGACACCCTGGGCACCTCCATGAAATCCGTGGGCGAAGCTATGGCCATAGGGCGCTGCTTCGAGGAAGCGCTGCAAAAAGCGGTGCGGTCTTTGGAGCGAGGATGGGATGATTTGCTGGCCCCGCCTCCCATTGCCGCCTTGGACAGCGAAGCTCTGTTCCGTCGAATCAGTGTCCCCAATCCGGACCGCCTGTGGGCTGTGGCCGAAGCGCTGAGGCGCGGCATGAGCGTGGACGAAGTTGCCAGGGCCAGTAGTTGGGATCCGTTTTTTGTGCGGAAAATCGCGTCGTTAGTGGAAGCTGAAAAAACCATCTTGCCAAAGGCTTTAAGCGAGCCGGACGCGCTCAGGCACGCCAAACGGTTGGGCTTTACGGACGAGACCATTTCCCGGGCGGCAGACGCAACCCCCACCCAGGTTCTCCGACGGCGCAAAGCTCAGGGTTTGAGCCGGTGCTATCGCAAAGTGGACACCTGTGCCGCTGAGTTTGCCGCTTCCACGCCTTACTACTACGGGAGCTGCGAAAGCGTTAACGAGCGGGAAGAGGATTCGCGCCCGCGGGTAGTCATCTTGGGCTCAGGTCCCGTGCGTATCGGCCAAGGGATTGAGTTCGACGCGTGCTGTGTCCACGCAGTAGCGGGCCTGCGCCAAGAAGGCTTTGCTGCGGTCATGGTGAACTGCAACCCGGAAACCGTGTCCACCGACTGGGACACCTCCGATCGCCTGTACTTTGAGCCCCTAAGCTTAGAAGACGTTTTGGAGGTCTTAGAACAGGAAAAACCCCACGGTGTGCTGGTACAGTTTGGGGGCCAGACGCCGCTCAAGCTTGCCCGCCCACTTCTCGAACATGGGGTGAAGATCTTGGGCACCTCCCCCGAGGCCATCCACTGGGCAGAGGACCGCCAGCGTTTCTCGGCGGTGGTGAAAAAGCTTGGTTTGCGGCAGCCGGAAGGGGAAACGGTGACCACCTTGGCAGAAGCCCAGCGGGCAGCTGCTCAGCTGGGCTACCCAGTTTTGGTGCGCCCCTCGTATGTCCTCGGTGGACGGGGCATGCACGTGGTGTATTCAGCTTTGGAGCTCGCCAGCGTCTGGGAACGGGAGCTGCGCGCCAAGACGGACCACCCGGTGCTGCTAGATCGCTTTCTCGAACAAGCCTTGGAATTGGATGTGGATTTGGTAGCGGATGGTGAAACGGTTGTTATTTGCGGGGTCCTAGAACACGTGGAAGAAGCAGGCATCCACTCCGGGGATTCCTCCTGCGTTATAGGCGCTTCCTCCGTATCGTTGGAGCTTTTGGCGGAAATCCGGCGGGTAGCCCGGCTTTTGGCCAGCGAGCTGCAGGTGGTGGGTTTTCTAAACCTTCAGCTGGCGGTAAAAGATGGTCGCGTGTGGATTTTGGAGGCCAACCCCCGAGCCTCCCGCACGGTACCTTTTGTTTCCAAGGCCACTGGGGTCCCTTGGGCGACGGTGGCAGCCAGGGTTTGCTGTGGTGCCAAACTCAAAGAGCTGGGCTTGGAGGATGGAAAGCCCTTGGGAGTGGCCGTCAAGATGCCGGTGTTCCCCTTTGACCGCTTTCCAGGAGCCGATCCCATCTTGGGGCCGGAAATGCGCTCCACTGGCGAGGTCATGGGCTTGGGCAAGAGTTTCGGTGAGGCCTTTGCCAAGGCGGCCCTGGCTGCCGGCTTGCATTTGCCCAGGGAAGGGAACGTTTTTCTTTCGCTTTCGGGACCGGACAAACCCCGGGCAGCAGCCTTGGCGTCTCGCTTTCAAGAGCTGGGTTTTGGGTTGTTGGCCACCCGTGGTACCGCTGCGGTGCTCCGGCAGGCTGGCTTTTCGCCTCGGGAGGTGCGAAAAGTTTCCGAGGGCCGACCCCACGCGGTGGACCTAATGGTGAACGGGGAAATTCACCTGGTGGTGAATACCGCCACTGGTGGTACGGCTCATCAAGACGGGCGGTTTATTCGCCGCGGCGCTTTGGAGCACCGCATCCCTTACGTGGCCACGGTTTCCGGGGCTTTTGCGGCAGCTGAAGCCATTGCCTGCCGGGACATGCAACTTGAGCCGCTGCAACAGTTGGCTGTGCGGGACCGGCCCTTACGCTAAGAGGGGTTTCAGCGGAAAGTACGCGTATTCCATCTTGCTAAATCCGCGGAGTGGATGTGGGGCCGCCGGTTATCTGCCGCGGGGGGCAGCCGCCACGCCCACCCGCCTTGAGGCCCCCCGCGCCCCCACCGCTCGGCCCAGCAAAGCCGGGCCTCGCTCGCGTGCTCTGGACACTATGCTCCACAACCCGCGCGGAGCGCGGGTCCCACATTTGTTCTTTCAAAACCCGCGCAGAGCGCGGATCCCACATCTCGGTACTTGTGGGGCCGCTTTGCGGCGGCTTTCTCCACTTCTGGGCGAGCCGGCTAAGGTTTGGCATAACGCCTCTTTCCCTTGCGCAACCACCCGTGCCAAAAAATTTGCCTCGCTGGTCTTCTTGGGCTACAATCCGCCATCTCTAGCCGAAATAGGAGCTGGAGTGGGAGTGAAGGATGACAGCAAAACTGGAACATGAATGGGAAATAGAGTTACCGGGTTCCTCTGCTCAAGAGATCTTGGCGGGCTTGGCCGCGCGCGACCGGGTCTTCGGCCAAAACGTGACCTTGGAGCCGGAGGACGATCCTGCTAACGCGGTAGAGGCTTGGTTGGGCTCCTCCGACGCTTTGGACGGAAAGGTATATCGCCTCGCGATCTACGCAGACCTGGAGGGACCTGAGGAGTACCTGGAAGCAGCTCGTGACGCCCTCATGGACTTGGTGGACGAACAGGTGGCCGAAGCCCAGAAGGATGCCGCGGACGCTAAGCTGTTGGACCGCAAGCCCAGCTCGGAGGTTTTCTTTGAGTTGGTCGCGGAGGAAGAGGAAACGCCGCAGCTTATCCTCCCCGAGTGGCTGGCACCGGAAGAAGCGGATCTCCCCTGGGGGTTTCGCCCGGTAACCAAGGATGGCAAGCCTTGGCCAGATGCAGAGGTGCTGAAGGCCCACGAGCGCATCGTCTTGGTACCTTTTAAGGGCGAATACATCCTTTACTCTTTGCCGCCCCTGGAAGACTAAAGACGTCCGTCGTCAACGAAGTGCGAAAGCGGCCTTACAGGGCCGCTGGCTACTATGGCCGCGGGTGAGGTGTGTGCCTTTCGTTCATTTCCTGGGGGCCTTGCTGCCAACCCTACAAGGGTAGGGCCTTGCTGCAGGCAGCAACAACAGCTACGCGGGAAAAGCTGGTGCCGGAGGCGGGATTCGAACCCGCACGCCCTTACGGACGGGGGATTTTAAGTCCCCGGCGTCTGCCATTCCGCCACTCCGGCGCCCGGTGAAGTGTAATCCACGAGGAAAAACCAGTCCACGCCCACCGTTGTTTTTGCCAACGGTGAAAGGCCGGCTTTAGCCCCGCAAAATTGCTGCCATATCCCCCACCTGTCGCAGGGTCTCCGCCGCCGGTCCACTGACCACTTCCACGGTGCCCCCCGCCTCGATGACCTTGTGGCTTAAGCGGTCAACAAAGGCTTTAACGTGGTGCAAGGTGTTGCCGCATTGCGGGCATTTTTCCTCCGCCATGGTAAACAGACCGCCACATTCGGCGCACTCCTGACCTTCCACAGTCAAGCCACGGACGTACACCAGTTTCCACACCGGTTTGCTGTTCACCGCGTCCAAGGTCGCGGGAAGCCCAGCCACCGCTCGTCCCCCCTTTCTCACTTCGCGAAGCAGATCCCGCACCAACTCCAGCTCTGCCACTCGCTCCAGCCGTTCCTGGACCTCAGCGGTGCGTTGCAGGATTTCCTCGTGAGAAGCACCAATAGGGAGGGGAAGGATTTCCACCAAACGACCCTGAAGGCGCTTGGGGAGGGAACGTGCCAGGGCATTGGCTACCTCGTTGTTGCCCCCCAAAACCAAACGGTCCACCTCCAGCTCATCCACTAACCTCGAAAGCTCCTTAGCCACGGTTTTTACGTGAGCGGAAACGCTTTCATCGTGGTGCCTCTCCATCCGCGATTGGGAGCGAAGTTTGTCCGAGGAAGGGGAGTCTGGGCGCGGCGGGATGAAGGAAATGAGGTCCCTGTGCTCTTCGATTTCGCCTAAGAACACTGTAAACAGCCTGGCCCTTTGCGAATCCACTAGCACCACGGCGTAGCGTTCGTATTCATCTAGCGCTTCCACCAAGGGACGAAGCACCGCCCCGCGGGTCCAAAAGACCGCCGGCGGCAAGGAAAGCTTGAGCACATTGCGGAAAGTAAAGCCCAAGCGTCGGTGGCGAAAGAGGACCAGGGTCTTCCCTGTGGGTTCTACCCTTTTGACGATGTCCTCCACTTCTTGTGCGGTGGCTGCCAACTCCTCGTCACCGGGGTGCTGGGCAACGAGCTGCCTGAGCATGTCCTTGAGTTGGGTTTCAAAGCCTCTCTTGCGGTTGGCAGGTTTAGATTGATCCACGTCCAGGTAAACAGTAAGGGTGTTGCCGGGGGCTTGAGAAAGCTTTTGCAGTTGTTCAATGTCACGGTGGCGAATCATGGCTTCCTCCCTCTTTACCCAGTATAGGGGTTCTGGCAAGCCCCGGTGATACAGGCCAGCAACAACCCGCAAGCCACGGCTACGTTCAGTGACTCCACGCCGTTGGCCAGCGGCATGGTCACTTTCGAGGTCACGCTGGCCGAAAGCTCGGGATCGAGCCCCTGCCCCTCGTTGCCCAGTACCAGCACCAAAGGTAGCTTCGGCTCCCATTGCCATACTGGTGTACCACCGGCAGCGGCGGCCGCCACCCAGGCGTAACGTCCGGCAGCCCAGCGTTGCAACCGCGAAAACGGGAAGTTGCGCAGGACCGGGAAAAAGAGACTTGCCCCGGCGGAAGCTCGCACCGCCTTGGGGGAAAAGGGGTTAGCACAACCGGGGGAGCACACTACGCTGCCGGCTCCCAGGGCCGCTGCCACCCGCACCACAGCGCCGACGTTGGCCGGGTCCTGCACACGGTCCAGGAACACGATGCAATCACCCCAGGGTGCACTCCTGCGCGGTACAGGAAAAACGGCAATGACTCCTTGGGAATGCTGGGTGGGTGCCAGACGGTTGAGCACGGAAGCGGCGAGCTGGTAGCAGGGCACCAGGGATGGCAAGCGCGCTAAATCGGAATCTTCCGCCCAGGCGAGGGCCACATCTTCACGAGCGTACACGGCTTCCGGGGTGAGACCCCGGCGCCATAAGTCGCGGAGCATCTTGATGCCGTCTACTACCGTGCGGTGCTCGTCCTTCCCTTGGGCAATGCTCCGCACCGCTGCCAAACGGGGGTTGTTTTTGCCAAGAGGGGTCCACACCATAAAAGTAGTTTGCCAGGTTTGAGGGCAGGTACGGTTGCGCTGGGCGCCCGGGTGTGGGAGCATAGTAACGCATGGTGCAGGAACGCTCCCTTTGGTCGCCTCGGAACGTGGCCGAGGAACTGCCGCGCAAAGTAACTGGTTCGTTGGCAGTGCTGCCGCCGGCGGTGCTTTTGCAGGCGGCCCGGGCTGCCAAGCGGGACCTGCGGCTTTCCATGCGGGAGCTGGATTCGGGCCAGGTGGTGGTGCTGGTGTTTCGTCGAGGGGAGCCTACGATGGTGTTTTCCCCTGGGGACGGACGCTCGGTGGGGGAAATGCTGGTGGCGGCGGGACTTCTGGACCAAGCGCAGCTGGCCCGCCTGCTGGAGGAACGGCGAGGGTCCGCCACGTCCTTAGAGCGCCTGCTCACGGAGCGCACCGCCCTCACCCATGGGGAAATTCAGCGCTTCCTTGATTACCAGGCAAGGCTGCGACTTTTGGATTGCTTGGCGTGGCAACAGGGGTTTTTCGAGCTGGCCGAGTACACTGGGGGTGGCGAAACCACGTACCGGCTGCAGCTGCCAAGCCTCGACGCCTTGCAAAACCGCGCCAAAACTCGGGCGGAACGGTTACCGCGCCTTCTGGGCAGGCTTCCATGCCCACCAGCCCATGTGGTGGTGCGACGGAAACGAAGTGCGGAACCCCCAGCGATGGGGTTGGCCCGAGACGTCTTTGACGCTTTAAGCCAGCCCCTCTTGCTTCCCCAGCTCATAGCCCGCCTATTGGTGGATGACGATTTGGTGCTTGAGGTGGTGCTTGACTTGGTTTCTGCCAAGGTGCTGGTGATTTACCCCCGTCTGGAGCTAGCCTCCGGCCCCGTTTCCCGGGCCGCTAGTGGGGACCTATGGGCCAGCCAAATGGTTTCAGAAATCCTCCTGCGCTTCCGCGGCAGGGATGGTGGAGGTTTGGTGCGCAGCCTGTGGGTGGTGGTAGTTTCGGCGCGGGGGGAAGAAGCCACCCGCCTGGTGGCCAAGATCGGGGGAGAACAAGAGGAACTGGTGTTTCACAACTCAGAGCTGCCAGTGGCGCTGTTGGCTCGCTCGGTGGCCGTGGGACCCAACGCCCGCCTGCACCTTTTGGCCTTGCAGCCGGACGTGCTCTCTCCGGCAGCATTGGCAGGCGTTTTGGGCCGTTGCGATGCGGTGATTCTGGTGCGGACCTCCAGCAATCCCGACGAGGAGCAAAAACTCACCAGGCTGCGACAAATCGCAGAAGGCGCGGGCTTTGGTTGGCGACCACTCATTGTCGGTTGGGATCAAGGAGCTTCCTTCCGCCCTTGGCAGGAGTACCCGGAAGCGGTGTTGGCTGTGCCTTCCCTCGGCGAAACTGACCCGCAGTGGTTGGCAAAGAGGCTTTTGGAAGCGCTGTTGGCAGCTGCCGTAGGTCGGAACCAGTAACGAGACCTCGCTCTCCGGCTGCCCTTGGCCCGGTGCTACCATCCCGTACGTGGGCGACGAAACGATCCTTTGGGTGGACGCAGCAACACAACTGCGGTACATATGCTCCGAGGCTCGCGCTGCTGGCGTGGTGGCGGTGGACAGCGAGGCCGATTCCTTTCATTCCTACTACCCCAAGGTTTGCTTGCTGCAGCTTTCCTTTTCTGGCCGCCACGCGGTGGTGGATACCTTAAAGCTTACGCCCTTGGAACTGGCACCGCTAGGCGAGCTCTTGGCCGACCCCAAAACTTTAAAGGTGTTGCACGGGGCTGACTACGACCTGAGGATGCTGCAGAAGGATTTTGGTTTTTTCGTGCGTTTCCTTGCGGATACGCAAGCGGCAGCCCAGGTCTTAGGTGAACCGCAAACGTCGTTGGCAACCCTCGTCAAAAAGGAACTGGGCCTTGAACTGGATAAAACTCAGCAGCGAGCTGACTGGTCGGTACGTCCTTTATCCGCCGAAATGCTGCGTTATGCCGTGGACGATACCCGTTACCTCGAAGCTCTGCTTGCCAAGCTCAAAGCCCGGCTTGCGGCATGCGGTCGCCTTGCTTGGTGGGAGGAGGAGTGCCAGGTGTTGGAGCAAGTGTCCTACCAGCCTCCGGAGCCGGACCCCTGGGCGTTTCTTCGCATCAAAGGAGCTAAGGGCCTAGCCGGCGAAGCCCTCGGGCGGTTAAAAGCCCTCTGGCTGTGGCGGGAAGGCGTGGCGCAAGCATTAGATGTGGCCCCGTTTCGCGTTTTGCCCTCGGAGTTGCTGCTGCGGTTAGCTTCGCATCCGCCCGCGGATTTTTCGGCACTCGTGCACACTCCCGGCGTGTCGCCGCGGGTTGTTCGGCGCTGGGGTACCGCCATTCTTCAAGTACTGGCCAGCACACGAGAGGAAGTCAGCCCGCCTCCCAGCTTGCGTCCGCGTCCGGATGAAGCAAAGGAGCGCTTGGTGACGAAGTTGCGGGCTGTGCGCGACGAAGTAGCGCAAGCCTTGGCCATAGATCCGGGTTTTCTGGCACCGCGGGCTACCCTGGAAGCGGTCGCGGAGCGCCGCCCGCAAACGGACGAGGCTTGGTGGCAATGCCTGAAAAGGCGTTGGCGCGTTGCGGTTTTGCAAGAACCGCTGGGTAAGGTGCTGGCTGCACCCTAGGCTGACCTGTGCCCCTTATCACCGAGGAAGCCATCGTTCTCGCCCGCTACCCTTTCAGGGAGAAGTCGGCAGTGGTGGTGTTTCTATGCCAAGAAAGGGGGGTGATCCGGGCTGTGGTTCGGCAATCGCGGGGCAAAGGCGGTGGCGCGGCTTTGGAACCCTTGGCCCGGGTAAAGGTGACGCTTTTTTGCTCGCCGCGGCGGGAGCTGGCCATCGTCAACGAGGTGGTTTTGGAGCATTCGGTCTTGGACTTGGCAGCTCGTCCTCAAGCTTGGGTAGCAGCCTTGGTTGCTGCCGAGCTGGTGTTAGAGCTTTGCCCTCCAGGGACAAGCCAAGAAACGTTTTTCCGCCTGCTTCAAAAAACCGTGGTTTGGCTGGAAGCGGGGGTTGCCCCGCATTTGGCGGTTCCCTATGTGATGGCCTGGTCCTTAAAACTGGCCGGGGTGCTTCCCCAGCCCACGGAGTGCGCGGTTTGTGGCCAATCGCTCCTCGACCTTGGGGCCTGGTGGGTGCAAGGCCTCGGTTTTTGTTGCCGGCAACACGGTACCGGTGGGGTTTCTTTGCGTCCCCACTCCTATCGTTTCCTCGTGGAAGCTCTCAGAAAGCCCCTCGATGCGCTTGCTTTTTCGCCGGGTCCCGAGCTTTTGTGCGTCCTGCAAAAGCTCGTGGAGCATTTTTTGGAAAAGCCCCTGCGTTCGCTGCACGTTTTTCGGCAGCTGATGACCCAAGAGGGCAGCAGCTGCTAGACTTGGTGCGCGGGGGCAAAAATGGGTCGGGTTGTGCGCATCGGCAATGGACAAGGGTTTTGGGGCGATTCTCCGGATGCCGCCTACGAGCTTGTTACCCGAGGACCGGTGGATTACATCGGTTTGGATTATCTGGCGGAGGTCACCCTCTCCATCATGATGCGACAAAAACTCAAGGACCCAGCGAAGGGTTACGCCACGGATTTTGTAACACTGCTTCGGCGCCTTTTGCCGGAGGTTATGGCTCGCAACGTCAAAATCGTGACCAACGCGGGAGGACTCAATCCCCGCGCCTGCCGGGAAGGCATCTTCCGGTTGGCGGAGGAGCTCCGTATTCGGGGCCTTAAGGTAGGTATTGTGGAAGGGGACGACCTGGTTCCACGGTTGGACGAGCTTTTTGCGGCGGGGATGCACTTGCCACACATGGAAACCGGCGCACGCCTTTCCGATGTGGCCAGGGACCGCATTCTTTCGGCGAACGCCTACCTTGGGGCCATGCCGGTAGCTGAAGCCTTAAGGCAGGGGGCACACATAGTTCTGGCTGGGCGGATTACTGACACGGCCTTGGTTTTAGGCCCGCTGGTGGCGGAGTTTGGGTGGGGTGGTGAAGACTGGGATCTCCTGGCTGCGGGTACGGTGGCCGGACACATCGTTGAGTGCGGCGCCCAGTGCACAGGCGGCAACTTTACGCGTTGGTGGGAGGTGCCGGACCTTTGGGATGTGGGCTATCCGGTCTTGGAATGCCATGAAGACGGAACCTTCGTGGTGACCAAACACCCGGGAAGCGGTGGGTGCGTCACGGAAGCGACGGTTTCAGAACAGTTGCTTTACGAAATGGGGGATCCCACCGACTACATTACTGCCGATTGTCGCGTGGATTTCACGTCTATCCGTTTAGAACAGGAGGGGGAGAACCGGGTTCGGGTTTCCGGGATTAAAGGCAGGCCGCCCACTGAGTTTTATAAGGTTTCTGCCTCCGTTCACAAGGGATTCAAGGCCGCAGGACAGCTGGTAATTTCGGGGCCACGGGCGGTGGAAAAAGCCAAGCTTTGCGCTGACCTTGTCTTTCGGCGTTTGGAGAAAGCAGGGGTAGCGTTTCCGCCTGAAGACCGAGTCGTGGAGCTCTTGGGTACCGGCGTTTGTCACCCCGGGGTTGCCCCTGCTCCCTCTGACGTGCCAGAGGTGGTCTTGCGAATCGCTGTGAAAAGCGACGATTGGCACAAAGTGGAGCGCTTCGGCATGGAGCTGGCACCTCTTATCACCTCCGGTCCACCCGGCGTCACCGGCTTTTCCGGGGGGCGCCCCAAGCCCCAGGACATCGTTTCTTTTTGGCCGGCGCTCATCCCCAAAAACATGGTTGATCCTTTTGTGCGGGTGAGCGTGGAAGAGGTGTAGCTGCCGCGGCCGCCACACAAACTCGCGAAAATTCCCAGTGTAGGCCTTAAAGCATCGCTTTCGGCGATTTGCGTACGCCCGTCAGCGCAAGCAGGTTTGGGAGCGGCCGCCGTCCACCGGCAGGGAAACACCGGTGATCCATCCCGCCTTCTCGGAAGCGAGAAAAGCAATGGCTTCTGCCACCTCCTCGGCCTTGCCCACTCTCCCCAATGGGTGGGTAGCGAGGGAGTGTTGGAGGAACGCCTGGTAGGCGGCTTCGTCCATGCCGCCCCGCCGGTGAAGCTCGGTGACCACCACTCCGGGGTTTACCGCATTGACGCGAATACCCTGTGGTCCCAGCTCCAACGCCAAGCAGTGGGTGAGTTGGTCGACAGCGGCCTTGGAAACCGCGTACGGGGCTATGCCTGGGAAGGCGCGAATTCCCGCCACCGAAGAGACGTTCACCACCGAGCCACGGGTTTCCTTGAGGTAGGGGATAGCCTGGCGCGTGAGATCCACGACGCTTAAAAGGTTGATTTCCAGCATTTGATCCCAAATGGCAAGCTCCGTTTGCGCAAAGGCCCCGGAACCAATGATGCCGGCGTTGTTAACCAAAACGTCCACGTGCCCAAAAACCTCAACCACCGAGTCTACAAGGCCCGCGCGCGCATCCCTGTTTTGCAAGTCGCATACAAAAACCTCAGCTTTGGGCAGCAGGGCTTTTACCTCGTCCAACCGCTGGCGGTTGCGCCCTACCAACGCCACCGCAGCGAAAGCTTTTCCAAACCGCAGCGCCGTGGCGCGCCCGATACCGCTAGAAGCCCCCGTGACCAGGACTACTTTTTCCGCAAACTCTTGCTCCATGGTTCCTCCTTTAAGCTTTTCTCTCCCAGCTTTGGAGCACCTCCTCCCAAACCCCTTGCGCTTTTAGCAGGAAAATCACGGCCTCGCGCACTGCCCCCTGCCCCCCGGGTGCGGAGACCACCACGTGGGCCCGGGCCCGCACCTCTTCCGCGGCGTCGGCGGGAACCAAAGTGAGCCCTGCTAAGGAGAAAACGGGTAAGTCCGGGATATCGTCGCCCATGTAGGCCACGTGCTCGCAGGCCAGCCCCAGCCTCTGGCAAAGGCGGGCAAAATCAGCAGCCTTGTCCCGGCTTTCCTCCACCACGAGGTTGGAGTCCACACCTAGGTCTGCCAGGCGGCGGCGCAGTACCGCCCCGCCCCGACCGGAAAGAACCCCCACCCGAATTCCCACGTTCTGAGCCAGTTTTAATGCAAAACCATCGCGGGAAAAAAACACCTTGATGCTTTCGCCTTGACGGGTGTAGTAAAGCTTGCCATCGGTAAGAACCCCGTCAACGTCCAAAATCAAAGCTCGAATCTTTCGCGCCCGCGCCAAGAGGAGAGCCTCACCCTCCACGTCACCCCCAAACGCCCCTATCCTAACGCAACACACCTCCGCCGCGCCTTAATAAAGCGGGGCGACGCTTTTTGTGTTTGGCATTTTGTGCCTTACCCAGTGGTTTTGGGGGACGAAGCGTTTTTGTGAGCGAAGGGTTTCGGCGTTTACAATGGCGTGCCATGCCGTGGTTAGAGGTTCACCAGCTGGTCGTGGCTTTCCCTACTTCTGCGGGTTGGCAGAAGGTGGTGGATGGTGTTTCCTTTTCCGTGGAAAGGGAAGAAACGTTGGGGTTGGCTGGAGAATCGGGGAGCGGCAAAACGCTTTCCCTCATGGCTCTTGGAGCTCTCATCCCGCCTGCGGGCAGGGTGTTGGGCGGCCAAGTGAAGGTGGATGGTGTGGACGTTTTGGCGGCGGGAGAAGCGGAGCTGCGGAGGATACGAGGCGGGGTTTTGGGCTTCGTATTCCAGCACCCGGCTTTGGCCTTCAACCCGGTGCTGTCGCTGGGGCGGCAAGTGACGGAAGCTGCGGTCTTGCACGGGGTTTCGGCTGACGATGCCAAGGTGCAAGCGTTGGAGCTCCTAACGCTTGTGGGGCTAGTTCCTCCGCTGGAGTTTTTTCGGGCGTATCCCCATGAGCTCTCCGGAGGGCAGATCCAGCGGGCAGCGTTAGCAGCAGCACTTTCGGGAAAACCTCAGGGTCTGGTGCTGGACGAGCCCACTTCGGCCCTCGACCCTTTGGCGCAAGCGTCCTTTGTGCACTTGCTGGCGGAGTTAGCCCACCGTTTTCACCTGGCGCTGCTCCTGGCAAGCCACGACCTTCCCCTAATTGCGGGGTTGTGCAAGAAGCTTGTGGTGCTAGCGGCGGGAGAAACCGTAGAAGAAGGTTTGACCCCACAGGTGCTGCAGGAGCCTTTGCACCCCGCCACCGTGTTCTTAACTGGCGGCACGGGTGGCAAGGCGGACCTGCTTCCGGGAAGGGTGCAGCCGGCATGGCGAAGCAGTAACAATGCTGCTTTTCAGGGGGAAGCACCACCCCCAGCCCAGGCAAACGCCGGCAAGGAGGGTTCCCTGAAAGCGCCCGGCATACCTGTGGCAATGGGCTGTCGCTTTGCGCCGCGCTGTCCCTGGGTCTTTGCCCGCTGTCTGCAAGCGCGGCCAGCTTTGGCACCCGTAGGGGATGGCCGTCGGGTGCGTTGCTTCCTTCACCATGGGGAAAGCAACGATGGGTGAGGTACTTTTGAAAGGCACACATCTGCACCTGGCCTTTGCGCCACGCGGGGGTAGGGTATCCCGGAAAGCGCCAGGGGAGGGGGGGGTGGTGGCGCTGTGCGACGTTTCCCTGGAGGTGGCGGCAGGGGAGGTGCTGGGGGTGGTGGGCGCATCGGGCGCAGGGAAAAGCTCGCTCATCAAGGTGCTGGCGTGCCTGCAAAGGGCCAGTGCCGGTGAGGTTTATTGGCAAGGCGTGCGGGTGGATCACCTCTCCGAGGGCCAGCTTCGTCCGTGGCGCCACCTGGTGCAGGTGGTGTTTCAGGAGCCGGGGAGCTCCTTCAACCCTCGGCACACGGTGGGTTTTGCGTTGCGCGAGGCCTTTTCCGTGCAGAAAAAGCGCCTCGGCGGAGGCGAGGTTTTGGAAAACGAAAGGCTCCGCACGCTTTTCTCTTTGGTTGGCCTTCCGTTTTCCCAGGAGTTCCTTTCCCGGAGGATATGCGAGTTCTCCGGCGGTCAGCGGCAGCGGTTGAGCTTGGCTCGGGCTTTGGCGGTGCAACCTAAAGTGTTGCTTTTGGACGAACCGGTGGCATCCTTGGACGTGCCCGTTCGCCGGCGTTTTTTGCAGTGCCTCAACGAACTCGTGTCCACTACTGGCTTGGGTGTGCTCGTGGTTACCCACGACCTGAGCATCTTGGACAACGTGGCGCACCGAGTTTTGGTGCTCTTGGCAGGGCGAGTGGTGGAGGAGGGTCCCTGGTCGCAGGTGAGACGCTTCCCCCTTCACCCGTACACCAGCGCTTTGCTGGATGCTTCGCGAGACGTCCTTCGGTGGCAGCGTTTTTTTCTGCCGGCGCCTTCGGGTTGTGCTTTTCGCTTGGCCTGTCCGTGGGTGTCACCGGCTTGCCTTTCAGACCCACAACTGCAATCTATACAACAGCAGCGGGTTGCCTGTTTTCACCCGCTGGTCGGAAACATTTCCCGTGAAAAACTCGTACAACCGTGACGTAAGGGAGGTGGCCGTGGTTTGGAACCGATTTTATGCGGCTTTTTTCGTGGTAGCGCTGGTCAATGGGTTGCCTTGCTGGGCCCAGCAACGGCCCGTGGAAACAACGTCCGGCACCCAAGTGCGGGGACAGCGCCTGGCCGTTGAGCGCCAGCTCACTTTGAGCTTGCGGCAAGCCACAGAGATGGCGCTGCAGCACAACATCAACTTGGAAATCTCTCGCCTCTCGCTGGCCTCTGCCTCCCAGGGCGTCCTGGCGGCCAGCGGGGTGTTTGACCCCTTTGTGAAGGTGGACTTTTCGGAAAGCTCCTCAGAAAGCCCGGCCACCAACCAACTGGTGGGTGCCCAGGTCAACAAGCAGGACCGCCGCACCTTCAATCTCAGCTTCGGCACGCTCCTGCCCACCGGTGGGCAGGCGGCTGTGGGCTGGACCAACACCCGCAACAAAACCAATTCCACGTTTTTCTTCCTCAACCCGTCCTACAACTCGGGGTTGACCTTTTCGCTGAGTCAGCCGCTTTTGCGCTCGTTTGGTACCGATGTGAACCGTTCGCGCATTGAAATTGCGCGCAAAAACCGGCATTTGAGCTTGCTGGATTTTGAAAGGCTGGTCATCACCACCCTGCAACAGGTGGAAAGCGCGTACTGGAACTTGGTGTACGCCCGGGAAAACCTCAAAGTGAAGCAACAGTCTTTGAAGTTAGCCCAGGACCTTTTGGAGCAAACGCGGATTCGCGTACGGGTGGGCACTTCGGCTCCCATTGACATCGTGCAATCGGAAGCTACGGTGGCAGCCCGGGAGCAGGACATCATCATTGCGGAAAACGCAGTGCAGGCAGCGGCCGACAACCTTAAGATCCTTCTGGGGTTCGAAGACCCGCAGGACTTTTTGGCCGAAATCGTGCCTACCGACAGCCTGCAAGCCCTCATTGAAACGGTGGACTTTGAAAAGGCCGTGCAGACAGCTCTCGAGCGACGGCCCGAGCTCAAGAGCAAGCACGTGCAAAGGGAGATTGTGGAGCAAAACCTGCTCTTGGCGCGCAGCGCTTTGCTCCCGCAGCTGGATTGGGGGGTGAACTACGGGTTTGTGGGGGTAGGGGGCACCTTTACCCAAAGGGATCCACGAACGGGGCAAGTTATTGCAGTGACCCCAGGAAACTGGGACGATGCCTTAAGGCAAATCCGCGACCGTGACTACGCCCAGTGGTCAACCACTTTGAGCTTCAGTTACTCCTTGGGTAACCACCAGGCCAAAGCACAGCTGGCCCAGCGTCGGTTTGAGTATGCTGCCGCCCAGCAAGCCCTCGCGGCGCAGCGACAGGCGGTGATCGCCGAGGTTCGTGCAGCGGTTCGTAACCTGGAGGCCTCCGCCAAGGCCATTGCCGCAGCCGTAAAAGCCCGGGAGCTCGCTGAACGCAACCTGGAAGCCGAGCTCAAGAAGTTCGAAAACGGCATGTCCACCAACTACCAGGTGCTTAAGATCCAAGAGGACCTGGCAGCCGCGCAAGCGGCCGAGCTCCAGGCACGGGTGAGCTACCGGCAATCCATGGTGGCCTACCAGGTGGCGGTGGGCACGCTTTTGGATACCATGGGCATCCAGCTTGCAGACACGGTGCCTGAGCCCGAGGTTCACACCTACTGGAAGGATGTGCCGTTCCTCAAGCTGTCACACTGGAGCCCTGAAAAGGAGTAGGGTAATGGCTATGGCCTCCCAAGAACTCCAAGAAAAATTAGCAGTTGGCGAGCTGTCACGGAAGGCTTTGGGCCGGGTGTTTCGCTGTTTTAGCGAACCGCGAAGGGTTTTTGGGGAACTGGCCTTTAGACCAACCTTCTTTTGGGTTTTGCTCCTCACAGTCTTTTTGAGCCTAAGCGTGCAGCTGATCCTTTCCCCGCGCATTGACATGGAAGCGACAGTAACCCAAGGGATGAGACGGGCGGGAAGAGAAGTTCCAGAAGAAAAGGTGCGGGAAGCGGTGCAAGCTGGCGAGCGCTTCCGCACCATAGGCCTCGTGCTGGCGCCGATGGGTGCCTTGGCAGTTACACTGCTGTTGGGTGGTGTGTACTTCCTCGCCCTCAAGGTGGCAGGCTCGGAAGCGGAATACCCAGCGGTACTGTCCGCCGTGGCGCACGCTGGTTTTCCCCCCAGCGCCGCGCAGTCCCTGCTGCTTGCCATTGTGGCCTCCACCCGGCAGTCGTTTCCCGCACAGGAAATTCCCAAGCTTTTGCAATCCAACTTGGCCTCCTTCTTAGGGGAGGATGCACCCCAGGCGCTGGTGGCTGTGGGAGAACTTCTGGACGTCTTCAACCTTTGGTATTGGGTGCTATTGGCTTGGGGTTTGGCAGCAGTGGGGGGTGTGCCCATGCGCAAATCGGCAAGCATCGTTGCGGTTTTTTGGGGCTTTTGGGCAGTGGCACGCGTAGCCCTCGCATTTTTGAGGTAGGCGTATGCGAAAGTTGGGGCTTGCCGTTTTGGCAGTGGTGGTTTTTGGCCTCATCCTTTTCCTTTCCCTACGCGGCAACAGCCACAGGGGAACGGCAGTGGAGGTGGTGGCGGTAGTACCGCGGACCGTCGTCGCCACGGTTAAGGCCTCGGGAAACATCAGTCCACGGAAAAAGGTGGAAATCCAATCCAAGGTAATTGGGGAGATCGTAGCCTTGCCGTTTCGGGAAGGAGACGCCGTCAAGGCTGGGGACGTGGTGGTGGAAATAGAAAAAAAGCTCTACCAGGCAGCCTGTGACCAAGCCCGGGCCGCCTTGGAGCAAGCCCGGGTGCAATTGGAACGAGCCCAGGCGGAGCTGGCGAACGCCGAGCTGGAGGCAGCGCGCACGGAACGGCTCTTCGCCCAGGGGGTCGTTTCCGAGCAAGCCAGGGATCGGGCCCGTCTGGCGTTGGAGCAAGCTCAGGTGGCGGTTCGGGCGCAGGAAAGGGCCATTGAACAAGCCAGCTTTGCCTTGCGCCGGGCTTTGGAGGACTTGGACCGCACCACCATTCGCGCCCCCATGGACGGGGTGGTGATTTCCCGGCGGGTTGAGGTGGGGGAAACCGCCATCATGGGCACCACCAATTTTCCTGGTTCCGTGCTCATGGTGATCGGCGACCTCTCAGAGTTGGTGGCGGAAGTGGAAGTTCCTGAGCGGGACGTGGTGCAGCTGCAGCTAGGCCAAAAAGCCGAGGTGAAGGTGGATGCCATCCCTGATGCGTCGTTCCCGGGGAAAGTGGTGGAGATCGCCTCTTCGGGCACGAAGGTTGGGGACGTGGTGAAGTTCAAGGTCAAGGTGGCCTTAAACCAACCTGATGCCCGTCTGAAGCCCGAGATGACAGCCAAAGTGGAAATTATCACCCAGCGTGCGGAAAACGTTCTGGCCGTGCCGCTGCAAGCGGTGCAAACTCGGTTCTTGGATGACAAAGGCAAAGAGGTCTTCGGCCAAACCAGCGGGCGGGAAGTGGAGGTGGTGTATCTCTACGAAAAGGGCCGGGCGGTACGCCGGGAGGTAAAAACCGGAGTCCAGGACGAGCTTTACGTGGAAATCCGCGAGGGGTTGACAGCAGGAGAGAAAGTCATTACCGGGCCTTATAAGTCCCTGCGCACGCTCAAGGACGGGGAGGCGGTGCGGGAGGAAAAACAAAGTGCGTAGCTTTAGGGGGGAAGAAAGTGCTCATTGAGCTGAACAAAGTGGTAAAGGTTTACGACATGGGGGCGGTGGCGGTGCAGGCTCTCAACGGTGTGACGCTGGCGGTGGACAGGGGCGAATACGTGGCAATTATGGGTCCCTCGGGTTCGGGCAAGTCCACGCTTATGAACATCATCGGTTGCCTGGATACGCCCACCTCAGGGAGCTACCGCCTCAACGGACAGCTGGTGAACGAGCTTACCGACGATGAGCTGGCACGCATCCGCAACCAAGAGATTGGCTTCGTATTTCAAACGTTTAACCTCTTGCCCAGGGCTTCTGCCCTGGAAAACGTGGAGGTTCCCCTCATTTACGCGGGTGTACCGCGGGCGGAACGGCACAAGCGGGCCAAGGAAATGCTGGAGAGGGTAGGACTTGGCGATCGCCTCCACCACCAACCCAACGAGCTTTCCGGGGGGCAGCGTCAACGGGTGGCCATCGCCCGCGCGTTGGTGAACAACCCATCCTTGCTTTTAGCCGACGAACCCACCGGCAACCTGGATTCGCGTACCGGGACGGAAATCATGGAGCTTTTCGACCAGCTTAACCGCGAAGGGCATACCATTGTTCTCGTGACCCACGAGGAGGACATCGCCGCCCATGCCCGCCGTATCGTGCGTTTACGGGACGGCCAAATCCTGGATGACAGGCGGAAGGGGTAAATGTTTTTTGAAAACCTGCGGATGGCTCTTCGCTCCATTGCAGCACATAAGCTGCGCTCGGTGCTTACTACCCTGGGGATCATCATTGGGGTGGCCGCCGTTATTGGCGTGGTGTCCATCGTGCAGGGGTTGAACTTTTGGATTGCCGGCCAGCTGGAGGGCGTAGGCGCCACCTACATCATGGTTTTCCCAGAACGTGACCCCAACAACCCTGACATTGCGGGCCGCGACGTAAAACTGACCTATGAGGACGGACAGGCTATCCTCGAACAAGTACCTGAAATCGTGGCCTTTACCCCAATCTTTTTCCAAGGCGAGCGGGCGCGGTTTGGCAAACGCACGGCAACGCCGTTCCTCTTGGGGGTTGGTTCGAGCTATCAGGAGGTGGTCAATCATTGGGTGGTGCGGGGCCGCTTCTTTTCTGATTTGGACTTAGCACGCCACGCCCGGGTTTGCCTGGTGGGGCAAAAGCTCATCGAGGACCTGGGTCTTGGCGACGAACCTCTTGGCCAGGATATTCAGGTGGGGAGGGTGGTGTTTACCGTAATCGGGGTCATGGAGCAGAAAGGTCAGTTCCTGGGCCAGGACCGGGACCGTTTGGTCATCATCCCTTTTTCCACAGCTCGGGAAATTTACGGCGAAAACGCCATGAAGCAAATCCGGCTGGACTTTAAGGCTCGTGCCCCAGAAGACGTGGACCGTGCCAAAGACCTTATGACGGAACTTTTACGTCGCCGTCACGGTTTACGGGCTGACCAGGGCAACGATTTTCGTGTCCTTCTCCAGGAGGAACTGCGTAAGACCACCTCCACAATTCTGGGCGGCATAACGCAGGTGGTGGGAGCCGTGGTGGGCATTGCACTTCTCGTAGGTGGCATCGGCATCATGAACATCATGTTGGTTTCGGTGACGGAACGCACCCGGGAAATTGGCGTGCGAAAGGCGGTTGGCGCACGGCGCCGGGACATCCTCATGCAGTTTCTCATCGAGGCGGTGCTGCTTTCCGCCATTGGTGGGGCTATTGGCATCCTCTTGGGCTGGTTTTTGGGGTTTTTGGGCGCCAAAGCCATTCCCGGCTTTCCTGCGGCCCATGTGCCTTTATGGGCCGTGCTTTTGGGCTTTGGCTTTGCCTCGGCGGTGGGCATCTTTTTTGGCATTTACCCCGCTGCCAAAGCCGCTTCCTTGGACCCCATTGAAGCCCTGCGCTACGAGTAAAATCAGTAAGACTTTTAGAAAACGCCCAAGGTCATTTAAAAAAGCGGCCTTTTGTGCGCCTAGCCGCAACTCGAGAGTAGATCCCACCAGCAGTAAAGCGCACGATGTGCGCGAGGAGTTTGTCACCATACGCGCGATAGAACTGTGCTTTTTTGGGTAAGAACCAGTGAAGGTGCAAAACGTGGACCAAGTGCGCCACAAAAGAGTACGCCACGAGCGGTAGGTCTTCTTGCTCCAACTCGGGCACAGCAGAAGCCAGAGCTTGAATTAACAACTTGTGGACTGGAGCCACCAGCTCCCGCTGCATGAGCTCCGATGGCAACCGTTGCTGCGCCATTTCTCGAAGCAGGAGCTGAAGGCGAACTTCTGCCTTGTCCTCAATGAGAAGAGGATCAAGACAAGCTCGAGCAAAGGCGGTCAACACCGTTTGCCGGGGAGGCTGGCCGTGGTACGCCGTCAATACCGCCTCGAGACTGTCAATCCGACGCTGGGCCAACTGGCGGAGGGTGCGAACGAGTACCACCTCGTAAAGCTTTTCTTTGCTCCCGAAGTGGTACGAAATGGCAGCCACGTTACAACGAGCGCTCTTCGCCAACTCCCGCACCGTGGTATCGGAAAAGCCTTTGCGTGCAAAAAGCTCGGCAGCACTTTCTAACAGCCGTTGGCGAGTTTCTTCACCCACAGAAGACGGAATCACGGGGACCTCCGGCCTCCCGTGATCTTAAGCACGTGATTGCTTTAAACCAAGAGTTAAAAAAAGCCCACTGCAGACGACGAAGTTCCCCTCAACGAAGCAACGGCTGCAGAACCGCCACCCGCCAGGCTTCGGCACAACACCATTTGACGAGCACGTCAGCAACGCAAAAGGCAAAGCCGGCAAGCCACCAGTGGCGGTTTTTCCAGAGAGAAGCCAGTCCTCCACCCAACAGCGGTTCGCTAAACGCCACACCCAAAAACAAAAAACCAGCCACCCGCAAAAGGGCCCAAGGGTGCCACCCGGCAAGAAATGCCCAGGGGTTTTGCGCCAAGACCGCCAACCCGCCGGTGTACGCACCCATCCACCCAAAAAGCACCACAGCCAAAACCAAACCACCAAGGCCGCCGGTGGCCAAGGTAAGGCCTAAAAAAGTCGCCAAGTGCGCAAGGTGCTGTGGGACAAAGCAGGAAGGGCTTCCCTCACAACCGGAACCCGTGCGCACCCACGCCAGCATGTCCTCGGCGTAGGTTTGTGCCCCGGGGAAAAGACGACCACATACCCCGGGGTAACGAACCTCCAAAAGGGCCAGCACCACAGCAAGGGTGGAAAACCAACCCGCCATCAGCAAGACAGCAGCCAAACGGCGCGCATGGAAAACAAGCCAGCGCAACCCCATCCAGGGGAGAGCACCCAGCACAAGAAGCAAAAACCAACGCATGGGTCTATTTTCACCCCCACTGCCGTCGCTGGCGGTCCTCACCAATCTCCATAACTGACTCCGCTACAATGGCAACGGGAGGGGAAATTCCCAGGGAGGATCCGCTATGGAGCTTTTTAAGCTCTTTTCCCAGGAAGGTGCCAACGCCCTGAGGACGGCGGTTAACGCCCACGAGCGATGGCAAAAAGAAGCTGCCGGTTGGACGACGGTCTTGGGTTTGGTGGTGGAAGGGGGAACGGGCAGTCATGCCTTGCTCGTAAAGCTCGAAAACGGCACTTGCCAGGAGGTCCGGCCAGTGGGGGAAGCAGAGCTGGAGCAAGCCGATTTTGTACTCGAAGGTAGTGAGTCGCTGTGGCGAGGCATCCTTTCCGGACAGCTGGACCCCGTGGGGGCGGTGTTCATGGGCAAGCTGAAGGTGGCCAAGGGCAACGTGATGGCCCTTTCTGCCCGCACCGGCGCCGCCCGGTTGCTTCTGGAAACGGCCAAGGGTGTCCTCGAGGGCTTGGCGTGAGCGGCTGCGAAGTACCCATCTCCGTGGAAAGACAAAAACGGCACGTGGTGGTTGTGGGCTCCGGGCTCGCCGGGCTTACCTGCGCCCACAGTCTTTTGGAAAAAGGCCTCGACGTGACGATCCTGACCCCAGGGTACGTGGGTCGTGATGGGGCTACGCAAAGGGTTCGTGCCTTAGCCCCATGGATCCTTCTGAACGCTCCGTGCCAGAGGGGAGACAGCCCCGATCGCTTTTTTGAGGATTTGCAAAGGGCGGGGCAAGGGATGGGGCGACCAGGATTGGCTGAAGTGTTTGCGGCCGAGGCGCCCAGAGCTGCCAAAGAGCTGGTGGAGCTTTTGGACCTGCAGCCCCTGGACGAGGGTGCGGTGTTGCTTCCAGGAAACTCACACCCGCGGGGCCGGAGGTTTCTTCCCCGCGGCCGCGGGTTGCTGCTGCAGCGGCTGGTGGGGGCTGTCCACAGCACAGCGCGCGTCTACGAGCGTGCCTTAGCCGTGGGTTTGGAGCTTTCCCCGGGGAGGGTGCTGGGTGTGTGGGCGTGGCACCGTCCCCAAGGGCAGCTGCGGCTCCACCGTGGCGAGGCGGTGGTTTTGGCCTGCGGCGGGGTGGGGGCGCTGTTCGGCCCCTCCACGGTGCCGCGGTGGTGCCGGGGTTCAGGTTTAGCCCTGGCTTTTTTGGCCCGCGCCCTGCTTCACAACCCGCATATCACGCAAGCGTTGCCAGTGCTAGCCATCCCACCCGTTTACTTTCCCACCACCGCTGCGCTGCTTAAGTCCCGCATTTGGCTTGGGGAAAGCCTCTTGCCCCAGCTTCCCGATTTGGAAACCCTAAGCACGCAACTGGCTCAGGCGTTACGCCACGGAAAAAAGGCATGGTTAGAGCTGGATGCCTCTGACCAAAGTCTGCTCCCAAGATGGATCCGCGAGACCCCACCGCGGACGGATGGGCACCGGCTCCCGCTGACGCTAGCGGTGCACCACGGCGTGGGAGGGGTTGCCATTGACACCTGGGGTCGAACGTCGGTACCTGGCCTCTACGGCTGCGGGGAAACAGCGGGAGGGGTGCAGGGGGCGCGGAGGCTCATGGGCACCGGTCTTTTGGAAGCTCGGGTTTTCGGGCTGCGGGCAGCGCAGGCAATTTGCAAGGACTTGCAAAAGGGGAACCTAAGCCCAGCAGGTGAGCCTTGCAGTCACATCCTACCTCTCCCTGCCTTCCCATCACATCTGGAAGCCTTCCTGGACCGCAGCTTGGCGGCTTTGGCTGTGGTGCGTCCGCCGGAAGAGGTGGCCCAGTGCCTGGAGGAGCTGGACGCTTGGCCTACCACCCCCCAAGGTGCCAACGCAAAGGCCTGGCTTACCGCTATCCGTCGGGCGGCGGCTCACACTTTGCTTTCGGCAGAGCTTTCCGCATTCGCCCGGAAGGGCGAGGAGGTGCCGCGTGAACTGGCTGGATGACGTAAGCTTCGAACGAAAGGCGCTCCGGGCGTTTCTCGCCATGCCCTCATGCCCTGTGAAGGAAGCCTTGGGTCAACTTATGTTGCGCGTAGCTTCTCAGGTGGAAAGGGCAGGCTGCGCGCACGCGCAAGCCGATGGCTTGCCCTGTGGGGACCTTGAGCCCGATTGCCCCACCTGTTCCCAGCTGGAGCTGCGTCTTCGCCGCTGTTTGGAGATCGAGGTGGGGCGCCCTTAGCCTCTATTCCACGTCGAAGCGCACCCCCTGCGCCAGTGGCAGCTCCGTGGAGTAGTTGATGGTGCAGGTTTGCCGCCGCATGTACGCCTTCCAAGCGTCGGAACCTGCCTCGCGACCACCGCCAGTTTCTTTTTCGCCGCCAAAAGCCCCGCCGATTTCCGCTCCCGAGGTACCGATGTTCACGTTGGCGATGCCGCAATCGGAGCCCTCCGCTGACAGAAACTTCTCTGCCGCCCGCAGGTTGTTGGTGAAGATTGCCGAGGAAAGCCCCTGTCGCACCGAGTTGTTGAGCGCAATGGCTTCGTCTAAAGTTTCCACCTGGTACACGTAAAGGATGGGGGCAAAGGTTTCTTCGCAGGCTATTTGCATGCCTTTGTGAGCCTTGACGATGGTGGGTTCCACAAAATAGCCCGGACCGGGGAGCCTATGGCCACCGTAAACTATCTCGCCACCTTCTTCCTTGATCTTTTCCAACGCTGCCATCATGTCCGCTACCGCCGCTTCGTCTACCAGCGGGCCCACGTGGGTGTTGGGATCCAGGGGATCACCGATGCGCAAGCTCGTGTACGCCTTGACCAGGCGTTCCAACAAGCCATCGTACACCCCCTTTTGCACGATAAGCCGCCGCAGCGTGGTGCAACGCTGGCCGGTGGTACCCACCGCCGCAAACAGGATAGCCCGCAGCGCTAGGTCCAAATCGGCATCTTCCAGGACAATCACCGCGTTGTTGCCTCCCAGTTCCAGGATCGTGCGGCCAAAACGCCCCGCCACGCTGGTGGCAATCCTGCGGCCCTGCGCCGTAGACCCGGTAAAAGAGATGAGCGGGACATGGGGGTCGTCCACCAGCTTTTGACCCACCTCGCGGCCGGTGCCAATAACCAAGTTAAAAATGCCATCCACGCCAAAGCGCTGGCTTACGCGGTTGCAAATATGCTGCACGGCAATGGCGCATAGGGGCACCTTGGAAGAGGGCTTCCAAATTACGGGGTCGCCGCACACCACGGCAATGGCCGCGTTCCAAGACCAAACCGCTACGGGGAAGTTAAAGGCGGTGATGATACCCACGGGACCCAAGGGGTGCCACTGCTCAAACATGCGGTGACGAGGCCGTTCCGAGGCCATGGTGAGGCCGTAAAGTTGCCGTGAAAGCCCCACGGCGAAATCGCACATGTCAATCATTTCCTGCACTTCACCCAGGCCTTCACTTAAGATTTTGCCCATTTCCAGCGAAACCAGACGCCCCAGCTGTTCCTTGTGCGCTCTCAGCTCGTCGCCCAAAGCCCTGATAATTTCGCCGCGTTTTGGGGCCGGCATCATGCGTAGCTTCAAAAAGGCTTCCTGAGCTACGCGTGAAACGTGCTCGTAGGTGGCAGCGTCCGCTTGTTGTACGCGGGCCAGCGGCTCCCCAGTGGTGGGGTTTTGCGAAACCAGTTCCTCTCCCTTGCCAGAAAGCCACCCCGCCGCGTAGGTCCCGGGGTTGACCTCCGAAATACCCAGGGATTCCAGAATTTGTCGCGCCTCGCTCATCGCTTTTCCTCCCACGCCGGCTTGTACCGGCGACTCACAAGGCGAAAGTGTAACCCACCGTCAAGCCTAAGGCGAAGCAAGCTGCGGTTACGCTTCACGTCACCCCCCACCTACGGCCCCCTGTTCGCCAAAAGAACTCCCGGTGAGCACGTCCAGGTCTTGTGGACGAAAGCGCAAGAAAGCACGCAGCCTTAGGGACTCCTCCCGCGGCATGGCAACAAAGGTCCCGGAGGCCGTGACCAAGAGGCTTTTCTCCGCGGAAAAAAGCTCGCCCCTGGCGCGCAAATAGGGCCCCCATGCTTCCTCAACCCAAGCCTTGACTTCCAGCACCGCATCTGGGGGAACCGCGGCCTTAAGCCTGACCTTTAGCTCGCCGGTGGTGCAAAAGCTTTTGGCACGAAAGGCACAAGCCCACGCCATGGCCTCGTCCAAGACCATGGCCACCATACCGCCGTGCACCCGACCCGCGTAGCCCAGTTGCGCCTGGTTGAACCGCACAGAAGCCAGCGTGATGCCGGTGGCTTCGTCAACGGCAAACCGCAGCCCTAAAGCAGCGGGGTTGGTTTCCCTATCCCCGCACACGGGACACCAGGGTTGGTAGGGGAGTGAGTACACCATCGCAGCGTAGAATAGCTTTATGGTAGAGCGCCTGCACCCCCTCCTGGTTCCTGGATCTTGGCTTTTGCAGGGTGAGTACTTTCCAGCGCAAGGACCGAGCCAAAAGGTCTTGGGGACCACAGAAGTGGAAGCCCACGATGAATTCCCCGAAACGCTTCGGGTGGTGGGGGAAATACGCGACGCCCAGGACAGCGTATCGCGGCCGGTGGCCACGGAATTTACGTTAGACCTGGTGGCGCCTGGCGCCCTTCGTTTCCACATGAACTCCATCCCGCTGGGGACCGTGCTTTTAGGGCAGGGAAGTTGGAACCACGAGCTCCTCCAGTTCCACTACAGCTCTCCGGACAAGCGGATTTTGGGTGTGGAAAGCTACGCGGTTTCTGGTTCCGATGTCCTTCTCACTTCTGGGGTTATGTTTGCGGACCGCGTGGCTGTCACCTGGTGGTTAGCCCGTCTTGAGCGGGTGCGCTAGCTGTGGCTCCTGAAGGAAACCCATTTAAGTTGACATAATATTTTCACTCGTTGTTCTAAATCTCACAAAACACATTTGCTAATGCTCCAAGACCCGTTGCGGCCAAGTACTAAAATGACCGTCATGCCGGAGCCCTTTGTGCACCTTCACCTGCACTCGCACTACTCCTTGCTAGACGCCACCATACGCTTAGACGAGCTCATCAAGCAGGTAGGCACGTTGGGCATGGAGGCGGTGGCCCTCACTGACCACGGTAACCTCTTCGGCGCCTTTGAGTTCGTGAGCACCGCTCGCAAGCACGGCGTGCATCCCATCGTGGGGTGCGAGCTTTACGTGGCCCCGAAAAGCCGGTTTGATCGGCAGGGGAACCCCTTCGGTCGGAGCAAACCCTACCACCACCTCACGGTGCTGGTGGAAAACGAAACGGGCTGGTACAACCTCATGCAGCTTTCCACGCTTTCCTATCTCGAAGGCTTTTACCACCGACCACGAGTGGATAAGGAGCTTTTAGCCAAGTACTCCCAAGGGCTCATCGCGCTGTCCGGTTGTTTGGCGGGAGAGGTACCACAAGCGCTCCTGGCCGGGGATCGCGAGAGGGCCGAGCGCGTGGTGGCTGAATACCAAGAAATCTTTGGTAAAGGGAGCTTTTTCCTGGAGGTTCAAGACCATGGGCTTCCCGAGGAGGGGGTGGTGCGGGAGGCCATCATGGAATTGAGCCGCCGCACCGGTGTCCCCTTGGTGGCCACCAACGACTGCCACTTCCACCGTCGAGAAGATGTGGATGCCCACCGAGTCCTCATTGGAATTGGGCAAAACAAGACACTGCAGCAGCTGGCCTCAGACTACGCGTATTGTGACGAGTTTTACGTTAAGTCCCCGCAGGAAATGGCGGAGCTTTTCCGTGACGTGCCCGAGGCGGTGGCCCGCACCGCAGAAATTGCCAAGCGCTGCCGGTTTTCTTTTGGCGATCCCAAGCTGTTGCTGCCACGCTACCCGAAGCTTCCTCCCCACTCCACGCCTGATGAGTACCTCGTGGAAAAAGCGCGGGAGGGTCTCGCCCGACGCCTTGCCCAGCCGCAACCCAGACGGCATGCGGACAAAGAGTACTGGCAACGGCTGGAGTACGAGCTCAAGATCATTCACGATGTGGGATTCGAGGGCTATTTCCTCATCGTTTGGGACTTTGTGAACTTTGCTCGCGGGGCTTCCATCCCGGTAGGGCCGGGTAGGGGAAGTGCCGCCGGCTCTTTGGTTTCTTATGCACTGGAGATCACCGACATTGACCCGTTGCAGTATGACCTCCTCTTCGAGCGCTTCTTAAACCCCGACCGCATCAGCATGCCGGACATTGACATTGACTTTTGCAAGCGGCGCCGGGAAAACGTCATTGACTACGTGCGCAGCCTTTATGGCGAACAAAACGTTTGCCAAATTGCAACCTTTAACGTGCTCCAGGCTCGCTCGGTCATCCGCGACGTGGGGCGCGTCATGGGCATGACCTTTGGCGAAACCGACCGCATTGCCCGTCTGGTCCCGGAAACCCTCGGGGTGACCCTGGAACAAGCCCTGGTGGACTCGCCGGCGCTTTCGGAGCTTGCGGAGCGTGACCCGCGGGTAGGCCAGCTTTTGGCCATCGGCCGGCGCTTGGAGGGATTGGCTCGCCACTGCGGGATGCACGCTGCTGGTGTTGTGATTGCTCCCAAACCCGTGCGTGAGATCGTCCCCCTCTACCGCACCAGCAGAGATGAAATTGTCACGCAATTCGATAAGGATGTCATCGAGAAGCTGGGGCTTTTGAAGATGGACCTCCTCGGGCTTAAGACCCTCACCATCATGGACGACGTTCTCAAAAGCATCGAGCGGTCCGGTGAAAAGCCCCCTGATTTGCGGCAGTTGCGTTTGGACGACCCAAAGGTTTTTGAGCTGTTTGCCAGCGGCGAAACCGACGGCGTCTTTCAGTTTGAGTCCTCAGGCATGCGCCAGCTGTTGGTGACCACCAAGCCCAACCGTTTCGAAGACCTGGCAGCCCTTAACGCCCTTTACCGCCCGGGGCCCATGAACTGGATCAACGACTACGCCAGCCGCAAAGCGGGCCGCACGCCCATTGTCTATATCTTCCCCGAACTGGAAAAAATCCTAGCGGAAACCTACGGGGTCATCGTCTATCAGGAACAGGTCATGCGCATTGCGGTGGAGCTGGCAGGGTTTACCATGGCTGCCGCCGACACCTTGCGCAAGGCCATGGGAAAAAAGATCAAAGAGCTCATTGACGAGCAGGGGAAAGCCTTTGTGGCAGGTGCGGTGGCCAAGGGCTACGACCGGGCCAAAGTCCAGGCCCTTTGGGAACAGATCGTGCCCTTTGCCCAGTACGGCTTCAACAAGTCTCACTCCGTGGCTTACGCTTTCATAGCCTATCAAACCGCGTACCTCAAGCTTTATTACCCCCTCCATTTTTGGGCCGCCACTCTCGCCAGCGAGGTAGACGATACCGACCAGCTGGCGGTCTACGTGAATTCCCTCAAAGCCAAGGGCATAACGATTTTGCCGCCGGATGTAAACAAATCCCTTGCCAACTTTACGGTGGAAGGCAACGCCATTCGCGTGGGTCTTGCTGCCATCAAAGGTCTGGGCGAAGCGGCGGTGGATGCCATTGTACAAGCCCGGGCTGATGTGGGACGCTTTTCCTCGGTGGTGGGGTTCTTGCGGGCCCTTCCCGAACGCGTAGCCAACAAGCGGGTACTGGAAAGCCTCATCCGCTCGGGGAGCTTGGACTCCCTTTACCCACACCGCGGGGTTTTGCTTTCCAAGTTGGACTGGCTTGTGGAGAGGGCCGCCCACCAACGGCAATCGCTTTCGGCAGGCCAGGGCTTTCTTTTTGGCTTGGAAAGCGAAGAAGGGGATGGCCTGCCACCGCCGCAAGCCCTAGACCCTGTGCCTTCCCAAGAGCTCCTCTCGGGCGAGCGTGAAACCTTGGGGTTTTACCTTTCGGGGCACCCCTTAGATCGCTACCAAAACGTGCTGCCGCTGTTGGGGATCGTGCCGCTTTCCCACCTGGAGCGAGCGTGGGAAGAGGGGGAGCGGGAGGTGACCGTGGCGGGTTTGGTTTCCGGTCTCGCCCAGCACAAGACCAGGGAAAAAAACGGCCAAGGGGGGCGTCCCATGGCCTCGTTCCTTCTGGAGGACCAAACCGCGGCGGTGCGGGCCGTGGCCTTCCCCGATACTTTTGCCCGGATCCAAGGCGTTCTGGAAAACGGCAAGGCTTTGCGGGTGGTGGCCACTTTGGCCAAAAGTAGCCGAGATGACAAGGTGGAGCTGCGGGTGGAAGACGCAAGTCCCCTGGAAGGCATTGAGCTTCGCAAGGCGCGGGCGGTTCGCCTCACGCTCCCTTTAGTCCGCTTTGAAAACAGGGACCGCCTCCAGGAGCTTTTGCAGGCGCTCACCGAGTGCGAGGGCAGCTTACCAGTGCGTCTGCGCTTGGTAGGGGAAAGCTTCCGGGCCGAGGTGCTCCCGGCTCGCGTGCTGGGAGTCGATGCGGAAAAGCTCCACAAGCGCCTTTTAGCGCTGCTGGGACCTGGCCACGTGGAGTACCTTTACAACGGGTAAATTCCGAAGATTCTGGCCCACTTGCGCTTGCTTGTAGCTTTCACTATCTTTTCCCGGCGGGTTTTGGCCGCAAGGAGGAAATGCATGGCAAAAACGGAAAACAGCAAGCTTACAGCGCAGGAGCTCATTGCCTTAGAGGAAAAATACGGAGCGCATAATTACCACCCCTTAGACGTCGTTATCACCAGGGCCTCCGGCGTCTGGGTTTGGGACGTGGATGGCAACCGCTACTTGGACTTTTTGGCAGCGTATTCGGCAGTGAACCAAGGGCACTGTCACCCCAAGATCGTGGCCGCCCTCAAGGCGCAGGCCGACCGCGTAACCTTGACCTCGCGCGCCTTTCGTAACGACCAGCTGGGGCCCCTCTGCCAACAGCTCTCCAAGCTTACGGGTTTTGCCAAGTTCCTTCCCATGAACAGCGGTGCGGAAGCAGTGGAGACCGCCATCAAGGCAGCCAGAAAGTGGGGGTATACGGTAAAGGGGGTGCCCCGCGATAAAGCTGAAATCATTGCCTTTGAAGGAAACTTCCACGGGCGCACCACCACCATCGTGGGCTTTTCCACCGAGGAGCAATACCGCGACGGGTTCGGACCCTTCACACCCGGTTTTCGGGTTGTACCTTACGGCAACTGGGAAGCCGTGGCTGCCGCCATCAACGAAAACACCGTGGCGGTGTTGGTGGAGCCAATCCAAGGGGAGGGCGGCATTATTGTTCCGCCGCCAGGATTTCTCAAAGCATTACGGGAGCTTACGGCAAAGCATCGGGTGCTTTTGGTAGTGGATGAAATCCAGTCTGGCCTCGGGCGAACCGGCAAGTTCTTCGCTTTCGAACACGAGGGCATCCGCCCCGACATTGTCATCATCGGCAAAGCCTTGGGAGGGGGCTTGGTACCCATTTCTGGCATCCTGGCGGATGACGAGGTGATGGGCGTTTTTCGTCCTGGCGATCACG
Organism: uncultured Thermoanaerobaculum sp.; assembly: GCA_937934115.1. Classification (GTDB taxonomy): domain Bacteria; phylum Acidobacteriota; class Thermoanaerobaculia; order Thermoanaerobaculales; family Thermoanaerobaculaceae; genus Thermoanaerobaculum. The sequence goes on from CALHAH010000006.1 coordinate 40,709, forward strand.
GCTCCACCTTCGGCGGCAATCCTTTGGCCTGCGCGGTGGCGCGGGTTGCCCTTTCGGTGCTGGTGGAAGAGGGGATGATTGAGAACTCGGCGCGACTTGGCGACTACTTCTTGCAGCGGCTGCGGGCCATCTCTTCACCGCACGTGAAAGAAATTCGCGGAAAGGGCCTCTGGATCGGTGTTGAGCTGCTTCCGGAAGCGGGGGGCGCCCGTCGTTTTTGCGAGGCCTTGCAGAAAGAAGGGTTGCTGTGCAAGGAAACCCACGTGAACACCATCCGATTTGCCCCGCCTTTGGTCATCACCCAAGAAGAGCTGGATTGGGCGCTGGAGAGGGTTGCCAAGGTCCTGGCAGGGTAGGTGCACCTTGTTCCCAGCCACAAACAAGGGGCGACCCAGCGGTCGCCCCCTTTTTGTCGGCGTGCCGACATTCAGGTGCGGAGGGCAGTCTGCCGGTTCAGGGCCAAGAGAGCGAACGTGATGGTAGGGGTCCACGCTGCTAAAACCGGCGGTAAAAGGGAAACCTCGCCCAGCTTGCTGGCCAGAGCCGTAAGGGAGAAGTACGCCATGGCCAAAATTAAGGCCGTGGCAATGCCCATGACCGTACCCTTGCGACCCAAACGAAAAGCGTAGGGGAGTGCCAGCCAGGGAAGCAACACCAGGCTCAAAGGATAGGCAAGCTTTTGGTGCAGCTGCACCAACAAGCGGTCAACCTTGTAGCCGGCAGTCTTCAGACGGCGAATGTAGCTTTCCAACTCGCGGAAGCTCATTTCTGAGGGTTTGCGGAATTCGCGGCTGAAGTACTCCGGGCCCACCGCTATGGGGAGAGCCGCCGTTCCGCTGCGAGGGGAGTAATCCTCACCTCCGTCCGGGAGGAAGACCCGGCTCCAAACGTTTTCGCCCCACCAGGTTCCATCGTGGTAGGTGGCCTTTTGCGCAAACCAACGGGCCCGGAGTGCCAGCGTATCATCAAAAACGTAAATGGAAGGCCGTACCAGCGTTTTTTTCTCGGCATCGAATAGCAAGAAGTTGACCACGGTGCGACCGTCCGGCAAAAAAAGGAAGGAATGATCGGTAAAGCGGTAGCTGCGGGGCCCGTGGCGGCCTTTAATGACGTCCTCGAGCCTTTGGCTGGTGCGGTTGGCCTTTTGCACCACGGTTTCGTCCAGGATAAAGAGGGTGACGCCCAGTACCAACCCCACCCCCAAAAGCGGCATGGCTACCCGGGCGAGGGAAACCCCCGCCGCCTTAAGGGCCACGGTTTCATTGTGCTTTTCCAGAACCGCAGCGGTACCAAGAAAGGCGATAAGAAACGCCAAAGGCAGCGTATCGTGGAGGATTTGCGGCAAAAGGTGCAGGTAAAAGCTCGCCACCACCACCAGCGGTACTCGATTTTTCTGGATTTCCTCCACTTGCTCCGAGAAGTTAATGGCCACGTAAAGACCGCAAACCGCCACTAAGACCAAGAGAAAGAAGGTCATGGTTTGGCGCAACACCCAGCGGTCAATGCAACCCAAAAACAGTGGCGGCGCGGAACGGGGGGCGCCGCAGGCTCGCCCGTGGGTGGGCGTTACGGTCCGACGCGAAAAAAACCGGCGCCAAAGGCCAACCAGACGTTGCCACAGGCCCAAAAGCCGAGAGGGGGCGGGGTTACGCAACCCGGGCGCTTGGTTTACCACTGGAAGAAAGGTAAAGGCCAAAGCGACCACCAGGATGTTGGGCAGCCAAACCCCGGCTGTAACCGGCAGCTTGCCGCTGCGGGCCAAAAGCTCACCGTTGTTAAAAAGCACGTAGTACCCCACCACCACCAGCACCGACACCGTAAGCCCGTAGCCCTTGCCACCGCGCCGGTTACGCAACCCCAACGGAAAGCCCAACAGCGAAAAGGCCACGGTAGCGGCAGGAAGCGCTACTCTCTTCTGCAGTTCTACCCAAGACTCGCGCCGCTCGCTTTCGGCTTCCGCAGGGTCATGGGCACGGGCCCAAAGCTCTAGGGTGGAGGACTCTCGCGGGCCGTAGCGAATGGTCACCGATGCGGAAGGGGGCGCTTGCAGCAAGATCCGCATCTCGCTATTACGGCTCCTCTGGTAGCGCTCTGGCCGGTCCGGACGTAAGCTGTGAACCGTGGCCTCCCGCAAGGAAAGCCAAAGTTCGCCGGTGCTGCTGTCTTCCACAAGGTAACCGTGCTCCGCCGTGATGAGGCTCTCTTGGGACGCGTCGGTTACATCAAAAACTAGCACACCGTCCCACACGCCGGAAGCCGGATGCATCCTGTCAACGTAAACCAGCTGCCCCGTAAACGCCGAGTTAAAAACCCTGGGCTCCAAAGCTGCCCGTGCGGCAGCAAAGTACATCCGCCGGGTGGTTTCTTGGAAACGCCGGTTGGCCTCCGGCAGGACCCACAGCGCCAGCACCACGTCGACAGCAAAAACCAAAACACCAAAGCCAAAAAGCGGACGCATGAGCCACGAAGCCCGTACACCGCAGGCTTGCAAGGCGATGACCTCGGAGTCGGCCGACCACCGCGATACCGTGAGCACCGACGCAAACAAAAGCGCCATGGGCAAGGTGAGCACCACCACGTGGGGCAAGGAATACGCCAAAAGGAGCACCACATCGCCCGTGGATGCGTCCCGCGAAACCAGAAGCTCGGCAAAGGTAAACAAAAACCTCACCACCAAAAGAAACGTCGCTACCGTTGCCGCCAAGAAAAAAGGCCCCAAAGCCTCCCGCACCACAGCCCGGCCTACGATCCAAGGAGCTCGTCCCATACGGTTACGAAGTGTACCCCACGTCCAAGCCTTAAGCGGCAGGAACGATTCCACAGCGTTTTCCACAGGGTTGCGGTTTTCCACAAAGCCAATGCCTTGGTCAAAGGTCCGATAAGATATATTATGTTAAATTTCCTATGCGTCAGCGGCATGGCTCCTCAAAATGAACACCCGGGTGCCACATCGTCCCCCGGGAAAGCCCACCCCCCGAGCCGGCGGTTCTTCCCTTGCCCTGCCCTAAACCTGGAGGGTTTGTGTTGGCGGCGCGAGCCTGGGTAAGCAAAGCTTTACTGGCTGGCCAAGCGCCCGTCGAACTCACCGCTACGGAGCTTGGCTATGAGCTCCTCCAAAGCTTGCAGGATTTCTTCTTTGCTCACGCCAGGACGGGCCACGGTAAGCGAGACGCGTACCGGTGCCGTGGGACTGGGGCGGTAGCGCAGCTGGATGGGGCGAAACCCGGGGTTTAGCGGCGGTGGTTCCGTGTTTTGTTGGTTTTCTTGGGGTTGCGGGTCCTTTGCTTGCAAGGCACGAAGAGCTTCCCGGTCCGCCCCTTCCTCCAGCACGGCTTGCACCAATCGCTCCATTTCGTCAATGCTTTTTGCCCTGGCGATGATGAGGAGCTTGCTTTTGGCAGTGATGTCGGCATGCCGACAAAGGTCACGGATGGCGGGTGGGATGGCCAAAAGGGAAAGCGTTTCCGTGATGGACGTGCGCGATTTGCCCACCGCGTGCGCCACCTGCTCGTGGGTATAGCCGTACTTGTCCACCAGCGTTCGGTAACCCTCCGCCTCCTCAAAAGGGTTTAAGTCCCGCCTTTGGAGGTTTTCCACCAGAGCCACTTCCAAAGCTTCCTGGTCGCTCAGGGACATTTCCACGCACGGAACCTCGGTAAGACCCGCCGCCACTGCCGCGTGGAAACGGCGTTCCCCTGCCACCAGCTGGTAGCGTCCCGGGGCTACCTTGCGAACCAGCAAGGGCTCCAGCACCCCGCGCTGGCGGATGGATTCGGTAAGCTCGCTCAAATCGCCAAGGTTCGTACGAGGCTGCTCGCGGTTGGTTTCGATTTGGGAGATGGGGAGCATGATCCCTACCCCCACCACCGACTTGGAAGCCAGCTCTTCCACGAAGTGCCTGTCGTGGCGCATCTTGCGAAAATCGGGGAGACCGCGACGGCTAGACACGGGCCATCACCTCCTCACAAAGCGCGTAGTACTCGGTGGCGCCGGTGGATTCGGGAGCGTGTTCGAAGATAGAAGCTCGGTAGGCTGGGCTTTCCTCCAAGCGAACCGAGCGGGAAATTACGGTCCTAAAGAGCTTGTCACCAAAAACCTTGGCGATTTGCTCGTGAATATCTCGGGCCAGAACCGTGCGCTTGTCGTAGAGCGTGATCACCGCGCCTAAGATTTGCAGGTCGGGGTTAGCACGCGCTTTGATTTTATCCACGGTTTCCAACAAATCGTCGGTGCCTTCCAACGCAAAGTACGAGGATTGGATGGGAATCAAGAGGTGCGTAGCCGCTACCATGGCGTTGACGGTCAAAAGGCCAAGGGTGGGCGGTGTATCCACGAGCACCGCTGCAAAACGCTCCGCCACCGGGCCCAGCCGGTCCTTCAAGCGGAAGTGGGCGTCCAGCTCCCCTACCAGCGCCGCTTCCAGCTTAGCCAAGCTAATCTTGGCGGGCGCCAATTGCAGCTTTTCCAAATGGGTGGGGACAAGAACTTCCTCCAGCGTTACACCGCCAACCATCACGTCGTACATGCTGGCGGAAAGTTCGTGGTTGTCCACAAAGGACAGGGTGGCGTTGGCTTGGGGGTCTAAATCCACCAGCAAGGTGCTAAGCCCCTTCAACGCGAAAGCCGCCGCCAGGTTAATGGCGGTTGTGGTCTTTCCTACTCCCCCCTTTTGGTTGGCAATGGTGATGATCATGGCGCGAGTTCATCCCCTTCCTTCACAGAGGCTTTCCGGTCAAGCCTGAGTTCGCACTGCCCACGAACCCAGCGTGGGGATAGGTTACCACGTTGCAGGTCACGGGGGATACTCTGGCGAGCTACATCTTGTACTTGCCGATGTCCTCTGGGGTTAAGGAGTCCAACCACTCCTTGAGCTTTTCTTCTTGGCTGCCCTCACCCCGAACTTCCAAGGCATGAGCCTGTTGGAACACGCTTTCAGCTACCTTGATGGGAGCCCGGGCCCGCAAGGCCAAGGCGATGGCGTCCGAGGGGCGTGCGTCCACCTCCACCCGGCGGCCTTCGGCGGTACGCAGCGACACCGTGGCGTGGAAGGTGTTCTCCACCAGTGAGTGCACCAAAACCCCCTCCACCACCGCACCCAAGGCTTCAATGACGGAGCGCAGAAGGTCATGGGTCATGGGGCGAGGCGTTTGCACCCCTTCCAACTCCATGGCAATGGCGTTAGCCTCAAAAACCCCAATCCAGATGGGCAAGAGGACGTTTTCATCTGCCTTCTTGAGGATGACAATAGGGGTATTGGAGACAGGATCCAAGATCAGACCCTTGATTTCCACCAGGTGTTGCTCCATGTCGCCTCCCTCCCCTCACCTTCCAAGATCAACCCCCAACCATCTCCTGTCAAGGGCAGATCAGGGTGCTGGCAAATCAAGCTGCAAATGGGCTCAAAGACTGAACGCCCCCTTTTTCATCGCTTCTCATTTGCTCCCCCAAAAGGGCATGGGGGGTAGCGCCGGTGATGCGGATGGGAACCAGCTGACCCGGGGCAATGCCTTCCCAGCCCGGAAAGTTAACGACCCGATGGTCCTCACCCCTCCCCTGCCAAAGACCCTCGCCACGCTTCGCCGGGCCGTCCACCAAAACGTGGAAAACCTTGCCAATAAGAGCTTGGTTCAAGCTGAGGGCTATCGCCGCTTGCGTCGCAAAGAGGCGCTCCAGCCTCGAGCCGGCCACCTCTCGCGGGACCCTCTCGGGGTACTTGGCCGCTGGCGTTTTCGGGCGCGGCGAAAAGATAAAACCGTAAAGCTGGCTAAATCTAATTTTTTCAACAAGATCCATGGTTTGCTCGAAATCTTCCTCGGTCTCACCGGGGAACCCAACGATCACGTCGGTGGAAAGGGCCACCTGGGGCCGGACCTCGCGGATCTTGGCCACCAGCTCCAAGTACTCTTCGCGGGTGTAGCGCCGGCGCATGGCTTTCAAAATGCGGTTGGAACCAGCTTGAAAAGGAAGGTGCAAGTAGGTCCCCAGCCGCGGCAAAGACCCCAAGGCGCGGATCAGCTTCTGGTCAAAGAACTTGGGATGGGAGGTAATGAACTGCACCCGCCACAGGCCTTCCACTGCACAAACCGCTGCCAGAAGGTCCGCGAAGTGGGCGCCGGTTTGCGGGCAGCGGTAGGCGTTGATGGTTTGCCCCAAAAGCGTGACTTCCAGCGTACCCCGGGCCACCAAGGCTTTCACCTCGTCCACCACTGCGCTTAACGGCCGACTGACCTCTCGGCCACGGGTGTACGGAACAATGCAAAACGTGCAGTGTTGGTTGCAGCCGTGGATCACCGTGACGTACTGCCTGGCGGAGTGCGAGCGGGCAATGAGGTGGGTATCCAAATCACGGGTTTCCTCAAACCCCGTGAGGGAAAGCCTCCTACCGCTGTTTACGGCTTTCAAGGCCAAGGGCAGCTGAGCAATACGACCAGGCCCCAAAACGAAGTCCAACACCTGGCTGCGGGCCAAGGCTCCAGCCCCTTCCTGCTCGGCGACGCAACCGCAAAGCCCTATCACCTCTGGCTTGCCTACGGTTTTTTTGAGGAAACGTAGCTCCCCTAAGCGGGAAAGCACCTTTTGCACTGCCTTTTCCCGCACCGCACAGGTGTTCAAAAGCACCACATCCGCCTCTTGGGGCTCGGCCACCGGGGCAAGCCCAGAGGCTTGGAGCATCCCCGCCAGGTACTCGGAATCCAGCACGTTCATCTGGCAGCCCCACGTTTCAATCCAGTACGTCTTCATGCTCCTCCCGTTGCCCAACGCCACCGATTTGGTGCGCTCCGGCTCCCCATTTTGCAACCAAGTCTTGCTTTGTGCAAACCCCCGGGCCGCTACGGGGCGTTGGGACCTTGTGCCCTTTCCACCCACGAGGGGAAGATGGGCTCGGGCAAAGGAAGGTTGAAAAACCACTCACGTTTGCCTCCAGCCGCCAACGCCTGCTGCACCACCTGTTCAGGGGCTCCGCGCATGATTTCTAACTCGGTTTCGGCTCGGCGGATGCTGCGCTGAAGCACAGCCGATGCCGGGCTTTGCGGAGAGTACGCTTGTGCCCGTGCCCGCTGCAGGAAAAGCTCCAAACCCAAAACCCGAGCCCCGGCCTCTTGCTACCGCGCTTGCCACAGGTTTACGTTGGACAGCAATGCTTCCTTGGCTGGCTGTGCTGCCTGCAGCGTCACCCCCTGGCCCAGCCGCTTAATTGCATCGTTGTCCAGTTTACGGGTACCCGGCGGCAGCCTGAGCGTAACCCCCCGTACCAGCTCAGCGAGGCCAGTGGGGGTGGCGGCTTGCTGGGTCTTTTGGGTCCCACCCGGAGCTGCCACCAACGCCACCAGGACACTCAAGAACACCACGCGCCTAAGGTTTGTTTGTACCCTCACGGCCGTAACGATCCTCCAAGCGCACCACGTCGTCAAGGTGCGGGGTGGAAACCTCAACGATGGTGAGGTCACTCACCGCCACCACCCGATGGACGGTTCCCGGCTCCAGGTGACACACCGTGCCGGGGGCAAGCGGCACCACGTGGTCAGGGCCGGTAAAAGGGAGTGAACCCAGCTGCAGCTCCCCCTCCCCAGCCAAAACTCGCATGGTCTCAACTTTCCGCTGGTGGTACTGCAGAGAAAGGGCGTGTCCTGCCTTTACGGTGATGATCTTGCCCACGTAGTACGGGGTTTCCGCAAAGATCTCTTCCTGCCCCCAGGGTTTGGCCACCCAGCGCGTCATATCCGCACCCTCAATTGCAGCTTAGCCAAAAGGCCTGCCACGCTCTCCCATAAGAACTCCTCCACCTCCTTGGCGCTGGCTAAGCTCAAGGCGCGACGGGCAATGCGTCTGGCGTCGGCAAAGGAGATGGCGCGGATGAGGCTGCGCACCACGGGAAGGGCTGGGGCGTGCATGGAAAACTCGGTAAGCCCCAGGCCTAAGAGCACCGGCACCGCAATGGGATCGGCGGCCAGCTCACCGCAAAGGGAAACGGGGATGCCCGCACGGCGGCCGGCGGTGATCACCCTTTCAATGAGCCGCAGGACCCCCGGGTGAAGGGGTCGGTACGTGCGTGCCAACTCACGGTTGGCACGGTCCACCGCCAACGTGTACTGAGTAAGATCGTTGGTACCAATGGCCAAGAAGGCCAACTCGCGGGCAAAGTGCTCGGCTAAGAGGGCCGCCGCGGGTACTTCCACCATGGCTCCCAACGCCAGCTCGTCGGGTACCACTTTCCCCTCCGCTTGCAATTCCTGGCGCAACCGCTCCACCATCACTTTGACGGTGCGCACCTCTTCCAGGTGGCCAATCATGGGCACCATCACCCGCACTTGCCCGGGAAACTCGCCAGCTACCCGCAAAATGGCCCGCAGTTGCGTACGGAAAAACTCGGGCCGCGCCAGAGAAAGACGTACTCCTCTAAGGCCCAGGGCGGGGTTGGCCTCCAGCTGCCCGAGGATTTCCCGCGCCAGCTTTTTACCACCCAAATCGTAGGTGCGGATGGTAACCACTTGGCCTGGAAAGCCTTCCACTAGCTTTTTATAAGCTTGGTACTGAGCCTCCTCGTCCGGCAAAAGGGGGGCGGTTTGCATAAACAAGAACTCCGAACGGAACAAACCCACACCTTCCGCCCCAGCACGGTGGGCATCCTCAATCTCGTGAAGAAGGTCCACGTTGGCCAAGAGCCGCACCCGGTGACCATCGGTGGTTTCCGCTGGCAGGTGCGCCTGCTGCAAAAGGCTTTGCTGCCGCCGCTGGTGCTCTTGGGCTCGCCAACGGTAAACCTCCACCAAAGCTGGTTCCGGGTTGATGAGCACGTGCCCCTCAAACCCGTCCACAATCACGAGCCTGCCCAGACGCGAGGCCTCCACGAGCCCCTCTACCCCCACTACCGCCGGAATCCCCAGGGACTTGGCAATGATCGTGGTGTGCGAGGTGAGACCTCCGGCTTCTGAGGCAAAGCCAATGACGCTCCCTGCGGCTAACTGGATGGCCTGGGAGGGTGGGATGTCGTCGGCCACCAGGATACGGGGTTGTCCGTTGGTAAACCCAGGCTGGGGCCTTCCCTGGAGCTCCCGCTGCCAATGCGCCGCCACGTCCAAAAGGTCCACTTGCCGTTCGCGGAGGTAGACGTCCGCCAGCTGTTCAAAGCGCTGCAAAAGCCCGCGCACTACCTCATCCAAGGCCCATTCCGCGCACACGCGATCGCGGCGTATAACCTCCTCCACTTCCGCCACCAAGGTGGGATCCGCAAGGAAAAGCCTATGGGCTTCCAGAATCGCGGCAAATTCCGGGCCCATGCGGCGACCCGCTGTTTCTTTGAGCTCGGCCAGACGGGCGGCCACCCGCGCGGCGGCTTCCCGCAACCGGGCAATTTCATCTTCCACCCGCTCCTCCGGGATCGCCACGCGAACGACAGGCAAAGGCTGGTTTTCTACGAGCAGCGGTTCGCCCATAGCGATGCCCGGGGAGGCAGGCAGGCCGGAAAGCGTACGAAAAGCCGTCAACTGGGCTCCCCGAAACGCTCGGCCACCAGCTGGGCCAGGGCTTGTAAGGCCTCCTGGGCGTCAACACCTTCGGCAGAAATGGTGAGCTTGGAGCCGCAGGGGGCTGCCAAAAGCAAAAGACCGAGGATGGATTTCCCGTTCACTTCCTCGTCGTTGTGACGTACCCTGATTTCCGCCTGAAAACGGGACGCCTCTTGCACAAACTTAGAAGCCGCGCGGGCATGGAGGCCCAGCCGGTTTACCAACTCGACTGTTTTTTCTAGCCTAGATGCGCTTTCCACCTTTGTGCTCCAGCACCTCACTCACCACGTAAATGCTTTTCTGCCCCTTTTCCGCCACCGCGCGCGCCAGGGCTTTGAGGGTCCAGTTTTGCTCACGACGGAGAGCCGCGAGCTTCACCACCATCGGCAGGTTCACCCCAGTCACCAGCTCCGAGCGAGCGGGGTCTAAGAACGCCAAGGACAGGTTGGTGGGTGTCCCGCCGAACATGTCGGTAAGAACGATGACACCCTCCCCCGAGTCCAGTTCCTTGAGCGCCACGGCAATGTCAGCCTTGGCCTTTTGCGGATCCACGTTCCAATCCAGAGACAGCGCCTTCGCCTGCGTACCCAGCGTGGCGTCAATCTTCCGTCCCGCTGCCAGCAGCTCTTCCGCCAAACTGCCGTGCGAAATGATGAGGATGCCCACCATTTTTGCCTGCCCCCTCCTCCAGAGCTGTTTACACTTCCCTGTCCCTATCCCGATGGTGGACTCGCACAAGCCACCCTTCGTGCCGCAAGTCTTCTCCCAACCGGGAAGCTAAGTATACCGACCGGTGACGGCCACCGGTGCACCCAAAGGCAATCACCACGTAGCTTTTCTGCTCGCGCTTGTAGTAGGGCAAGATCTCTTCCACCAGCCCTTTTAACCGAGCGTATACGGTTTGCACCTCTTGGTGGCCGGCAAGCCACGAAACCACATCGGGGTGATCGCCAGGCAACGGCCGAAGCTCCGGCACAAAGTAAGGGTTAGGCAAAAAGCGAACGTCAAACACCAAGGTGGCATCGGGCGGCAAACCGAACTTGAAACCGAAGCTTTCGCAACGCACGATCAAAGGCTGGGCCAGTTCAGTGGTGCCAAACCGCCTGGCCACTTCCGCCCGTAGCTCGTGGGGCGTGTAGTTGGAGGTGTCCAAAACCGCCGAAGCGGAAGCCCGCACCGCTTCCAGGACCTGGCGTTCGTAGGCCACGGCCTCCGTCAGGTCCAGGTGGCGGAAGGGGTGCGGGCGTCTCGTCTCCTGAAAACGACGGACAATCACGTCATCGGCCGCATCCACAAAGAGCACTTCCACCCCGGGGAATCGCGCCTTGAGCTTCTCCACAAGCGCTGGAAAACCCGCGGCAAAAGCTGGGGTGCGCACATCCACCACTACCACCCAGGGTGGGCCTTGCGCTTGGAACGCCCTCTCAAAAAGGGGTTCCATGAGATCTAGGGGCAGATTGTCCACACAGGTAAAGCCCAGGTCCTCAAAACAGCGAGTGACTATAGATTTGCCGGCACCCGAAAGGCCGGTGACGATGATGGCTCGGGGGTTGGTGGTTTGGTTCATTCCGGTTTGAGCACGTGCTCGTGGGCCTCCACGAAAGCCCGCCCCATATCGCTGACCCCGCGCTGAAGGAGGAGATGCCTCCTGGCTGCGCACTCCACAAGCAACGACAGGCTGCGACCGGCAGCTACCGGAACCTGGAGCAACGGGCGGCGCACACCTAAGATCTCCGTGAACTTTTGATCCAGCCCCAGTCTTTCCACCGGCAAGGTTTCCTCGGGAACTAATTGGATGACGAGGTCTATGGGTTTCCAGTCGCGGATAGCCGCTGCCCCAAAGAGCTGGTCAATGTTGATGATTCCCAGGCCCCGCACTTCCATCACACCGCGGCCTTTTTCCGGTGCTTGGCCGATGAGTTGGTCCTGACGGAGGCGAAAAACCTCCACCACATCGTCCGCCACCAACCGGTGGCCACGATAAATGAGCTCCAACGCGCATTCACTTTTGCCCAACCCTGATTCACCTTGGAGTAGCACACCCACGGCAAAAATATCCATGAGGTTGCCGTGAATCCTGGTGCGTGGCGCCAAAAGTACCTCCAGCGCGGAGGACAGCCACTCAATGACCTCGGAGGTATTGGCGGGGCTTACCGCCAGCACCACGTCATGGGCCTGGCAGTACGGGGCAAAAATGTGGGCGGTTTCCCAGTTCCCTTTGCTTAACACCACAAGTGGTGGAGCACTGGCCACCAAGCCGGCCACGCGCTCCTTTTGGGTTGCCTCCGGCAAGGTCTTTAAAAACTCCGCTTCGCTGGCACCGATGACCTGTACTCGCCCCGGTCGCAAAGACGCCAAAAACCCAGCTAAGGCCAACCCAGGTTTTTGCAGGCGGGGGGAAAGGATGGGTCGCTCAAGACCGGAAGGTGGCGCCACCGGCAGTGACAACTCCAGCTCGGCTAGTCTCTTGTCAGCAAGGAACTGACGCACGGTGAGCGCAACTGCCGGTTGGCTCATGCGCTTTCTCTCTTAGCCAAGAGCAAAAGCAGTTCCTGCGGCGTTTTCACCTTTGCCAAGCCGGCATCCACGTCCCGGTCTCGCAGGAGCTTGGCAATTTCCGCCAGCACTTGAAGGTGAGCCGCGGGCTCGTCTGGCGGCGAGAGCACAAAAAAGAAAAAGCGGGCCCGATCTTTGGCCTCGGGACCAAAGGGGATTGCCTCTTGGGTACGAGCAAAGGCCACAACCACCTGTTTCAGGGAAGGCAGCTTGCAGTGGGGTATGGCGGCCTCGTGCCCAACCACCGTTGCCCCTAGCTTTTCCCTTTCCAGCAGGTGATCCACCAGATCCTCCGCGCTGTTCACAAGACCACTGCGCTCCAAAGCTTGGGCCACGAAGTACAAAACCTCTTCCCGGGTACGGGCAGGGATATCCAGGAGCACGTGCTCCGGCGGCAGCAGATGATCGAGTCTCACGGGGTTTTCCGTGTAACTTCCTAGATCTCCGGTGTCACCAAACCGTAGGTGTTGTCCCGACGACGATAGAGCACGTTGATCTGATCCGAATCAGCGTCCCGGAACACGATGAAGTCCTGTTTGTTGGCATCCAGTTCCAAAGCAGCCTCCTCCACGGTCATAGGCCGCACCGGTACGTAGGTGGTTTCCACGATGCGAAAAGCTCCAGAACGCACGGAGGCAGCTTCCACCACTCGCAGCTCCCAAGCAGCTTCTCGACCCGCGCCCTTCTGTCTACGGTCGCGGACCTTTTGCTTGAGCCTTCGCGCTTGTTCTTCCAAGCGATCCACAACCTCTTGGAACGCCACTGACCACTCTGGGTTTTGCGCAGAGGCAGCAATTTCCGCGCCTTTGGCCCGAATGTAGCCATCCACCAGCATGCGGTGCTTTTCTTGGGAAAAGGTGAGCCGAGCCTCGTGGACTTCTCGGAAGTACTTGCTCAAGCGCGCCATCTTTTTTTGGATAAGGGATTGGTCTTTTGGTGTTAGCTCCACGTTACGGGTGACGATTTCAAACTCCACGGTACCCTCCTACCTGGACCCTATTTTAGACGCTTCGCGCACGTTTCTCATGCGCAAGCCCCGCTTGCGGATCTCCGATGAGGGGATCCCCATCTCCTCCCTGTACTTAGCAACCGTGCGGCGGGCAATCCTAATCCCTTGTCGGTTGAGCTGGCGGGCAATGCGGGCATCGGCCAGGGGCCGGGCGGGATCCTCGTTTGCGATGAGCTCACGGATCTTTTGCTTCACCGCCACCGAGGACACATCCCCCGCCAAAGCGTGGCTTAAGCCTGAATGGAAGAAGAACTTGAAGGGGAAAACTCCGCGCGGAGTGGCCATGTACTTGCCTTGCACCACCCGACTCACGGTACTCTCGTGCATTCCGATCTCGTCAGCCACATCTTTCAAAACCATGGGCCGGAGGTACTGGATCCCGTGCTCCAAAAAAGCCTCCTGACGTCGAACAATGGCTTCCGCCACGCGCACGATCGTGCTATGCCGCTGCTCCACGGCTCGCAAAAACCACAGGGCTTGCTTCATACGCTCGCGAACAAAGGCTCGGGTTTGAGGATCAGCAGCTGGGCTTGTGAGCAACTGCAGGTAACGCGGCGACAGGTGCACCTGCGGCAAGTTGTCGTCCACCAGTTCCACCACCCACCGCCCGTTCACCTTCTTGACGCAAACGTCAGGCTCGATCACGGTGCCGCTCCCGCCACCCACCAGCGCTCCCGGGTGCGCCGGCAACTTACGCAAAACCTCCAGGGCCCCCCGCACGTCATTCAGGCTCACCGCAAACCGGGCCGCCAGGCTCTCCCAGTCCTGCTGCAAAAGCTGCACAAACCCATGCTCCACAATGGCCTTGGCGAGCCGTTCCTCTTCCGTTGGCCTGGTCACCCGTGAAAGTTGCAGGAGCAAGCACTCTCGTAGGTCACGGGCCCCCACACCCGGGGGGTCCAGCGTTTGCACCCAACGCAGGGCCTCTTCCATGGTTTCCATTGGGACGCCAACCTGCGCCGAAAGCTCAGGCAAAGGGGTTCGCAGGTAGCCGTCAGCTTCCAAATTGCCGATGAGGAACTGGCAAAGGCTCAAAAGCTCCGGGGGAACCGGGAGCAACCGCAGCTGGTCCAAAAGCGCTTCCGCCAGGGAGGGTTCCGGATTGGGGAGGTTGAAAAGCGGATCGAGCTCATCCTCCTCTAAGGCTGGATCGCCCTGGGGCGGGACATCGTGAAGGTCGTTGGCAAAGAGCGCCGAAAGCTCCACCTCGCCAACGCTTAAGGCACTTTCGCTTTCTTCGCTCCCCTCCCCGTTAACTCGCTCCCCCACCGGGGGTTCCTCTGCCTCCGCTACATCTGCCGCCGGTTCCGTGGCAGAAGCTGCCACCTCTTCCTCCACCTCCACGTCCTCGGAAAGCTCAAGCAAGGGGTTGGTTTCCAGTTCTTGGCGCAGTACCTGTTCCAATTCCAGACGTGAAAGCTGCAGGAGCTTAATGGCTTGCTGCAGTGCCGGTGTCATGAGAAGCCTTTGGGAAAGCTTCAACGAGGGCTTTTGGTTCACCGGCATAGGCTAAAGTTCAAACTCCTCTCCCAGGTACACTTGCCTCACCAGCGGGTCGGAAGCGAGCATAACCGGATCCCCGCTTGCAAGAACCTTGCCGTCTTTTATGATGGACGCGCGATCGGTAATTTTCAAGGTGTCGCGGACGTTGTGGTCGGTTATAAGGATCCCAAACCCCTCTTTTTTCAGGTAGCGGATAAGGCGCTGCAAGTCCAAAACCGTAATAGGGTCAATACCGGCAAACGGCTCGTCTAAGAGGAGAAAACGAGGCTCGGTCACCAAGGCGCGAGCGATTTCCAGCCGTCGGCGCTCCCCTCCGGAAAGGGTTTCCGCCGGCTGAAAGCGCACCTTCTCCAGCCCGAACTCGGAAAGCAGCCGGTTCACCCTTTCCTCCGCCTCGCTCCAGCTCACTCCTAAAAGTTCCAAGATGCCAAAGAGGTTTTGCTCTACCGTGAGCTTGCGAAAAACCGAGGGTTCCTGCGGCAGGTACGAAAGCCCCAGGCGTGCGCGCCGGTACATGGGCTCATGGGTGATGTCGGCACCTCCCAGTCGCACTTCCCCACCGTCGGGCCACACCAACCCCACCAGCATATAGAAGGTGGTGGTCTTGCCTGCGCCGTTAGGTCCCAAAAGCCCCACCACCTCGCCGGGGTGCAGGTCAAGACTCACCCCGTCCACCACCGTTCTGGCTCCGTACCGCTTGCAAAGGCCATAAGCCACAAGCTTTCCATTGGCTACTGGGTCGGTGATGGTGTCCTCCTCGCCGGCACCTTTGCCGGCTTTTCGGGATGGTACAAGGTTTGGGAAGGGCTATCCATATCCCCGCCCACCTCCATGCTCCCACTCTTTCGGTTCCACGTAATCCTAGAAGCTTGGATGCGGTTACCCGGGGGCTCCTCGGCCACCGCTGGCGCGCCGGTCACCAGCAGGCTCTCGGAGCTGCCATCGTACACCGCCAAATCCCCGAAAATACGACGTCCGGTGCCCTTTTCACCGATCACCACCTGCCCGCGGAATTCTCCCCGCAAGATTTCCCCCTTTTCCGTTAGCTGTGCCAAAAGCGTTTGGCTTTCCACGGTACCGCGCCCGTCCCGAAGGCGAACCCCACCGGAAAACAAAGCCTCCCCTTTAGCGCGCAGGTAGGTAAGCTGTGAAGCCTCGATGGTGCCACCGGGGCCACCATCACCCGCACTTTTAGACAAAACCTTGCCTCTTGCCTCCAGGGTCCCGCTTACCTCATCGAGAACCATTTCGTCGGCGCGCAAGAGTTGTTCTTTTTGCCAAATGCGCGCATCTCCAAGCAGGGTTACCCGATTGGCATTGGCCACCGAGCCTTTCGCCTGGCGTGCGGCAAAACGCAACTCCCCCGTTTCCCCTGTTTCTTGCAGCGTGCCCTGAACGCCGCCCGTAGCCGTAAAGTTCCCCAGCTCGTCGAAGGTAACTCGTTGGCAGACACCACGCAGGTGGCGAGAGGAAAACTCCACTTGGCGTTCTCCTACAAGCTCCCCAGGTCCGCGGGGCACCTTAGCCACCAGCGTGCTTCCCTGGGCTTGCCCAGCCGCCTCTTGCAGGACAACGTTACCGTAAGCCCGCACCTCCTGGGCCTGTCCTCCGCTAAAGGCCACCACCAGCCTTTCCGCGGACAACCTGGAAGGTTCTTCCCGGGGCTGGGAGCGGAAAGCACAGGCAAGCCCCAGGCCCTCGAGGCTCAGCAACCCCTCCCTTGCTGCCACGCCTTCAAAACGCCACGCGGAGAACTCGCGCACCTCGCCATCGGGCAACAGCACTCGTAGCCAGGCCCACCCGCCTTGCAGAGGTGCTTGGGCAGCAAAAGCCCATGTGCCATCCTCTTGGCGCTGGGCCTGGCTATCGCCCCACTGGCCCTCCACGGTTTCCCCGTTTTCGGTACGACCCACCAGCACCACCGGTCCCACCAACGCCAACCGCTGTGGCGAGCCAGTGGTTTGGTCCAAAAAAAGGGTACCCGCCGGGGCTTCGAAGCGAAGGCTAGCACGAAAAAGCATCACCCCTGAGGGGAATGCCAGCACCCCCTCCTTGCGCCGGTAACCGGCAGTGGGCGCCAAAAGCGTCACCGGCTGGGTGCCCTCTTGATCGGCCACCAGACTCACCCCGTCGTCTAGCGTGACCAAGTCGTCCGCAAGAGAGCTTGTGAGGGTCCCCGCCAACCCTCCCCATCCCACCCCTGCAAAGCTTACCGGCCCTCGGGAGCGCAGCCGCTGCTCGCCGCTCTCCACGGAAAAGCCCTGAGCCCGGGCTACCACCCCATGCCCCAAGCGTAAAAGCGGGTCTCCTTCCACCAAGGCTTGATTGGTGCGCTGGTGGAAGCGGGCTTTTTTTGCCACCAAACCGTAGGCCACTTCGCCACTTTGAAAAAACGTCAAGTCCACATCGGTGAGTTCTAGCCAACCCGACGCAAACTCCACGGACTCCTTGGCAGCCAACCGAAAGCTGGGGGTTACACCCAGCGCGTAGGTAAAAACAAAGCCCTTCTGTACACGAACCGGCTGCTCGTTTTGTCCTGCTGCTGGCGTGCGACCAGGGGCCTCGGCTATCGGTGCTCGCCGCTGCCACTGACGGTACACTAAAAGGCCCACCAGCAAAGTGAGCCAAGCTCCCAGCAAGCTGGCGGTAACCGTCCGAAAAAGGCGTGTGCGGGTTTTCACCGCTCGGCGACCACGCCCAAGGCCCGGAAACGCTGGTAGCGCCGCTCGGTAAGCTCCTTGGGCTTGAGCCGGGCAAGCTCGTGCAGGTGCTTGCAAATGGCTTGGCCTACGGTGCGAATCGCCAGTTGCGGCGCCATGTGCGCGCCACCCAAAGGCTCCGGGAGAACCTCGTCCACCACCCGGAAGCGCAAGAGGTCGGTGGCTGTAAGCCGCAAAGCAGCGGCCGCCTGTTGCACCGCCGATTGATCCTTCCACAGAATGGCAGCGCACCCTTCGGGGGAGATCACCGAATAAATCGCGTGTTCCATCATCAGCACCCGATCGCCCACGGCAATGGCCAGTGCCCCTCCCGAGCCCCCTTCCCCCGTGATTACCACCACGATGGGCACTTCCAGCATGGCCATAGCCCGAAGGTTGTACGCTATGGCCTCAGCTTGCCCGCGCTCTTCGGCGTCAATTCCAGGGTAAGCCCCGGGGGTATCCACAAAGCACACGATGGGCCGGCCAAACTTGGCTGCCAGTTCCATCACACGCAAAGCCTTGCGATACCCCTCCGGCTTGGGCTGACCAAAGTTGCGGTAAAGACGTTCCTTGGTGTCACGCCCTTTCTGGTGACCCACCACCGCCACCGACTCTCCATCCAGGCGCGCAAAGCCTGCAACAATGGCCGGATCATCGGCAAAGCGACGATCACCGTGAAGCTCCACCCAATCGGTAAAAAGTCCCCGGATGTAGTCCAAGGTGTACGGGCGCTCGGGGTGTCGGGCGAGGAGGCATTTTTGCCATGGAGTGAGACTGGCGGTGACTCTGCGCACCTCCTCCTCCAAAGCTTCCCTCACCGCTGCTGCTTCCTCCCGAGCTTGGGTGGTTCCTAAGGCCTCCAATTCGGCCAGGCGGGCACGTAGTTCCTCCACACGGGCCAAAAACGGTGGTACCGGCAAGCTCCCCATGGCCATGAGGGTATCGCCTCGCCGCGCAATTGACAAGCGGCACCTGGTGCGTGCCCATCACCTGCCCCCAGCGGCTACCGTCGTTGCGCTTCGCGGACCAACGCGTAAAGCCATGAGGCGTGCGCGGCTCTCTCAGCAATGATCCGCTGGCGGGCCAAAAAAGGGGCGCTGTGGGTTTTGGGGTTATCGCGGGCGGGAGCGGGAATGGCTGCAGCCAGCAGGGCCGCCTGGTTTGGGGTGAGCTCTTTGGCAGAACAGCCAAAATAAGTCTTTGAGGCCGCTTCCACACCAAAAACCCCCGGGCCAAACTCGGCAATGTTCACGTAAAGTTCCAAAATCCGCCTTTTACCAAGCTGCCTTTCCAAATTCCAGGCAAGCCGCATTTCCGCGAGCTTGCGTGTTACGCTCCGCTGGCGGGAAAGGAACAGGTTCTTGGCCAGTTGCTGGGAAATGGTGGAAGCTCCGCGCAGCCTCTGCCCCGCAAACCACTGGCGGAAAGCCTCCGCCCAAGCACTCCCGTCCACCCCTTTGTGGTGGAAGAAGTTGATGTCCTCGCTCACCAGTATGGCCACCAGTAAATGTTCTGAAACTTGCTCCAAAGGTACGTAAGAAAAACGCATTTTTTGTTTGCTTCCCGCTTTTTCCCACACCTCCACTTGCCGCAAAGCCGCAGCCCAAAGGCTTTTAGGCGCACCGGAACGCCAAGGGTCCAGGTTCGGCAGGGGCCACAGCACCAGAACAACCACCAAGCCCAGGGCAGCGACAGCCACCAAGCTTACGGCTGCCCATTTGCCATAATACCGCCGCCCTACCATGGCCCCATTGTAGGGCGAGGAGGTATCCGTGCAGGCGAAGACCCTCTACGCGTTCGCGCTTGTGGCATTGGCCGTCGCTTTTTTCGCCACGGTGCCTTTCCGCGGCCTCTTCGAGCCCGACGAAAGCCGCTACGCCCTTGTAGCCCAAGGGATGCTCCAGGAGGGCCATTGGCTGGTACCGCATTTGGAAGGGCGCCCTTACACCCACAAGCCTCCCCTCTACCTGTGGTTGCTGGCGGGTTTGAGGGGTTTGGGCTTGCCATGGACCGTCGCCGGGGTGCTGCCCTCCTTTGCTGCTGCCCTGGCTCTTTTGCTTTTTCTCCCCAGCTTCGGGCGAAAGCTGGGCCTTACGGCCGAGGAGAGCTACCTTGCTGCCGCCGCTCTTGCCGCATGTCCGCTTTTTGCCACTATGGCGGTAGCCGCAAGAATGGACATGCTATTGGCTTTAACTGTAAGCCTTGCCCTCGCTGCGGCTTGGCAGTTGCTCGCGGCGGAAACCGATGCTCCTGCGTGGAGATGGGTGTTCTGGGTAGCCGTGGGCGCCGGGGTTATGAGCAAAGGCCCGGTAGCGCTGGCACTTTTAGCCCTCACGTTGGCGTTTTTTGCCCTGGGAAGGCCCTCGAGGTTGCCCTTTCGCCGCCTTTTTGCCGGTGGCGCGTGGACCGCTGCCCTGGGCCCAGTGTTGCTCTGGTTCCTGCCGGCAGCGGCAAGCCAAGGATGGGCCTGGGTGGAGGAAATCCTTATCCGCCAATCGGCGGGAAGAATGGTGCAAAGCTTTGCCCATAGGGAGCCGTTTTACTTCCATTTGCTTACCTGGCCGGTAACCGGTTTCCCCGCATCGCTTTTGGCTTTAGGGGCTTCCGTGGTCCTCTGGCGGCGGGCGCAAGAGATCGTCCTTCGCTACCTGTGCTCGGCGTTTTTGGCCATTTTTGTCTTCTTTTCGGTGATATCAGGCAAGCTGGTGGTCTACCTGTTGCCCCTTGCGCCCGTGGCCGCCCTCTTGGGCGTGTACGCGCTGCGGGTCAAGGCGCGCTGGGTATCGTGGGCGGTGGCTC
The DNA here is from genome assembly GCA_937934115.1 of uncultured Thermoanaerobaculum sp. GTDB lineage: Bacteria > Acidobacteriota > Thermoanaerobaculia > Thermoanaerobaculales > Thermoanaerobaculaceae > Thermoanaerobaculum. Next base: position 60,784 of record CALHAH010000006.1, read on the forward strand.
TTTCCGCCTTCGTGGGCATGGCGTTGGGGGTAGGGTTCGCCACCCTCCCCTCCTGGCGGAGCGAGCTTTCCCTGTCGCCGGTGATTTCGCTGCTACTCGGGGGTACCCTGGCGGTGCTCGCGGGTAGGGCCGCGGTTTTGGCCTTTCGCGGCCTGACCTTTCAGGCCTTTTCCATCCTCGTGGGTGCTGGCCTTTTCTTCACTTTGGCAATTCTCCCAGTTGCTACCCATGCTTTGGATGCCCGCTTGAGCGTCCGCGCCATTGCCCAGCGCTACGCAATCCTGGAAAAACCCCGAGAAAAGGGGCTGGTCTACCGTGAGAGCCTTTCCGGCCTTGCGGTTTTCAGCGGGAAGCCTTTTACCCGCTTGGAAAACCCACAAGCCTTGCTGGCAGCCCTGCGCTCCGGCCGTGCGGTGGTGATGACCCAAAAGGACTGGCAAAGGCTGAGCTCCAGCTTAAACGGGGAAGCCTTCCTCGTGGAGAGCTTCCCGTACCGCCGCGCGGCGTTGCTTTTGGTTTACAGCCACCAAGCCTTGCGCGCTTCCGAAGAGGAGCAAGGACCGTAGCCACCCCACGTAACGAGGGGCCAGAGCTCGGAGATCGTAAAGCTTTTCTGCCCTGGCTCGCGCTTTTTGCCCCATGGCGGCCCGCAAGGAAGGGTTTTCCAAAAGGCGTGTCAGGGCCGCCAACCACTCTTGCGGGGTTTTTGCCCAAAACCCGGTTTCGCCGTTTTGCACAACCTCGCGGTTGGCACCTACCGGCGACGCCACGCAGGGAAGCCCTGCCGCGGCGTATTGGATACACCGATACCCGCCCTTGCCCTGGGTCCAAAGGTCATCACTCAGGGGAGCCACGCCCAGGTGGCAACGGGCCAAGCTTTCCCCTTCGGTGGCCTCGCTCCACGGCACCAGCTCGAGGTGGATACCGGAAAGCCTCGGTACGCGATCGGAAATAACCCTCAGGCGGAAACGAAAACGGCGGCTTAAAGCTTGCAGCACACCCTCCAGGTCCTCTAAATAGCGGAGGTTCTTACCGAGCCCAATCCACCCAAGGGTCACCTCCTCCTGGGCCCCTGGCTGCGCTAGCGGGTAGCGGCGCAGATCCACCGGAGTGGGGTACACCACCGTGCCAGTAGCGAACAAGGCAACCTGCCGTTCCAGCTCCCGGGAGCCCACCACCGTCAGCGCGCAGTTCCGTACCATGCGGGCAAAGCGTCGGCGTCGCCACCACGCCTGGTCCGGGGGCTCCCCGTGCCGTTTGGGCTTGCCGTACATCACCGCATCGTCCACATCCAGCACCCACAGCGGGCACCAACGACGAACCAAAAAATCTTCGCCCAAAAGCAGCTTTAGTTTGGAGAACAACAAAAGCTCCGAGGCGCGGAAAGCCGCAAAGAGCCGCAGCACCCTGAGCCATTCGGGACGGCGGGGCAAAACCACTGTGGTTAGCTCCAACCCCGCCGCCAGAGCGTAGGGCTTAAGGCTTGCCAACCGCAGGCGGTAGGAGGGTGCGTTGCGGTTAGCCACAACCACGGTAACCCGCTTTAACGCCACCGTCCCCCCTTGTACACCGCCGGCAAACGCCGGTCTATCTCTTGCCACACCACGCCGGCGCCACTGGCGCCGTAAAGGCCTGTTTCGCGGTTACGGTCGGTTCCCACCCAAACCACCGTCAGCAGTTTGGGACGCAAAGCCACAAACCAAGAGTCCCGGCGGTTGTCGGTGGTGCCGGTTTTCCCCGCCAGAGGCCGCCCGCACCGGGCAGCAAAACCCGAGGCCGTACCTCTTTCCACCACTTCCTGCAAAACAGCTCGCACCTCCTCCACTACTTCCGGAGCAAAAACCCGGCGCGCCCCGCTGCTCGGCTTGGTAGCCCAAGGCTCCCAGAGGCGACCTTGGGCGAGAAACGGGGTAAAAGCGCGTGCCACCTCCATGGGGGTTGCCTCCACCGCCCCGAGAAGCTGCGCAGGGGTTCCGGGGGGCGCAAAGCCCACTTCCCGGAGAGTGGCGGTAACCTTTGTCAAACCCAAACTGAAGCCTAGCCGGACCATGGGAACGTTGATGGAATGCACCAACGCTTCCTTTACGGAAATCGGCCCACGAAACCGGTGGTCGTGGTTTTGCGGCGCCCAGACCTGTCCCGCCACCGGCACCGCCAACGGTTCGTCCAAAAGTAGAGCTTCCGTTGTCCAGCCTTCCTCTAGGGCCCGAGCTACCAAAAAAGGCTTCACCAGCGAGCCTATGGGCCTTTTGGCCGCCAATGCGCGGTTAAGTTCTCCGGGTTTGGGTTGCCTGCTCCCCTGCAACGCCAGCACCCGCCCGTCGTCTCCTACCACCACCACCGCCACCTGCAGTGGATCACCGCTACCCTCCCCGAGCGCCGGTCGTTGTGCCAAAAGCCGAGCCAGGCTCGCACTTACCCCCGCCCGCACCGCCTCTTGCACCACCGGGTCGAGGGTGGTGGTGACCTCTCTTTCCTGCACCAGATCCAAGAAGTGCGCGGCGGCTTGCCACCGCAGCGACCACGGGGCCAAGGGAAGCGAGCTCCCACCGGCTTCCTTGGCTTCCGCGGCGCTCACGTGGCCTTCCCGCACCATGGCCTCCAGCGCCTGCTCTCTTCTGCCTTTGGCTGCCTGCGGATGGAGGAAGGGGTTGAAGCGGTTGGGGGCGGCAATAATGCCGGCTACCAGCGCCGCCTCGTGAAGGCTTAGGAACCGTGCGGGTTTCCCAAAGTAAAAGCGGGAAGCGGCTTCCACACCCACCACCGCGACGCCGCCGTCCTGCCCCAAGTACACGTGGTTGAGGTACGCCTCAAGAATGTGCCGCTTGCTGTACCGGTACTCCAAGAGGCTGGCTAGGTACGCCTCCAAGAGCTTGCGGCTCATCCGCCGCTCCGGACGCAAAAGCAAAAGCTTCACCACCTGCTGGGTAATGGTGCTCCCCCCTTGTTTGACCCCTCCGCTGGTGACGTTGGCCACGGCAGCCCGAAGTACCCCCCGCAACGAGAGACCAGGATGGGTGAGGAAGCCGCGATCCTCCAAATCCACCACCGAGTTAATGAGGTGCGGCGAGACCTGGTCCAAAGCCACCGGCCATTGCACCGTGTCCCCTTCCGGAAGCAAAGCCAAAAGACGCGGCGGCAGCACCACTTCCCCCAAGGGCTTTGCCAGGGCGTCGTTTAATTCCAGACCTGAGGGACCCACCCTCACCACCACCTCCCCCAGAGGAGAGGTAAGACCAGGACCTAAGACGAAATCTCTTCCCGTTTGGCAAACGGCATAGGGCTTGGGCTTTGCGCAGGAGTTCGGGGGAAGCCCGTGGGCGGCAAAAAACAAAGCCAGCTCCTCGGGACTCCACTGCTCCCCACCACGAAGCACACCGGGGCTTGCAAAAACCTTTGGGCTTCCAGTTGTGGCCAGCGCTTGTTCCATGCGCGCTCCCACCAAGGCCAAACCCCAAACCAGCAGTAACAGGCCGCTGGCCACCGTCAACAGGCAAAAAACCAAAAGCCAGCGGAGCAAGACCCGGGTTCGCCTGGTACGCTGCACGCACGTATTCTAAAAGAGCCGAACCACAACCGCGGCAACTGCGTTTATAAACGCGGAGGTGAATATATGCTTGAACTTTTGGGTGTTTTCCTGCTGTTTGTCGCCCTTTACGTCACTTGGAAGTTTTTGCTTTTTTTGGTGAAGCTCGTGTTTTTGCCGGTGAAGCTGGCGTTTCTTTTGCTTAAGCTGGTGCTGGTGGTGCTGGGAACCCTGGTGCTTTTAGCCCTAGGCTTGCCGCTGCTTTTTGCCCTGGCATTACCTCTTCTCTTGGCGGGATTACTGCTCTGGGGCGTTGGGCGCTGGCTTTTCGCCTAGCGGATCCAAAACGGGGGTGGTGAAAAGCCTGGCCAAGACCCCCCGCTGCGTGAGAGCGTACACCCGCAGCTGGCTTGGCTGCGGCCAAGCCTCAGAACTCCACGCCAAGAGGGCAGGGCCGGAGCCCGAAGTGGGGATGAACTGGCGGTCCATGACCTTCCCCCCCTCCTCCCCTACGGCCCATACTTCCACCACAAAAGCCTCAACCTCTTCTTGGCTTTCCACTTCCCAAGACAGCTGCCAGCTGTCACCCTCCGCCACCAAATCCACGGCCCCCAGCCTCACCGGGTAATCGCGGAGCTGTCGCAACGCAAAGCTCGCTTGGGCTTCGCCCGGCAAGCTCAAAACTCCCAAAAGCAAAGCTTTAACGCCCCAAAACGAGACCTTGGTTTCTTGCCCTGGTTCCAGCTCCAAGGTATCCCAGCGCCCGTCCTCGTAAAACACCACCAGACGGGAAGTGCAGGCTGAAAGCCGGCCGGGAACAACCGCCACCCCATCGCCTTCCTGCAGCAGCCGCACCCACCTCACCTGCGGCACCACAAAGCGAAAAACAGCGTCACCCGCCAACGGCGCAGGAGCAGCGGCATCCCAGGGACGTACCATCCACCCAAGCTTGTCGGGGGCAAGAAGTGCCGCCAACGTGACGTCCCAAAGGGCAGCAGCGACGGCTCTCTGGTCGCCGTCCCGACCAACGATCCGCCACACATCCTCCAGGCTTTTCGCAGCCCTTACACCCTGCTCTTTAGAGGTCCGCCACAAAAGCTCCAGCAAAGCGGTGCGCTCGATCTCCCCTGCCCCCAGGGCCGCTTGCAAGGCTGCTTCCCACCGTTGGCGGAGGCGGCTGGAGGGGGGAGACATGTGGGCAGCTACCAGATCCGCCAGCTCGGTGCCCAACTGGCTGTTCGTTAGGTTTTTCCGCACCACCCCTTGCACCAGCACGAAAAACTGATCTTCCAAGGGCAGAGCGGACGGCAACACCACATCCACAGGGGGTAACGTGGCATCGTAAGGGTCCTTGGCCAACCGTACCCGCAAACCCCGAACGTCCCAACCCCTCTCAGCTAACAGCCCCAGAGTTTGGTCGGCGTGCGAGAACTGAAGCAAAAGTTGGGGTCCTGCCTCCAGCTCGAAAATGGCCCCGCTCCGGCCGGCCAGAGGAAGGGTAGCACTGGAAATGGATGCTGTTCCGGCCAAAAGGAAAGCTGCAAGCGCTCGCTTCATGCTTTAAGCCTACCTTTTATCTACAACTCCCGTCAAGCTCTCGCCCTGATCAGGACCACCGTAATGTTGTCCGACCCACCCCGCTCATTGGCCGCAGCCACCAACCGGTTCGCCGCTTGGCCAAGCCCCTGGGAGGTAACGAGGATTTGCCGTATCTCTCCGTCCTCCAACATGGTGTTAAGGCCATCAGAGCACAACAGCAACGTATCGCCATCCTCTAGCCTAATCTCCATAAAGTCTACGGCTGGCTCCTGCATGCCGCCTAGGGCCCGGGTCACCACGTTTTTCAAAGGGTGGTTGCGAGCTGCTTCCTCGCTCAAAAGCCCCGCCACCACTTGCTCGTGCACCCAGGAGTGATCGGAAGTCAAGAGCTTGAGTTCCCGTCCGCGCAAAAGGTACGCGCGACTGTCCCCCACGTGGGCAACGGTGGCGGTACCCTGGTTGAGGTCCAAAAGGGCCGCCACCACCGTGGCTCCCATCCCCTTGAACTCAATAGCTGACTCCACAGTGGCCATCACCTTGCGATGGGCGGCCAGGATTGCTTGCACCAAGCGGTTTGCGTTCAAGGAAAGCTTCACCTGCCACCCTTCGGGCCAGGTCTTCTCTTCGTGCTCGCGGGTAGCCTCCACGGCAGCCTCAATTTCCCGAACAGCTATGGCGGCAGCCACTTCTCCCGCCGCGTGTCCCCCCATGCCGTCGGCCACCAAGTAAAGGCCCAAATCGTCCCGCACCAAAAAGGCATCTTCGTTTTGTGACCGCCGCAAGCCTCGATCGGTGATACCGTAAGATTCCGCACGCAAGGGTTTCGCCCCCCTAAACCTTTTGTCCACGCATCATTTTAATTTCTGCCAAAAGCGCCTGCACCGTCGGTTCATCAGGTAAGAGCTGGGCTGCTTGCTCGGCAAACCTACTGGCGCGAAGGACCATCCCCGCCCGCAAGAAGAGACGCGCACAATCTAAAAAGTACGTACCGTTCAAAGGCTCTAGGCTACACGCTTTTTCCAGCTTGCGCAGCGCCTGGTCCAGCTTGCCGGTCTGCGCCAAAAACAAGCCAAACTGATGTTGAATCTTGGCGTTGTCCGCATCGTGAGCCTCAGCTTGCTGAAAGTAGTCGTGGGCTTGCACCACATCGCCTTGTTTGAACAGAGAAACGGCCTTGGCCAACAGGGCTTTGGCTACGTCCTTGGGATCCAGTGGCCCACGCGGAGTGGCTGTTTCCAAGCTCCTGTCGTAGCGGGCACGCGTTTCGGGGTTGGAAAGCACGTTGAAAGCCTGCGTGATCCGCTGAAAGCGCTCCTCCGCTCGTTGCTTTTCGGGGCCTTGGAAACGGTCCGGGTGAAGCTCCCGCGCCAGCCGACGAAAGGCCGCTCGGATTTCCCCGTCGGTTGCCTCGCGTCCTACACCAAGTACCTCATAGAAGTTTGGCTCTCTAGCCATGCCGCTCCTCTTCCTTCAAGCTTAGACCACCTTACGCCCTCAACGCTACCCGCTCGCGCGCCACCCTTCGCACCGGCTCGGAAACGTTGCGATCACGAGCAAGCAGCCGCAAATCTCGGTCACTTAAACGCGACATGAGTTGCACGGCAATGGCGGGTGGCGTTTTCGGGTTGAACACCAGGTTGCGAACCACACCGTAACGACGCAAAAACCTCTGCCGGCTCGCAATAATGCGCAAGGCCTCTTCGTTCACCGCTCGCATCCCAGCAATTTGCTCCACCTCTCCCTCGGAAAGCTTCGGACTCGCCAACACAGCGCGAACCACTAACGAGCTGCGATCCCGCACCAAGATCAGGCGCTCTTCCCGGGTCCCCTTCAAGGCCTGCATAATGCGCTGGTAGGTGTTCATGAGCGCGATGCGCACAAAGGCGTCCTGAATTTCCTTCGGAGCCTCAGTTTCGGGTTCCGGAGCGCGCACCGGCTCTACCTCCGGCCCCGGCGGCACGATCCCCACAGACTTCAATTCTTCCAAAGCCTCACCTATGGAAGGACCGCGAGCCGGTTCCGGAACCACCTCCTGGTCGGTGGCCGAAGCCCAAACCGTGGCCTTTTCCAAAAACTCCTCTTCGAACTCGCGCAAGCGACGGAGAATGTCGGGAGTTACTTGCGGGTTGGAGCGCAGGTCTTCGATGATCTCCAAACAGCCCAGCAAGCGCACTTGGTTGGTCACCAGGGCGTCCTGGGTGGCTGGTGGTGCTACCCTTGCCAGCCAGCGCAAGGTCTCATCAGCCGTACGTGGATCGCGGATGATCTCTTGCCACAAGCCTTCGTGGCGAAACCACTTGGCGATAAGGTCGATTTCTAGGGGGTCGAGGTCGGGAAGGGCCAAGGTGTCTTTGGCGTGCTCGGCGGTGAAGGAAGCCAGGGACTCGCGAGCTGCCTGCGCAATTTCCTCATCAGACTCGTTGGCGAGAAACACCAAGATCCGCAGGAGCTCTTCCCTCGGCACCGGAAGCAAGCCTTGCGCAGCAAAAACGCGCACTGCCCGGCTCACCATCCCTTGGCGGATGCCGCGCACCAGCTCCTGAGGCGTGGCAAAACCGCTCACGGGTTTTCCCCCTTTTCCTTGGCCACCCACGGCACCGCCAAGCGAAGAACCTGTCCGTCCCGTCCCGGCGGCGACAGATCATGCTCCCGGAAGCGCAAGGAAACCGCCCCGGCGTCGCCGAGGAGAAGCTCACCACCTTTTTCCGGAACCTCCAGGGTAAGCCTTTGCCCAGCAGGCAAGAGCTGGCGCAACAAAGGCTTGCCCTCTGCGGCCCACTCCACCCAGCAAAGGCGACGGGCCTCCAAAAGCAAACTGCTGGCTGGCGTGCCGCTGCCACCGCTGGGTTCCTGTGGGGTTGGCGTGGGTGGCGGGGTGGGGGCCAGCTGCTGCAAAAGCGCTCGCGGCGTGGGCTCCATGTCCGCCACCTGTAGGTTTTCGTGCTTTTGCAACCAAAAAACTACCGCCATGGCAGCGCCCACCAAAAGAAAACCCAAAACCCACCGCACCCACGTTTTGGGTTTTACTTCCTCCACCGACACTGTTGGTACGGGCTGACTGGAGGCTTCCCACCTTCGCCACAAAGCATCAAAAGTAGCCACCCAGGGCTCCGGTTCTTCACCCATGAAGGACAGGTATTGCCGCAAAAACATCCGGGCAAAAACCGCGCCTGGCAAACGAGAGAAAGCCCCGGCCTCCAGGGACTGCAGCGTATACACGGAAATCTTGGTTTTGGCGGCAATGCTCTCTAAAGTGACACCACGGGCTTCGCGCAAAGCCTTAAGCTCTCGCCCAAGCTGCTCCGGCGTTTGGGCGCGCAGGTCTTTCATGGCAGAGAAAGTTTACGGCTATTTGCCCTCAGTGCAAGTATTGCTCCTCACCAGGGGTGCGCAACCGCCGCACCCACAAGGCTTGCTGTGCCAGTTTGCGGACGTTGGCCGGGCATTCCCTGGACCTAGAAAAGGACATAAGCTCTTCATCGGGTAAGCTCACCAATACCGCCACGGTCAACGCCACTGGCATGGCAGGGTTGGCCAGAGCCGCCTTGCGCACGGAAGCGACCTGTCCCCACCGCTGGTGCCGCAAGATCTGCGCTAAAACCCGCGGGGAGTTGGTTGCCGCCGTCAAACGCACGCAGTGGTTTTGGGCAAATTTGGGGTTATCCAGCAGCGCCGCCACCACCTTAGTGTCCTCCTCGCTCATGAGGTTGAGAAAAACCGGTGGCGGGGCCTTTCGGGCAAGAGAAATCTTTTCCCCCACGGTGAGTAAGGGCAACCGTTCCACGAGCCTTCCCTGCGCCTGCTGCCTCACCGGCATGGGCGTACGAGGATCGGCCGCCACCTCCAGGAGGTCGTGCCACCCCAAAAGGGGCAGTGCCCTCCAAACGAACGCTCGTGGGCAACGGGGGTGACGCACGAGCGCCACCGTAACCCTTCGGCGGCTGGTGGCCCAGGCACTCATGGCTACCGCTTCCACAAAGGCCTTGGTGCAGTACGGGGAGCGCAGAGCGCGCACCACTTCCAGCTCGTCGTGGAGCTTGCGCAAATCTTCCGCTCGCCAAACCTCGGCCAAGCTTTCCCCCAATGCATAGTATCGTTCACGCTGGGGTGCTTTGCTAGACTCTCATACGAGGACCGTGATGAGGCGTCCGCTGGAACTTTGGGGTAGGTGGTTTGGCAATGGTTCCACAAGTTTGGTGGCGGCGCTCTTCTTGGCCTCCACCCTCGCCTGCCGCAGCCCCGAAAGCTCCGCTTCTCTTTCCCTCTTGACTTCCCTGCCACCCTCCGATGTGGAGGTCCTGCAAAAGGAACTGCATTCCGTGACCGCTTCGTGGCGCACAGTGAGCGTTAAGGTTCGCTCCGTACCCGCCAGGGTTCTTGAAGAAGCTACGGGGGCTTTCACCCCACCGACAGAAAGTAACAGCTGGGACCTGGCGCTGGTTCCCTCATCTTGGCTTTTGAGACTTGAAAAACGTCAAGCAATCCTGGAAGTACCTATCCACCATGTGCAGAGGCTTTCCCAGGCGGTCAGTCCTTTGGCACTATTGGCGGCAAATGCGCAGGGGAAAATTCTTGGATATCCGCTTTCCATAAACGTGCCGGTCCTTTTTCTCAACCCTCAGTTTTTTCCAGAAGTACCCACATCCTTGGCGGCGCTGGTTGCCACACCGTTGCCACCTGGCGTCTTTCCCCTGGGCTTGGATCTACGTACCCCCAGTACGGTGTTCCCATTGCTGGAAGGCGGAAAGACCACCCAAGGCGACCAAAACGTTGCTGCCGGTACCAACGCCCTTAAGGAGCTCCTGGCCAAGCTGGGCCCCAAGGCTCGCCTCACCCTTCAGTTGTGGACGGTTCCCTATGCTGAAAGTGCCCAGGCACAACTGTTCGTGGAAGGGAAACTGGCAGCTTTTGTGGGTGGACCGCGGGCGGCGGCCCTCATGGAGACGGTGAAAGCACCTTACTTGGTGGTCTCCATACCCCCTTGGTGCGAGAGTTGCCAAGCCCCTAAGCCATGGGCACAAGTAACCGTGGTGGTCGTGAACAGCTTTTGCCCTTTCCCGGATTTAGCAGAAAAGCTAGCCCTGGAACTCACCTCACCCGATCGCAACGTCAGGCTTAATTTGGCCATGAATACCCTGCCGGTGGTGGGCGGTGCCGAAGAAAGCGAGATCTTGGCGCAAAACCCGTTTCTTTTTCGTTTCCGACGGGCCCTGGACATGGCTACCGTCATGACCCTTGATGAAACCAGCGAAACCTGGCAGCAATGGGAGCTGGCCCTGGAGCGTTTCTTAGCAGATCAAACAAACGGCAACGTCCCTAAAGGTGATGGTTAAGCCATGAGACGTCTCGGCTCTTCTTTACTCCACCAGCTTACCTTTTCCCATCTCTTAGTGGCCCTGCTTCTTTCCCTGGGGTTAGGTGGCGTTGTGCTGGCCAGCGTATGGAGCCAAGCCCGCGCCAGCGAACGGAGACTGTTGGAAAGCTCTGCGGCGTTGGCCGGAGAGCGCGTCGCCAGCGAGTTGCGACGGCTTGAAGAAACGCGCAACGGCCTGGCCCGCGCCATGGCGCAAAGGCGGGTTGTGGGTTCCCTGGAGGATATACTCTGGCTGCAACAAGTTCTCAGTTACACCGACGTTGATCGCATCGAGGTTTTCAGTGACCTTTCACGCGTTGTGGAGGCGTACGCCTTCCTTCCCGGTGGCAGCCCTAGCTTGCAAACGCCATGGTTCCCCCCGCATCCCCAGGTGGCGGCATTACTGCAAGACGGCAAACCCGTAACCTGGGTGCAATGGCCGGAAGGAGGCGATCCCAGTGTGAAAGCCGCCCGCCGCATAGCAGCTACAACCGGAAGCGCAACCTACGTGGTGGTGACGGTGGCCTTGCGCCCCTCATGGTTGGCAGCTCTTCCCCCCGGGGTTGGCGGTTCTCTGCTGGTGCGGGGCCAGCGGGCGCTTTCTTGGCCTGCAGGTAATCCCGGCAGCAGTGGCCTCCTGCCCCGTTTGCGCATGCAACAAAGCATTGTGCGGTTGGACGACGACACACCTCTGGGGCTGGAGCTGGAGGCGTCCGGCGTTTTTTTGGAACAGGCGCTGGGTCCTGCCCTCCGGGGTGGGGCTTTGCTTGCCCTGGCTTCCCTCGTCTTGGCTTTGCTCCTGGGCCACTCCTTTGCCCGCCGGCTTCTGGCTCCACTGGAAGACCTCTTGGAAGGCACAGCCGCCATGGCCCGGGGGCATCTCACCGTGCGCCTCCCGGTGCGACGCCAGGATGAGTTGGGGGCGCTCACGCGGGAGTTCAACCGCATGGCCGATGAAATTCGCACCACCTATTTGGGCGTTATCTCGACGCTGGCCGAGGTGGTGGAAGCCAAATCTCATTACACCCGCGAGCACATCGAAAGGGTGGAACGACTGGCCATGGCTACCGCGAAAGTGTTGGAGGAGCGGGGATGGGCGCGGTGGTCCTCGCACCAAAAGTTCATTCTCTCGGTAGCGTCTATCCTCCACGACGTGGGAAAGATCGCCATTGGCAACGACATTCTCAACAAACCCGGTCCCCTTTCTAGCAGCGAGCGCCAAGAAATCCTCTCTCACCCGGAAGTGGGTGGGAACATCGTGGAAAGGATGGGTAAGCTGGAGCGAGCCGCGGAAATCATCCGTGCCTGTCACGAGCACTTTGACGGCAGCGGCTACCCGCGGGGTTTAAAGGGCGACCAAATCCCCTTGGAGGCGCGCATTATTTTGGCGGTAGACGCTTTCGATGCCATGACGCAAGTGCGGCCGTACTCCCAAGCTCGGCCCCTGCAAGAAGCCATTGCCGAGCTCCGTGCCGAAGCCGGCAAGCAGTTCGACCCGGTAGTGGTAGAGGCCCTGATTGAGGTGGTGCAGCGGGAGGCCCAGGGACAGCCCCTTTCCAGCCATAACTCTTCGGGCTTTTACCGCTCTTTGAGCGAAGATTCGGGCGAAACCCAGATCACCGGCCTTTAGGCCTCGCGGCCCACGGCGCGAATCACCGCTTCCACTTCGCGGCGTTGTTCCGCAAGCAGTTCCTGGTCTCGGGCCTCCATTACCAACCTTAGCAAAGGTTCAGTGTTGGAAGGCCGCACGTTGAACCACCAGTCGGCAAACTCCACGGTAATACCGTCCACGAAATCCACCTTGCCGTGCCCGAACTTCTCAGCAAGGGCAGCAATGACTTCCTCTTTGTTGGCAACGTGGAAATTTACCTCCCCCGTACGTGCGTAGCGATCCAGGGGCTGCACAAGCCGTGACAGAGGCCTCCCCTCCTGGCGCAGGAGGTTGAGCGTCTCTACCAGGGTGATGATAGCCGAATCCGCGTAAAAGTTTTCCCGGTAATAAAAATGCCCCGCCAGCTCGCCACCAAAGGGACTCCCCAGCTTGCGCATGGTGGCTTTCATGAAGGAATGCCCGACCCTCTCCCGTACCGGCACGCCGCCCGCCTCCAGGATGGCTTCGCGGGTAGCCCAGGATGAACGTACGTCGTAAACGATGCTGGCGCCCGGAAAGCGCTGGAGAATGGGCCTGGCCAACAGCGCGGTTACAAGGTCAGCTCCAACCACCTTTCCCGTTTCGTCCACCATCATGGCGCGGTCAGCATCGCCGTCAAAAGCCACACCCAAATCGCACCCCTGCTCCACTACCGCCGCCTGCAAAAAGCGGAGGTTTTCTTGTTTCAATGGATTAGCTTCGTGGTTCGGAAAGGTACCGTCCAGGCCAAAAAACAGCGGCACCAGGTCAATGTTAAGCTGGGATAAGATGGGCTCGTAAAGGGTTGCCATGCCGTTGGCCACGTCCACAGCCACCTTCAAACGGGGCTGCCGCAAGCGCAAAAATTGCAGCACATGCGCCTCATAAGCCGGCCAAATTTCGCGGCTTTGATACTCTCCCTGAGGGTGTGGCGCCGGTGGCCTCTGCCTCCGCACCAGCTCCTCAAGCTTGCCAATGCCGGTTTCCGAGCTTACGGGAATGGCTTGCCTGCGGGAGAACTTGAAACCGTTGTAGCGAGCAGGGTTGTGGGAGGCAGTTACTTGAATACCGCCGCTGGCACCCAAAAACCCCACGGCAAAGTAGTTCATGGGGGTAGTGGCAAGGCCGATGTCCCAAACGGCAAAACCCGCCGTCTGCAACCCCTTTTGACACGCGGAAGCTAAAGCCGGCGAGGTCTCCCGCATGTCCCTACTCAAAACCACTGCCCGCCCTTGGGCCATGTCTTCGTCTTCCAAAATTCGCGGGAAAAAGTAACCGATGGCGTACGCGTGCTCCTCGTTAAGTTCCTCTGGAACCACACCACGTACATCGTAAGCCTTAAAGATGCCTGCCATGCCTACGCCCTCCGCGCTGCAGTTTATCCGCCCAAAGCTGCGCCGCCAAGAGGCGGGTGGTGGTTTCTCGCTGGACCCATGGCGGGTCTATAATTTCGCCGTGAACAGCAGCACCGAGAACCCACGCTGGGCCTATGTGAACGGCGTTTTCCACCCCTTTGCCGGCGCCTCTGTCCCCTTGGAGGATCGCGCCTTGGAATTTTCCGAGTCGCTTTACGAAGTAGTGGCGGTGGTACGTGGCAAGCCCTTCCGCCTCGCCGACCATGTGGCGAGGATGCAGCGGGGGGCGCGGGAACTGGGGCTGGAGGAAGGCGTTCCGTCCCTGGCCAGGTGGGAGCACATGGTAGGGGAGCTCTGGGCGCGGGAACCTCACCCCACGGCCATCCTTTACGCCCAGCTCACCGGCGGCACGGCAGCTCGCGAGCACCTACCGTCGCCACCGCCCAAGCCTTGCTTTTTTGCTTACCTGCGGCCCTTCCCTTTTCCAACTCCCCATCGCATCTCTCAGGGAATCGCTGCCATAACCGTCCCGGAAAGTCGCTGGCAGCGCCGGGATATCAAGACCACCATGCTGTTGCCGGCCGTGCTCGCCAAAAAGCAAGCGCTCGCGAAGGGCGCCCATGAGGCGATCTTTGTGGGTGAGGACGGCTACGTCAACGAAGGGGCCTCCAGCAACGTTTGCGTGGTGCGGGGAGGCGTGGTGGTCAGCCCTCCGCCCGGGAACCGGTTGCTGGAAGGCGTAACGCTGCGGGCTGTGCGTGATCTTTGTGCAGAACTTGCTGTGCCTTTTCACCGCCGCTGGGTTTCCCTTTCCGACCTCAAAGGTGCCGACGAGGTTTTCATCACCTCTACCACCACCCTGATCATGCCTGTGGTCCGCCTAGACGGACAGCCCATTGGGGAGGGGCGACCGGGAGCTATCACCTTGCGCTTGGCGTATCACTTCCAGAAGCGGTTTATGGGGGAAGAGAATACCCCTGGGAGTTTGCAGCCCTTTTAAGCGCCCAGGCCCCCGTCTACCCGGATCACCGCACCGGTGATGTACGCGGCTTGTGGGGAAAGCAAAAAGCGCACCACCGATGCCACTTCCTCCGGTTTTCCAAAACGCGCCATGGGCACAGACCCCCTGGCCCGTTGCTTTCGGCTTTCGGGCAGGGCAGCCGTGAGGTCGGTTTCAATCCACCCCGGAACCACGCAGTTGGCCGTCACCCCGTACCGTCCCACCTCGCGAGCCAACGCTTTGGTGAAGGCCACCAACCCCCCTTTGGCTGCGGAGTAATTGCTTTGCCCGTGCTGGCCCAACAGCCCGGAGAGTGAACCTATGTTGACCACTCGACCGCGGCCGGCGTGCAGCATGGAACGCAGGCACCCCCGGGTGAGGCGGTACGCACCAGTCAAGGCGGTGTCCAAAACCCTTCGCCACCGTTCTTCATCCATGAGCAACAAAGTGCCATCGGCAATGACGGCAGCGTTGTTCACCACCGCGTACACGGGCTCTACAAGTTGCGCCAAAAAGCTTTCCACCTCCGCCGCCAGCGACACATCGCAGCGGAACGCCCGAGCCTTACCGCCCAGCTCCCGCGCCTGCGCTTCCACCTCCGCCGCTGCAGTTTGGTTTTGCCGGTATAAAAAATCCACCTCGTAGCCTGCGTGCACTAGGGCCAGAACGATGGCTCGTCCAATACCCCGCGACCCACCGGACACCACCACCCGCAGCCCATGCCCTTCTCCCCACTGCGAAAATCCCCTTTCCACGCCAGCTCATCCTAACCCTTCTTGCAAAACCTCTCAAGGGAAGCCTTGGCAGGGCCCCCACACGTAACGCCTAGGCTTTAGGGCGGCAGTACGGCAAGGGTTTCTGCCGTAGAGCGAAAAAACCCTGGTCCAGGGTCCCAGCGGCGAAGCCTTTCATCCACCTTAAAGGGTACGGCCGAAAAAACGATGTGCAAGGTATCCAAAAGCGGCCGGAAATGGGAAGTTTGGCCGTTGTAGATGACCCGCACCGGCACGTGGGCAAAGGCTACCCTCATGCGCCCGGCCCGCACCAGGATTTCGGTATCCACCGCGTACCGACGACCCATGAGCTCCATGCGCCGCAAAACCGAAGCGCGAACCAAGCGAAAACCACACTGGGAATCCTCCAGCGGGAAACCAGTCATAAGGCTTAAAGCGCGAGTGCCCACGTAGTTGGTCCAAAAGCGTTTGCGAGGGATGGCCTCAGGGTCGTGCAAGCGGTTGCCTACGATAAGGTCATACTCGTCAGCTAAAGCTAAAAAGGCCGGGATATCGTTGGGGTCATGTTGACCATCGGCATCAAGCATCAAAATATGGGTCCAGGGGCCCGCCAGTAGCCAGGGAAGCCCAATACGAACGGCCTCGCCCTTGCCGCAGTTTTGCTCCAGTCGCAAGACGTGGGCGCCCGCATTCCGCGCGCGCTGTGCAGTATCGTCGCTGGAACCATCGTCCACCACCAGCACCAACGGCAGGTGGTGCAAAACGCCGGTCACCACCGGCCCCACTGTGGCGCTGCAGTTGAACGCCGGAATCAGTGCCGCAACTCGTGATGCCATGCCCATAGCTTAGCAGCCGAGGCTACGCTGGGTTTTTCCGTCCAAAGGACCCCTCTACCACTGGATACGAGCAAAACTGACAGCGCAGCGGGCCGTTGTGAAGCTGGAATTTCTTTGCAGGCTTAAGGCCCACGTGCCGCGCCAAGCGGGAGTTCCCGAGAAGTAACCAAAGGGTGGAGCCCGCTCCTTGCCTTTTTACCGCATCGCCCAGGTTTCGGTACAACGCCACAAGCTCCGGCTCCTTTCCCAACCGCACGCCGTAGGGAGGGTTGGTGACGATGAGGGTTCCGGCTTCCACCTTTGGGAGCTCCCGTACATCGCCCTTCTCCCACCGCACCACCGTCTCCATCCCCGCTGCCTTTGCCGCTTTGCGAGCTTGCTTCAAAGCATGCGCGGAGAGGTCGCGCCCAACAATTGGAGCTTTCGGCTTTTTTCTTTCCGCCAAAGCCTTGGCCTTAATTTCTGCCAGGGCACGGGCAGTGACGAAGGGCCATCGCTCAAAGGCAAAGCGCCGTTTGTAACCGGGAGGGGTTCCTGTGGCTATGAGGGCCGCTTCCACCACTATGGTTCCCGAACCGCACATGGGATCCAAAAGCGGTTGTCCGCCGTTGTAGCCGGCTAAAAGCAAAAGCCCTGCCGCCAAACATTCGGAAAGCGGGGCCTCCGCCTCTTTTTGCCGATACCCTCGGTGGCTGAGCGGCTCGCCGGAGGTGTCCAGGTACAAACCGCAGGCCGCTGCCTCCAAATGCAACACCACCCGTAGATCAGGGTTGTGCACGTCCACCGAGGGTCGGAAGCCCTTCTGCGTTCGTAAGCGGTCAACCACAGCGTCCTTCACGACCAGGGCCGCGAAGTGGGTGTTGGCAAAAGCTGCATTTCTCCCGGCCACCTGCACAGCCACAGTGCTTCCGTTCCACACCAGGTCTTCCCAGGGAAAGGCAAAGGCCACGCTGTAAAGGTCGTCGCGTCCCGCGCACGGTCCTCCGGCAAGAAAGATCAGGACGCGGGCGGCGGTGCGCAGCCAGAGGTTGGCACAAGCTACTTGGTGCCAGTTGCCGGTAAACGCCACGGCCCCTGTTCGCGCCCGCCCGGCAATGCCCAAAGCCTGCAGCTCGCGGAGCAACACCGCTTCCAAACCCCGGGAACACGTGGCCACGCAGCTCAGGTCCACGCCCAGCATTCTGGCATGGCTTGGCTCTAGCCGGAACAGGAGGCAAAAATGCGATTGGGTTTTGACATTGCAGAATTGTGGCACTTTGTACACGTTACTTTTACCACAAGACCTTTACGCGTGACGGTGCAGAGCCCATGATGTTCGCGGAGGAGGACCTATGAGTACCCTCTTCGCCCTGGGCACCAACCACCGCCTGGCCACACCGCAAGAGGTCGCTCAGGCAAGAATTCCGGAGCAACTGCTGCCTCAAGCCCTCACCACCTTAGCCCAAAAGCTTAACGCCAGCGAACTGGTTTATTTGGCCACGTGCCATCGCACGGAGTTCTACCTAGTTCATGACGGCGATCTCTGTCCCGGCCGCCTTACCCAAGCCCTACGGCAAGCGTTGGGCGAATGCACCGGTGGTGCCGCTTCCCTTCCCGACTCGTCGCGGTGCCTTCTCCTCCAAGGAGCCCAAGTGGCGCAACACCTCTTTAGGGTCAGCGCAGCTTTAGACTCGCTCATGCTGGGGGAAAGCCAAATCCTCGGCCAGGTGAAAGAGGCCTTCCGCCAAGCGGCCCGAGCTGGCCTTGCCAAGGCCAAGCTGCACACGCTCTTTGGTCAAGCCTTTCGCGCCGCCAAGCGGGTGCGAACCGAAACCAAGCTGTCGCAGGGTGCCACTTCCCTGGTGTCCCTGGCGAGAAACATCATCAAGGAGCGCTTAGCACAGGATAGCCGTGCGGTGGCCATCGTGGGGGCCGGTGAGATGGCCACAGCCGCCGCAAGTTTGGTAAAAAAGATCGACAGTGCTCGAAACATCGTGGTGTGCAACCGGTCCGTGGAACGCGGCGAGGCGCTAGCCCAACGTATAGGCGGCGTGTTTCAGCCTTTGGCCACTTTTTTTCAAAGCAGCAACGCCTTTTCCGTGGTGGTGCTGGCCGTGGCCAGTGAAAACCCCATTTTGACCGAGGTCTTTGCCACCCGCCTTAGCCCTGCCCTCATCGTGGACCTTGGCTTGCCTGCCAACGCCGAGCCTTCCTGTGCTGTCGTGCCGGGGATCACGCTTGTTAACCAAACAACTCTGCGCGCGGAATCAGAAGCTAATCGCCAAGCGCGAGCCGCGGAAGTGGCAAAAGCCGAGGAGATCATCCGCCAGCAGCTTGAGCAATGGAGTCAAGAAATGCTGGAACACGACCTTGCGCCGGTAGCCAAGGCGCTGCGGCAGGTCTTTTACCAGTCGGCTCGCTGGGAGCTGCAACAGGCCTTTTCCAATGGCCACGGCACTCTCCCTCAGGATTTCTTGGACGCGTTGGCGGAGCGGTTGGCGCAAAGGTTGGTACGCGCTCCCATGAAAGGCTTGCGGGAGGTGGCCTTCACCCACTCCCCCCAAGCGGTAGAAACGTTCCTTTCGGCGGTGAGCGGCGAGCATGCCTAAGACGTTGCGCATTGGCACCCGCGGCTCCGATCTGGCGCTTTGGCAGGCACGGAAGGTAGCCGAACTTCTGGTGGCAAGAACCGGGGTGCACAGCCAGCTGGTCATCATCCACACCGCCGGCGATCGTGACCGCAGCCGGGCACTCCATGAGGTGGGCGGGAGCGGTTTTTTTACCAAGGAGCTACAACAGGCGCTTCTGCAGGGAGAAGTGGATTTGGTGGTGCATTCCCTCAAGGACCTGCCCACGGTGGAGCCGGAGGGTTTGGTGTTGGGGGCTGTCTGCTTACGGGAAGACCCTGCCGAGCTTTTGCTTTTGCGGCCAGAGGCTATCGGCGACGGGCCTTTGGGTTTGGCGCCCAAAGCCGTGGTGGGGACCTCCTCCCTGCGGCGCACGGCGCAGCTTTTAGCTTGGCAGCCGGATGTGCGGGTTCAGCCCTTGCGCGGCAACGTGCCCACCCGCGTGCGCAAGCTCCGGGACGGGCAGTACGACGCCATCCTGCTGGCGTACGCGGGAGTGCACCGGCTAGGTTTGGACCTTTCCCACCTGGTGGCGCGCAAGCTGCCGTTGGAGGTGCTGCTCCCTGCGCCGGCACAAGGCGCTTTGGGGGTCGAAGTGCGGGCCGACGATGCCTCCACCCGGGAGCTGGTGGCAACCATCCACGAACCGCTGCTGGCTCAAGAAGTTCAAGCGGAACGCCAAGTCCTGGTGGGGTTAGGCGGAGGGTGCCACATCCCGTTGGCAGCCTACTGTCAGGTGCAAAACGGCTCCTTTTTCCTGCGCGCGGCCCTGGGAGCCCTAACCCCGAGCCTTTCGCTCATCTCCTTACGCCGGACCGAGGCTCGTGACACCAGCCCCGAGGCAGCCGCTTTTAAGGTTGTGCAGGTTTTTTTGCAGAAGGGGTAGCGGTGAAAAGCTGGGTCCTCATTACCCGCGAAGCCCACGATGTACCCGAGCTCCTGCCCTGGCTTCCGGATGGTCTCAGGCTCGTGCCTTTCCCCGTTTTGCGCTTGGCCCCCTGGGAGGACGCGCAAGCTTGGGAAAACGTAACTGCCCACCTTAAGGAGCTGGGCGTGCTGGCCTTCACGAGCCGTCATGCTCCGCGTGCCTTCCTTAAGCAGGCAAAGGAACGTGGGTTGGGCCCGGCTTTTGCCCACCTACCCGTGGCGGCGGTGGGCGAAGCTACGGCCGCCGCCTGCCGCGAGGTGGGGCTTTCGGTGTCTTTGGTTGGCAACGTAGGTGGGGCAGCCCTGGCCGAAACCATTGGCCGCCACTTCTCTCCGTCGGTGGGTATCGTTTTTCCCTGCGGCAGGGAGCACCGTGAGGAGCTGGTCGTGGTTTTGAAAAACGCTGGCTTTTCGGTCTTCCCCCTTCCCGTTTACGCCATGGAACCCACGCCGCCTTGGGAACTCCCCGCCTTGCCCAGCCAACCTCCCAAGGCCGTAGTCCTCACCTCCCCCCGGGCGGCCGTCTACTACTGGCAGGCAACGCAAGGGCAATTCTCCTCGGTGCCCCACCTGGCGTGGGGACCTACCACCGCGCAAGAACTGCAAAAGCTGGGGTTAGCCTTTACGGTTTTGCCCCAGCCAAACCCCAAAGGCTTAAAGGAGGCGCTATGTCAGATCTTGTAAACCGTCCGCGAAGGCTGCGTTTCAACCCCGTGCTTCGAGATTTGGTGGCGGAAGCGCGCTTGGATCCCAAGCTCTTCGTCATGCCACACTTCGTGCTCCGGGATCCAAAAGGCGTGGAAGATATCGCGGCCATGCCGGGAATTCAGCGGCAAGGCGTTGAACCGCTCCTTAAAACCGTGGAAGAGGATTTGAAGTTGGGCATCCGCTCCGTGTTGCTGTTTGGGGTTAGTGGGGACGACGAGCCAAAGTACCCGGATGGCCGCGGCGCCTACGACGAAAACGCCCTCATCCCCCAAGCGGTAACCGCCCTCAAAAGACGCTTTGGCTCTGACCTTCTGGTGATTACCGACGTCTGCCTGTGCGCGTACACCGACCACGGGCACTGCGGGCTGGTTCAAAACGGCAAGGTGGTCAATGACCCTACTCTGGAGCATCTGGCCCGCATGGCCCTGGCCCACGCGCGGGCCGGCGCCGACGTGGTGGCTCCCTCTGACATGATGGACGGGAGAGTGGCCGCCATTCGCGAGCTTTTGGACGAAGAGGGGTTTGTGGACACCCCCATCATGAGCTACTCGGTGAAGTACGCCTCTGGGTACTACGGGCCCTTCCGCGAAGCAGCTCACTCGGCCCCGCAGTTTGGGGATCGCAAGTCCTACCAAATGGACGCCCGCAACCGGCGGGAGGCCCTTTGGGAGGCAGAGCTGGACGTGGCGGAAGGGGCCGATATCCTCATGGTGAAGCCAGGGCTTGCCTATTTGGACGTGGTTCGCGAGCTCAAGGAAAACTTTGTGCAGCCCGTGGCCGTCTACAACGTTTCCGGTGAGTACTCCATGGTAAAAGCCGCAGCGCAAAGGGGCTGGATTGACGAGAGGGCGGTAGTGATGGAGAACCTCCACGCTTTTCGCCGGGCGGGAGCGGACATCATCATCACCTACCACGCTCGGGAAGTGTTGGCCAACGGTTGGTTGTGAGGGGCACCATGCAAACTACGAGGTCAGAAGCGCTTTACAGGCGAGCCTGCGAGCTCATACCCGGCGGCGTCAACTCCCCCGTGCGGGCCTTTCGCGCGGTGGGTGGCACGCCTCTTTTCTACCACCAAGGTCAAGGCAGCCGGTTTACCGATGTAGACGGTAACAGCTTCGTGGACTACGTGATGTCGTGGGGACCGTTAATCCTGGGTCACGCCCACCCGGAAGTGGTGGAGGCAGTCACGCGCACCGCGGAACGGGGGCTTTCCTTCGGTGCCCCCTGCGAAGAAGAAGTGCTGTTGGCCGAGAAGGTGGTGGCTTTGTACCCCGGATGCCAGCAGGTGCGCTTTGTATCCTCGGGGACCGAAGCAGTCATGGCTGCCGTTCGTTTGGCCCGGGGGTTTACCGGACGGCCGCGCATCCTGAAGTTTGAAGGCTGCTACCACGGCCACTCTGACTCGCTCCTGGTTAAAGCCGGTTCCGGGCTGGCAACTTTTGGCACCCCTTCTTCGGCCGGCGTGCCTGCAGCCCTGGCCGAGCTTACGGTGGTAGTGCCTTTGGACGACGAAAAGGCACTGGAAGAGGCTTTTGCCCGAAACGGCTCGCAGCTTGCCTGCGCCATTATTGAGCCCGTTCCCGCCAACGCCGGGCTACTGGTGCAACGGCGAGCGTTCCTTGCAAAGCTTGCCGATCTTTGCCGGACCTGGGGGGCTCTCCTCATTTTCGACGAGGTGATTTCCGGCTTTCGTGTGGCGCGGGGTGGGGCTGCGGAGCTTTTCGGCATCACGCCGGACTTGGCCACCTTCGGCAAGGTTATTGGTGGCGGCATGCCGGTGGGGGCCTTTGGCGGGCGCCGGGAGATCATGGAGCACGTGGCACCTTTGGGCCCTGTGTACCAAGCGGGGACCCTGTCCGGAAACCCGGTGGCGATGGCGGCGGGTCTTGCCACGTTGCGGGTTTTGGAGCGGGAAAACGGATGGGAAAAGCTCGAAAAGCTTGGCCAGGAACTGGAAAAGGCCCTAAACCCCATCCTCGCGGGGCGCGGCCAGCTGGTGCGCCTCGGTTCTATCTTCTGGCTTTACCTGGATTCTTCCCCCGCGCCACGGCGCTTCGAGGCCATCGCCCCCCAGGCCGCGGAGCGCTACCGCACCGTGCACCGTGCTCTCCTGCAGCGCGGCGTGTACCTGGCGCCTTCAGCCTACGAGGTGGGGTTCCTGTCCTTGGCCCACAATAGCGACGACCTGGCGCGCACTGCCCAAGCGTTGCAAGGAGCCTTGCAGGAGGTTTCGTGGTGAACCGCTTCTTGGCTGCTTGCCGCAAGCAAAAGGTGGATCGCCCACCGGTGTGGATCATGCGGCAAGCGGGCCGCTACCTCCCGGAGTACCGCGCCCTGCGGGAAAAGGCGGGCTCGTTCTTGACGTTGTGCACGAACCCCGAACTGGCTGCCGAAGCCACTCTGCAACCTTTGCGTCGTTTTCCCCTGGATGCGGCCATTATCTTTTCCGACATCCTTCTTCCACTGCAAGCTTTGGGTGTCAGCTTCCAGTTTCCCGACAACGGTGGACCGCGCCTCGCCCAAGCTTTCGCGGGCCCGGAGGATTGGGCCGAACTTCAGGCCCCGGCCAGCTGGGAATCCATGGAGCCCGTGGCCCAGGCCTTAAGAATCGTGCGGCAAGCGCTGCCCCCAGAGGTGGCGCTCATCGGTTTTTGCGGGGCGCCGTGGACTTTGGCCTGCTACCTTTTGGAAGCACGCGGGAGCAGTGACTGGACCAAGGCCAGAATAGCCGCTCACCGCTGGCCTTCCCAGCTGCAGAAGCTGCTTTCCACCCTTGCGCACGCCATGGGAGAGTACGTGGCATTTCAGGTGGCGGCGGGAGCCCAAGCCGTGCAGGTGTTCGACTCCTGGGCAGGGGTTTTGCCCCCGGAGCAGTACCAAGAGCTGGTGGTGCCAGCCCTGGAAAGACTCTTCCGGAGCCTGGAAGGTTTAGGCGTCCCCAGGATCCTTTACCTTGGCCACGGATCCCACCTTCTCCGCACGGTGGCCGCGCTTCCCCTGGAGGTGGTGAGCGTGGACTGGCGGACCGATCTCAGAAAGGCCGCGCGGCTTACCGGTAAGGTCGTGCAAGGGAACCTGGATCCGGCGGTGCTGTTTGCCTCAGAAACGGAGGTGAAACGCCATACCAAGGCCATGCTGCAGCGCGCCCCGGAGGTGGGTTACATTGCCAACCTCGGTCACGGCATTTGGCCGGACACCCCCATTGCCGGCGTGGAAGCGTTCCTTACTGCCATCCAGGAGAACCCATGAAGCCCCAGCCTTCTTTTCCTTTAACGGCACCGGCGCACCTGCAAGAAGTTGATTTTTCGGCGATCACCCCGGAGCTCATTGCTAAGTACGATCGTCCAGGCCCACGCTACACCTCCTACCCCACCGCCCCGCAGTTTGCCACCAGCTTCACCGCACAGGACTACCGAAAAGCTTTGAGTTTGGCGGCCCAACGGGAGGCCGAGCCGCTTTCCCTTTACGTACACGTCCCCTTTTGCGAAGCTCGTTGTACGTACTGCGGCTGCAACATCGTGATCTCGCCCCACCGGGGTCCAGAGGAAGCCTACCTCGAGGCCGTCACTGCTGAGCTGGAGCTTTTAGGGCAAGCTTTAGGAGAAAGGCGCGGTCTTTCGCAAATGCACTGGGGAGGCGGCACGCCCACGTACTTAACTCCCGCCCAGTGCGCTCGCCTCTTCCAAGCCATTGCGGCCCGCTTCACCTTTTTGCCCAATGCGGAAATTGCCCTGGAGGTGGACCCTTGCGTGACCACCTTTGAACACCTTCAGGTCCTGCGTGAGCTCGGTTTTAACCGCATCTCCATGGGCCTTCAAGACGTCAACCCGCAGGTGCAACAGGCGGTACGCAGGCTGCAAAGCTTAGAGCTTACCAAGGCTATGGTGGACAAGGCCCGAAAGCTGGGTTTTGCTTCGGTCAACATTGACCTTATGTACGGCCTCCCCTACCAAACCCCAGAAAGCTTTGCTCTCACGGCACAAAAGGTGGTGGATGAGCTTTCCCCGGATCGGGTGGCCATTTTCTCCTACGCCCACGTGCCGTGGATTAAGCCTCACCAAAAGGCTCTGGAGGCCATGCCTCTACCCAAGGGTTTTGCCAAGTTCGCGATTTTTGCCGCCGCCGCCCAGGTTTTCATGAAGGCGGGCTACCGCTTTATCGGCATGGACCACTTTGCCAAGCCCAACGACGAGCTTTCCCGGGCCTTGGACGCCGGAACCTTGCACCGTAACTTCATGGGCTACACCGTCCTGCCCGCCAGTGACCTCATTGGTGTGGGGCTTACCTCCATTGGCGACGTGGCCGGCGCGTACGTGCAAAACGAGAAAATCTTGGCCCGTTACCAGCGCACCGTCAAACTCGGCGAATTTGCAGTGGAGCGAGGCATTTGGCGCAGCGCTGAAGACGAACTTAGGGGTGCGGTGATCCGTAAGCTTATTTGCACCTTTTCCTTGCCCTTCTCCTGGGTGCGCCAGCGCTTTTCTGTGGATCCCGAAGTTTTCTTTGCTCGCGAACTGGAGGAGCTTTCTCCTTTCGTGGAGGACGGCCTTGTGGAACTTTCCAGTGAAGGCATCACCGTGCTTCCGCAGGGCCGCATTTTTATCCGCAACATCTGTATGCCCTTTGACACCTACTTGCGCCGCGAAAGCGGCAGAGGTATTTATTCGCGAACCGTATGAGTGATCTGAAAACGGCACGGGATTGCATCGTTATTGGTGGTGGTATTTCCGGTTTATCAGTGGCTTTTTTTGCCAGCCACGCGGGAAAATCGGTGCTGGTGCTGGAAGAAGGGTCACAGGCCGGTGGCAAGATCCGCACCCACTGGGAAGAAGGGTTTTGCTGCGAGTGGGGACCCCAGGGGTTTTTGGACAACGTGCCGGAAACCCTGGAGCTGGTGCGCCTTTTAGGTCTTGAACACCGGCTGGTAAAAGCAAGCCCAAAAGCGGCGGATCGCTTCATCCTGCGCCAGGGCACGCTGCGCAAGGTGCCGCTTTCGCCACCGGCGTTCTTCATCTCGGACGTGCTTTCTCTCCGTGGAAAGCTCCGCGTGCTTTGCGAACCCTTCGTGCCCCGGGGACATGCCGAGGACGAGTCGGTGCTTTCCTTTGCTCGCCGACGCATTGGCAAGGAAGCAGCAGAGGTACTGGTAGACGCTATGGTCACTGGCGTTTTCGCCGGCCGTGCCGAAGAACTCTCCCTTTCCGCCACCTTCCCAAAAATGGCGATGATGGAACGTACGTACGGCTCTCTCACGCGGGCCATGCTTGCGAACAGGAAGAAGAGCGGCGGTGGCCCGGCAGGTCCGGGGGGGACACTCACCACTTTTGTGGATGGGATGCAGGAGCTTACGGACCGCTTAGCGGCCGCGCTTGGCCAAAGCCTCCGCCTAAAAAGCCCGGTAGCAAAGGTGCACTACCAAGATGCGAGTACCTGCCCGTGGCAAGTCAGCTTGCACGATGGAACCCAGCTGGTGGCTCGGAACCTGGTGGTCACGGTGCCGCCCCCCAAGGCGTGCACTCTTCTTGGGGAGCTTTTCCCACCCCAAGCCGTGGCCGCTCTCCGTGAGATCCCCTTACCGCCAGTGGTTGTGGTCATCACCGCGTACAAATCGCCGCAGCCCTTTGCCCATCCGCTTTCGGGTTTTGGCTTTTTGGTGCCCTCCCGGGAGCCGCGGCAAATCCTGGGTACTCTGTTTTGCCATTCCATTTTTCCGCACCAAGCACCGGAAGGTACCGTGCTTTTGCGCACGATTTTGGGTGGTGCGCGTCAGCCGGAGGTCATAGCCTTCAGCGACGACGAGCTTTTGCGGCTGGTGCGCCGGGAGCTTCACGCCATTCTCGGAGGGGACTCGGACCCGGATTTGGTGCGTGTGTTCCGTCACCCCGAGGGCATCCCCCAGTACACCCTGGGTCACCCTCGGCGTCTTAAAGTGCTGGCGGAGGCCTCCTCCCAGCTCCGCGGACTTTACCTCACCGGCAACGCCTATGGCGGGGTCGCGGTAAACGCTTGTATTGCCGAGGCTAAGAAAGTGGCGGCCAGCTTACGATGAACTCCTCACGGAGCGGGTGGCCTGCCGCCAAAGGCGGGTTTTGGCCGGTTTTCCCTGGCAGGGAGGGCATACCCCCTCCAACACCAGCTCCACCCCTGTCACGCGGAAACCGGTTTCTTCTTCCAAGTGGGGTTCAATTTCCACCCGTACGCCATCGTCGATGTCCACCATAGCCCCGCACCGGGTGCAAAAGAGGTGGTGATGCGGTACTAGAGGCACATCGAACCGAGCCCGGCCGTCGGGACTGGCCACCGCCCGGGCGAGGCCAATTTCCTCAAAAACGTGCAGGTTTTTGTATACGGTCGCCAATGACAAATCCGGCGCTTGCTCACGCTGCAGCTGTTCATAAAGGGCTTCGGCCGTTGGGTGATCGCGGCGTCGGGCCAGCGCTCGAAAAATCATCACCCGTTGCGAAGTGATGGAATGGCCGTGGGCTCTAAGCGCCTGGATCAGCCTTTCTACAAGCATCTCCTCGTTGGTCACGTCCCCCTCGCCCTCCAAAACCAAAAGTCTGTGCGTAACAACACAAAAAAGCAAATGAGCTATTCCCGGGACACCACATCATCGGCGTCCAGGCTCAAAGCTGCCGCCACCACGGTGTCCGGAGGGTGCCCCAAAGCGTGCAGTATGGCCCCCTCCAGGTCCTGAGGATCCCACAACACGGTAGCTGCTGCTACCTCTTCTGGCCTTGCCCCACGGAAGTTGAGGTGGCAAGGCGGCAGCACCTCAGTACCCCAACGGCAGGGCAAACCAAAGCTTCGGCAGGCAAGGGGCCGGGCTTCGTAAAGTAAACAGCGGCCGGTGGAAGGTTGCAAAACCGGGCAAGGCAGGGAGGCAAAGGCCTGGCAAAAAGCCTCCCGGGCGTCGTCGCTGGCAACCAATGCCCCGCTGGTTTTGTCCCCAGGGAAATGCTCCTGCAACAGACGCCACTGCTGTTGCGCGCGTGCCCTAACTTCTGAGGCCAGTTGTGGATCCCTGGTGGCAAGAACCGCCAATCCCCGACGCAAGCGGAAGGCATCAAGGGCGGTAATTTCAAAAACTCCCACACAGCATTCCGTGCAACCCAGCCCACATGCCAGGTACGGCCCAGCCACGGCGGCGCCGGTTTCCCACGTCTGCCGGTAGCTCTCTAGAAGTTTTTGGTCTAGCTCTTCTAACCAGTGGCTAGGACTGGTCTTTTTTCTTTGCGCCATATTTGGCCTTCCGACGCGCAATTTCTCCCAATCTTGTGCGAATCCGCTGCTCGAAGCCCTCGCCAGTGGGCTGGTAAAACTTCGTTCCAGTTAGCTCCTGCGGCAAGCACTCCATGGCTGCTACTTTCTCCTCCGTGTCGTGGGCATAAACGTAGCCTCTGCCGTAACCCCAGCTCACCATAAGCGACGTCACTGGGTTGCGCAAATGCAGGGGGACGGGGTAGGGCTCCTGTTGTTGCACAACTTCCCGCGCCTTGCCGTAACCCGTATACAACGCGTTGGACTTGGGAGCTAAAGCCAAGTACACCGCCAGTTGCGCTAAGGCCAAATCGCACTCGGGCAAACCCACGTGCTCCACGGCCAAGGCCGCAGCGGCCGCCTGCTCCAGCGCGCGGGGATCAGCAAGGCCCACGTCCTCGCTGGCCACCCGCAATAGGCGACGAGCAATGAAGCGGGGATCAGCCCCGCCCTCCAGCATCCTGGCCAGCCAGTAAAGCGCCGCATCGGGATCGGAATTGCGGATGGACTTGTGCAACGCCGAAATAAGGTTGTAGTGCTCTTCCCCTTCCTTGTCGTAAGGGGCTAAACGCCGTTGCGCCACCCGTGCCACCAGCTGGGGACTCACCACCCCCCGTGGCCCCGCCAGTTCAGCCGCCAGTTCCAAAAGCGTGTACGCCACCCGCGCGTCACCGGCGGCCAAAGAGACAATTCGGGCAAGCGCCTCCTCGTCCAGCGTAAGATCCATAAGTCCCAAACCCCGCTCCCGGTCCGCCAACGCTTTGCGCAGCAACGCTTCCATGACCTCGGGGGGAAGCGGTTTGAGCACGTAAACCTTGACCCTGGAAAGCAACGCGCGGTTGAGCTCAAAAGACGGGTTCTCGGTGGTGGCGCCCACCAGCACGATGTCCCCAGTTTCCAAAAAAGGCAAAAAGGCATCCTGCTGCGCCTTGTTAAAGCGATGCACCTCGTCTACGAAAAGCACCGTCTTGCGTCCCGTCGCTTGCCGCAACCGCTTGGCCTCGTCCATAACAGCCTTCGCTTCCTTTACCCCAGATAAAACCGCCGAGAAGCTCACGAACTGGGCGTTGATGTGTACCGAAAGCAGGCGCGCAATGGTGGTTTTGCCGCAGCCGGGAGGACCCCAAAACACCAAAGAGGGGAGCTCGCCCCGCGCCAAAAAGCCCTTCAAAACCGCTACCACCTCCTCTTGGCCCATCACCTCATCCAGGCTCCTGGGACGCATCCGTTCGGCCAATGGCGTGCCAGGGGGAAACGCCGTCTCCTCCGGGAACAGGGTGGCATCAGACATGGGGCACGCCTTTCTGGGAAACAAAAGCCACAAGCTCGGTGGTTTCCAAACGCCAGAGGGCCTCCTGCACAGAAGTCCCCACCACCACCACGCCGTGAGTCGGTAAAAGCAGCACGTTGCCACGAGCCACGGCGGCGGCAGCAGCTTCCGCCAGGGCTTGCGAGCCGGGGGGCAAGTCCCGAAGAACTACCAGGCGCAAGCTCCCAGCTTCCTTGAGCGCCGACGTTGACAGCCCTTGCCCACAACCGAGGGCACGCAAAACCCAGGGGAGGTGGGCGTGCAATACCGCCCCCACCGACGGATCCGTTCGCAAGATGGCTTGGTGCAAAAGCCCCTCGGAAGAGGCCGTGGCCGGCAAATCACCAGCCAGCGGGGCCCGTACCAGCTCCCAACTTTGCAGCAAGCCTTTATTGCAGTCCCGGGGTGTAAGTAAAAACGTAGCGGCATCCAAGCGCGCCGAAAAGTTCCCCTCACCCGCCCGCAGCAATCCCGCGCGGTAAAGGCGTTCTCCCACCGCCACCAATTCGGCCCGCAGCTTGACTTCCCGGTTCACGTTTCCTTCCCCTGGCACCCGTCGCGGCACACCAACTTCGCCCACGGCCCGAAGCCCTTGATCGTCAGCGCTGCCGCGGGCCGCCGTGCGCCACACCGTTGGCAAACGCCACGAGCTTCAAAAAACCCATTACGCAACCGGTCGTGCTCCGCCTGGTGGCGGTGGCCGACGATCACTGCAACTCGCCACACCAGGTACAGAACCAGCAGAAGACCTAATTGGACTGTGAGCCCAGACGTTGTGCAATCTCCCCTTGCAAAGCTGAAAGGTCGGGCACTTGCGGGTTGTTCAGAGCCTTGAGTTTATCTAGCTCCACCTGCGCCCCCGCTGCGTCGTTAAGGTCAAAAAGCCGCACCACCACAGCGTTGTAGCGAGATTGCCAGTGCCCCGGCTGGAGATCTGCGGCCTTGGCGAAGAGTTCCAAGGCCTTTTGATAATTTCCGATTTCCCGGTAGCACACCCCCAGGTCGGTCAGTACGTCCGGCGAATCGTCCCGTATGGTCCGAGCCCGCTCGTAGTAGTCAATGGCACGGAGGAAATTGTTGAGGTCGTAAAGCAGGTTCCCGGCCTGCACCAAGTGCTCGTAGTTGTTGGGGTCTTTCTCCAAAAGTTGCTCCACGGCTCTGAGTTGCTCCATAAGCTGTGGATTACCGGTAACCGTCGTACGCCCGCCCTGGGGTGGCTGTGGCTGCCCGGAAAGCGGCGGAGCTCCCGGTACCCCGGCGTGAGGATCCGAAAACGCCGGCCTTGCCTGACGCTCCCCCACCACGTAACCTACAAAAAAGCCCACCAGAACTCCCGCCAGGGCTCCCTTGATCAGTTGCGCATCCATGCTTTCCCCCAATTCCTCCGTGCGACGCCGCTACTTTTTTGCCTCTCTCTGGCCCAACCAGGTACCCCCACTGGGCAACCCCGCCGCCAAGTTTGTGGCTTGCCACGTCCCTTCGATTCGGCGCTCCCCGCCCCGGACCTCCAGGCGGCCAGTATAAACCGCCACAAACCCCAGTTGCGAGTCAATGCGTTCCAGCCGCACGGTGTTACCTACGAGGGTACCGCGCAGCGACCCTTTCCAACCACCGGCCAAATCGTAAACCCCCGACACCAAGGTTCCAAACAGCCGCAAGTCGAAGGTGCCCTTCAGGCCACCTGGTTCGATGGCTACGTGCCACCTCCCGGAAAGGTCATCGCCGGCGGTTTGCAAGGCTTCCTCCAACCGTTTTACCTCCGCCGCCAGCTGCTCGATGACCGCTCGCCGGGCAACGATGGTGGTCCGCAACTGTTGGGCCCCGGCCATAAGCGCCGCCACCTCTGCTTCCGCCCGCCGCAAGTCGCTGGAACGCGAAGTGAGTGTGGCCGCGTCTTCGCCGTCTCGTTGCGCTCGCAGCAAATCATCGGCAAGACGCAGCATGCGATCGCAAGCCAGGCGAAGCTCTTCTTGCCCCCGCTCCAGCTGTGAAAGCTCCGCTGAAATCAGGCGCTTTTCCAGTTCCAGTTGGGTGCGAAATACATCCCAAAGCACCGAGTCCCCCGATTGCGCCCCCAGTGGGTATGCGAGCCAAAAACAAAGAAGCGATGCGAGGCGTTTCATGGCACCCCCTCTTTTCCACGCATCAACGCTACCACAGGCGCGAATGCTGCTAAAGTTCTCAGGCATGGGTGAGCGAGAACCAGCGATCCGAGTCACGTTGCTTCCCCGGGACACCAACCCCCACGGCACCATCTTCGGTGGGGTTATTTTGGCGTACATTGACCAAGCGGGAGCTGTGGTGGCGCATCAACACGGGGCCACGCGGGTGGTGACCGTGGCCATGGACAAGGTCGTCTTCCACGCCCCAGTATACGTAGGAGACCTGGTTTCCTTTTACGGCGAGCTGGTACGCATTGGCAAAACCTCCATCACCGTAAAGGTGACCGTGGAAGCTGCCCCGCCTGGCGCCATTGGCGAAGGGCGCCGGGTAACGGAAGCGGTAATTACCTACGTTAACGTGGATCGCTACGGCGTTCCCACCCCCATTCCGCGGGTCGTTGGCGATGGCCCGTCAAAGGAGGCCACGGTGGCCCCTTGACCGGACCTCTGTTACACTGACCCTGTGACTTGGGGCTTTTTCTTTCTAGCCGCCATCCTTGTCGGCTTGGTTTTGGCGGCTATTTTTGGGATCTTGGAAAGCCTCCCCCGTGGCCATGTGGCGGTACCCCGCGCGGAGCTGACACGCCATCGCAGGCAAGTCCACGTAGCCCGGCTGGGCGTAGGGCTGGCAGCCTTTGGCGGTGCAGGCCTGATTCTGGTCTCTTGGGGTCGGTACCCGTGGCACGCGGTGCTCATCTCGGCCCTGGCTGTGGGCCTTTTTTGTTGGCTGGTTTGCCGGTGGCTTCTGCGTCTCCCCTGCCCTCCGCCGGTGGACCGACGGACGGCCACGGTGGTGCGAGAGATCCCGCCCGGTGGCTACGGGCAAATTCGTTTGCAAACGGGGGACTCCGCTGCGGTTTTAGCTGCCCAAAGCGACGGGGAGGAGCCAATTCCCGCGGGCAGCGAGGTGGAAGTGGTGGACTGCCAAAGATCCGTGGTGGTTGTAAGGAAGATCAGCCCATCCCAGTGAAGCAAGGACTCCCCTTGGTTTTGGCCTCAGCGTCCCCTCGGCGGCGGGAGCTGTTGGGACGTTTGGGGTTGGAGCTCATTGCTGCTCCCGTGGAGGTGGACGAATCCCCGCAGGCCAACGAGCCCCCCGTCACCGTGCCCCTGCGCTTGGCTCGGAGCAAAGCGGCGGCTGCGCAGGAACATTTCCCAGGCTTGCCAGTTTTGGCCGGGGACACGGTGGTGGTTAGCGACGGCCGAATCTTGGGCAAACCCAAAAACGCCGATGATGCCAGGAAAATGCTCCTCTCCTTGCGAGGCAAAACCCACCTGGTGGCCACGGCCCTGGCGCTCTTCTTTGCCGGCAAAAGCGCTACTTTCCTGGACGTGGTAAAGGTGACGTTTGCAGCCTTCCCCCTGGTGCTTCTCGACTGGTACCTGGCCGGCCACGAGTGGCGGGACAAAGCTGGTGCTTACGCGCTTCAGGGACAAGCAGCGGTGTTTGTGGAGCGCGTGGAAGGCAACGTGCAAGCGGTGGTAGGACTGTCCCTGGCCCGCCTCCCCCTGCTTTTTACCCAGGTGGGCCTGGAACTTACCGCCTCCGGCCCTCGTTTGCTTCTGGTTCCTCGTAGTGGATAGCTTCTCCGAGCTCCCGCAAGCTGAAGTTGGCAAAAATGTGGTGCCCGTTGAAGTCAAGCACCCGCACGTCTTCTCTTCCCCCCAGATCGGCTGCCACCACCTCAAAAGGGGCGCCGTAAAGTTGCCGGGTTCGTTCCAGCGGCACCTCGTAAGCCAAAAACTTCTTTATACCCTTGGCCTTGAGTTTTTCCACAAAGCGGCTGTCGGTGACCGAAGGGTACGTGGTGAGCACCAGGATAGGCCCGGAACCGGTAAAGATGAGATACGCGCGCATAGGTGCCTCCTCCATCCGCGTTTTCACAGCTAGGTTCCGACAGCCGGCCCCGCTTGTCAAGTTCTACGAAAGACTCAATTTCCTTTGGGTACGCTGCAGGTGCCCGAGGGCTCATCAGCAAAACCCGTTTCCTGCCAAGGTGGTGACGCGTAACAGTCGCGGGGAAACACCAAATGCAGCAGCCCAAAGACAACCACTGAAAACCCTGAAGTTGTAACACCAGCGGAAACCGTGGCAAAGTAACGAGCGTGCGGGGAGTCACGATCTTCGGACTGCTGCTGCTCCTTGTGATGCCGCAGCTGGCAACGTCAGCGGCTTTACCCCACTGTCAACCGGCTGGCTGCTGCTGCGGCGACCTGCCCTCCTGCCCCTGTACCGCCGGTCCTTATGAGCCCAAGCCCGCCGAGCTCAGCCGCAGAGCGGTGGAAGCACCGGCACTCCAGGCTGAGCTGCACCCGGAGACTTCAAAGCCTTTAGTTGTCGATTCTTCCCCGGCAAAACCCTTGCCTCGGGCTTTCCAGCTTGCTGCTGCTGTTTACGTCCTCACCTGCGTTTTTCGCTGTTAGCGCGACCCACACCTCTCTTGCAACTCCACCTTATTTGCGTTTTACTGCCAATGAATTTGCCTTGGGAGGCCCTATGGGAAAAGCATTGCCAGTGATTGTCCTGCTGCTCCCTTGCCACCTCTGGGCGCAGGCGGCACCCACCGTGGAGGAGCTAGTGCGCGAGGCTTTGGCCGTTAACCCTAGCTTGGAGGAAGTGCGCCTGCTCCTAGCTGAAGCCAAAGTTAACGAGATACCCGCCGGCACCCTGCCGGACCCCATGGTGGAATTCATGCTCAGCGATGCTCGCTTTCCCCGCTTTACCGTGGGCAAGGAAGAAATGTCCATGCTGGGCGTGACCGTGCGGCAGGACCTGCGCTACCCAGGAAAACTCTCATCCCGAAAGCAACAGGCCCAGGCGGAAACGGTCGTACGCGAAGCTGAGTTGGTACGCCTACAAGCGCAGATGGTGGCGGCCATTCGCGAAACGTACGCCCAACTTTACGCCCTTGATTCGGAGCTGGAAAAACTGGAACAAGCCCTGGACCTCGTGCAGGTGCTTCAGGAAACAGCGCAAGCCCGCTACGCCGCAGGCTTTACCACCCAAGAAGCAGCGGTGAAGGCAGTTTTGGTAAAAACCCGGCTACAAGAGCGGAAGGCGGACCTTGTGCGCCAGCGAGTGGAAGCGCTGGCCATGCTTAACCGCCTTTGTAACCGGCCTTTGAACAGCCCCTTGGGGGTTGTCCGCAACCTGCCTTCTGACCTCCCCCTTCCCGAGAACTGGCCGGATGTGGCATGGGAACGTTCACCCGAAATCCACGTTCTGGAAGCGGAAGTGCTTGCCGCCGCCCGGGAAGTGGAGGTGGCCAAGAACGACCTCAAGCCCAATGTGTTTGCCACCGCCGGCCTCGGCAGCCGCGGGAGTTTTGGCGCCGTGGCCACCTTGGGAGTGGGCTTGGAGTGGCCTTTTTGGCGTGAGCAAAAACAAAAACCCCAGCTGCAAGCGGCGCAGCTTCGGCTGAGCGCCGCCCAAGCTCGTCTTGCAGCTGTGCGGGCAGCGGTGCGGGAGGCAATGGAAAAAAACCTAGCCGCGTGGCGCAACGCCCAGGAACAACAGCAACGCTACCAACAAGAGATCCTCCCTTTGGCCGTGGCGGCGTTAGACGCAGCCCGCGCAGCCTTTCTCACAGGGCAAGTGGACTTTTCCACCGTCATTGAGGACTTTAACGTGTGGCTGGAAGCGCAGGTGGGTTTGGCCCAGCGCCAAGCGCAAGCCTTTGCGGCCTGGGCGCGCATTCGCTTGCTTTTAGGAGATACGGGAGGTGCATCATGAACGCTCTAGCCAAGGGCGCCCGAGCCCTTGTCTTGGTAGGGTTGTTGCTTGTGGGTGCCTGTGGCAGCAAAGAAACCGCCGGGGTGCGGTACCACTGCCCCATGCACCCCACCTACGTGGCCGACAGACCCGGCGACTGCCCCATTTGCGGCATGCGCTTGGTTCCCATCGAGGAAAAAACCGCACCCACAACCGTCCCCGCCTACGTTTGCCCCATGCACCCCGAGGTTGTTTCCGACAAACCCCAGCGCTGTCCCCAGTGCGGCATGAAGCTGGTGCCCAAAGCCGCCGCAGAACCACAAGCCCCGTCGGCCTCGCCTCCTCCCAGCGGTGAGAGAAAGTTCCTGTACTACCGCAACCCCATGGACCCCACTCTGACCTCACCAGTACCGATGAAGGACGCCTCGGGCATGGATTACGTGCCGGTGTACGCAGAGGAACTACAGCCTTCGCCAGCGCAGGGGGTAACGGGTTACGCCCCGGTTTTTCTCGAACCCGAGGGCATTGCCCGCTCCGGAATTCAAACTGCCGTGGCCATCCCTGGCAGCCTTGGGCAAGCCATCCGCGCAGTGGGAACTGTCGTCCCCGATGAGCGTTTGGTCACCCACGTGCACACCAAGGTTTCGGGCTGGATTGAAAAGCTTTACGTGAACTTTACCGGCCAGTACGTGAGGCAAGGGGATTTGCTCTTGGAGATCTACTCTCCTGAGCTTCTGGCCAGCCAGGAGGAATACGTGCGGGCCAAGGCCCTGGCCCAACGTCTGGACGCCTCAGCCTCAGAGGAAGCCAAAAAAGCCGCTGGCGAGCTGGCAGCAGCAGCAGCCAAGCGGCTGTTGCTCTTGGACGTGCCTCAGGACTTTCTAGCTCACCTGGACGCCACAGGAACCCCGTCGCGCACCGTGACCCTGCGCGCCCCCACCGCCGGCTACGTGCTCGCCAAGGGGATCTTTGCCGGTCAACGGGTGGAACCGGGCACAGAGCTGTACATGGTGGTGGACGTGTCGCGGGTTTGGGTGGAAGCAGAGTTTTTCGAACAGGAAGTTGCCATGCTTCAGCTTGGTATCCCCACCCGGGTAACGCTCCCCTACCTTCCCGGCACGGCTCTAGTGGGACCTATCACTTACATTTACCCCACGGTGAACCCAGAAACCCGCACGGTGCGGGTGCGGGTGGAGCTTCCTAACCCGCGCGCTGAGCTCAAGCTTTACATGTACACCAACGTGGAGGTCATGGCGGCACCCCTTACGGGCGTGGTCATCCCAGACTCAGCGGTGATGGATACGGGCACCAGGCAAATTGCGTTTGTGGAGCAAAAACCGGGCTTCTTCGCACCACGGGAGGTCACTGTGGTGCGCCGCGCCAGCGGGCAAGCGCTGGTCACCAAGGGCCTGGCTGCCGGCGAAAGGGTCGTGGTCAAAGGCACGTTCCTTCTCGATTCTGAATCGCGGCTGCGCGCTGCCCTCACGGCACCCCAGGGAGGAAGCCATGATCAAGCGCATCATTAAGTTCTCGGCGGAAAACCCAATTTTGGTGCTGCTGGGGGTGGTAGCCTGCTGCGTTTTTGCTTGGCAAAGCCTCCAACGTATCCGTCTGGACGCCCTCCCTGATTTGTCCGACACCCAGGTCATTGTCTTTTCCCGCTGGGACCGCTCCCCAGACATCATCGAGGACCAAGTCACCTACCCCATCATCACCGCACTTCTGGGCGCTCCCAAAGTTAAGGCCATTCGCGGCTACTCGGATTTTGGCTTCTCCTACGTGTACGTGATTTTCCAGGATGGCACCGACCTTTACTGGGCCCGGTCGCGGGTGCTGGAGTACCTCTCCAAAATCCAGCCCCAGCTGCCGCCAGGTGTGCGCACCCAGTTGGGGCCCGACGCCACCGGTGTGGGCTGGGTTTTCCAGTACGCCTTGGTGGACCGCTCAGGCAAACACAGTCTGGAAGAGCTGCGGGCCTTCCAGGACTGGACCTTGCGTTACGCCTTGCAGTCGGTCCCCGGCGTGGCGGAAGTGGCTTCCATTGGTGGTTTCGTGAAGCAGTACCAGATTACCGTGGACCCCAACCGTCTGGCAGCCTATAAATTACCCTTGCGGGACGTGGTGGAAGCCATCCGCCAAGCCAACAACGAAGTGGGCGGCAGGCTCTTGGAGTTTGCCGGTGCCGAGTACATGGTGCGGGGAAGGGGCTACGCCCGTAGCATTGCCGATTTCGAAAGCATCGTGCTCAAAACCACAGGGCAAGGGGTACCGGTGCGCCTGGCCGACGTTGCCAGGGTAGAGCTAGGACCGGAAATCCGCCGTGGTGTTGCGGATTTGGACGGCCTTGGGGACCACGTGGGCGGCATCGTGATCATGCGCCACGGGGAAAACGCCCTCAACGTCATCAAGCTGGTGAAGGCTAAGCTCGAAGAGCTCAAACCTTCGTTGCCGGAAGGGGTGGAAGTGGTCACCACGTACGACCGCTCCGATCTCATTAAGCGGGCCATTAAAACTTTAACCCACGAGCTCACCGTGGAAATGATCATTGTTGCCGCGGTGATTTTGATTTTCCTCTGGCATATTCCCTCGGCTTTGGTCCCGATTTTCACCATCCCCATTTCTGTGCTCTTGGCCTTTATCCCACTTTACTGGATGGGCGTCACCGTAAACATCATGTCCCTTGCCGGCATTGCCATTTCCATTGGGGTTTTGGTGGACGGCGCCATCGTCGAGGTGGAAAACGCTTACAACAAGATCCACCGCTGGATGGAGGAAGGCCGACCTGGAGACTTTCACCAGGTGCGGCTTTCGGCTTTGCAAGAGGTGGGTCCCTCGGTATTCTTTTCGCTCCTCGTGATTGCGGTTTCCTTCACCCCAATTTTTGCTTTGGTAGAACAGGAAGGGCGACTTTTCAAGCCCCTGGCCTACTCCAAGAACCTGACCATGGCCTTGGCCTCCCTTTTGGCCATCACCTTGGACCCCGCCATGCGCCTGCTCTTTGCGCGCATGGAGCCGTTTTCCTTCCGGCCGCGGTTGTTGGCCAAACTTGCCACCAAAGCTTTCGTGGGCACGTACTACGCCGAGGAGAGGCACCCCATAAGCCGGATGCTGGTAAAGCTTTACGAGCCCGTCTGCCGCTTTGTCTTGCGTCATCCCAAGAAAATCATTGCTTTGGCCTTAGGTCTCGTTTTGGGAAGCTTGCCTGTTTATTTTGGCTTAGGGCGGGAATTCATGCCTCCCCTGGCCGAGGGCACCATCCTGTACATGCCCACCACCCTTCCCGGCATTTCGGTTACCGAAGCGCAGAGACTGCTGGAAGTCCAGGACCGCATTCTCAAGTCCTTCCCCGAGGTGGAGCGGGTCTTCGGCAAAGCCGGACGCGCCGAAACCTCCACCGATCCGGCGCCTTTCTCCATGATAGAAACCACGGTCATCCTTAAGCCCGAAGACCAGTGGCGGAAAAAACCCCGCTGGTACTCCTCTTGGGCACCCAAATGGCTTGCCTCCCTTTTCCGTCCCTTTTGGCCAGATCACATCAGCTACGAGGAGCTCATTGACGAAATGGACCGGGCCATGCGCTTTGCCGGCGTTACCAACGCCTGGACCATGCCCATCAAGGCACGGATTGACATGCTCTCCACCGGTGTACGCACGCCGGTGGGCATTAAGGTCTTCGGCGCCGATTTAAAGGAAATTGAGCGCATCGGTACGGAGCTGGAAGGCCTTTTGC
Organism: uncultured Thermoanaerobaculum sp.; assembly: GCA_937934115.1. Classification (GTDB taxonomy): domain Bacteria; phylum Acidobacteriota; class Thermoanaerobaculia; order Thermoanaerobaculales; family Thermoanaerobaculaceae; genus Thermoanaerobaculum. Next base: position 99,171 of record CALHAH010000006.1, read on the forward strand.
GCCAAGTGCCCGGTACCCGCAGCGTGTACGCGGAAAGGGTCACCGGCGGGTACTTTGTGGACTTTGTCCCGGACCGCCAGCTCCTGGCCCGCTACGGGCTTTCCATTGACGACGTGCACATGGTCATTATGTCCGCCATTGGCGGCGAAAACATCACTACCACCGTGGAGGGGCGAAACCGCTTTCCCGTGAACCTGCGCTACCCCCGGGAGTTGCGTGACGATGTGGACCGCCTTCGGCGGGTGTTGGTGCCCACCCCCTCGGGCGCCCAGGTTCCTTTGAGTCAGCTTGCCACCGTCCAGCTGGTGCCGGGCCCAGCCATGATTCGGGATGAAAACGGTTTCTTGGCCGGTTACGTCTACGTGGACATTGTCGGCCGCGACGTGGGTTCCTACGTGGAAGAAGCGAAGCGAGCGGTTCGCGAAAACCTCAAGCTACCACCGGGCTACGTTCTTCAATGGTCGGGGCAGTACGAAAACATGCTGCGGGTGAAGGAACGGCTCAAGCTCGTTGTTCCGGTCACCTTGGCGCTGATTTTCGTGTTGCTTTACGCCAACACCCGCTCAGCGTTCAAGGCAACGCTAGTGATGTTAGCAGTGCCGTTTTCAGCCATTGGCGCCATATGGCTTTTTTACCTTTTGGATTACAACGTCTCCATTGCCGCGTGGGTAGGGATGATTGCGCTTTTGGGGTTGGATGCGGAAACCGGGGTTTTCATGCTGTTGTTTTTGGACTTGTCGTGGGATGAGTACAAGCGCAAGGGCCTGGTGAGCGACGAAAAAGGCGTTGACGAAGCCATCGTGCACGGCGCGGTCAAGCGGCTCCGTCCCAAGCTCATGACCGTGGTAGCCGCCCTCTCCGGCCTCTTGCCCATCATGTGGTCCACCTCGGCGGGAGCGGATGTCATGAAACGCGTTGCTGCCCCTATGATTGGAGGCCTTGTGAGCTCGTTCCTTTTGGAACTGTTGGTTTACCCCGCCATTTACAAGCTCTGGAAGCTCCGGACTGAGCTTCGCGCTGTAGCTGACGGGAGGTAAAGATGGAAAAAAAGCCCAACGCAGGGATGATGCTTCCCACGGTGCAGACCGGCGCCCGGGATCCCGTATGCGGAATGACGGTGGATCGGGCAAAAACCGCCCACCGTTTTGCGTACCAAAACACCACGTACTTTTTTTGCTGTGAACACTGCTTGGCCAAGTTTTCGGCAAATCCAGAAGCCTACGTGCGCGCCACAACTTCTTCCCGGAAAGCCCACGCCCCCAGCCCCTCTGCCCCCGCTGGAGAAGCTGTTCCTCAAGGCACCTACACCTGCCCCATGCACCCGGAGGTGCGAAGGCAAGGACCGGGCAGTTGCCCGTTTTGTGGCATGGCTTTGGAACCAGTGGAGGTTGGGCGCGAAGAGCCAGAAAACCCAGAGCTTATCGATTTCCAGCGGCGTTTTTGGGTTGCCTTGGTTTTTTCTCTCCCCCTTTTTGCTGTGGCCATGGGTGCCAGCCACTGGGGGTGGCACCTCCCCTTTGGCCCCCAGGCCCTCGCGTGGATTCAGGCTGTGCTGGCCATTCCCGTGGTGCTGTGGGCCGGCTGGCCACTTTTGCAACGCGCCTGGCAATCCCTTCTTTTGCGCTCGCTCAACATGTTCACGCTCATCGGCATGGGTGTGGTGACTGCCTTTGCCTTTAGCCTCGTGGTCACCGTTTTTCCAGGTGTCCTCCCGCCCACTCTGCGTTTGCCGGATGGCTTCCTCCCCGTCTACTTTGAGGCAGCCGCCGCCATCGTCACCTTGGTGCTCCTGGGGCAGGTTTTGGAGCTTCGGGCTCGCGGCCGCACCAACCAAGCCATTCGCTCGCTTTTGAAGCTTGCCCCGCCTACTGCCCAAAGGGTCAAACTGGATGGCACGCTGGAGGAAGTCCCGTTGTCTGCTGTTAAAGTGGGAGACCGCCTGCAAATTCGCCCCGGAGATCGGGTGCCGGTGGATGGGGTGGTGCTTTCCGGCCAATCTGAGGTGGACGAAAGCATGATGACCGGCGAAAGTATGCCGGTAGCCAAGAAAGCCGGGGATCGCGTCTTTGCCGGCACCGTCAACGGCCACGGTGCACTCTTGATCCGCGCGGAAAAAATTGGCTCTGAAACGCTGTTGGCCCACATCGTGCACTTGGTGGCGCAAGCCCAAAGGTCGCGGGCGCCGGTGCAGAGGCTTGCGGACAAGGTGGCGGCTGTTTTTGTGCCGGTGGTGGTGGCTGTGGCTTGTATCACCTTTGTAATTTGGGCGTGGCTCGGACCCGAACCGCGTTTTCTCCATGCCTTGGTGAATGCTGTGGCGGTACTCATCATCGCGTGCCCTTGCGCCCTGGGCCTCGCCACCCCCGTAAGCGTGACGGTAGCCATGGGCCGCGGAGCGCGCGCCGGGGTTTTGTTCCGCAACGCCGAAGCCATTGAGCTGTTGGCCAAAGTGGATACCCTGGTGGTGGACAAAACCGGTACCCTCACCGAAGGCAAGCCCACGCTGCAAGCGCTGGACCTCGCACCCGGAGTGCGTGAGGAGCACGCATTGCGGCTGGCTGCATCTGCCCAACAAGCCTCAGAGCATCCCCTTGCCCAAGCCTTGGTGGCGGAAGCGCAAAGGCGAGGCATTGGGCTTTTGCCTTGCCAAGCCTTCCAAGCCCACCCCGGCCAGGGCATCGAAGCCCTTGTGGGCGGCCACCAGGTCCTGGTGGGTTCAGGGGCATTTTTGCAGAGCCGGGGCATCCCGCTGCGCGAATCTACCAACAACCGGGATGCTTCCGCGTTTTTGACAGCCGACGGCGTATACCTTGCCAGCTTCACCTACTCCGATCCCATCAAACCTTCCGCCGGGAAAGCCATTGCTCTGCTGCAAGCTGAAGGTATTGAGGTGGTGATGGCTACCGGCGACCGGGAAGAGGTGGCAAAGCGGGTGGCGGGGGAGCTAGGAATTTCGCGAGTGGTAGCCGAGGTTTCCCCCCAAGGAAAGGTTGCGCTCGTGGAAAAGCTGAAGGCTGAGGGGAGAATCGTGGCCATGGCTGGGGACGGCATCAACGACGCGCCAAGCCTCGCAGCAGCGCACGTAGGCATTGCCATGGGCACCGGCACCGATGTGGCCATGGAAACCGCGCCCGTAACCCTGGTCAAGGGTGACCTGACCGCCATCCTGCGCGCCCGCAGGCTGGCCAAAAAAACCATGGGCAACATCAAGCAGAACCTCTTTTGGGCTTTTGCTTACAACACCCTGGGCGTCCCTATTGCTGCGGGCGTGTTGTACCCGGTTTTTGGCCTGTTGTTAAGCCCGGTGGTAGCTGCTGCCGCCATGAGCTTTTCCTCCCTCTCGGTGGTGGGCAACGCCCTGCGCTTGCAGAAGGTGGTGCTATGAGCATGGCAATCGTGACGGCAAGTGACTTGCTGCCTTTTGGCGGCAAAGTAAACAACGGGAGGAAACAATGAAAGGAGGCACTATGAAAAAGCTCCTGGGTCTAATTGCTGCTGGGTTTTTTAGTTTGGTTTTGGCGGAGGCGGCTGATAAGCCGGCGCCAAAACCGCAAGCCGCCTGCCCGGTTTCCGGCAAGCCCATCAACAAGGACGTGTACGTGGACTACCAGGGTCAACGGATTTACTTTTGCTGTCCGGCGTGTCCCGACCAGTTCCGCAAAGACCCCGAGAAGTACTTCGCGCAATTTGAAAAAGACAACATCGAGCTGGAAAACATCCAAAAGGTCTGCCTGGTTTCGGGGGAGGAGCTGGGGGAACACGGCGAAGCTTCAGTTATCCATTATAAGGGCCGCACCGTGAAGTTCTGCTGCCCCGCCTGCGAAAAGCCCTTCCGCGCCGAACCCGAAAAGTACCTTAACCAAATGCCGGGCGAGCAGCAATCGAAGTACCAGAGCAAAAGAACGTAACAACCTGCCGCGTTTTTGCAAAGAACCGGTCCGGGTTTGCGCCCGAGGCCGGCTTTTTGCTTTTGGCCGCATGAAGTAAGAACCCGTACCAGATCTTGACAACCTTGGCTCCGCGGCTAGCATGGCCACAGGAGGGAGTCGTGCCGGTGGTGGCGGTTTCCAAGGCGTTGCGCGATCGCTTGGGCGACGAAGGGGCAGAGGATTTGGCAAGGCTTTTGTCCTCGGTGGAGGAAGCGGCCCGCGAAAGTGCCGTGCTTTTGGTGGAGGAGCGCTTTGCCCGCAGGCTTGCGGAAACGGAGGCCCGGCTCGAGCAACGGATCTTCGATACGGAAGCGCGCCTTAACCAGCGAATTACCGACACGGAAGCCCGCCTCAACCAACGCATCACCGAGGAAGTGGCCAAGCTGGGAAATCGTATCACCGAGGAAGTGGCCAAT
>CALHAH010000007.1 GCA_937934115.1 uncultured Thermoanaerobaculum sp.
GGTGCGCGCCGATGGCGGGACCGTGGCTTCACCGCAGTGGCGTGAGTTCCGAAACGTTTTGGTCGAGGCCGGTGGCACGGCAAATCTGCAAGACTGCAGGATATTCCCTGCGGAGTATTTTGACAGGCAGCCTCTGGTGCAGCTTTATCCGCAAAACGGCGGGTTCGACCGGGAAACCGGAAACACCAACATTCGGCAGCGGCTGCAAATCGAAATTTTTGGGAAGACCGTGGCGGGCCGGCGGGTTTCCGTGCGCTTTGACTTGAGCCTTAACTTTTTGCATAGGCCGGTCACGCAGTGAGGAGGACGGCAATGAAGAAAACGGGATTTTTGTCATTCGTTCTCACCCTTGGTGTGGTGATCGCGCATACCGCCTGTAGTAAATCCGATAGCCCCACCGCCCCCAGGCCCTCCCCTACGCCCCAGGGGGTAAGCGTGAGCCTCACCGTATCCAGTACGACAGCTGTAGTTGGGACGCCGGTGGAGGCACGAGCGACAGTGAGACAGGGAACGGCGGCGGCACCAGACGGGACCCCGGTAAAATTCGTAATCGCGGGAGGCAGTTTTCCGGGAGGCGTTAGCGAAAGAAGCGTTACCACTCAGGCGGGCGTGGCATCCACTGTCTTTACCGCAGACGACGCTGGGACCGTTAAAGTTTTTGCTGCCGTTGGCTCGGCATCCGATAGCAAAAGCGTTGTGTTCTTTTCAGCAGACCCGCCGCAGCCGCCGCAGGCGACTCCGCGGTTTTTTGGCATCAATCCGTCTTCTGGGAGTGCGCGTGGGGGGTATAACGCCACGATCTCGGGCCAGTGGCTGTGCAAATGGTACGTGAATGGGTCATGCGCGACACCTGCTGACGTGACCATGCGCCAAACGTTCCGGGTGGTGGATCAGGTTGTGGTGCAACAAAACGGGACCGTGATTGTGCTTTACAAAGACGTGAATCGCGACGTGGCCATGCGAGTGGTGTCCCATGGGGGCAGCGGCGTCAACGATTCATTGACGGTAACGGTTCCCGAGGCCGACTCATCCTTTTTGTCAGAGAACGTGAAGGTGACGATTTTATTAGATAATGGCCTCAGCGGCGGCGAGCCCACGAAGGTGGTCGACGCGTTCGAGTACCAGGCGGATTATTGGGTGGCGGATGTACCGGCGATTTTTGAGGTGGTACCCAACAACGGCTCATGGCAAGGTGGGGAGCAGGTGACCATTACGGGCCGGAATTTGTGTGTGCTTTACTGGACCTCTACGGGTCTTTGCGAGACTCGGTATGCGCCCTGGGTATTGTTCACGCCAGGTTCTTTTGCGGAGGTGGTTTCCGTATCGCCGGATGGAAGCTCTTTGACGGTAAAAACACCAAGTGTTTCCACAGTTCCCATCACTGAGGAGATTTTTTCTCGCGTGGCAGTTCGCAACGTAACCGGCGAGACGGGAAAAGACCGCGCCTTCCGCTACCGGGCTGAACAGCTTCCCCCGCTCATCTATAGCGTGCAACCCAGTTCGGGCTCAGCACGAGGCGGCGACACCATCACCATTTGGGGCGCAAACTTTGTGGGACCGGTAAAGGTTGACTTTTCCCCGGGTGGTACGGCACAAGTTGTGGAGCTCGCCAACGATGGCACGTGGGTGCGGGTGAAAACTCCCGAAAATTCTGTGCCTTTGGATCAAGATACGACCTCAAGCATCACGGTTACCGTACTTTTCGGAACTGGGAGGGACCAGAGCGTCACCAAAGCCAGTGCTTTTACCTTCAAAGCTGAAGTCACAACGCCAATTCTTTACGCTCTGTCGCCCAACGCCGGGCCCATTGAGGGGGGTACTCGGGTGACCATTTTTGGCAGCGGTTTCCAGTACCCAGTGCAGGTGCTGTTTGGGGGCCGCGAAGCGCAGGTCATTTCTTCCAACTTCAATCAGATCGTGTGTATTGCGCCATCCATAGCCCCGAGCCAGCCAGGGACTCCCACCACCGTGGCCGTGGAGGTGGTCAACATCCTTACCGGCAAGAGGTCAACAAACACCTTGCCCTACCGCTACGGTGAGGCCATGTTCGTGTCGGGGATTACCCCCAACACCGGCTACATCTTGGGTTGGACGCCCGCCACCATTTACGGTCAGGGCTTTGTGGCCCCCGTGCAGGTGGTGGTGAACCAAGGCGGCATTGAGGTGGAAGCGGAAGTGCTCTCGGTTTCCGGGACCTCTCTGCAGGTAAGGATTCCACCCTACCGTGGGGTCATTGGTAACCAGTGCGCTCCGGTGGTGGCCACCATCAGGGTTACGAACCTAGGTTCCAACCTTTCGGTGACTGGCCCCACCTTTACGTACCTCTGCAGCGGTGGCATTTCTGGCCCCTGAGGGCAGGAGAGCATGGCACGCTAAGGCTTGGGGGCGCACGGCTGTGCGCCCCTTTCTTTTGTGCTTGCTTATTTTTGCGGTACACTGGAGGCGTGACGCCGAAGGAACGCATTGCTGAGCTCACCCAGGAGCTAGCTTCAAACCCTGCTTCGCGGCAGTTTTACCAGCTAGGGGAGCTTTTACGCCGGGAAGGGGAGCTGGCGGAAGCCGTGGTTGTGCTGCGGCAAGGGCTGGCCCATCACCCGCGATACGTGGCCGCTTGGGTTTCCCTGGGGCGAGCGCTTTTAGATTTGCAAAAGCTGGCTGAGGCCCAGGCCGCCTTCGGCGAGGCTCTGGCGTTGGATCCCCAAAACCCGGTGGCCTGGCGACTGTTAGGAGAAACACTTTTGGGGCTTGGCCAACGGAGAGAGGCCCTTCAGGCCTTTGAGCACGCTTTGGCCTTAGTGCCTGGTGACGAGGTCTTGGAAGAGGCGGTGGCCAGTCTGAAAGCCGAGCTCGCACCACTCCCTATGTCCCCTGTGCGCACACCGCCTCGGGAGGAGGAAGTCCCCGGCCCAGAGCCCTTTGCGGAAAGCCTTGCGCCCCCACCACCGGCAGGTGGGGACCTCTTCCCCACCGAACCGCTTGCGGAAGTTCTTCGGGAAAAGGACGCGGTTTTTCCCGTTTCCCTTGAACCTCCGCCGCCTCCCGTGGGCGATTTCCTTGTGGAAGCTCCTTTTCCTTCGGAAGAAGGCTTAGCCCCCGTGGAGGTTTCTGGTCAGGAGCTTGCTGCGAGCGCACCGCAGCCTTTGGGGGAGGCCTTGCCTTACGCAGAGCCTGTGCCAAAGCCGTCTTTGCCGGGGCAAGCAGCTGTGGTTATGGCGCAGCCGCCAGAGGCTTTTGAAAAACCTGTGCTCCCCACGCTGGCCGATGCACGGGCGGCGGTACACCGGGGGGACCTGGCGGCGGCTGCCGAGCTGTTGCGCCAGCGCCTCGCGGCAGAGCCGGAAAACCAGGAGGCAGCGGACCTTTTGGCTTTGGTGCAAGACATGATGGAGCCGCTACCGCCGGAGGAGCCCAAACTTTCTCCACGGGAGAAGAAGATTGCCGCGTTGCAGCGCTTTTTGGCAAGCGTTACACTGGCGAGGGAGCGATTACGGGTATGAGCTTTGCTGAAGTTGTCAGGCCCGTCACCGCGTGCCCTGGGCTTTTGGCGCTGGCCATTGCCGACCGCGAGGGCATCCCCGTGGAAAGCTGGGGGCCGGAAGCTTCGGAGGCGGAGGAGGTTGTGGCTGAGTACACGGGCTTCCTGCGGGAGCTCACCCATGCCAACCGCGAGCTCAAGCTCGGCAATTTGCACCAGGTGGTTATCGCGGGAAGCCAGCGTGTCATCGTGGTGACGTTCATTACGCCCAATTATTACCTTTTCGCCGTGGTGGACAAGGACGGCAACCCCGGCAAGGCCCGCTTTCAAAGCCGCGTGGCAGCCTGGCGGCTACGTCCCGAGTTCATTTAGAGTCGAGGGAGGACGATGTTCACTTTTGAGGAGATTTGTCAGTTAATCCGTCTGGTGGCGGAAACCAGGGTTGGCGGTCTGGAGCTGGAAAGGGATGGCGCAAAGCTACGCATTGACGGGGTGCAGCCCGTGGCCGCACCGCCACCGGTGGTGGGTGCGCCTTTGGTTTCCGAGCAAGCCGTGCAGGCCTTAAAAACCGCCATGACAGCACTTTCCGCGCCCCCACAACCAGCACCCAGCCCGCCCGTGGCGGAAGAGGCAAAAGAGTCCGAGGATAACCTGCACTTCGTCACCTCGCCCATCGTCGGGACCTTTTACCGTGCCCCCAATCCCGATGCTGACCCTTTCGTACAGCCCGGTGACCGCGTGCGCAAGGGTCAAGTGCTTTGCATCGTCGAAGCTATGAAGCTCATGAACGAAATCGAATCTGATGTGGACGGGGTGATCGTCAAGATTTATCCGGAAAACGCCCAACCGGTGGAGTTTGGAGAACGCCTCTTCGCCATTCGGGTGGACTGAGTTTCTATGATCCGTAAGGTCCTCATTGCGAACCGCGGGGAAATTGCTGTGCGCATTATTGCCGCCTGTCGCGAGGCGGGCTTCGCTACGGTGGCAGTGCACTCGGAGGCCGACCGAGATTCCCTCCATGTGCGGCTCGCCGATGAGTCGGTGTGCATAGGGCCCCCTTACGCCAAGGAGTCGTACCTCAACATCACCGCCATCATTGCCGCTGCAGAAATCACCGGGGCGGACGCCATTCACCCGGGTTACGGCTTTTTGGCAGAAAACGCCCATTTTGCGGAGGTTGTGCAGGAGTGTGGGCTCACTTGGATTGGACCGCCACCGGCGGCCATTCGTCTCATGGGGGACAAGGCCGTAGCCCGCAAGACCGTGGCTGCCAGAGGGGTTCCGGTGGTTCCTGGGTCGCAAGAGCCCCTTAAAAGCCGCGAGGAAGCGGTGGAGCTGGCCCAGAACATTGGTTTTCCGGTGATTCTCAAGGCCTCCGCCGGTGGGGGGGGCAAAGGCATGCGCGTGGCCAACGATGCTCGTGAGCTGCGGTACGCCTTCGATACGGCTCGTCACGAAGCGGAACGTGCCTTTGGGGTTGGGGACGTGTACTTGGAGAAGTACCTCAAGAACCCCCGCCACATCGAAATCCAGGTGATGGCAGATCGCTTTGGCAAAGTGGCAGCTTTGGGAGAGCGGGAGTGCTCCATCCAGAGGCGGCACCAAAAGCTCATCGAGGAATCACCCTCCCCGGTAATTACCCCCGACCTGCGCAAGGCTATGGGGGACGCCGCCATTGCTGCCGCCAAAGCGGTGGGTTACGAGGGTGCTGGCACCGTTGAGTTCTTGTTTGAGGATGGGCGGTTTTACTTCATGGAGATGAACACGCGCATCCAAGTGGAGCACCCGGTGACGGAGCTGGTGACAGGCGTGGATTTGGTGCTGGAACAGCTTAACGTGGCCAGTGGCCACAAGCTGTCCTTTTCCCGCGGCGCAAAGCTTTCCGGCCATGCCATGGAGTTCCGCATCAACGCCGAGGATCCGGAAACCTTCGCCCCGTCCCCAGGCACCGTGAGCTTTTTAGCTCTCCCGGGGGGACCTGGGGTGCGCGTGGACACTCACCTTTACCGAGGCTACCGTATCCCACCGTACTACGACTCGCTCATCGCCAAGCTCATTGTCTTTGGCAGGGATCGGGAGGAGGTGCTGCGGCGCGCGCGGAGGGCGCTTTCCATGTTCGTGGTGGAGGGGGTGAAGACCACCGTTCCCTTGCACCTCAAGATCTTGGAAGACACGGAGTTTCGACAAGGAAACCTCTCCACGCGCTTCATGGAGAGGTTTCTCGGCTCCCCTTGAGTGCCGCGACCCGGGTTTTTCTGGTGGGGTTCATGGGTTGTGGTAAGACAACCACGGGTGAGGCTTTGGCTCGGCGCTGGGGTTGGTCTTTCGTGGACCTGGATTGGCAAGTGGAGCGGGCCTTTGGTCTTTCGGTGCGGGACATCTTCGCCCAACACGGCGAGGCCGCCTTTCGCGCTGAGGAGGCGCGAAGGCTTTCGGAAGTCTGCCGCCAGGAACGGGTGGTGGTGGCCACCGGTGGCGGGACCTTTGTGGCGGAGGCCAACCGGGCCCTGGTGCAGAGGTCAGGGATTTCCGTGTTCTTGGATGTACCTTGGGGGGAAATCCTGCGGCGGCTGCCACACAAGTGGGAGGAAAGGCCCCTTTTCCGCTCGCCGGAACAAGCCCTCGCGCTTTACCGCTCGCGTCTTCCCTTTTACCGTCTGGCAGACATCACGGTGCGCCCTTTATTTGGCGAAGATGCGGAAGCTTTGGCGGGTAGAATAGCGTTGCTTTTGAGGGGCTTTGCGTGCGCTACGTGATTTTTTCCGATGTTCACGCCAACATCGAGGCCTTGACCGCGGTGCTTGCCCATGCCGCCCGCAAACGAAAAGACGCCTGGGTTTTTCTGGGGGACGCCGTGGGTTACGGGGCTGCCCCCAACCAAGTGGTGGAACGCCTGCGTCGCCTCAAGGGGAAGCTTGTGGCGGTGCGGGGAAACCACGACCGGGTGGTCTTGGATCCGGCCTCTGGCATCGAGTTCTTTAACGATCACGCCAAGCTTGCGGCTCGGTGGACGTCCGTTGTGCTTCACCCTGGTAACCGGCGTTGGCTTGCTGGTGTGCCCGCGGGGCCGCTCTGGCTTGAGCCTCACATCGCGGCGTGTCACGGGGCGCCCCAGGACGAAGACACCTACATTTTTGCCGACAGCGATGCCATAGAGGCCTTTGCTGCTGTCCCCCAGGCTTGGGTGGTTTTTTTTGGCCATTCCCACGTTCCTTGCATGTACAGCCTGCAGCGCGAAGGGGGAAAAGCTCTCAGCTTCGCGTTTCTCAAGGGTGCCGACAGGATCGAGCTTTTCCTTTCCCGCGAAAGCCGCTACCTCATTAACGTCGGTGCGGTGGGCCAGCCCCGGGATCGGGATTGGCGACCGGCCTATGGTGTTTTTGATTCTGATCGCGGCAAGCTCACGATTTACCGGGTGGTTTACGATGCGCACGCAGCACGCAAGCGCATCTTAGATGCGGGTTTGCCGCAAATCCTGGGGGACCGACTGGTCCGTGGGTACTAGCCCATGGGGAGGGAAGCTGTGAGGCGAACAGTGCTGGCGCTTTCTTTTGGCCTGGTGCTGGCAGCAAAAGCCGCAGGGGCTGAGGATGACTTAGCTGCCAGGCTTTTGCAAATGGCGGAGGCGAGAAGCTTCGATGCTGAGACCCTGCTGGCCGCTGCCGAAAGCAGGGAGGCGCGGTGGCGAAAGCAGGCAGCCAGGCTTTTGGGCCATTTTCCACGGGAAAGCGCCGTAAAGGTAGCTCTAGGGTTGGCCCGGGATCCGCAGCCCGAGGTGCGAGCGGAAGCTCTGGCTTCCCTGGGCCGGCTTGCCCCTTGGCTTGCCCATCCGTCCTGGCATGCCCGCGTGCGCAAGGCCTTAAGTGCTGGGCTTCTGGATCCCTCGCCGGTGGTTCGAGAAGCCGCGGTGTGGGCTTGGGCAGCGGCAGGCGAGGCCGACACGGTGTTTCTGGAAGCCTTAAGCCGGGAGCGGGACACCGCGGTGCGCGCGGCAGTCCTCCAAGAACTTTGGCGCACCTCTGGCGATGGCTGGCCGGCCGTGGCTTTGCGTTACACCAAGGCAGTGCCAGCGGAGCTGCGGTGGTCCGCCCTTTGGTCGCTTGCGCGCAAGGGGGGTGATGAGCTGGTTTCGAGCTTGCCCGAGCTGTTGCGTGATTCCGATCCCCGTATCCGTCTTTTGGCCTGCGAGGCGGTGCGGCGGCACCAGCTTTCGTCTTTTGCTTCCCAAGTGGCGGGGCTGTGGGCCGATCCCGAGGAGGGGGTACGTGTGGCTGCCATGAACGCCTTGGCGGAACTGGGATCTGCAGCTGCCCAGGTGGTCACCGGCAAAGCCCTGCGCGACCTCACCCAACTCATTACCAGTGAGGACCTGGAGCACCCCCATGGGCGGGTGGCTGCGGTTCGCCTGGCAGGAGCTCTCGGTTGTTGCCGCGAAGCCTTGATGTCTCTTGTAGCGGAAGGTGGTTGGGCCGGGGGCGAAGCCCTGCTGGCCCTGGCGCGGCAAGGGGTGAGGCAGGCGGTAGAGCAGGAGCTAGCCTCACCAGACCCCAGTTTCCGCCGCTGGGCGGTGCTGGCCTTACCCTACCTGGCTAAAGGCCAGGACCTTTTGCTGAAGGCCTTTGCCGACCCTGACGCAGGGGTGCGGTTGGCAGCAGCGGAAGTGGCCAGCAAAATGCCGGCTTCCACGCCCGCTGCCGAGCTTGCGAAGCTTTTGTCGGACAACGATAGCGCCGTGCGGGCGCAGGCGGCGGAAAGCCTGTACGCCCTGGGGCAACCCCCGAGTCCCTCCACCTTGGCCAAGCTTTTGGACCAAGAGCTGGCCGGCGTGCCAACGGAAGCCGCGGTGAGTTTGGTGAGGCTTTTGGGAAAACCGGAAACCCTCACACCCGAGGCAGCGTCGGCTTTGGAGAAGGCCCGCGCAAGTCGCACTCCGGCGGTAGCCATAGCTGCCTGGGAGGAGCTGTTCCGCCACGGCCGGCTACGGGGTTTCCCCGTTGGCTCTCCCACCAAGCCGTTATCGGCATTTAAAGAAGTGGCGCGTTTTGCGCAAAAGCGGCGGTACGGCGAAGTGGTGACGGTGCGCGGCACCTTCACCGTGGCGCTGGACACCGAAGACGCACCCATCACCACGTACACCCTGTGCCAGCTAGCGGATACGAAGTTCTTTGACAACCTCACCTTCCACCGCGTGGTGAGCAACTTTGTGGTGCAAGGAGGGGATCCCCGCGGCGACGGCTGGGGTGGACCGGGGTTTTTCCTTCCGGACGAGCTTTCCCGCAAGCCGTTTGTGGCGGGCTCCGTGGGTATGGCACTGGCCGGGCCCGACACCGGCGGCTCGCAGTTTTTTGTCACCCTGGCGGATGCACCGCACCTCAACGGGCGCTACCCGCGGGTGGGCTCGGTAGCTTCGGGTTTCGAGGTGGTGCGGCGCCTGCAGGTGGGCGACAAGATCCTGCGGATTCGCTGCGGCGAAGGGTCGGCCCCCGTGCCGGTGCCGGTTTGGTACGGCCCTCTTTCCGTGGAAAAGCTGGAGCGGGAAATCCCCGAGTTTCGCCAAAACCGGGAACACTACCAACCAAAGGAAGAGTGGCTCTCCTTCCTGCGAAAAACCACCTCCAAGTACGCCTTGGTGGTGGCCATGGGGACCTGGTGCTCCGATTCCCGGGAGCAGATCCCCAGGCTTTTGAAAATCCACGAGGTATTAGGGAAGGGGAGTCCCTTTTCCCAGATCACGCTCCTCGGCGTGGACCGCGGCAAAAAGGTGGTGCCAGCAGCTGCGTTTCCCTTTGGGGCGGTGGAGCGGGTTCCCATCATCGTGGTGACCTTTGGCGGGGCCGAGGTGGGGAGGGTAGTGGAGACCCCGCTGGCCCCCACCCTGGAAGAAGACCTGGTGCGCATCCTGGCTCCTGTGGAGGGCTGGGAGCTACCGGAAGAAGGGCAAGAATAAAAGGGGGGTTATGGCTAAAGTGGTGGCCACCTCGCCACTTCCTGGCGTTGCCTTGCAACGTTTGGGAGCTCACCACCAACTGCAGGTGCGCAGCGGGCCTCCGCTTGCAGGTTGGCAGCTGGCGGATTTTGTGGGCGATGCCGACGCCCTCATTTGCCTTTTGGCGGACCGCGTGACGGCGGAGCTCTTTGCCCAGGCAAAAAACCTGAAGGTGGTGGCGGTGTACGCGGTGGGGGTAAACAACGTGGACTTAGCCGCGGCATTCCAAGCCGGCGTATGGGTCACCAATACCCCGGACGTGCTCACCGACGCCACGGCCGATTTGACCATGGCTTTGCTTTTGGCGGTGACTCGCCGGGTGGTAGAGGGGGACCGGTTCGTGCGGGACGGGCGCTTTACCGGCTGGGCTCCGGATTTGCTTTTGGGCACCGGCCTTCAGGGGAAGCTCTTGGGCATCGTGGGGTTTGGCCGCATTGGCCAAGCGGTGGCCCGTCGCGCCCAAGCTTTTGCCATGCGCGTGGCCTATTCCTCTCGTCGCCCCCATCCCGAGGCGGGCATTCCCAATGCGGTTTTCGTGCCTAGCGTGGACGAGCTTTTGGCCCAGGCCGACTTCATTTCCCTCCACTGCCCGCTTACCGCGGAAACCCGACACCTCTTGCATCGCGAAAGGCTTTTCCGCATGAAACAGGGGGCCTTTCTCATCAACGCCGCGCGGGGAGAAGTGGTGGACGAGGAAGCCCTCGTGGAAGCGCTCGCCGCCGGTCATTTGGCAGGAGCCGGTTTGGACGTTTACGAGCAGGAACCCCGTGTCCACCCGGGGCTTTTGCAGCTTCCCAACGTGGTGCTGCTGCCGCACCTGGGCTCAGCCACCCGGGAAACCCGGGAGGCCATGGCTGATTTGGTGGTGGACAACGTGCGGGCGGTGCTTGCGGGAAAACCGCCTCTCACGCCGGTGGTGGGGCCGGGGCTTCCACCCGCACCTTGAGCACCCGGCGGGGGGTGGCTTCCAGCACCGTTAAGCTCACCTCCCGATGGACAAAGCGAGCACCTTTTTGCGGGACTTTCCCCGCAAGGGTGAGGAGCAACCCTGCCACCGAGTTCACTTTGGCTGATGGCGCCAGCTGATACCCGGTGAGCCTGGATAGGCGCTCCAGTGGCAGCGAGCCGCTCACCACCCAAACACGCTCGCCTAGCTCCTGCACCAAAGGCCCTTGCATGTCGAACTCGTCGCGAATGTCACCGACGATGGTCTCCAAGACGTCCTCCAAGGTCACGATGCCAGACACCGCACCGTACTCGTCGATGGAAACTGCCAAGTGCAGGCGCCTTTCCCGCATTTGGGAAAGCACCTCCACCAAGCGGGTGCTTTCCGTTACGCACAAAGGGGGCTTGAGGTAGGCGGTCCACGGCTTGCCTTCCACTTGGCAGCGCAATAGATCCCGAGCGTGAAGCACCCCTACCACGTTGTCGTCCCGCTCGTGGTACACGGGGTAGCGGGAAAAACCGGAGCTCAGCACCACGTTCCGCACCTCAGGAAGTGTCAAGCTGTCCGCCAACATCACTACGTCCGGTCGCGGCACCTGGACGTCGCGAACCACCGCCCGTTCCAGGGCAAGAACGGCTTCCACCATGCCCAGCTGCTGTTGCGACAGATAGCCTTCCTGATGGGAAAGGGAAAGCAAGAACCGCACGTCCTCCAGGGTGGCGGCGGCCGGAGTGCCAGAAAGCGGTGTGCCGCGAAATTTGGCCACCAATTGCGAAATTCCCAAAAGTGGCCCGGTAAAAGGCGTGAGAACCACGTCG
This sequence comes from uncultured Thermoanaerobaculum sp., assembly GCA_937934115.1. GTDB lineage: Bacteria > Acidobacteriota > Thermoanaerobaculia > Thermoanaerobaculales > Thermoanaerobaculaceae > Thermoanaerobaculum. The sequence goes on from CALHAH010000007.1 coordinate 11,226, forward strand.
AAAAAAGCCACGGGTACCACGGCCCAGGAGGCAAAGGTTTCCGGGTCCACGCGCGCTAGGGTCTTGGGGGTCACCTCTCCAAAAACCAAAAGCGCCAGGGTCATGGTGCCCACCGCCAAAGCCAACCCCTGGTTGCCGAAGAGCCGCAGGGCCAGCTCCGTGGCAAGGGCGGAAATGCCAACGTTGGTGGCGTTGTTCAAAACCAAAAGCGTTACCAAAACCCGGTGCGGCCGTTCCCGCCATCGTCGCCAGGCCCCCCGAATGATGTGGCTTTTTGACCGGGAAAAAACCTCCACCCGGGAAATGGGCAGGGCGGTAAGGGCCGTCTCGGAGGCGGAGCAAAAGGCGGAGAAGGCTAAGCCAAAAAGCAAGAGCACAAGCGTAGTAGCAACTGTCATCCACGCCAATGGTAACAAAGCGGCAATGGTGGAAGTCTTACCTATCAACCGTCACCACATCTTTGCCTTGCCGCTTTCCCGCATCCATGGCCATGCCCGCCCGGTCCGTGGCCGCGGACGGCCGCAGGTTTTATGCGCCGGGGACTTCGCACAAACTGGCGAAAAATCGGCGCAAAAAAAACGGGACCTTACGGAAGGTCCCGTTCTTTGACCTTGTGGGTGGCTACACCCAACCGCGCAGCTTCATGGCTTCCACCACGCGCCCAATGGCTACCATGTACGCGGCGTTGCGCATGTAAACCCTTTTGGCAAGCGAGGTTTCCAGCACCGCGTGAAAAGCGGCGGTCAGCTTGTCGTCCAAGCGCTTGAGCACCTCGTCCCGGGTCCAGTAAAAGTTCATGTCGTTTTGCACTTGCTCAAAGTAGGAGCAGGTGACCCCGCCGGCGTTGCAGAGGAAATCCGGAATCACGAAGGTGCCGCGTTGCCTCAGTACTTGGTCAGCTTCCGGCGTGGTGGGACCGTTGGCGCCTTCGGCTATGATCCGCACCTTAGGAGAGATAGCGTGCACGGTTTCACCGGTGATGACGCCCTCAATGGCAGCGGGGATGAGAACGTCCACTTCCTTGGAAATCCAAGCGTTGCCATCCTCGATGCGGTACCCCGCCGCTTGGGCTTTGGCCTTGTCAATGGTGCCGTACTGGTCGGTAATGGACTGCAAAAACTTGGGGTCAATACCGTCATCCTTGGTGTAGGTGTAAGCCGTTTTATCGTGACGATCCCAGCAAGAAACGCACACCACCGCGCCACCCAAGATCTCCATAAAGCCGATGGCTGCGTACTGGGCCACGTTGCCAAAGCCTTGAATGGCAGCCTTGGTGCCCTTGGGCTCGATTCCCAAGTGCTTCATGGCCTCCCGTACCGTGAAGATGACCCCAAGCCCGGTGGCTTCGGTGCGCCCCAAAGAACCGCCGGTGCCCAGGGGTTTGCCGGTAATGACACCCGGCACGTACTCACCCTTGAGCTTGGAGTACTCATCCATCATCCACGCCATCATTTGCGGGTTGGTACCCACATCGGGTGCCGGCACGTCCATGCGGGGGCCGATGTTTTTCCACATTTGCTGGACCCAGCCCCGGCACAGCCGCTCCTTTTCCCCATCGGAAAGACTGGCAGGATCCACCACCACGCCGCCTTTGCCGCCGCCCAAGGGGATATCGGCCACCGCGCACTTCCAGGTCATCCAAGTGGCAAGCGCCCGCACGGTATCCAGGGTTTCGTTGGCCGCCCAGCGGATACCCCCTTTGGCCGGTCCGCGGGCGTCGTTGTGCTGCACGCGAAAACCGTCGAAGACCTTCACGGACCCATCGTCCATCCGCACCGGAATGCGAAAGTGAAACTCACGCAGAGGGAAACGCAAAAGCGCGCGCACACCCTCGTCCAAGCCAAGTTGGTCGGCAACCTCATCAAACTGGCGCTGGGCCATGAGGAAGGGATTTATTTCGCCCATGGGGAAGCTCCTTTCTGGGGTGATGTGTCCCGAGGTGCAACCCTCGGCCCCCAAGGCCATTGTAACGGTTTTCGTTCACTTTGCAACTTTCTTTCACAAGCCCATCGGGGGTTACACTTTGCCCGTGCCGCTGGACGATGCGGTGCTGGTGGCTCAGGCCCAGGCTGGGGACGAGCAAGCTTTTGGTGAGCTTGCCGCTCGCTACGAGGGAAAGCTTCGCCTTTACGTGTGGCACATAGTGGGCGAGGAGGAAACCGCCCGCGACCTGGTGCAAGAAGCTTTTCTCAAAGCCTGGGCCAACCTCCACCGCTACGATCGCTCCTTTAGATTTTCCACGTGGCTTTTCCGCATTGCCCACAACCTTGCTGTGGATACATTGCGGCGCCGGCGGCACACCGATGTGCCCCTTACCACCGTGGACGACGAGGGGGAGCTACGGGAGCTGCCACTGCGGGACGCCTTGCGTTCGCCCCTGGAGCAACTGGCCAATAAGCAGTTGGCGCAGGCACTGGAAAAAGAAATTGCCAAGCTTCCGGACTCACTGCGAGAGCTGGTGGTGCTCCGGCACTTCGTGGGCCTGGCGTACCAAGACATTGCTGCGCTTAAAGGGTTACCCCTGGGAACGGTGAAGAACAAACTTTTTCGGGCCCACAGCGTACTTAGAGAAGCCCTGGCTCCGTTTCTGGGCCAGGTAGGAGGGTTGGAGTGAGCTGCGAAGAAGTGCAAGCCCTGCTGGAGGAGGGGAGCCGTCAGGAGGAGGTCATGGCCCATGTGGCCACCTGTGGGGTATGTGCCGCCCATGCGGCGCTTTTGACGCAGCTTCAGGGTTTGGAACCGGCAGGCGCGGATCAAAGGGCGCCTTGGGTCTCCCGTCTTCCCCACCCCCCTTGGCTTTGGCAAAAGCCGGCGACCTACCTCCCGCTCTTCCTAGGGCTAGGGTTGCTGGTTTTAGGGCTTGGGCTTTCAGGGCTCGGCAAGGGTTTGCCCGCGCAGGAGGAGCTGGGGTTGCTGGCCCGGGCCTTTTGGGAAGTCACGGGCTTGGCGGTGGGTGAAGCGCTTCTCGTTATCTGCCGCCAAGCGGCCAGCGCCTGGGGCGGTGGGGTGACAGCAGCCGCTGTGGGTCTAGGCATTGGCGGGGTTTTGCTCTTGCGCTGGGTAGCGCTCAAGGTGCGGGCGTGATTGCTGCCCTCTTTCTTGCCGCTGCCGTTCACGCCGTGGCGCCCACGGGAGCGGTGGTGGTGCGGGGGGAGGTGCCGCAGGTTTTGGTAGTGGCAGGTGACGTGCTGGTGGAAGGGCACGTGACGGGAAACGTGGCGGTAGTGCTGGGAGATGTGGTTCTTGGGCCCGGAGGCAGGGTAGATGGCGACCTCGTGGTGTTAGGAGGCTCGGTGCAAGGCTCGGGCACGGTTTGCGGCAAAACTTGGGTGGTGGGAGGTCGGGCGCCAGCGGGGGTCACCTCGTGGGCCTGGGCCTTAGCCCGTTTAGGACTTTGGCTTGTGGCCAGCTTTCTTTGCGTGGCTTTGTGGCCTCGTGCGGTTCGCACCTGTGCCGGGGCACTGGAAAAAAACACGCTCTTGAGCGCGGTCGCGGCCTTGGGTTTCTTGCTTTTATGGCTTGCGGTGGCGGTTGCCGTGGGCGTGACGGTGAGGGGCGGGCTGGCGCTCTTCCTGTGGGGTGGGCTGGCCGTTACCTTCCTGGGGTTGAAAGCGGTGGGGCTGGTGGGGCTGGCTTGGGTCATAGGTGGCCGGTTGCGCGTTTGGCTGCCCTTGAGTCTGCGCGGGGAAATCCCGCGAACGGGTGTGGCCATGGCTGGTCTCGTTTTGTTTTCCTGGCTGCCCGTGGTGGGCATGCCCTTTTGGGTTGTGGTAAACCTTTTGGGCTTGGGTGGGGTTTGGCTCGGGCTGGTGCTGGGCTGGCCCCTTTGGCAGGTAGCTGGGGGTAAGGCGTCCCTCCGCTCCTGAGCGACTTTTCCGTCCCCGTTGTTACTCTTAGGTGCTGTGGTTTGACGGCTTTCTTAGCGCTTGCTATGCTTTACCTTCCCCGGGGAGGGGAGTGTGTTGCGGATTGCCCTGGAGCTCGCGGACACGGAGCCAGTAGACTTTTGCCAGGACCTTTCCTTGCCGGAAGGTGTGGGGGGCGAGGACGCGGTGGCTTGGGAGCCCGTGCACCTTACCGGCAGGCTCAGGAGAAGCGGATCGGGTTACACGGTGAGTGGCACGGTAGCGGCGCAGGGGCGATTGCGTTGCGTTCGCTGCCTGGCGGAGTTTGTTTTTTCCTTCGAGGAGCGTTTTTTCGTGCAGATGCTGCCGCTTTCTCTCGCACCCCAAGAGGAAGAGGTGCAGCTCACAAAAAAGGACCTGGATGTGCGTTTTTACACTGAGCCAGTTCTGGATTTGCGAGAGCTGGCCGCGGAGCAGGTGGAGCTGGCCTTGCCGGTAAAGCCACTTTGCCGTGAAGATTGCCTGGGCTTATGCCCCCGCTGCGGCGCCGACTTGAATAAGGGCGCCTGTGGGTGTCGCCCGGAGGTGGACGAGCGGTGGCATAAGCTATTGGATTTTCACCCGGTTTCTTAAAAAGCCGGGGCGTCAAAGGAGGAAAGTCTCATGCCTAACCCCAAACACCGTCACTCCAAGGCACGCCGGGATCGCCGGCGGGCCCATGATCACCTGGCGCAGCCGCCGCAATCGCTGTGCCCGCATTGCTTCCAACCCAAGCTGCCCCATCGGGTTTGTCCTCACTGCGGGATGTACGGGGGCCGGCAAGTGCTGCAGGTTGAGGAGATTTAAGGTCAGCCTTCGGTGAAAAGGCTCCCCGTCGCCTTGGATGCCATGGGGGGTGATCACGCCCCGCAAGCCACCGTGCAAGGTGCGGTGGAGGCAGCTCGGCAGTACGGAATGGAAATTTTTCTGGTGGGGAAGGAAAGCCTTCTTCGCCGGGAACTGGCGCGTTTTGCCCCAACCCGCGGCGTGCACCTGGTGGACGCCCCGGAAGTGGTGACCATGGATGATCCGCCCATTGCGCCGGTACGCCAAAAGAAGGATTCTTCCATGGCTGTAGCCCTACGTATGGTGCGCGATGGCCTGGCGGGGGCTTTTGTTTCCGCTGGCAACACCGGGGCTTGTATGGTGGCAGCCAAGCTTATCCTTGGGACCCTCGCGGGTGTGGATAGGCCCGCGCTGGCAGCCCCTGTCCCCAACATTTCCGGGCAAACCTTGCTTATTGACGCGGGTGCCAACGTGGATTGCAAGCCCAGGCACTTGGTGGAGTTTGCCATCATGGGGCACTTCTACTCGCACTTGGTTTTTGGTATTCCATCACCGCGGGTAGGGCTTTTGTCCAACGGCGAGGAGGAAGGGAAAGGGGACAAGGTTACGGTAGAAGCCTACGAGCTTTTGACCGATGCCCAGTTGGGGTTTGTGGGCAACGTAGAAGGGCGGGACATCTTTGCCGGCACCGTAGACGTGGTGACCTGCGATGGCTTTGTGGGGAACGTGGTGCTCAAAACCGCCGAGGGGCTTGGCGAGATGGTGGTACGGCTCTTGCGGCAAGAGGCCAAGCGCATGCCGCTGTCGGCCTTGGGGTTCCTCTTAGCAAAGGGCGCCCTTTCCAGCTTCAAAAGGCGCGTGGACTACGCCGAATACGGTGGCGCTCCACTTTTGGGGGTACGGGGTGCGGTGCTCATTGGGCACGGGCGTTCAAATCCAAAAGCCATCCGCAACGCTTTGCGCTTTGCCCAACGGTTTGCAAGCTCAGGGGTGGTTTCGGCCATCGAGGAGAGGGTACGCCTTTTGAACCACGAAACAAAGGGGGGATGACCGGTGCACGATAACCACAGCCGCACAGCACGTATTGCCGGACTGGGAACGGCACTCCCAGCCAAGGTTCTTACCAATGCGGACTTTGAGCGCATGGTGGAAACCTCAGACGAGTGGATCGTGACCCGTACAGGCATCCGCGAACGGCGCGTGGTAGGGGAGGGGGAGAGCTTGGCGATGCTGGCGGTGGAGGCGGGAAAGAAAGCCATGGCCGATGCCGGTGTGGACCCTCAGGAGGTGGAGCTGTTGATCGTAGCCACTGCCACCCCGGAGCAGCCCATCCCTGCCACCTCGGCCATGATCCAACCGCAGTTGGGGGTCATGCGCGCCGCCTGCTTTGACCTTTCCGCCGCCTGTTCGGGGTTTTTGTACGCCTTGCAAGTGGCGCGGCAGTTTTTCTCCACGGGGGAGGTGAGCACTGCCCTGGTCATTGGTGCTGAAACCCTTTCCCGTTACACCGACTATACTGACCGCGCCACCTGTGTGCTCTTCGGCGACGGAGCCGGTGCCGTCCTTCTCAAAGCTTGCGATGCTGGCCAGGGGATTTTGCGCATGGCATGGCACACCGACGGGAGCATGGCGGATTTCATTTGCATGCCCGGCGGAGGCAGCAAGTTTCCACCCCACGTCAAGGAGTACATTGATGCCCGTTTGCCCTTCATCAAGATGCGGGGGAACGAAACCTTTAAGGTAGCCGTACGGGCCTTGGCCGATGTGTGCGAGGAGGTACTTCAGGCTGCCGGCATGACGGTGAACGACATTGATCTTTTGGTCCCGCACCAGGCCAACATCCGCATTATTGACGCGGTGGCTTCACGCCTGGGGGTTCCTTCGGAAAAGGTCTTCATCAACGTGGACAAGGTGGGCAACACGTCCGCGGCCTCGATACCGTTGGCATTAGGTGATGCCCGGGCGCAGGGGCGTCTTAAACCCGGAGACCTAGTACTCATGGCCGCCTTTGGTGGTGGCCTTACCTGGGCCGCCAGCCTCGTACGTTGGTGAGGGGCGTCATGGGCAAGGTGGCGCTGGTTTTTCCGGGTCAGGGTTCGCAAACCGTGGGCATGGGTGCCGATGTTTACGCCAAGTACCCCGAAGCCCGCGAAGTCTTTGCCCAAGCCGATGCCGCCCTGGGGGAAAAACTTTCCAAGCTCTGCTTTTCTGGTCCGGAAGAGGCTTTGCGGCTTACGCGCAACACTCAACCGGCAATTCTCACCGTTTCTCTCGCCATTTTTGCCGTGCTGGCCAAGAGGGGCTTTTTTTTTGATGGCGTGGCTGGACATTCTCTGGGCGAATACTCCGCAGTGGGCGCAGCCGGAGGCGCCGGCGTGGCCGATTTGGTGCGCGTGGTGCGCCTGCGGGGAGAGCTCATGCAGCAGGCGGTGCCCGTGGGGCAGGGGGCCATGACGGCGGTGCTGGCGGCCCCTGGAGAGCTGGTGGAAGACGCATGCCGCCAAGCCTCTTTGCACGGTTCTGTGGTGGTCCCCGCCAACTTTAACGCCCCCGAGCAAACGGTAATCGCGGGTCACACCGAGGCCGTGGCCCGGGCGGAAGCTTGGCTTGCAGAAAAAGGGGTCAAAAAGCTGGTGCGGTTGCCGGTTTCAGCCCCCTTTCACTCCCCGCTTATGGCCCCGGCTCGGGAAGGTCTCAGGCCGGCGCTGGAGGCCTTGCCCCTTTCCGACTTAAAGGTCCCCCTTTACAACAACGTGGACGCCCGGCCGGTACAAAAGGCCGGTGAGGTGCGGGATGGGCTTGTGCGTCAGGTGGATGCGCCGGTGCGCTGGGTGGAGCTCGTCCTGCGGATGGTAGAGGACGGCTTTGACACCTTTTACGAGGTGGGCCCCGGTAACGTGCTCTGCGGTTTGGTGCGGCGCATTGCCCCCGGCGTAAAAACGGTTCCCGTGGGCAAAGTAGAACACATCGAAGGCCTTTTTTGAGGGGAGGAAGCCATGAGCGGTGAGCTTTCGGGCAAGGTGGCTTTGGTCACCGGCGCAAGCCAAGGGATTGGTGAGGCATGCGCTTTGGCTTTGGCGCGCGCGGGCGCCACGGTGGTATGCACCTCCCGCAGGCTTGCAGCAGTGGAAGCTGTAGCTGCCCGCATCGTGGAGCAAGGGGGCACTGCCGTGGCCCGCGCTTTAGATGTCACAAACCCGGAAGAAGCAGCAGCAGTGGTGGACGAGGTGGCGCGCACCTTTGGGGGCTTGCACATTTTGGTGAACAACGCCGGGGTCACGGACGACCAGCTCTTTGTGCGCATGAAACCCGACTCTTGGCGGAAGGTGATGGCCACCAACTTGGACGGCGTTTTTCACGTCACAAGCCCGGCGGCCAGGATCATGCTTAAGCAAAAAGAGGGACGGATCATCACCATCACTTCGGTGGTGGGGCTTATGGGCAATCCCGGACAAGCCAACTACGCTGCCGCCAAGGCGGGGCTTGTGGGCTTTACCAAGGCTTTGGCGCGGGAGTTGGGCTCCCGTAACATCACGGTCAACGCTGTGGCGCCCGGGTACATTCAAACCGCCATGACCGAGAACTTAAGCGAAGAGCAACGCCAGCGTCTTTTTGCCACGTTGGCTATCCCCCGGTTAGGAACGCCCGAGGATGTGGCGGCAGTGGTGGTCTTTTTGGCGGGGCCTGGGGCCTCCTACATTACCGGCGAAGTCATCAACGTTTCTGGCGGCCTTTACATGTAAACACCGCAGCGCCCGGGGTTTTCCCCGGGCGCCGGGCGAAAGGAGGAGGTCACGGCTCACCCCGTTTTACGGGGCTTGAGCCCCACCTGTTGGGTCATGCCTGAGCTTCCGGAAGTAGAAACCGTGCGCCGGGCCTTGGTGCAGCATCTTTCTGGGCGCAAACTTGACGCTGTTCGTGTGCATAACCGCCACTTGCGCTTGCCAGTAAACTCCCGTGCCCTGCGGGAGCTTGCTGGTCTTTTCTTGGAAACCGTAAACCGGCGGGGTAAGTACCTTTTGTTTTGTTTTCCCCAGCGCACCTTGCTTTGTCATTTGGGGATGAGCGGCCGCTTTTTCCTGGCTTTTTCTCGCGAAAGCCTTCCCGCCCATACGCACGTGGTTTTCCACTTTGCCTCGGGGGTGCGGCTTTTTTACGTGGATCCCCGGCGCTTTGGGCTTCTTTTGGTGATGGACGGGGAAAACCAGGCGCTTCTTTCCGGTTTGGGCCCCGAACCAAGCGATGCGGAGGTCGTAGAAAGGCAGCTTTTGGGTGCAAAAAAGCGCAAAAACAGCCCCGTGCGCAACGTGCTCCTCGATCAAAGGGTCATTGCCGGCATGGGCAACATTTATGCCAACGAGGCGCTGTTTGCTGTGGGTATCCGCCCGCAAACTCCCATGGGGCAGTTATCTCAAAAGCAAATCTCGGCACTGGCCTTGGCTATCGTCCAGGTAATCCAGCGCGCCGTAGAAGCGGGTGGCACCACCCTGCGTGATGGAAGCTTCACAAACGCCCTGGGGGCCCCGGGCTACTTTGCGGTGGACCTGGCTGTTTATGGGCGAGAGGGGCAAGCGTGCCCCCGTTGCGCCACGGCTATCCGCCGGCTGGTACTGGCGGGCCGCTCGGCGTACTTTTGCCCTTCCTGCCAGCGCTAGGCTGGGCTTTCGCTTTTCTTTGGCCGCCCTCGCCGCTTGGGTGCCGGGGCTGGCTCCGGGGTTGCGGCCGCCTTGGGTGGCCGTCCCCGCCGCTTGGGGGCTGCCGCGGGGGCTTCGCTTGCCGCTTGCTTGGGGGGCCGTCCCCGCCGCTTGGGGGCAGCGCTGGCCGGAGTCGGCGCTTGCTTCGGCGGTCGCCCACGGCGCACAGGAGCCTCTTTGGGGGCTTCCGCAGTTGCCTTTGGGGGGCGACCGCGGCGGCGAGCCGGGGCAGCGACGGCGGCAGTCTTGCGGGCGGGGCGGCGCGCCACCTTGGGCTTGGGGGCCGTGGGTCTCCGCCCCGGTCGCGTGCGCACGCCCAACAGTGGGATGATTACCAGGTTTTCTTTTTCGTCAAATTCCGGCTCCATGATGAGCTTACCAGGAACTACCAACCTGTACTGCGCAAGGAGCGCGCGGATCGATAGCGAGGTCACCCGCTTGCGTTGGGTTACTTTGATGGCCCCACTTTCCTCCGGCAGCGCTGCTCGCAGCCCCAGGGCTCGACGGTCTGGGTCAAAAAACAAAAGAACATGCGTGGCGCCTTCCAAACCAAACGCCTTCACGGCATCGGCGGAGAGGGCGAGCACGCCCCTAGGTGTTAAGGTTGCCTGGATTTTTTGGTTGTTTCCACCAGGGATAAATTGGATAAATGGCATCGCTTGCTCCTTTCACCAAAAAAGTAATCCACGAATTCAATTTTGGCAAGCGGTGCGCACGGGAATAAAAACGAGCTTATGGCACAAACCGCAAATGAAGCTCAGCAAGCTGCTCGTCATCCACAACGTTTGGTGCATCAGTGAGCAGGCAGTTACCCGCTGTGGTTTTGGGAAAGGCAATCACGTCGCGAATGGAATCTCGACCAGCCATGAGCATCACCAGCCGGTCTAAACCCAAAGCAATGCCACCGTGGGGAGGTGCGCCGTAACGGAAAGCTTCTAGGAGAAAACCAAACTTTTGCTGAGCTTGTTCTTCCGAGATACCCAAACAGGCAAACACTCTTCTTTGCAACTGCGCATCGTGGATGCGAATGGAACCCCCGCCCAATTCTAAACCGTTTACCACCACATCGTAAGCTCGCGCCCGCACCTTTTCCGGCGCAATTTCCAAAAGCTCCACGTCTTCCGTTTTTGGTGAGGTGAACGGGTGATGGCAGGCGTAAAAACGCTTGGTTTCGTCGTCCCATTCTAACAGTGGAAAATCGGTAACCCAGCAAAATGCAAACTCGTTTTCCGGAATGAGGTGCAACCGACGAGCACACCACAACCGCAGCTGGCCCAGCCCCGTGAGTACCGTTTTTTCCGGTCCGCCGGCGAGGAGCAGCAAATCACCCTCTTGACATGCGGCAGCCTGCAAAAAACGCAAGACCCCAGCTTCACCCAAACCCTTCTTCGCTGAGCTGGCTACGCCATCCGCGGTTTTTTTCATCCACACAATTCCCGGTAAACCCAGCTTTCTGGCGTGCTCACCAATGCTGTCCAATTCTTTTCGGGAAAACGCCGCACCTTCGGGAACCACGAAGCCTTTAACTTTGCCGGTCGTGGCTGCCTGTCGCAGGGGCAGAAAATCGCACTCTGCTGCCAGCTCCGCAAAATCGTGCAAACGTAAATCGAAACGCACATCCGGGCGATCGGAGCCGTAGGCTTCCATGGCCTCGCGAAAGGAAAGGCGCGGGAAGCGTTGCGGTGGCTCGATACCCACCAGCGGGAAAATCCGATGAAACAACCCCTCGATCAAAGAAAAAATGTCTTCCTCGGTAACGAAGGATGCCTCTACGTCCACCTGTGTGAACTCCGGCTGACGGTCAGCACGCAAATCTTCGTCACGAAAACAACGGGCAATTTGCATGTAACGCCCCAGGCCGGCCACTTGCAAAAGCTGTTTGAAGAGCTGCGGCGATTGAGGTAAGGCGTAAAACTTTCCAGGAGAAAGTCTGGAAGGCACCAAAAAATCCCGAGCGCCTTCGGGGGTAGAACGGGTAAGAATCGGAGTTTCCACCTCGATGAAGCCCATCTCGTGGAAATAGCGGCGAATCTCAAAGGTAATGCGATGGCGCAAAAGCAGGCTCGCCATCATTTCCGGGCGTCGCAGGTCCAAATAGCGGTAGCGCAGGCGGAGCTCTTCGCTGGCCTTGACGCGGTCTTCCACCACAAAAGGTGGCGTTGCCGCGCGGTTTAAAATTTGCAGGTCTTCAGCTACCACTTCCACCAGACCCGTGGGTATTTCCGGGTTGGGATTTTCCCGGGCCACCACGGTGCCCACAACGCGCACCACGTCTTCTGGCGAAAGGGTTTCTGCTTGCGCTTTGAGTTCCTCACGGAAAACCACTTGCACAATGCCTTCGCGATCCCGCAGGTCCACAAACACCAAGCCGCCCAAATCCCGACGTCGCCGCACCCACCCGCAAAGCTCTACGCGTTGTCCCTTGTGTTCCGGTCGCAAACTCCCGCAAAAAGGTCGTTTCCACGCCTGACCCATGTTTGACTCCCTCCCCCGTTGAGGGGACGCTAGTTTAGCAACTGTGAGCTTTGCTGCTGTTAGCGACCGCGGCGGCGGCTTGCGGGTTGGCGCGCGGTTTTTTGTTCCTGTTTGGGGGGGCGATGCTTCTTGTGCCTTGTTTTTTGCTTCCCAGCTCTCCCCGCTTGACCGCGAGCGGGTTTTGGTTTTTTGGAAGGGTGCCCATGGGTCGGCGCTTGGCCTTCCAGCGGGGGAAGAACCAGGGCGAAATCCACCCCCATGGTTTCCTCGTCCACGCTCAGCACCTTCACGGTAACCGGGTCGCCCAAGCGAAAGACGCGGCCAGTGCGTTCGCCTACCAAGCGATGCCCTTCTTCCTCGTAGCGGTAGCGGTCATCAGTCATGGTGGCTACGTGCACCAGGCCTTCGACGAAAATCTCATCCAACTGCACGAACAAACCAAAGGCCAAAACCCCGGTAATGTGTCCGGAAAACTCCTGGCCGACTTTTTCCTTCATGAACTCTGCCTGCTTCCACCGTACCACTTCCCGTTCAGCCTCTTCAGCGCGACGTTCGGTGAATGAGGATGTTTGCGAGATTTCCCAAAGTTCAGCTTCTACCAACTCCTGCTCGCTGGGTGACCAGCGCTTGCCCTCCAAAAGGTTAGCTAAGAAACGGTGGACCACTAAATCCGGGTAGCGGCGAATTGGGGAGGTGAAATGGAGGTAAAAGTCGGTGGCCAGCGCGTAGTGTCCCCGGCATTCCGGCATGTACTCCGCCCTGGCCAGGGAGCGTAAAATGAGCGTTTGCAAGAAACGCTCTTCGGGGCGGCCTGCGATGGCGGCTAAAACGCGCTGCAGCTCCGAGGCCGGCAGTTCCTCCAAATCACCGGCAAGGGGCACCCCAAATTCTTCTAGGACCGCCTGCAGTTCCGCCAGCTTGCCGGGGGAGGGACGAGCGTGTACTCGGAAGATACCGGGAGTGCGGCCAAATACGAGCATGCGAGCTACGGCTTCGTTGGCGGCAATCATGAGCTCCTCGATGAGACGGTGGGCGCGGTTTCTAGGGGCTTCCTGCACCCCAGTCATAAAGCCTTCAGGGTCTAAAAGGATTTCGGGTTCCGGGAGGTCAAAGTCAATGGAGCCGCGCCGCGTCCGTTGCGCCCGCAAGCGGCGGGCCGCGAGGTCCAAAAGCCGCAAGGAGTTGGCTACGTCCGCGGGAAGATGCGAAAAAAACGCGTCAGCTTCCAGCCATGAATAGACCTCCGTGTAGGTGCAACGCCGGCGGGAGCGAAACACCGAGCGGAAGGCCTGGTAATCCTCCAGTCGTCCGTCGGGGGTTACCAAAAATCGCACGCTGAAAGCCAAGCGGTCCTGGCCAGGCAGCAAGGAGCAAAGGCCGTTGGAGAGCTTTTCCGGCAACATGGGCACAGAGCGGCCAGGGAGGTACACGCTGGTCCCCCGCTCCCGTGCCGCTAGGTCCAAGGCGGAATAGGGCCTGACGTAATGGGAAACGTCGGCAATGTGGACGAAAACCTCGATGGTGTCACCCGGTCCAGGGAAGGCCACCACCGCATCGTCGAAGTCCTTGGCGGTTTCACCGTCAATGGTGACCGCCGGCTGGTGGCGGAGATCTCGACGGCCAGCGAGGTCTTCTTCCCGAACGGTGTCAGGCAAGCTTTCGGTTTCTTCCAAGGCTTGGGGGGGAAACTCCACGGGGATGCCCAGCTCGGCAAGCACCACCTCCTCGTCCACCCCTGGTTCCCCCGCTTGGCCCAGGGGCCGGAGCACGCGACCGGAAACGGGTCCGGTCTTTCCAAATTCGGTGACCGCCACCTCCACAAATTCGCCTTCTCGCACCGGAAAGTCCGGGTTTTCCACCAGCACCTTCATGTGCAACTGGCGGGCGTAGGGATCCACCCAAGGGTGAACGGGATCGTGGAAGAAGCGGCCGACGATGGTTTGGCGGGCACGGCGCAAAACCTTGACCACCTCGCCGAAGCGGTCGGCCACCAAGCGTCCACGAATGCGTTTGGCTCGGCGTTTCACCAGCACCAGATCGCCATCCATGGCGTTGGCCAGGGATTCCGGGGGAACTACCACCTCATCCCCTTGCCCCTTCATCGGGCGCACCACACCAAATCCTTTGGCCGTAGTACGGAGGACCCCAGCCGCAAGGCCAGCTTGGTCCGGTAAAACCCACCTGCCGTTGGGGAGGGCCACAGCGATGGCCCGTTCCTCGGCCAGCTGGAGTACCTCCTCCAATCTCCCCGGCAGGAGCTCAAGGGCTTCGGCCAGGCGTAAGGGGCTTGCCCCCTGTGGACCGAAATCCTGCAAAACAGCCGAAAGCCTCCGCAAGGCCAGGGCTACCTCGGCGGAAATCAAACGGTTCTTGACAGGTTCTGGCTTGGCACGTACCATTTTTGATGCGCGGGCGAAAGTGGCGGAACTGGTAGACGCGCAAGATTCAGGATCTTGTGGCTTCCCAGCCGTGGGGGTTCGAGTCCCCCCTTTCGCACCACCAACCTTTCGCTTCATCCCCCTTGCTCACCGCTTACGAAGGCCAGCGCCTTTTCGCGCTCCCAAAAGATGGGAAAGATACGGTCCAACTGCGTGAGCTTCAAAAGTGCTTCCAGCCTCTGGTGAGGGCGCAGGAGGGCAATGCGGCGGCCGGCTTGGGTGAACTTTTGCAGGTAACCCACCAGCTCGCCTATGCCGGTGGAGTCCACGTAGTCGATGCGGGCCACATCCAAAAGCAACCCGCCCGCAGTTTCCTGAAAGACCCGTTCAATTTCGTTGGCCAGTTGCTTGGCAGATTCCCCCAGCTGGACCCTGCCCGCCAGCTCCAAGACCGTGACGTTTTGCTCGGTGTATTTTTTGAGATCCATGCTCTTCTCCTCGACCTAAAAACCCACGGTAACCGTCACTTCAGCAACCAAAGCCCCGCCCCGCAGGGCTCGGCACGCATAACGCCTGAGCCGCCCAAAGGTGGCTTCCTTTCGGCAAACCACCGCTAAGCGGTCGCCTGGGTGCACCTCTTGCTTCAAAGTTGCTTGGTCAATGGCTACCAAGCGCAGCTGTTCCCTGTGTGCAGGAGGATCGGCAAGCAGGATGGCTTGCGCCATGGCATCGGTGAGCATCGTTACGGGGACGGGAAAGGGAAAGCTTTCGGAAGCACCCACAGAGGGGAGGACCACCACGGTCTCCCCTTGGCGTTCGGCAAAGCGGAAAGGGGGCTGGTGGGGGAGGGTATCAGGCTGCCTCCTGGACACCCTTACTCCGCAAGAAATCCACAAGGGCATTCACCGAGGCGAAGGCCTTGGTCCCCACTTCCTCATCCTGGATACGCACGCCAAACTCCTTTTCAATGCCGATGACCAGCTCCAGGGCATCAATGGAGTCAAGCCCCAGCCCATCGCCAAAGAGGGGAGCAGCGTCATCTATGTCCTCAGGGCTCACCCCGTCCAGCTGCAGCCTGTTGATGATTAGTTCCTTAACCCTGCGATGCAGCAAGCTTTCTCCCATCGCGCCCCAGAACCTCCTCCCACGGAGAGTATAGCCCATTCGCTTTCAGCACGGCAAAACCAGCCCCCTGGTCCTAGGGGGCGCGAGGTGGTATAAAGAAGCTATGTCGGACCGTAAGTATCGCCAGCGGGGCTATCAGGACAGTGATTGGGAAGAAAGGGAAAGGCAGCGCCAGCAAAGCCGCCGGGTGCGGGATGAGGAGCGACTTGCCCCCCGGGGCCGGGGTTTGGGGGCCCCTACGGTTTCGGTGTTTCGCTGCCGGGTGTGCGGCGAAAAACAGCCGTTTAAAAGCTCCGTGCCGCTGGAGGCCACCTGCTTTAAGTGCCAGGCTGCCCTCCATTCCTGCGCCCACTGCTCGTTTTTCGACACCTCAGCACCCAATGAGTGCCTCAAGCCTGTGCGTACCCGCGTGGGTAACAAGAACGCTGCGAATGCTTGCCAGCTCTACTCTCCCCGCTTGGTCCAAGAGTTTGCCAGCGAGGAACTTTCCCTGAAAGACCCGCGCGCTGCCTTTGAAGCCCTCTTCCGCAAGCGTTAACCCCTAGTCCAGCTGCTGCCGAAGTACGGTGGGTAGGTGGAAGTCATCGGGGCGAATTTGCACTCCGAAATTTGGGGTGTCGCTGGTGGTAGGCAGGAAGGGGTTTAGGCTCGAAACCTGGCTTTTGGTAACCTCGGCGCGGCTGCTTTTGGCTTCTGGCTTTTCTGCACCGCCAAAACCGGTGGCGATGAGCGTTACCTGGATTTGGTTGTGGAAGTTCTCGCGCTGCACGTAGCCAAAGAGGTAAAGACACGTTTCGGCGCACTGCTGCTGAATCCAATGGGCCGCTTCCCTCACTTCGCCAAGGGTGGCGTCAGGGCCGGTTACAAAGTTGACGAGCACCCTTTGTGCCCCGTGGAGCGCGATGCCGTCTAAAAGTGGGGAGGCCACGGCGTTTTGTGCCGCCTCCAGGGCTCGGTGTTCCCCGGAGGAAACTCCAATACCCATGAGCGCCATGCCACCGCCTTCCAAAACGGCCTTCACATCCGCAAAGTCCCGGTTGATCTCACCCGCCTCGTTGATGATTTCCGAAATGCCCTGGACACCGTGGTGCAGGGCTTGGTCGGCTAAAAGAAAGGCCTCGCTAATGGTGATGTTGGCCGGGGCCACTTCCTCCAAGCGTGCGTTGGGCACCACGATGAGGGTATCAACGCAGCTGGATAGCTCGGCCAGCCCTTGCTGGGCGATGCGCATGCGCTCGTTGGCCTCGAAGGAAAAGGGCGTGTTCACCACGGCGACGGTAAGTGCACCGGCCTCTTTCGCCAGCGTACCAATCACCGGAGCGGCACCGGTTCCGGTACCACCCCCCAGGCCGGCAGCAATGAACACCATGTCGGCGCCAGTGAGCACCTCCAAAAGCTCGTCGGTTTTGTTGAGGGCGGCTTCCTTCCCCACTTTGGGGTTCCCCCCAGCCCCCAGCGCCCGCCCGCGGGAGTTTGGCGTTTGCAGCTGAATCTTAGTGGGAGCCGGGCACCGACGTAACGATTGCACGTCGGTGTTTACGGCGATGAACTCCACGCCCTTCACACCAGCGCGGATCATGCGGCTGATGGCGTTGCAGCCACCACCACCGACGCCCACCACCTTGAGCAGCGCCGGTGTTTGCCCTTCGTCCGACAGGATGGCGGGTTGTTCTTCGTGGACATCATCAAGGATGATCATACGCACCCTCCTTTTACCGTTTTTTTGAAAGGCCTAATAACCGGTTCCAAAAGCCTTGTTTCGTTTCTTTCAAAACGGAAGCCAAGGGACCAACCTTTCCCTGGGCGGTTTGACTGCCGAAGTGGAGCAAGCCCAAAGCACAGGCCGCCGATCGCAAGGGGAAAGGCGGTTGCGAGAGGCAGCTGGTGCCATCGTGCCACGCCAAAGGTTCTCCCAAGCGAGCGGGGCAACCAAACACCGCTGTGGCTTGCGTTTCTATGCCTTCCACGTACGATCCGCCCCCACACAGCACGACCGAGAGCAGCCGAACATCGCGGGTAAGCTGTTTGGTGTAGGACAGCCCCACCATTTGAAAGATTTCTGCCACCCGTGCGGCTGCTGCCTCGCATACCTTTTTCCTGGAGACCTTGCTGGTTCCCCCACCGAGAACGGGAAAAAGCACCACTTCCTCCTCGTCCACTGTGTCCAAAAGCAGCGTGACCTTGTGCTTTTTCACCTCTTCCGCTGCCGAAAAGGTAGTTCCGAAAAGCTGAACCAGGTCGTCGTTGAGCTTTTGCGCTCCAAAGGGCAAGCTGCCGGTGGCCACCACGTGCGACCGGTGCCAGAGGGCGTAGTTGGTGTTGCCGAAGCCAAAGTCCACCACCAGGGCACCGAGAGCCTTTTCCTCTGGCGTGAGAACCGCCAAGGAGGAAGCCACCGGTGCAAAGAGAAACCCCTCCACCGCTACGCCGGCGTCGTTCACGGCCTTTTCCAAGGTGCGGATGGGGCCCTCCTTAGAGGAGAGCACGAGGGCATTCATGGAGAGTCGGCTCCCCACCATTCCTTCAGGGTTCACCAGGTGTTCTTGGTCGTCCAGGGTGAAGTCGTGGGGGAGCACATTAAGCACCACGTGCCCCGGAGGCAGGTTTTGCCAACGGACGGCCTCCCAGAGCCGCTGGAGATCTTTGGAGGTGATGGGTTGGCGGCGAGCAGCGATGGGGAGCTCGGGTTCGGTGTTCCGGCCCATCACGTAGGTCCCAGCCACGCTCACCCAAGCCCGCTCCATGGGCTCATGGGCAGAGGTTTCCGCTTCTTGCACCGCTTCCTTGATACGCTCCACGACACTCTTAAACCCCACCACCTGCCCAGCCTCCATGCCCTCGGGCAAGGGGGCAATGCCGGCGCCCCGAACCACCAGCTCCCCTTGGGGGTTCACTTCGGCCATGAGTGCCAAAACCCGAGAGTTTCCCACATCCAAGGCCGAAAGCAGTGTGTCGCTGGCCATCATTGGCTCACCGTCGTTTGCACAAAAACCTTGCCTGGCACCCGCACGTCCAAGCGTGAGATCGGACCCAGATTGGCTTTGTTCCATGCGGAAAGCACCCGACGCGCGTGCACCAGGCTTTCCGGGTGCTGGGGGTCTAAAACCAGGGTCATAGCATCGGAAGCAAACAAAACCGCCACGTCCCGCGCCCCTAGCCGTTGGCAACGGGCTACAGGCTCGCCCCAGGTGGAAGCCAAGCGGGGCAGAACCTGCAACACGCGTGCCCTTTCCTCAGGGTAAGGAACAAACCCGGAAAGCATAGGGAGATCGAGCTCGCTTCCGGCGGGTCCGAGGATCTTCCCCTGGGCATCTACCAGTTGCCAGGGCTCACAATCAATGAGGATAGCTGCCGGGGTGCGTTCCTGCAGCACGCAGCGGATAGTGCCATCGAGCCCCACGGTGACTTGTGCTTCTTCCACCCACGGCACGGTCAAGAGCTTTTCCCGCAGGGCGGAGGCTGAAGCCAAAAGCGGTGGTTTGCCCAAGGTGTCTTCCAGGGCTTGGCGTGCAGTGCTGGCATCAAAATGGCGGACACCAACCACCTCCAGCCTGTGCACCTGCCACGCTTGCGCCAAAACTCCGGCTGCCAAAAGGGCTAGGGGAACCAGCAACGCTTTAGCCCAAAAGCGGGAAGACCTCTGCCTGGTCATGGCGCCCCTCCTTGCACCAGGGCGTTGGCCAGCTGCACCACGTTCCCGGCGCCTAGGGTGAGCAGCACGTCGCCAGCTTCCAGCACTTGCGGCAGGATCACTGCCGCCTCCTGCAGGGAGGGGAGCGGTGCCACGTGCCGGTGACCGGCGGCTTGAGCCGCTGCCACCACCAGCTGGGCGCTCACCCCCGGAATTGGGGTTTCGCGCGCGGGGTAGATGGGAAGCACGAAAGCCACATCCGCCTCCAGCAGGGCTTCGCCGAATTCCCGGGCGAAAGCTTGGGTGCGGGAAAAGAGGTGGGGTTGGAACACCACCACCAGCCGCCTTCCCGGGAACCTTTGGCGCGCGGCCAGAAGAGTAGCCACCACCTCTGTGGGGTGGTGGGCGTAATCGTCCACCACCGTGACCCCGTTCATCTCACCTTTGATTTCGAAGCGCCGGGCCACTCCGGAAAAGGAGCTCACCGCTTGTGCCACCGTGGGGAAGGGGACTCCCATTTCCAAAGCCACGGCGGTCGCGGCCATGGCGTTGGCTAAACCGTGGCGGCCTAAAAGCGGTACCGTAAGCTGCCCCAGCTCTTGCCCGGCAAAAACGAGGTGCGCCTTGGCACCTTGCGGGGTGAACTCGAAGCGGCGGGCGGAAAGATCAGCCTGCGAGGTGAAACCGTAGGTGAGGGTCCGTCGGCGAATGTGGGGGAGAAGCCGACGCACCCCGGGATCGTCCAAGCAGGCCACCACGGCCCCGTAAAAAGGCACCGAGGAAGCAAACTCCAGGAAGGCTTCCTCCATAGCAGCCACCGTGCCGTAGGTGTCCAAGTGCTCGGCTTCTATTGTGGTGATAACGGCAATGACCGGGTGCAGGGCCAAGAACGAGCGGTCAAACTCATCGGCCTCGCACACCAAGAACTCGCTACGACCCAAGCGAGCGTGGGCGCCCAAGAAGTGCACGCGACCACCCACCACCACCGTGGGGTCCAGCCCCGCTTGCGTGAGGATGAAGCCAGAAAGCGAGGTGGTGGTGGTTTTACCGTGGGTGCCGGCCACCGCCACCGTCCACTTGAGGCGCGAAACCTCTCCTAGCATTTCCGCCCGCCGGATGACCGGGATCCCCTTGCGGGAAGCAACCTGCACCTCCGGGTTGGTGGCGGGCACTGCCGAGGAGACCACCACCACGTCCACTCCCGTCAAATGCTCAGGGTCGTGACCCACCTGGCATGGGACGCCGAGCTGGGTGAGGCGGGCCGTGGCTTCGCTGGCGCTTAAGTCACACCCTGAAACTTGCAGCCCCTCCTTCTGCAGGATTTCCGCCAGCCCGCACATGCCGGCGCCGCCAATGCCCACAAAATGCAAGTGCCGCACCCTCCCGAAGTTCATGCTGCCACCTCCAGGGGTTTGCGGCTCACCCGAAACAGAAGGTGCACCACCTTTTCTGTGGCGTCTGGCTGGGCCAGCGCCCTCGCCTGGCTAGCTTTGTGGGCAAGAGCCGGTAGGTCGGCAAAAAGCGTGGTTACCAGGTTGGCCAGCGCCGAAGCGGTAGCTTGAGCTTCTTCGAGGATCCAGGCGGCACCGGTGGCTGCCAAGGCGCGAGCGTTGGCTACCTGATGGCCGTGCGCGGCTTGCGCGAAAGGAACCAAGATGGCCGCTCGTCCAGCGGCGGAAAGCTCGGATACCGTAAGGGCACCAGCCCGCGCCACCACCAGCGGCACACCCTGCAGTACTTCCCAAGGCCTGGGTAAGAAACCCGCCACCTGGGCTTCCACGCCCGCAGCTTGGTACCGCGATTTCAGCTCCGCCTCCCACTTCTCGCCGGCTTGATGGAAAACCTGCGGCCGCTGGGTTTGGGGGATGAGCGCCAGGGCTTCGGGGAGCAGGCGGTTGAGGACTTGCGAGCCCTGGCTGCCGCCAAGCACTAGGAGGGCGCGCTTTTCGGGGGCTGGGGGTAGGTGGAAGAACTCCTGCCGTACGGGGTTGCCCGTAAAGCGGGCAGGCAGCGAGGGGAAGGCTTCCACCGCTTGCGGAAAACCACAGGCAATGGCGGCTGCCCACGGCGCCATGAAGCGGTGGGTAAGGCCGGGCCACGCGTTTTGCTCCTGAATCACCAGCGGTATGCCAGCGGCTGCAGCTGCCGACGCGCCCGGAAAAGCCGCGTAGCCCCCCACCGACAAAACCACATCCGGACGCACCCGAACCAGGAAGGCGCGGGCCGCCAAAAACGCCGGCCCCAAGCGCAAGAAACTGCGAGCCTTGGCGGCGAGGCTGACCCCCACAGCGCCGGAAACGGCCAAAAGCTTGTGGGGGATGGGCAAATCAACGAGCTTTCGTGCTTCGAGGCCGCCTGCCGCCCCCAGCCAAAACACCTCCGCTCCCAGGGACAAAAGCCTTTGCGCCACCGCCAGGCCAGGGTAGACGTGACCACCGGTGCCACCGCCGGCAATCAGAACCCTCATGAGCCCTCCTTGCCTACGTTGAGAACCAGGCCCAAAGCCAGCAAGTTCGCCACTAAATCCGACCCTCCTGCGGAAATGAGGGGCAGGGGTAGCCCCTTGGCCGGGGAAAGGTTGAGACAAACCGCCACGTTGAGCAGCACCTGAAGGCCCAACTGGAAACCGAGACCGCAGGCCAAAAGGGCAGCAGCTCGGTTGGGCGCTCGTGTGGCAGCCACAAAGCAGCGGGCCACGATCAGCGCCAAAAGCGAGAGGAGGCCCAGCGCCCCCAAAAACCCCAGCTCTTCGCCAACAATGGCAAAGATAAAGTCGCTGTGCGGTTGCGGAAGGAAGAAAAGCTTTTGCACACTGGCTCCTGGGCCCCGGCCCGTAAGCCCCCCGCTGCCCAGGGCAATGAGTGCTTGCTGGACCTGGTAGGTGGTTCCCGACAGAAAGCCCAAAAACCGGCTCATGCGGTATGGTTCGGCCAGGGTTCCCACCACTGCCACGCCCAAAACCAAGGCAAAAGCGCCAGCTAAGGCCCAGGTCCGGGTGTCGGCGACCACCAACATGGCGGTGGCGGTGCCTAAAAGCAAAAGCGTCGTGCCGAGATCGGGCTCGAAATACACCAAAGCTGCGGTGGTAATGGTGAGAAAACCGGCAAACACCAGGTACCGGTTTTGCTCGCGCCCGCGAGGGGGCATTTCCCCTAAGACCGTAGCCAGCGCGACCGGCAGCAGCACCTTGGCCAACGCCGAGGGCTGCAATGAAGCCCCCGGCAAGCGCAGCCAGCGGTGGGTTTGGGCCACCTCTGGCTGGAAGTATGGGATGAGCAAGAGAACCCAAGTGACGGCCAAGGCCCCTAAAGCCACTGGCCTTGTGAGGATGCGCTCCAGGGGCGCAAAAGCCACGGCCAGCATGAAAACCGTACCGATAACCCAGGCCATCATTTGGCGGTTGGCAAAATCCCAAGCCGGCAGCCCATAGTAGTCGCGGGCGAGGGGGGCGGAAGCCGAATAGACCAGGGCCACACCCACAGGGGCGGCCACCAGCGTGGCAAAGAGCAAGAAGCGGTCCAAGTGCTGGCGCTTAGGCATGGTTTTCCCCCGCCAGTTCCTGCACCAGGCGCGCAAACTCATGGCCGCGGTGGGCGTAATCGTGAAACTGATCAAATGAGGCGCACGCTGGTGAAAGCAGCACCACGTCACCGGGCGAGGCGCCAAGGTACGCTCGCCGCACGGCTTCCTCAAGGGTGCCGCACACTTCCAGAGGCACCACTCCGGCCAAGACTTTCTCCAGCTGGGGTGCAGCTTGGCCGATGAGGTACGCGCGCTGAACCCGCTGGCGCACGGCCGGGATGAGTTCGGAAAAATCTTGGCCTTTGCCCAAGCCGCCAAGGATCAAGTGCACCCGCCGGGGAGGGTAGCTGGACAAGCCAGCTATCACCGCGCCCACGTTGGTACCTTTCGAGTCATCCACGTACCGCACGCCGTTTATTTCCGCCACCAACTCGTGGCGGTGGGGGAGGGAGCGGGCGGCGCGGAGTCCGGCCTTTATGGCCTCACGCTCCAAACCCAGCGCCCGGCACGCCAAGGCAGCGGCCAAAGCGTTGGCTACGTTGTGATCCCCAGGCAAAGGCAAGGCTTGGCGGGCCAAAAGCACCTGCCCTTGCAGCATGAGGTACGTGCCATCGTAAAAGGCCTCCGCATTTTGGTGGCAGAGCGAAAAACCGTGACGTTGAGCTTGCACCGGAAGGCTGGCCACGCTGGGATCATCCTCGTTCACCACCGCGTGGTCGTCGGCGGTTTGGAAGGCAAAAATCTTGGCCTTCGCTTGAAGGTAAGCCTCCATGGAGGGGTGCCGATCCAAGTGGTCGGGGGACAAATTCAAAAACACCGCCACCCTGGGGCGCAAGCTGTTGGTGAGCTCGAGCTGAAACGAGGAAAGCTCCCACACCATCGCGTCCCAGCCCCCTCGTAGGACCATGCCCGAAGCCGCAGGACCCAAGTTGGCCCCCACCGCCACCTTTTTCCCCGCCGTCTTGAGGATGAGGCCTACGAGCTCGGTGACGGTACTTTTGCCGTTGGAGCCGGTGATGCCGATGATGGGGGTAGGGCCGGCGTAGCGGAAAGCCAGCTCCACCTCGGGAATGACCTCCAGCCCCCGCTCTAAGGCCGCTTGTAGTAACGGAAGGGTAGGGCTCACCCCTGGGGACACCACGACCACATCCACGTCGGTCAACACGCGCGGATCCACTTCGCCCAGGTGCAGTTCCACATCGGGGGGGAGCTCCGCCAAGCGGTACGCTAGCTGCTGGCGGGAAGCGCGGTCCACCGCTCGCACCTCTACGTTTTTGGCACGCAGGAGGCGACACGCATCCACGCCAGAGATCCCCAGTCCTACTACCAAAGCCCGACGCCAGTTCGTTTTGCTCATCGCAGTTTCAAGGTGGCCAAGCCGGCCAAAGCGCACATGGACGCCACGATCCAAAGACGCACCACCACCTGGGTTTCCGCCCAACCGGAAAGCTCAAAGTGGTGGTGCAGGGGGGACATGCGGAAGATGCGCTTGCCTCGCAGCTGGAAAGAAGCTACCTGCAGGATCACCGAAAGCGCTTCGGCCACGAAAAGCCCCCCTACTATGACCAAGGCCAGCTCCTGCTTGGCAATCACCGCGGCAATGCCAATGGCGGCCCCCAAGCTCAAAGAGCCCACATCGCCCATGAACACCATGGCTGGGTGGCAGTTAAACCACAAAAAGCTCAAACCCGCGCCCACCAAACCCGCACAAAAAACCGCCACCTCACCGGCTCCTGCCACAGCGGGGACCTGCAGGTACCCGGCAATTTTGGCGTGGCCAGCCACGTAGGTGAAGATGGCGAAGGTTCCGGACGCGAGGAGGCTGGCGCCAATGGCCAGGCCATCCAAACCGTCGGTGAGGTTGACAGCGTTGGAGCACGCCACCAGCACCAGCATCACAAAGGGGATGTACGCCCAGCCCAAATCCAGCTGCACGTTCTTGAAAAAGGGCACGTACAGCATTCCCGCGTGGCTGGCGTGCCCGGCCACCAGCCGCACAAAGATGGCTGCCACCGCCCCGGCGAAAAGCTGCAGCCCCAGCTTCTGCCAAGCCCGCAAACCTTGGTTTTTCCCCCGCTGCACCTTGAGCCAATCATCCAGAAAGCCAATGGCGCCGAAGGCTAAGGTGGTTCCAAAGGCCACCCACACCCAGGGTTCAGTGACATCGGCAAACAGAAGCGCTGCCACCGAGACCGCTGCCAAAATCAAAAGCCCTCCCATGGTTGGGGTGCCGCTTTTGGCCCGGTGGGAAGCAGGTCCTTCCTCGCGGACGGATTGGCGGATCGCAAGTCTGCGAAGCAGAGAGATGAGCCGCGGGCCCAGCACAAGGCCCACCAAAAGCGCGGCCACCACCGCCAACGCCGAGCGGAAAGTAATGTAGCGAAACACGTTGAGGGGGCTCCAAAGTTCCCGCAAGTGCCAGGCCAAAAGGTAAAGCATCAGCACCTCCCCGCCACCAGCGCCGAAACCAGCCGATCGAGGCCGATGCCGCGCGAACCCTTTACCAAAACCACGTCTCCTTCCGCCAGTCCGTTTTGCAGCAAGCTTTTGGCCTCTTCCACGGAAGCTACCCACGTTCCTCCGGGGCCATAGGCTTCGGCCAGGACCCGGGCGTTTTCTCCGCCCACGGCCACCAGGCGGTGGCACACGCTTCGCGCGGTCACCCCAATCTCTCGGTGAAAATCAGCGGCTTTTTCTCCCAGTTCCAGCATTTCACCCAGCACCGCCACCCGGTGCCCGGGGGTTTGCGCCAAAAGCTCCAGCATGCGGGCCACCGCCACCGGTGACGCGTTGTAGCTGTCATCCACCAGCAGGGCTCCGGAAGGAAGCGTATGCACCTCTCCACGGTGGGGCTGGGGGCGAAGTTCTCTCGCGGCTAAAGCCAGTTCCTCCCTGGGCACGCCCAAGGCGAGGCCGAGGCACGCGGCTGCCAGGAAGTTTTCCACCTGGTGAAGGCCGGGCAAGGGGAGCTCCACTGCCCATGGGCCGTGAGGCCCTCGCAGCACCAGGTTCGAACCCAATAGTCCGCGGGACGTGACCTTTTCCACCCATACATCGCTTTTTTCCGGTAAGCCGTAACGGATGGTACGCCCGCAAAAGCGGGAAGCAAAGCTCTCCTGGTACGGATCGGAAGCGTTGACCACCAACACCCCTTCTGGGTCCAGGAAGGGAATGAGCTCCGCCTTGGCTTCGGCAATAGCTTCCACAGAGGGGAAAAACTCCAGGTGCACGGGGGCAATGCGGGTGTAGAGCAAAGCCTGCGGCCTTAAAACCTCACCCAAGCGGCAAAGCTCGCCTTTTCGGCTCATCCCCGCTTCAGCCACAAACCAGTCCACGTCTCCGGAGAGGTTGCACATTTCCGCTGGCAAACCCAGCTGCGAGTTGCGGCTGCCCTGGGTTTGCGCCACGCGGAAACGGCGGGCCAAGAGCGCGGCGAGGAAGCTCTTGGTGGTGGTTTTTCCCACGCTGCCGGTGACGGCTGCTACGCGAAAACCCGCCGTGCGGCGCACCTGCCCCGCCAGGGACTGGAGGGCAGCTACCGTGTCGGGCACCACCAACTGGGGCACGGACGCGTCCACCCGGCGGCTCACCAGGGCGGCGGCTGCACCACGGGTGGCCGCTTCGCCAACGAAAAGGTGCCCGTCGGTTTTTTCGCCGGGGACCGCGACGAAAAGGTCTTTGGGCTTTACCTCTCTGGAGTCGAAGGCAACCCCTGCCAACCACACGTGCTCTGCTCCGGCGGGAACTGGCTGCCCCAACCACTGGGCGACGGTGGCAAGGGTGACCTTCATCCCAGGTTCCTCCTCTTGGCAAGTTCCAAGGCCACCTGGCGATCGGAAAAAGGCACCGTGCGGTCGGCAAAGATCTGTTCCTGCTCGTGACCTTTACCAGCCAACACCACCACCGAACCCGGTTCGGCTAAGCGCAGGGCGGCGTCAATGGCGTCCCGGCGGTCAGGCAGCACCAAGGTGCGCGGGTTGGACACCGTGGCTGCACCCTCCAAGATTTGGGCGATGATGGCCGTGGGGTCCTCGCTTCTGGGGTTGTCCGAGGTAACGATGGGGACATCGGCCCACCGAGCAGCCACCGCACCCATGAGCGGCCTTTTCCCTTGATCCCGGTCACCGCCGCAGCCAAAGACCACGATGAGGCGGCCGGGGGTAAGGGGCCGCAAGGTGGCAAGGACCTTTTCCAAGGCATCGGGCGTATGCGCGTAATCCACGAACACGTGAAAGGGCGCCTCTACGGGTACGGGTTCCAGGCGGCCAGGAAGCGGCTTTGCTTGCGAAAGACCGGCAACGATGGGGGAAAGGGGCACCCCCACGGCCACGGCACAGGCGGCGGCTGCCAAGGCGTTTTTCACGTTGTGCTCGCCGAGGAGCGGAAAGCGGAGGGTTGCCTCCCCCTCAGGAGTTACCAGCCGGAAGCTCGTGCCGCTAAGGTCGTAGGCCACCTCGTGCGCGGTGACATCGGCTGGGGCGTGGAGACCAAACGTCACGTCCCCAGGCCGTTTTTCTGCCAGCAGCGGGGTGAGGGCGGGGTCGTCGGTGGGGAGCACCCGGCGTCCCGGTGGCGAGCGGCGCAGGAGGTCAAAGATGCGCCGTTTGGCGGCGAAGTACGCGTCCATGGTGCGGTGAAAATCCAAATGGTCCTGGGTGAAGTTGGTCCAGCAGGCTACGTCGAAGGCAAGCCCCGTCACCCGCTCCAACATGAGGGCGTGGGAGGAAACCTCCATGACGGCGCAGGCGGCGGGGTACTGGGCGAGCTCAGCCAAGAGCGGAGCTAAATCGCAGGGTTCCGGGGTGGTGCGGGAGGCGGGTACCTCTCGGTTGGGCAGGCGGTAACCCA
Source organism: uncultured Thermoanaerobaculum sp. (assembly GCA_937934115.1). GTDB lineage: Bacteria > Acidobacteriota > Thermoanaerobaculia > Thermoanaerobaculales > Thermoanaerobaculaceae > Thermoanaerobaculum. Next base: position 38,569 of record CALHAH010000007.1, read on the forward strand.
GGGTACCAAACACGCCCGTGGGTCGGCCAAAAGCCTTCAGGACGCAGGCGATGAGGTCACAAACGGTGCTTTTGCCGTTGGTGCCGGTAACGCCCACCATGGTGAGCTGGTGTTGTGGGTTGCCGGCCAAAAGCCACGCCGCTCGGGCGGTGGCTTCTCTGGGGTTTTCAGCCTTGATCCAAGTCACGTTGGCTTTCGGGTCGCGATCGGAAATCACGGCCACGGCGCGCCGCGCCAGCGCTTCGGTGAGGAAATCAAGGCCGTGATGCCGTAACCCTGGCAGAGCAGCAAACACCCAGCCGGGTTGGACCTTCTGTGCCACGTGGGTGATCCCCGAAACTTCCAGGGAACCCTCCCCTCGCCACGGACAACCCAGGAAAGCGGCCAGCTCCGCCACTCTCATGCGAATCCCTCCACCTTTGGCGCGTGCCCGAAGAGTTGCAAAAGGCGTGTGGCCATGCGGCCAAAAGCCGGGGCAGCCACCTCCGCAGCCCAAAACGTGGCTTTCGGCTCGTCCACGCACACCACCAACACCAAGCTGGGCTTGGGCTGGGGAAAAAAGCCCGCAAACCAGGCAGCGTGGTGGCCGCTCTTGTAGCTTCCCGCCACCGCCTTTTGCGCGGTACCGGTCTTGCCGGCAACGCGGAAACCAACTACGTGCGCGGCCTTGCCGGTACCCTGGGTGACCACCTGCTCCAGCATGCTGGCTACTGCTTCTGCCACCTCGGGTGTTACAACGCGACGCGCAGGCGGAGGGCGGCGCGAAACCACGGTGTTCCCCGTGCTGTCCCGTACTTGGTGGATGATGGTCGGTTGCACCAGAAGGCCGCCATTGGCAAAAACCGCGTACGCACGCGCAAGCTGCACCACCGTGACGCTGATTTCCTGTCCTAGGGCCAAACCTGCCGGCGTGAGCGCCGACCATGACTGGGGCGAAAGGGGCCGGTAAAGCCCTGGCGATTCGGCTGGAAGCTCCACGCCGGTGGCTTTGCCGAAACCGAAGGCTTGGATGGTCTCGTCCAAGGTGGCAGGAGGGGTGCGCAAAGCTAAACGAATGGCCCCGGCGTTGGAGGAAAAGGCGAGCACTTGTGGAAGCGGCAACACACCGTAACGGGCGTGGTCGCGGATGAAAAACCCGGCCACCTGCACACCACCCCCGGAGCAGTCCACAAGGCTGTCAGGGCGCACGACGCCTTTTTGCAAAGCGGCGGCCACCACAAAAGGCTTAAACGTAGAACCTGGCTCCAGCACGGTTTGCACCGCGCGGTGGTGCCAGGTCTCCTTGGGATACTCGCCAAGGTTTTGCGGGTCGAAGGAGGGGAGGGACGCCAGGCCCAGGATCTCGCCGGTGTGGGGGTCCATGGCCACGGCGGCTGCCCCCCGACCCCCCACCTCCTCAAGGGTACGCGTCAACTCCTCTTCCAGGATCCACTGCACCCGGGCATCCAAGGTGAGCACCAGGTGATAACCGGGGCGACCGGGTTTTTCCGTTTGCTCGTCGAGCCTTGTAGGCACCCGTTTACCGTCACGGGAAAGGCGCACCAGGGTTGGTTCACCGGACAAGAGGTTTTGGCAGGAAGCTTCCACCCCTGCTTGCCCCTTGCCGGAAGCGTCCACGAAACCCACAACCGGCGCGGCAAAGGTGCCCATGGGGTAGACCCGCTGCTGCCAAGGCAGGGTCCCCACACCGCGCAGGTGGAGACGGGCTACCAGCTCCACCACGTCCGGGGAAAGCCCGCGGGCCAGGTAAAAGAAGCCGCGATGGCGCCCCATTTCCGCAAGCACCTGCTGGGGCGTTCGGCTCACCAAGGGCGCCAGCTGCTCGGCAACCCAACTCCAGCGCTCTTGCGGGATGCGCTTGGGGTTGAGGTAAATGGCAACTTTTTCCACCGAGCCTGCGAGCAGTATACCGTCGCGGGTGCTCACCGTGCCCCGGGGGGCATCCACGGGAACCAGGGTTTCTTGCTGTTTTTCCGCTTCTGCAAGCCACAGATCATGTTGCACCAGCTGCACGTAAGCCAAGCGGGTAACCACCACCGCTGCCGCAAACAGGAGGCTCGCCAAAAGCAACCAGAAGCGTCGGGGGCTGAGGGTCACCGCGCGCCTCCTGCGTCCTTCTTGGGCCGAGAGGCCACCAGCTCCCCTTGGGGTGTGAGGTAAAGCACCTGATCCGGCTGGGGTAGGTGCAAGCCCAGCTCGGGAAGAGATTTTGCCAGGCGGGACGGCGCCAAAAGCCGGTTTTTGGCAAGCTCCAGCTCCTGAATTTGCCTCTCTAAGCTTGCCGTTTCCTTTCGTAGCTTGGCGATTTCGTAGGCCAGGCGTAGGCGCTCCTGGCGGGGAAGAGCTGCGGAAACCAGCACCAAGGCCACCAACCCCCCGTACGCCAGCGAACGTAACAACCACCGCCACCAGCCCCCATCCAGCTGGGGGCGCAACCACGCGTTTTGCGGACGGTAGCTGATGATGGTCATGGTTTCTTCTCCGCTGCCCGCAACTTGGCGGAGCGCGCCCTGGGGTTTTGCCGCACCTCTTCCGCCTCGGGAAGAAGCGGCTTTTTGGTAAGCACCACCAGCAGCTGTTGCGGATGGCATGTGCACGGAAAAGTTCCGGGAGGGCACACGCAGTGGCCGGAAAGCCGACGCAAGGTGTTCTTGGCAATGCGGTCTTCCAGGGAATGGTACGCCAGTACCAAAAGACGGCCTGCGGGCCGCAACGAGCGGGCGGCCGCTTCCAACGCCGGCGACAGAGCGGAAAGCTCGCGGTTGGTGACGATGCGGAGGGCTTGGAAGGTGCGGGTGGCGGGGTCCACGCGTCCACGCCTGGGGCCGGTGACCGACCACACCGCGCGGCGAAGATCGGAGGTGGTGCGCAGCTGGCCTTGGTGCAGCGCTCGCAAAATGGCGCGGGCGATGGGCCGTGCTTTTCGCTCCTCGCCGTAAGTGGAAAGCCAGGATGTGAGCTCCGCCTCAGAAGTGGCGCTTAAGATTTCCGCGAGCGTGGGTCCCTCCTGCGAAAAGCGCATGTCAAGCGGTCCCTCCAGGCGAAAAGAAAAACCCCGCTCTGGCAAATCCAACTGCAGGGAAGACACCCCCAAATCGAAGAGCACTCCGGAAGGCTCGATGCCGCGCTCCTGGAGAAGCTGACCAAGCGACGCGTATGAGGCGTGTACCAACTCCACCCTGGGGTGAAAAGGGGCCAGTCGTTGGGCGGCGTAGGCCAGGGCTTGTGGGTCCACGTCCAGACCCAAAACCCTCACCTCGGGGAAGGCCTGGAGTATGGCCTCGGCGTGCCCACCCAAACCCACAGTAGCGTCCACCACGACGCCGCTTTTGGCCGGGCGCAAGAGCTCCACCACTGGCTGCACCAGCACCGGTTGGTGGCGGGGTTCGGCCATGTTCGCTCATTGCTCCAATGCCGCAAGCTGCTGTAGCTCTTCCGGGGTAAAGGCCCTGGTGAGCTCGGCCCTTGCCCTCTCACGAGCCACCACGCCGAAAAACTTACCCCGACCGGAAACCACCACCTCACCGTTGATCCCCACCGCTTCCCGCAACAACGCGGGGATGAGCACCCGCCCTTGGCTATCCACCTCCTCCTCTTGCCCGTAGTTGGCGTGCTCCATCAAGCGCTGGACCAGGGGGTTGAGGGACGGCTGCGACAAAAAGCGGCGCTCGAACTCCTCCCAAACTGGCAGTGGGTACACCCTGAGCTCGGAGGGATCAAAAGAGGTGATGAACACCTGGTTCCCATACCACTGGGCCAGCTGCTCTCGCAGGCGAGCCGGTAGCTTCAGGCGACCTTTGTCGTCAATGCTGGCCTGAAAGCTCCCTCGGAAAAAGCCTGTAGCCCCGTTCATCCTAGCCTGCCACAGCGAGTGGCCCACCTTGGTCCACTTCGCTCCACTTTTGTCCACTTCCATCTTGGAGCCGTAGGGTTTCCATGTCAAGTCCTCCGCCGCCGCGCGTGGGCCACCGGGCTGGGTGCGCCGGGTGTTTTCTTGAGGCGAGTGGCGACGTATACTTGCGTTGCTGCCGGTGGTGGCCGGTGGTGGAGGGTACACGATGGGCGACGCCGATGGCAGTCCAAGTAGCTTGAGTTTTTCGAGCTTGGTGGTTTCCCACATCTGCTGGCGCCGTCCCGTGGCTAGGAGCGTGATGGCGAAAGCGCATTAATTTTGCCGTTCACCTCTAGCTTCGCGGGCGGAAGGCGCCGGAAGTGGGCTGGAGGTGGACGGTGGCAGAAATTCGCATTTTTCGTCAGCTCAAAGGCAAACAAAAGGCAAAAGCGGTGACGCCGCCAGGGGAGGAGCGCTGATGCCGCCCGCAACTAAGGCATCGGTGGCCAAGCGCAACTCCACGGTGGGGTGGCGGGCTGCGGGCCAGGAAGAAAAGGACTTCATCCGTCTTTGCTTGGTGCCGCTCCCTCAGGCCCTGGCGGAAATGGAGTCACGTCTTGCCGGTTTGAGCGCTAAGGAAGTTCTCGAGAAGCTCTCTCGTTTTGGCCCCAACGAAGCAAGCCAGCTCACCAAGCTCAAGCCGCTGCAGGACCTGGCCAAGCGCTTGAAAAGCCCGCTTGTGTTGCAGCTCTTGGCAATTGCTGCGGTTTCGGGGCTTATCGGCGAAGCAAGAGCCACCTTGATCGTCAGTGCCATGGTGTTGCTTTCGGTGGGGCTTTCCTTTGTGCTGGACCGCCGTTCTAGCCACGCGGTGGAACGCTTGGGAAAGCGCGTGCAGTCCCGCACTTTGGTGTTGCGCGATGGTGTGGAAACCGAAGTGCGTATTCCTGAGGTTGTTCCCGGTGACATTGTGGTTTTGCATGCGGGTTCCATTATTCCGGCGGATGTGCGCTTGATCACCGCTAAGGACTTTTTTGTGAGCGAATCGGCGTTTACCGGAGAGTCCATGCCGGTGGAAAAAACCGCCACGGCTCCTCCCGTGGCCCCCACGAGCAGCTTGGAGCTGCCCAACGCCTGTTTTTTTGGCACCTGGGTGGAAAGTGGCACGGCGCAAGCGTTGGTGCTGCGCACCGGCCAGCGCACGCTTTTCGGTGCCCTTTCCCAGCGCATAACCAAGGAGCGGCCGGAAACAGATTTTGATCGGGGTGTGCGGCACTTCACCTTCCTCATGATGCGCATGATGCTGGTGATGGTGGCATTGGTTTTCCTGATCGTGGGGTTGACCAAGAAAAACTGGCTGGAAGCCTTGCTGTTTGGTTTGTCTGTTTCCGTGGGATTGACTCCTGAAATGCTGCCAATGATGCTCACGGTGAACTTGGCCAAGGGAGCGCTCTCCATGGCCAAGAAAAAGGTCATCGTCAAGCGTTTGCCGGCCATTCAAAACTTTGGTGCTGTGGATGTGTTGTGCACAGATAAAACGGGCACGCTTACCCAGGACCGGGTGGTTTTGGAAAAGCATGTGGATATCCTGGGTAACCCTAGCGAAGAGGTGCTCAATTACGCTTACCTTAACAGTTTTTTCCAAACTGGGCTGCGTAACCTCATTGACCGCGCGATTCTCGAATACGCTGACCTAGATACGAGTGAATGTCGGCTGGTGGATGAGCTTCCTTTTGATTTTCAACGTCGTCGCATGTCTGTTGTGGTGGCATACGAGGGCGATCACGTTTTGATTTGTAAAGGAGCCGTGGAAGAAATCTACTCATGCTGCAGCCGCTACCAAATCGAAGACGAGGTGTACCCCATTGTGGAGGCCATTCGCGCGGATTTGTTTGAGGAAGTGGAAAAGCTTAACCGCGACGGTTTCCGAGTTTTGGGCATTGCCTACCGCGAGTTTGGACGAGAAAAAACCACGTTCACGGTGGAAGACGAGAGCGACCTGATCCTCTTGGGGTATATCGCTTTTTTTGATCCCCCCAAGGAATCCGCGGACGAAGCGCTCAAGCTTTTGCAAGAAGCCGGGGTGCAGGTAAAGGTACTCACTGGCGATAACGCGCTGGTTACGGAAAAGGTGTGCAGGGATGTGGGTCTTTCCGTGGAGCGCGTGGTAACCGGTTCGCAGCTGGCTGCGCTTTCCGCGGAGGAGCTGGCTCGGGTGGTGGAAGAGGCCCAGGTTTTTGTGAAGCTCACCCCCATGCAAAAGGAAGAAGTGGTGGCGGCGTTGCGCCGCAACGGGCATGTGGTGGGCTTTTTGGGTGACGGCATCAACGACGCTCCTGCCTTACGCGCTGCGGATGTGGGCATTTCCGTGGACTCGGGCGTGGATGTGGCCAAAGAAGCGGCGGACATCGTGCTTTTGGAAAAAAACCTTCTGGTGCTGGAAGAAGGCATCATGGAAGGACGGCGAGTTTTCGCCAACATCATCAAGTACATACGCATGGGAGCAAGCTCCAACTTTGGCAACGTGTTTTCGGTTTTGGGTGCCAGCTATCTCATTCCGTTCCTCCCCATGCGGCCGGTGCAAATCCTCACCAACAACTTGCTTTACGATTTTTCCCAAACCGGCATCCCCACGGACCGCGTGGACGACGAACAGGTCGCCAAACCACTGCGTTGGCGCGTGGAAAACATCAAGCGCTTTATGCTTTTCCTGGGCCCGGTGAGTTCGCTTTTCGATTACGCGACCTTTGCCCTTATGTGGTTTGTCTTTGGGTGCCGGGAATTTTTGTCGCCGGACCTTGGCGATGTAGCTCGTGAGGACTTGGTCAGCCTTTTCCAAACTGGTTGGTTTGTGGAATCGCTTTTGACGCAAACCCTCATCGTCCATATTATCCGCACCAAAAAGGTGCCGTTTGTGCAGAGCCGGCCTTCTGCGGCTTTACTTTTGGCCACGCTAACCGTCATGGTGGTGGGGGTGTGGCTCCCCTATTCGCCCCTGGCAGCAACGTTGGGCCTGGTGCCGTTGCCGGCCGTTTACTGGTTGTGGGTGGTGGCGTTTTTGTTGGCTTACGGGGTTGTGGCCCACCTGGTGAAGAGGTGGTTTTATGCCAAATTCGGAGGTGAATGATGGATACCATCCTGGATGCATTGCAGGAGGGGCGTTTGTTTGAGCTGCCCCACGCCGATAAGACCGAGGCGCTGCAGTTCCTCGCCCACATTATCGAGGCATTCCCCGAGGTTCCTGCCGGCACCGACGTTTTTGGCTACGTCTTGAAACGTGAAGAAGCGGCCAATACCGGCTTGGGGAAGGGGTGGGCGTGCCCCCATGCCCGTCTTCCCTTTGACGAGGACTTGAAGTGCGTGATTGGCTGGAGTCCCTCCGGGATTGATTACGGTGCTCCCGATGGCCAACCGGTGGTGTTGGTGGTTATGTACTTGGTGCCCGAAAACCAGCGCAACCACTACCTGCGGGAGATTTCCCTTTTGGCCAAGGCCCTGCAAACGTACCCCGATTTGCACAAGATCTACGAGGTCAAAGACCTGGACGGTGTCCGCAACTACCTCTTGGACTTGGTGGATGCCTGCAAGCGCACGGTAGGTCCCGATACCCGGGCGCGGATGATCCGGTTGCAGGCCAAACCAGCGGCCGAGGCTCTGCCGCTCCCCGACCTTTCCCACTTGGCGGTGGAACCGCTTACGGTGGTGGCTGCGCCCGGTCAAAAGCCCATCATCCTTACGCAAAGCCCGGGCTTGCTCTCAGCGTTGGAAGGGGCTAGCAACTTAGCGGAGCAGTTGGCCGAAAGTGGGCTATACCACAACGGTGGCTGGCGGGTGCTGCGTCACGGGACCGTTTCCTACCAAGGTGGGGTGACGGTTTTCGAGTGTTTGGCGGTAAAGGTGGTGGGAAAAGGCACGTAGGTCTTAAAGGGAAAAGTACTCGGGGTGCACCTCCACCACATAGCGAGTCTTGAGGTTATCCACCACCGAGCGCAGCCTTTGCCGGTAGCGCCGGTCCATTTCTTCCAAGCGCAACTGCTCGACCACTTGGGAAAATGGCTTGTAGGAGCTAGGGATGCGGTTTTTCACGCGGATTACGTGAACCCCTGCGGGGATGGCAAAGGGGTCGCTTACCTCTCCGGGCCGCAGGTTGGCTACGGCGGAAGCCACCTCTTCCCGCAGGTCCGGCACCGCAATTTCACCGAGATCACCGCCGCTGGCTTCACCTTTTTCTATTTCCGCGGCTACGCTTTGCGAGAAATCAGCACCAGCACGTACAGCTGCCACCAAGCGACGGGCTCGTTCCCACTGCACCTGCGCATTGCTACCGTCGGCCTTGATGGGGAAAAGCACGTGCTCCAGGTGTAGCTTTTCCGGTAGGGCAAAGCGTTCCTTTTCTTTTTCGTATCGGGTTTTCAGCTCCTCCTCGGTGATGGGGAGCTGGCCCACCTCCTTTTGCAGCGTGCGGTTAATGGTGATGGTAGCTTTTAGGCGCTCTTCTAATTGCTTCCGAGTCATGCCAAGGTTGGCCAAAAGCTCGTCGAAAGCCTTGTCGTCAGCAATGTGGTTTTGTTCCTTAAGCTGAGCTACCGCTGCTTCCACGTCAGCACGCTCCACCTCAATTTTCAGCTCTGACGCCCGCTCCAAAAGGCAAAGCTCGTCCACCGCTTCCTGCAGAAACGTGGGGATGTCCTCCGGTATGAGCTTCTTTCCGGTTTCTGCGGCTCGTTCCACCGCCCTTTGCCGCAAATCGCTCACCGTGAGGATGCGCTCGTTCACCCGCACCACGATAGCTTCCAAAAGCTTCCTCTCGGCAGCTGCCGGGGCGGCGAGCAACAGCAAGAACACGAAAAGACGGTTCATGGTTCCTCCCCAAAGGGGTTGCGGCAGGGAAACGGAGCATCTTTGCAGAAAACCTTGACTTCCAGTTTCCGGGCCAATTCTTTAAGGCAACGGGTGCGGGTTTCCTCCACCCGCTGCGCCAGCAGGCGTTGGCGTACGCTTTCGGTGGTGGTGGGGTCAAGTCCTTTTTGCTTTTTTTCCACGTAAAACAGGTGCCAACCAGCGGGGGATTGCACCGGCTGGGAGCACTGCCCCACGTCAAGACCTCCAATGGCGGCTTCAAACTCCGGGGGGAGCTGGCCTTTTTCCACCCAGCCGATAGCCCCACCGGTGGCGGCGTTGGGCGCGCGGGAAACCTCCCGGGACAGGGCCACAAAATCCTCGCGCCGGGCTATACGCTCTCGAGCTTCTTGCGCTTGTGCCTTGCTTGGCAAAATGAGCTGCCGTAGAAAAACCCTTTCTTTAACCTCGGCCCCGCCCTCTTCCTCTAAGGCACGTTGCACCTCTTGGTCGCTGGGTGGGAGAGGGGGTGGGCACAAGCTCACCACCAGCTCCCGGGCTCGCTGCGAACGCTGGGGCTCGGAAAGGGCCCGATCGCTGGGGTTGCCGGAGGAAGCCAAAACCACCTCGGTTTCGAGGAGATCTACGAAAACTTGGGCTACCAGCTCCGGCGCCACCTGCGAGACCGGACGCTCCGCCACTCGCACAACGGCTTGTTGCACGTCTTCCCAGGTAATGGTTTTGCCTGCCACTTGCGCGATGGGTCCAGGGCCGCGCTGGCACGCAGCAGCCAGAAGCAAACCGCCAAGGCAGAGCTTTTTTCGCACGGTTGCCAGTGTAGCAAAGGCCACCGGAGCTTTCCTATGGGCACACCGCAAGAAGGTTTTGGGGCGGCCGCTTTGCGGCGGCTTTCTTGATTTCTTGCGCAACCCGCGCGCAGCGCGGCGCGCACATTTTGTGTTTTCCTCTGTGGGGACGCCGCTTTGCGGCTTCGAAAAGAAAACCAAGGCACATAGCTGGGCCATTTGGCGCAGGGCTGGCGCGGGCCAACGGGAAGGCTTGGCCTTGGCACTTTCGGTTGCTAGGATACGGGCCATGGGGCACGCTTGGCTTTTAGCTTTAGCGGTGACAGCGGTGGCGCGCGAGCCGGCGGGGCTGGAGCATCGGCTTTGGTTGTGGGGGAAAGTGCAACCCACGCAGGTGGAACAGGCGCGGCGGGTGGGGGTGGATGCCTTGGTGGTGCCGGTGGGAGAAGCAGAATTGCGTGGCAGGCAAGTGACGTTCAAGGTGCAACCCCCTGAAGACGCTGGGTCTTTGCAAGGTTTGCCTCTATGGGCGGCGGTGTGGGTGAGCGGCGGGGAGGTGAAGGGGCAAGCAGCGGAAAGTTTCTGGAACCAACTGGGCCCAGCAGTGCGCGGATTGGGCCTTCCCTTCAAGGGTTTGGTGTTGGCTACACGAGCTTTGCCATCGGGGTTGCTGCCCTTTGCCCGTGAGCTTTCCCGCTTGGCGCACATGCCGGTGGAGGTAGGTGCGCCCGTTTCCGATCTTGTGCGTCAGGTGAGGCAAGAGTCGGCAGAAGGGGTTAGCTTGGTGGCCTTTGCTTTCGGGAACCTCTCGGCCCTGGGCTTTTCTCAGCTTACGCCCCAGGACGCTTTTGATCTCCTGGGAGCTTTGGACGAACTGGGGCCCTTGTACCGCGGCGCGGTGGTGGTGGGAAGCCGCGTGGATCCCGCGTTTGCTGACGGGCAAAACCCGTGGGCGTTGGTGCAGGGGATGGAGTACCAACCCTCGGCGGAGGGGGATGTGCTGGTGGCGCGGGCGGGGACAAGCCTACCCGTGGGCACCAAGGTCACGGTACAGGCTTTCGATGCGGCCCGCTTACAGAGGGACCTGGGCCTGTTGTTGCGGCCGGTCCGTCAGCGGTTGCTGGGTTGGGACAGCGTGGGGGAGTTGCCGCCGGCACCTGCGCTGGGGTTAACGTGGGAGGCGTTTTTGGCCTTCTTTTCTGGAGAGGGCCCGGCCCCGCGTCCCCTGGCACGAACCCAGTGGATTTCCCCCACAACTGTGAAGCTCACCCTGGAAAACCCAACCCCCTTTGCCAGTGCCTTTGCCAGTACCGGCAACTTTCTGGACCTCTCCTTTTCCGGCACTGAGGTTAAGGATGTGACGCTGCTGGCTGCCTCGGGAGCCGATTTTGGAAAGCTTGAGCCGGGGTTTGTTCGTGCCCCCCGCGGTGCAGCTTCGGTGGTCCGCCTCTACCTCAAGGTGATTCCTCCGCAAACTCCAATAGATGTGGCAACGGTGAGTTTTCTTTCGCAGCCAAAGGGAGTCCAATTGATGTGCACCCTGCGACTGGGCGACGGTCGGCAGGTGACTGGGCCGGTAACTATTGTTCCGCTGAAGTAGGGATAAGCTCCAGAATCGCCGCGCACGCAGCTTGGGCCTGGAGCAGCAGGTGATCCCCCACGGCCCAAACGCTTACGGTCTCTCCGCTGGTGCCCAAGACCCAAGCGATGGCCTTTTCTTGGCCGGCAACTTGGGAAGGCGTTAGTGGCTTGCGCCCGCGGTGGGGCACGAAACCTCCCTCCGCCAGCAGCTGCCGCACCTCCGCTTCCCGGGCTGGCTTTGCCAAGGCCACCGTGGCCCAGGTGGCGTGCGCATGAAAAACCCCAGCAAAAATCGGGTGGAAGCCCGTCTCAACCTGGGGAAACAGCGCCTTGAGTTGGTTTTGCAGCCGGCCAAAACTACTTTCGGGGTAGGGGAACGCATCGAAAGCTGTAACCGTGGGAAGCACGTGGCTTTTGGGCTTTTCGCCGGACAGGCGAGCCACAGCCTGGGCTGCCAGTTCGTCGATGGCTTCTCCCCCCAAGGTGGAAACCGGCGACAGCACGGAGAAAAAGGCACGTCTGGGGGCAAGAGGGGCCAACGCTCGCAGCATCAGGGAGGGCAAAAGAAGCACCGGGTCGGGGAAGAGCACGCGGTTCTCGCCTGGCAGGGGCCAAAAGCCTGGAGGCCCGGCGAGAACGCCGGGTCGGGAAAGGTCCACGCACGGAAGCTCGCGATGGGCCGCGAGGAAATTCGCCAGTTTTTCCTTAAGGCTCGTGCTAGGGTTGTCGGTAATGACAAGAAGCCCCGCATCTTCAAGTTCACCGACGTCGGCCAAAGGTGCTACCACCGCCGCTTCGCTTCCCACCTCCACAATGAGGTGGTCGCTGGAGGCCTGAGAGTGATAGTACTGGCGAGTAAGCCCAGGAGCCTGGGTGGCCAGCCGCGGCACCAGCTCTTCACCTACCAGCGAGGTGGGGTCCAGGATGATGACCTTAGCTGCCTTCGCCAACGGGCACCTCCTTGGGTGGAGGGGTTTTTTGCTCGCGCCGCAAGCGGCGCACAAGCCAGCCCACGGGGCCCGAAAGTAAGTAAATCCCAAGCATGGCACCCATGGCGGGAAGGGGGGAAAAAGCAACCAGCGAAAGCACCGCAGCCATGAAGAAGAAAGCTTTGGCCGGCCAGCGCTGACGCAAATCCAGGTCTTTAAACGAGCGATAGCGGATGGTAGAGACCATGAGCAGCGATACGGTTAAAACAAACAAGCACACCAAAAGGCTTCCCACGGGGGTGAGCACCGGCTCCGGGGTGATGAGTACCAAAAGCGTAACCGCGCCTGCACCCCCGGGAATGGGCAAACCCACGAAGTAACGTCGATCCCCTTGATCGGCGCGGACGTTGAAGCGCGCCAGGCGCACGGAACCTGCGACCACAAACAGGAAGGCCGCCACCCACCCCAGTCGCCCCATCCCCGAAAGGCCCCACTGAAAGGCCAGCACGGCTGGAGCCACGCCAAAGCTCACCACATCGGCCAGGGAGTCGTACTCCTTACCAAACTCCGAGGTGGACTTGGTAAGGCGCGCAATGCGACCGTCCAAGCCGTCCAAAATGCCAGCAAGAAAAATAAGCCACCCTGCCTGTTCCAGCCTGCCGCCAATGCTGTGCAGGATGGAAGCAAATCCGGCCAGCATGTTACCCAGGGTAAAAAGGGACGGGAGCAGGAAGATCCCCCGGCGTAACGACTCCCGGCTAGGCCGTCGCGGGCGGTGCAGTTTCACGGTGTAGGTCCTTCACCGAAGCTGGCCACGGGCGTTTCGCCTGCCCGGGTGCGATCCCCCACCCGCACCAAAATTCGGGCTTGGGGGGGGAGGTAAAGCTCTACTCGCGAGGAAAACTTGATAATCCCCACGGGTTGGCCGCGGTCCAGGTGCATGCCTGGGGTCACCTCACACACCACCCTTCGGGCCAGCGCCCCAGCAATTTGGCGGTAGGCCACTGGTCCGTAAGGCGTCTCCAGCAGCACGAAAGCGTGCTCGTTCAGTTCGCTGGCCTTGGGGCGAAAAGCCGGCCATTTCTTGCCTTTGCGCCAAAAGGCCTCCACCACTGTGCCCGTCACGGGTGCGCGGTTGACATGCACGTTAGCTGGGGACATGAAAATTGCCAAAGACTGGGCAAGCCCCTTGCTCGCAACCCATTCCGGGCACTCCCCCACCTCCAAAACCCGACCATCGGCGGGGGCCACGACCACCTCATCCGGACTGTGGGAGTGTCGTTCCGGGTGGCGGAAAAACGCGGCAAAGCCCAGCGCCAAGGCTAGGAAAACCGCCGCCAGCCACGGGTAGCCAAAGACGAAACTCCCTACGGCCAGAAGGGCAGTCCACGCCACATAGGGGATTCCTGCACTGTGCAACCGCATCATCCCATCAGGCCGGGCGAACCTTGGCGCGCAAAAGGGCTTCCATCTTATCCTTCAGTTGGAGCTTTTCCTTTTTGAGACGTTTTTCTTCTTGCTCTTCCTCGGTGGTGAGGAAAGCCTTGCGGGAAAGCTCTTGGAGCCGGCGCTCCCTCGCCTGGTGTGCCTCGTAAAGTTCCCGAAACTCCGGGTCTTCTTGAGCCAACTTGGCGCGGAGCTCCTCCGTATAGCTCATGCTCACCTCCCGCTCGCCCCGTGAGCAAGCATCGTCTTGATGCTAACACGAAGCCGCGGAAACTAAAATGCCCCCGTGGAAGCGCAGCCTCGGTTTGCCTGTGATGCCATGTTGGGAAGCCTGGCGCGGTGGCTGCGCTTTGCCGGCTTTGACACGTTCTTTGACCCCAAACGGGATGACGCGCCACTGGCCGCCTTGGCCCGCAGTGAGGGTCGCTGGCTTTTAACCCGCGATCGGCGCCTGGCGGCCAAAGCCGGCCCTCGGGTGCTCCTGCTTTCAGGGGCCACGGTGGCACAGCAAGTGGCTGAGCTTTGCTCGCGACTGGCCCTCACTGTGGAGGAAGCGCGCTTTTTTACCCGCTGCTCCGCGTGCAACGGGGAGGTGGTGGCTGTGGGTCGGGAAGAGGTGCTCCCCCTTGTCCCCCCCTACGTGGCCGCCCACGCCCCGCACTTTAGCCGTTGCCGTTCCTGCGGCAAGGTGTACTGGCCCGGTACCCACGAACCCCGCATCCGCCGCACCCTGCACCAGCTCTTTGGCCTTGCGCCTCCCCCTTGACAGGGCTTTTTTAGGGTTCCCACGAAGGGAGGTACTCATGAAAGGACTCGTCAAGGCTTTCGCTTTTGTTAAATGCCCTTTGCTGCCGCGGTTTTGGGTGTGATATAGATCTTCCCGGGTATGGATGCGTCCTTCACCGCATGAACGTGGCAAACTGCTGGGTTACCGATAACGCTCCGGATGGTGCCACGTGTAGGGGGCAAAAATGCTAGCGTTGTTCGCTTTGGCCTTGGGCCTGGCAACCGTTGAGCCGGGGCCCACCTGGCAAGTACACGTGCAACTTCCCAGCCCGGGGGAAAGCGCTGACGTGACGGTGCTGGCCTTGCCGGGGCAGGAGCCAAAGCTCAACGAGGTTACAGTCGGAGGTACCACCGTTGTGCTGCTCCTGGCCAACGGCAAGGACGAGCAGCCCTGGGCCTTAGCAGGGCCCTCTTGGGTGAGCGAGCCGGTTTTCGGCAAGCCTCCGCAGGTGCTCAAGGCTTTACCCGCCAGGAGGTGGCAGCTTTCCCTGGCGCCAGCATCTCAATTGATGGCCCGCCCCTCGTTTTTGCGGCTGTTGCCGCTGGATGAGCAGGGGGTGCCGGCCGGTCCCCTTTGGGCTTACCCGGTGATTTGGCAAGAAAGTCGGGCCCGGGTGTGGGTTCCCGAAGGCAAGTGGCATGCTTTCCTTTACGTCGCAGGCGCCATGGAAGTGGATTTGGGGCCGTTGCCGGAAAAAGGCGAGCTATCACCTCGCCAGCTTTCCTTGCAACCCGGGGCGAGCCTGGTGTTTCGCATGGCGCAGGATCGTGGTCTTCCGGCTAAAGTTTGGCCTTTTCCCGAAGAGCAGTGGCAGGACCTTTACTGTGCAGCCAGCGGCCCCGGGTTGCAGCAGTTAGCTGGGGGTGTTTGGGTGGAGCGGGGAGGGTGGGTGCGTGTGGCCCTTGACAGAGCCGGGTCACTGCTGGTGGCCGGGACCGTGGAAGGCATGCCGCCGCAAGTGTGGGGGCCGTTTTTGCTAGCGGTGGGCAAAGAAACCGACGGTGGTGTGGTGCTTCCGGCCAGCGCCAGCCTTGAGGTCGTGGTGCCGGGGAGCAAGCCGTTGGTGACCAATCCCCTGCACGAGCTTTCCGTGCTCCTCTGGCCCACGGTGCTGGGTGAATTCAGCCAATGCCTGCAGGCGCAACGCCTCAGTGACTTGGAAACCGCGGCCTTTGCCGGGTTGTTCCCGGGCACCTGGTTTGTGGAAGTGGCGGCTCAGGTGAAGCCCCACGTGAGCGCCGGGGTTCTTACCCGGCGGGAGGTGGTGGAGCTGCGGCCGGGCGAGCATCGCACACTGGTTTTGCCCCTTCGGTTTTCTTTGGTGAAAGGCCGCATCCACCATCAGGGAGAGCCCGCCCATTGTCTTATCGAATTGCGCGTGGAGGACGGGGAAGGAAAGGAGCACAAAACAGCGGGCTGGTCAAACCCCAACGGCACGTTCCTTTTGCCCGGTGTGGCCGCCGGTGTGGGAGAAGCGGTAGTCACGTGTCTTAAACCTCAAGCCAACGCCACCATCGCCCCCGTGGAGGTGCAACCGAAGGTGCCTCTGGATTTGGAAATTCCGGGAGGAGAAATAACTGGGACTGTGGTGGACGGCAAAGGCCTGCCGCTGGCCGGCTGGCAGGTGCAAGCCCGTTGGCTCATCACTCCGCCGGTGCCGGACTCGCTGGCCTTTCTGCGTTACACTTTTACCCGCACCACCAACCCGCAGGGGGCTTTCCGCTTTTCTCACCTTGCCCCGGGGATGTACAGGCTGGTGGCTATCTCTCCGCAGCGGTGGAAAAGCCCACCGGTGTTCGTGGAGCTAGCGAGCAGCAACACGCAACGGAAAGTGACCTTAAGGGTTGAAGAAAAAAAGAAAGCCTTGCTTTTGCGTGTCCCCGACTCCCGTGGGCGCTTTGAGCTTTTAGCCGTCCCGCGGCCGGCAAGCCCCTTCTCTATGAACGATCTCAGCACCGGGGGTGAAATCCCGGCGGACGGGCTGGTGCGGTTGCCGTTTTCCTGGGAGACAGTGGCGGAAGCCTTTTTAGAAGTGGTGCTGCCACCCCCTAGGGGCGTGTGGTGCGGTGCCCTGGATCCTCAATGGTGGCAAGCCCAGGACACGGTGGAGCTTACGATTCCCGATGTTTGGGGAAGCTTAGAGATTCGCTACCGGGGGGCAGAGGGAAGGTACCCGCCTTTATTCCTCATGGCGCAGGACGGCGCAGTGTGCAGCGTATTCTCGTTAAGCCACGGGTTTGACCCGCCGGCAGCGGTGTGGGACCCGCAAAACGCTCGTATCCTGATTCCTGCCTTGGCGCCGGGCCTGTACCAAGTTTTGGTTGTGCCAGGTGGTGGGCTTTCTCCCGAAAGCTTGGGTGGGCGGAGGAGCACCAGTGCGCCATGGGTAGCGGTGACCGCAGGTGCCGTGACTACGGTGGAGGTGAGCTTTTAGCCGCAGGCTCTTGCCCTAAGGTTTGCTGCCGTTCTCCAGCACCACCGCCACGCACGCTCCACCAGCGGCCACGGCGGTGACCAGGGCGGTGCGCGGGCTTTGGCCCACTTCTGCCACCGAGGGGAAGCCATGGGCTTGCAGGTGCGGCGCGGTTCTCACCACAGCGCAGGTTATTCCCTGTTCCCTAGAGGCAAAGCTGGAGTTTGAGGGTGGCCAAGATGTGGTAACCACCGGCGGCCATCTCCATGATCGTCGCAGCACTGCGAATTTCCTAGCTTCCATGGGTGGACGTTGGTTTGCTTTTATGGGTGAGGGTGCGGCGCCCCAATTGGAAGCAACGGGCAACATAGGGTATTCCACGGGCCAAGGGAAGGTATTCATTCCCGAAGCCTCCGGGGCCTTTTGGATTCGGGCTTACCTCACGGCGCTGGACGAAAGGTACGTTTGTGTGGGTGGGGGTGGTTTCGTGGCTATTCCGTCACAACCTCGAACGTGCTGGGGAGGTTTTCAGGTTAAGGTAAAAGTTGACAAGCTCGAGCCCCTGCCACCACAAAGCCCGTACTACATATTGCTTGCAAACCTTCCGCCCGCCATGTGCCTGAGGTATGGAACGGCACCCTTCCTATGCTCGTGAGCATGGTGGAGTTTGCCATAGAATACCAACGGCGTTACGCGGAGCGGTACGGGGGAAAAACCGTGAGGGTTGCAATCAACGACCTTTCCTTGCCGTTGGGGGGGCTTTACGACATCTTCGCGGATTGGGACTGCCCAATTTCCGGCACCGGTTGGGAACTTCGGCGGACGTAAACACGCGCCACGCCGATGGCAGCAGTGTGGATCAGAAACTCATCGATAAAGCTGCTGAGGCCACGAAGAAGCTACGCCGTAATAACAGGGAAAGACCAAAGATTCACTTTGATTACATCGGAGGTAACCTATGAAATTCGCCATGCGTTCTTTGGGTGTTGCGTTGGTGGCTGTATCTAGCGCTAAAAGTTGGTGCCAAACGGCGCCGCCGCTGCCGGTTTTCGAAGGCTTTACTGTGGAATCCTCCTGCCAGCCCCATGATGATGGCTTTCATTTCCGCTACACCTATTTTGTTACCAATCCCCCGACCAACACCGACGAGATTTGGCACCTGCATCTCCCTGCAGGGGTGGCTTGCCCGGTCATTGACTTTGTGCCAGCGCCGGGCTGGTTTGGTTTTGTTGAGGACCTTACCAATGCGGCTTTTACACTTCCGCAGCACCCGCAGGTGGCCTTGTGGCATCCGAGGGCTGGTCATGGTGTGCCGGGTTCTCGGTCAGGCCCATTTACGTTTGCTTCCTGCGCTCCGCCTACGATTGGTGAATTATGGATAGGCATTTGGCTTACACCGTATTTTGAAGCGTACATGGACGCGTTTGGGCTTGAGGGGTTGGAGGCAGAGTTTGAGGATAGTGTGCGTCGAGCTTACATCCGCAAGGTACCCACCCTGGCGCCAAGCTCGGAGGACCTTGGGAGCTTTGCCCATTGGGATGAGCTTTATGCGAACGTAAGCAAAGCCAAGGAGCTTGGGTGGATAACGGCAGCTTTGGCTGAGGCGGTGCAAGTGCGGCTCCGGGAAGGCCGGCAAGCCGCAGTGATGCAGGATCTGGCCACCGCCTCGGGCAAGCTTTCCGAGGTTGTGAGCTTGGTGCAGCAAGCGGATGAAAGCCAACGCAAGGTGGAGGCGCGAGATCTCGTGGTGCTCAATGCCCAGTACTTGAAGGAGCACCTGCCATGGCCCTGTGAACCTGCCTTGGTGTTGGCGCCGGTATCGGCCCACCATGGGATTGGCGAGCGCCACACCGCGACAGCGCGGCTTTACAACCGCGCTACGGGTTTGCCCATGGTAGGGGAGCAGGTCATCATCGCGGTGGAGGATGGACCCCATGCGGGCACCCGAGCCCAGGGGGTCACCGACGGCGAAGGGAAGTTTAGTTTGCAGTATACGGGGGTGAAGGTAGGGGAGGATAGGCTGCGGGCCTACACGCCTGGGGAGGGGGAAAGCTTAAGCAAGCTGGTGGTTGTTGTTGGCAAGGAAAACGATTCGCTACCCCCCAAGGTGCAACGCCCTCGGAGCAAGCGACCGCGGGCTTCGCTGTCCGGCCCTGCCAGTGAGTGCCGGGTTTCCCGCGGGGAGCTTGGGGGTGCCTTCAGTGAGGTGGCGACCGTGGAATGGAGCGCGGGGCCGGATCTGGTGGTAGCGAGCTTTACGCCGCGCATGTTGATGTCGGCGCCTGGAGCCGAGTTTTACCTCAACGAAACCACCAGCAATATGGGCGCTGCGGCTGCCCCCCCATCCGTAACCCGCTATTACATCTCGCAAGAGTACCCGGTGAATCCTGCCACAGCGGTGGTTCTTGGCGAACGCCAGATCCCGCCTCTGGCGCCGGGAGAGGAAAGTCAGCGGCCCCAGGTGGTATTGCGGGTACCGTCCACCCTGCCTGCGGGAACGTACTTCCTGGACGCGTGCGCCGATGCTCCCAACAGCATCGTGGAAACCAACGAGGCGAACAACTGCGCTTCCAGTTCGCTGCAGGTGGTGGCGGGATTTTTACCCCCCAATGCCCCACCGATCTGCGCCCAGGCGACGGCAATTCCCGGGTTGCTTTGGCCGCCCAACCACAGGTTCGTGG
This sequence comes from uncultured Thermoanaerobaculum sp., assembly GCA_937934115.1. Classification (GTDB taxonomy): domain Bacteria; phylum Acidobacteriota; class Thermoanaerobaculia; order Thermoanaerobaculales; family Thermoanaerobaculaceae; genus Thermoanaerobaculum. The sequence goes on from CALHAH010000007.1 coordinate 57,883, forward strand.
AGGTGGGCATTGCGGGTGTGAGCGATGCGGATGGGGATGCGGTGACGCTTACCGTGACCGGTGTGACCCAGGATGAGCCCACGGAAGGGTTGGGGGATGGGGATGGGTGCCCGGACGCGGAGGTGGGAGAAGGTGGCAAGGTGCGGCTGCGGGCGGAGCGTTCAGGGACAGGCAACGGGCGGGTGTACGTGGTTTCCTTTACCGGGAGTGACGGCAAGGGGGGCCGCTGCACCGGTTCTGTGCGGGTGGGTGTGCCGCACGACCAAAACCAGCCGCCGGTGGATGATGGGCAAAGCCACGACGCCACGGCATGCTCGGGGCGAAATCCGCGACGGTAGGAGCAGAAAAAGCCCACAGCGGTGAGGCAAAGATGCGGCGGGCCATGGGTGCCCGCCGGTTTTTTTTACGATGCGGCAAGCACCGCCGCCACGCACGCTCCACCAGCGGCCACGGCGGTGACCAGGGCGGTGCGCGGGCTTTGGCCCACTTCTGCCACCGAGGGGAAGCCATGGGCCTGCAAATGCTGCGGCACGGGCCATTGGGGTTTTACCTCGCCACCCAGCACCAAGGCAGCCACCGCGGCGCGCAAAGCGGAAGAAAAAGCCCCTTCCCCTAGCTTTTCCACAACGCTTCCCACCACCGCCGGGCGGTGGGAGCCCAAAAGCTTTCGCAGCGCAGCTTCTTCCAGTTGGGAAAGGGCAGGCGATCCGTTGGCCAAGCTCACCACCAGGTCCACGTGCGCCGGGGCAAGGCCTGCCTGGGCAAGGGCTTTGTGACAGGCGGCCACCAGTGCTTCCGGGCTTTCGGGGTAGCGGTGGGGCATCGTGGGCAGGGCGGCAGCACCAGTGCCGGCAATCACCACCGGGCTGGGGTTTGGGGTGAGCAACAAAACAGCAGCCCCCTCCCCCAAAGGAAAGCCGGGGCGATGGGGCTTTCGTAAGGCGCGCAAGCGGTCAAAGCATTCGGCGTTGAGCCACTGCGCTTCATCTACGCCGCAGGCCAGCATGGCTTGGGCTCGCCCGCTTCGTAGGAAACGCGCGGCCTCCACGATGGCTCGCAAGCCCGAGGCTTGCTTTTCAAAAAACGTGAGGTTGGGACCTCCTAGCTTTTCCAAGATGCCCAGTTGGCTGGCCGCAGCGTTGGCCACTGAGTTGGGGAAGTGCATGGGTGGGGCTTCTTCGGGGCCAGCGGTAAAAACTGCTTTGAGGATTTCCACCAGCGCATCGGTGCCGGCGTTCCAGGTGCCGGCGCACACCCCCACTTCGTCCCGGGGCCACGGGAGTTCTGGCCCCCACGGCGCTAAGGCTTCTTTGGCGGCTACAGCCAAAAGCCGGGAAGGGCGGTCCAAGCGGCGAGCAACCAGCGGGGGAAGGATGCCTTTGGTGTCAAAGCCGGTGCAGGTGACCACCGGCAGGGGAGGGCCATCGGGGCGGGAAAGCCCCAAGGGTGCCTGGAAGTGGGGTTGCTGCAAAGCTTGCTTGAGAGAAGCCACACCCATGCCGGCGGCACTCACCACCCCGAGAGCACCAATCCCCACCATCACGCCCTCCCTAAGGCCAAGACCGCCGAGTTGCCGCCAAAGGCAAAGGAGGAGGAAAGGGCAACCTCCACTGGCTGTTTTCGCGCACGGTTGGGAATGGGGTCTATGGGGCAGGCGGGATCGGGTTCTTGGAAGTTGGCGGTGGGTGGCAGCAAGCCGTGGTACAGGGCCAAGACCGTAATGGCTGCTTCAATGCCGCCGGCAGCGCACAAGCAGTGGCCAATGGCCCCTTTCACTGAGGAGACCGGTATTCGCGCCAGGCGTTCGCCAAACACCTGCAGGTACGCGGCGCATTCCGCGGGGTCGTTTTGTTCAGTGGCGGTGCCGTGGGCGTTGATGTAGTCCACGTCTTCCGCAGCTACCTGCGCGGCTTCTAAAGCTTGCCGCACCGTACGGGCCCAGGCGGAACCGGTGGGCTCGGGTTGCGTCATGTGGAACGCATCGTTGGTGACGCCGTAACCCAAAACCCGTGCCAAAGGCGTTGCCCCGCGCCGCCGGGCGTGGTTTTCCTCTTCCAACACCAAAACCGCTGCCCCTTCGCCAAGGGAGAGCCCTTGCCGGCGGCGATCAAAGGGCTTGGCCGGTTCGGTGTCCATCGCCCGCAGGGAGTTAAAGCCGGCAAAGGTGAGCCGACAGAGGGCATCGGCACCGCCCGCAAGGACCACCTCGGCGTCGCCACGGGCGATGCGCTCTGCCCCCACACCCACCGCCAGGGCCGAGGAGGAACAGGCGGTGGTGATGGTCGTCCGCTCGCCCGTCAATCTCCAGGCGAGAGCAACCCGATCGGCCACCACGTCTTGGGGGACCTCCAGGAACTGGGTAAGGCCCCGGGCTTGGGGACCGCGGGTCAAACGGTGAGCAAAAAAGCCCTCAGCTTCCCAAAGGCCGGCGGCGCCGCCACCAAAAATTACCGGCCACGGTGCCCCGAAAACCGAATCAAAGCCGGCCTGCTTTAAAGCTTCCTCGGCTGCCGCTAGGGCCATGAGGCTTGCGCGACACGCGTGGCGCCGGGCTTTTTCGCCAATGGTCGCAAGCTGCAAGGCCGAGGTATCCACCTGCGCTGCTAGCTGGCTGCGATAACCGGTGGGGTCGAATAAGGTCAGAGGGCGGATACCGGTTTTTCCGGAATTGAGGGCTCCCCACGTGGCCTCGCGGCTGAGGCCCAGCGCGGTGACCATCCCCACTCCCGTGACCACCACCGAAAACATAAGGTGACAGTATAGCTTGCCTTAAAAGCCGTCCCCGTCCAAAACGTTGCCCAGTGGGCCGAGAACCGATCCTTCTTCCCGGCGCTTTCCGGGGAGCGTCGCCTGGAGCATCCTCCCCGCCAAGCGGGAGAAGGGCAGGGACTGCAGCCAGACGCGGCCTGGTCCGCGCAAATGGGCAAAGAAAACGCCCTCACCGCCAAACAGCATGGACTTGACGCCCCCCACGGTTTGGATGTCGAAGTCCACCGTGGGTTCGAAGGCCACCACGCAGCCGGTATCCACGTGCAGGCTCTCCCCGGGGCCGAGAGTGCGTTCCACCACGGTACCGCCCGCGTGCACAAAGGCGAGACCATCCCCTTCGAGCTTCTCCATGATGAAGCCTTCCCCACCAAAAAGGCCGGTGAGGATTCTCTTTTGGAAGAAAATGCCAAGGGAAACCCCGCGGGCGGCCGCAAGAAAGGAGTCCTTTTGACAGATCAGCTGGCCACCCACATCGGGCAAGTTAATGGGCAAGATGGTGCCGGGAAAAGGCGCGGCAAAAGCAACCCGGGCTTTGCCGGTACCACGGTTGGTAAAAAGCGTGATGAACAAGCTTTCCCCCGTGAGCAGGCGCTTGCCCGCCGACAGCAGCTTGTCCATAAACCCGGCCTCGCGGGAAGCATCCCCAAAGACGGTTTCCATAAGTACCGCCGGGTCCTTGTACATCATGGCGCCAGCTTCAGCGATAGCTGACTCACCAGGATCCAGCTCCACCTCCACAAACTGCATTTCGTGCCCCACGATGCGGTAGTCAATCTCATCGGCCCGGCGCGTGCGCGGTGGTGGAGGCGGCACCACGCCAGGTCCCGCGGTCAATTCTGGCAAAGACTTGATGGGAACCCAGTCCGCCAACCCCTCCCGCCAAGCGTAGCCTTGGGGGTTGGAAGCCGCTTGCGCCCGGGCGGCGGCGTCGTCCATGGGACCGATGCGGTTAGACCCGTAAAGGAAGTACCAGCTGGCCATGCGCCCTCCTCGCCAGGATTGTAACGGGTGTGCCGGTGTTTACGTAGTGGGAACACAGTGCAGCCAAACCTGGGTTAGACTGGAGCGCCCGCCGGGGCAGGAGGACACCGTGGAGAGGATCACGAGAATCCAGCAGGAGCTGGCCAAAGCCGGGATAGACGGCTGGCTTTTCTTTGATTTCCATAACCGGGATCCCATTGCCTACCGCATCTTGGGGCTCGAATTTGGGAAGTTCACATCCCGTCGCTGGTTTTACCTGGTGCCCAGAAGCGGCCAGCCGGTGAAGCTGGTTTCGGCAGTGGAAGCCGGTAAGCTGGACGCTCTCCCTGGGGAAAAGCGCGTGTACCGCTCCTGGCGGGAGCTTTCCGAGCACTTACGGGCCATGCTGGATGGTTTTTCGGCCGTGGCCATGCAGTACTCCCCTCGGGGTGACGTGCCCTACGTCTCCATCGTGGATGCGGGGACGGTGGAACTGGTGCGAGCCGCGGGGGTGGATGTGGTTTCTTCGGCACCTTTGGTGCAGGTCTTGGAAGCGGTCCTCACGCCGCAACAGCTACAAACTCATATCAAAGCTGGGGAGAAGATCCACCGCATTAGGGAGCAAGCCTTTGCGCTCATAAGCCAAAAGGTGCGGCAAGGGGAGGTCATTACCCCTTACGATGTGCAGCAGTTCATCGTGCGACGCTTCGAGGAGGAAGGTCTTAACTGTCAGGGGGAGTACCCCATCGTGGGGACCAACGAGCAGCCGGCCGATCCGCACTTTGAACCGACCCGGGAAAACGCTCGTCCCATCAAGCTGGGCGACACCCTGCTCCTTGACCTTTGGGCCAAGCTCACGGAGCCGAACGCGGTTTTTTACGACATCACGTGGTGTGCTTTCCTGGGGGAAAAGCCCCCGGCAAAGTATGTGGAGATATTCCGCCTGGCTTGCGAGGCACGGGACGCGGCCCTGGCCTTGGTTCAGGAGCGCTTTGCCCAAGGCGAGGCGCTGGCTGGCTACGAGGTGGACGACGCCGCCCGCGCGGTCATTGAAAAGGCCGGCTACGGCCCGTACTTTGTGCACCGCACCGGACACAACATCGGCACGGAAGTCCACGGCAACGGTGCCAACTTGGACAACTTGGAAACCCGAGACAACCGGCTGCTGGTGCCCGGTCTTTGCTTTTCCATTGAGCCAGGGATTTACCTCCCCGGGGAAATGGCGGTGCGCACGGAAATCAACGTGTACATTACCCACGAGGGCAAACCTGAGGTCTACGGCCCCATCCAAAGGGAGCTGGTGCTCTTGTAGGAGTTTGCGCTAGCGCAACGTTTGGTGCAAAAACCCCTCCAATCATGAAACCGGGAAGGCTCCCAGGGGTCTTCCCGGAAAGGAGGGGGTATGAGCGAAAAGCTTGCCAAGATTATCTTTTGGGGCGGCACGCTTTCCTCCCTGGCTTTGTTTCTAGCCCTTACCGTGGATACGCATCGGCAGTTTGATGCGCTGACCCACGCGGATCGGCTGGATGAGCAAGTGGTGGCGGGGAAGCGTGCTTTTGAGAAGTACAACTGCAACGACTGTCATACGATTTTGGGGTTTGGTGGCTACTTTGCTCCGGATCTAACCCGGGCGTATACCCGACTGGGGGAAGATGCTATTGCTCGGCGGCTGCAAGCTCCAGAGGTGGCCTTTGCCGATTCCTTCCGAAAAATGCCCCAACAGAACTTAAGCCAGCAAGAAATCGCCGACATCGTGGCTTATTTGCGCTGGGTTTCCCACATCGAAAACCACGACTGGCCGCCCCAGGACTCCACCCGGCGCTGGAAGCGCAGCACGCAAAACCTTCTGGCTTCGGCCACGCTTTCCCCCGGGGCCGCTTTGGTCAAACAGGAGGACTGCCTGGCCTGCCACAAGCTGGGTGATGCCGGCACCGCCAAGGGTCCCCGCTTTGAATGGATCGGAGCCAAGCGTTCCGCCCAGTGGATTGCCACATACCTGGAAAACCCTGAAAAGCTCGCTCCAGGCGCTGCTATGCCCGCCTACGCGCACCTATCCCCGGAGCAGCGGCAGCTTGTGGGTGAGTTTCTCGTCAGCTTGGCGGCCAGTCACGGGAGGTGAGCCATGACGCATAAGAGCCAATCCGTTGCGTACCCTTATTTTGTTGTTTCGCTTTTGCTTTTTGGTTTGCAGGTGCTCATGGGCCTTTGGTTGGCCACCAACTACTTCGCGACCGTTCCCCAAGCCATTGTGGACGCGTTCCCGTTTTCCACAGCGCGAGCTTTTCACACGAACTTGTTGGTCTTGTGGCTGCTTTTGGGTTTCATGGGAGCCACGTACTACCTGGTTCCTGAAGAAACCAACTCCGAGCTTTACTCCCCAAAACTGGCCCTTATCCAGCTGGGCTTGCTTTCGGTTACCGGCGTTGTGGCGCTGGTGGGTTTTGTGTTCGGCTGGACGCAAGGCCGCCCGCTTTTGGAAATCCCTCGTCCTTTGGATTTCTTGGTGGTCATCGGCGCGCTCATGTTCCTTTTCAACGTGGGCATGACCATCATCAAGGCCAAGCGCTGGACCATGACGCAAGGCTCGCTTTTGGCGGGTTTGTTTTTCCTTGCCATTCTTTACCTTTTTGGTATTCCCTTTTATCGCAACCTCGCGGTGGATTGGTACTACTGGTGGTGGGTCGTGCATTTGTGGGTAGAAGGGGCCTGGGAGCTTATTGCCGCCGCCATGACCGCCTACATGCTCATGAAGCTCACCGGTGTGGAGCGGAGAATCGTAGAAAAATGGCTCTACGTGGAGTTGGGGCTTTTCCTGTTCACCGGTATTGCCGGCACCGGACATCACTACTATTGGCTGGGAGCGCCCAAGTACTGGCTGGCCGTGGGTGGTATTTTCTCGGCGTTGGAACCTTTCCCCATTTTGCTCATGGTTTACGACACCTGGCGGGATATCAAACACCGCAAGGAGCCCATGAAACCCAAGCTCACCTGGGTTTACCTGGTGGGGGGCGTGATCCTTCACTTCGTGGGGGCGGGGCTTTTTGGCTTTGCCCACACGTTGCCGCAAATCAACTACTACACCCACGGCTCGCAGGTGACGGTTTCCCACGGGCACTTGGCCTTCTACGGGGCGTACGTGCTGTTAAACCTGACCTTTTACTACTTTGCCATCCCGCGCATCAAGGGCTTTCCTGGCTTCGAGTACGATGAGAAAACAGGCCACACCGGCTTTTGGCTTACGGCCTTGGGGGTGCTGGGCATGAGCTTGGCCTTTGCCGTGGCGGGCGTGTTGCAAACGTATTTGGAGCGGGTGCAAGGGCAGCCTTACATGCTGGCGGCGCAGCCCATCCGCTTTTGGATGTTTGTGGCCTTTGTTCATGGTCTTGTGGTGCTGGCCGGCGTTTTCCTCACCATCAAGCACCTGCTTACGTTGCGACCGGCGGCACAGCCGGCCACGGCGTAATTCCAGGCAAAAACGACCACGAAAACCCCTGGGATCCCCCCGGGGGTTTTTGCTTTGCAGCTGCCACCCCAAGGTCCACGGCGACCAATGGGGGCCGGCGGGAAAGATGTGAGTTTGCCGGGAAAGATGGGAGATTGCCGGGAAGAATATGGGGCCGCCGGGGAAAATGTGGGGCCGCCGCTCCGCGGCGGCTTTTTTCGCTTTTCTTCAAAACCCGCGCGAAGCGCGGGTCCCACACTTTTTTCAAAACCCGCGACGGAGCGCGGGTCCAACCTTTTTATTTCTTCGTTTTGTGGTTCTACCTAGGCTTTTTCGCTGCGCAAAAGACGGGCGGAGTTGCCAAGAATCCCTAGATCGGGAAGGGATTGGGCAGCGGCGGCGACGGTGGGTGGGAGGAACCCCAAGGCTGCCAAGGAAAGCCCGATGAGGTTGTAAAGGCCAGTAAAAGCGAGATTGCCCAAGACCACGCGCTTGGTGCGGCGGGCCAAACGGAAGACCGCCGGGACCAGTGTCCAATCGTCGCGCATGAGCGCCACGTGGGCAGCTTCCAGGGCCACATGGGTGCCTGCTACCCCCAGGGCAATGCCCACGTTGGCCTGCGCCAACGCTGGGGCGTCGTTGACGCCGTCACCAATCATGACCACTTTGTGGCCCTGCTTCTGGTATTCCTTGACAATGCGGATCTTATCCTCGGGCAAGAGGTTGGCACGAAAGCGCACGCCAAGCCTTTCGGCTAAAGCCGCGGCGGCGTGCTGGTTGTCGCCGGTGAGGACCTCAACCTGCTGAATACCGAGGGCTTTGAGTTCGGCAAGAGCAACGCTCACCTCCGGCCGCAGGGTGTCCGCCGCGGCGAGAACGCCCACGGCTTTGTTGTCCACAAGCACTAAGAGTAGCGTTTTGCCTTGGGCTTTGAGGGTGTGCAGGACAGGCACGCTTTCTGCATCTGCTAAAAGCGTTTCTTTACCCACCACCACCTCCTGGCCGTTGACTTGGGCACGAACTCCTACGCCGGGGATTGGGGTGAACCCCTGGGGATCCAGTGGCGAGAGGCCCTGAGCACCAGCGGCGGTACGCACCGCCTCCGCCAGTGGGTGCTCGGAGTACCGCTCTGCCGAGGCAGCTAGAAGTAGGATTTCCGAGGCCGGGAAGTTGTGGAGGGGAACCACATCGGTAATGTACGGGCGTCCCAAGGTCAAGGTGCCGGTTTTGTCCACCAAAACCACATCAGCGCCGGCCAGTTCTTCCAGGTACTTGCCACCTTTGATGAGCAAGCCGCGCTTGGCAGCTGCCGCGATGGAAGCGAGCATAGCCACCGGCGTAGCCAGGGCAAAGGAGCAGGAGCAGGCCACCACCAGCACCGAAGCTGCAGCCAACGGGTTGCGGCTTACCAAAAGCGTGACCGCTGCCAGGCCAGCTACCACCGGAAGGTAGTAACCGCTGAATTTGTCGGCCAGGCGCTGGACCTCGGCGCGGTGGGCTTCTGCTTCTTCCACAAGCTTGATGACCCGCCCAAAGGTGGTGTCTTCCCCCACCCTGGTGGCCTTAACGCGAATACTCCCCAGGGTGGCCACAGTGGCGGCAAAAACCTGAGAACCGGGCCCCACCTCCATCGGCATGGCCTCGCCGGTAATGGTGGCTTGGTTTACCGTGGCGTGACCGGCAACGACCTCGCCATCCACCGGGATCCTTTCCCCGGGACGCACGATTACGCTTTCCCCGGGTGCGACCTCGTCCACCGGCACCTCCAGCTCAAAGCCGTTGCGCTCCACGCGAGCAGTTTGCGGGGCAAGAGCGGTGAGGTCCTTCACGGCGCGGCGGGCACTTTCGCTGGTGAAACGTTCCACAAAATCGCCCACGCGCATGAAAAGCACCACAATGGCAGCAGCCACCCATTCCCCCACGGCAAGAGCGGCCACCGCGCCCAGGGTCATGAGGGTGTGAGACGTGATGCGGCGCTGGCTGGCTGCTCGCACCACGTTGCGAAACACCGGGTAGCCGCCCACAAGCACCAGGGCCAAACCCAACGGCAGCGGAATTGCCGCGTTGAGCGGAGCAAAAAGTCCGAGCCACTCCCCCACGACCACCACCGCCACCACCAGGGCAAACACCGAGGCAAAAAGCAGCGTGAAATGGCGGGGCACGGCTTGGCGGGTGGCAGGAGAGACGGGCACTTCTGGCACCTCATAGCCCGCACTTTTCACGGCTTGGCGGATGGCAGCCAGGTGCACTCGCTGGGGATCCGCGTGAATCACCGCTCGTTCAGCAGCCAGAAGCACTTCCACCGAGACCACACCGGCAAGCTCACCAATGGCTTTTTCCACGTGGTGGGCACACTGGGCACAGTCCATGCCCTTGATGGGCACCTCCAGCCGCACGGTTTTAGCCATGGTTTGCCTCGCCGTGCCGGTAGCGGCTGCAGGCGTAGACCCCTTTGGCCACCTCCGCCAAGAGCTCGTCGGCCACGTGCAGCAGGTGGTCCACCCGCCGATCGCTCAAGGCGTAGAAAACAAAGCGCCCGCGGGGGGTGGCGCTGACCAAGCCACAGTCGCGAAGACAGGCCAAGTGGTTGGACACGTTGGGCTGACGCAAGCCCGTGAGGGTCACGATTTGGCCCACGGTCCGTGACCCAGTACGTAGCGCCTGCAGGATGGCAAGCCGCGAAGGGTCGGCCAAGCCCCGAAAGAGCTTGGCCTGCAGCTGGATGGCGTTGGGTTTAGCGGCTGGGAGCATGGCTTTTTCTCCAGCAAAAATCATATCAGCATTGGATGATGTGTGCTTCCTACGCCACCGGTGGCCGCGGGTTCCTCTGAAATTTTGGCACTGGGCTATCCTTGCTTGGCGATGATCGTGCTGGACGGAAGTATGGGCGAGGGTGGCGGCCAAGTGCTGCGTACCGCCTTGGCCCTGTCGTTAGCCACGGGGGAGCCTTTCCGCATGCACCACATTCGAGCCCGGCGGCCGAAACCGGGTTTGGGGCGCCAGCACCTTACGGCGGTGCGGGCGGCGGTGGAGGTGGGATGTGCGGAAGTGGGAGGGGCGGAGCTGGGATCCCAGGAGCTTACCTTCCGCCCACGGCGGGTGCGCGGGGGATCCTTCCGTTGGGAGGTGGGTACGGCCGGTTCCGTGAGCCTCGTGTTGCAAGCAGTGTTGCCGGCCTTGCTTTTGGCCTCTGGCCCCAGCCAGATGGAGGTCAGCGGCGGCACTCACAATCCCCAAGCACCGCCTTTCGATTTTCTGGAAAAGGTGTTTTTTCCCCTCTTGCAGGGCATGGGTGCCCAGGTAACAGGCGAGCTTGTGGCCTATGGTTTTTACCCGGCAGGAGGGGGGACCGTACGGGTGCAAGTGCAGCCGGTAGTGGCCCTGCGGCCGCTGGTACTGGACCAACGGGGAGAGGTGACACGCCGGCAAGCGGTTTGTTTGCTTTCGCGGCTTCCAAGGTCTGTGGGCGAACGGGAACTGGCGGTGGTGCGTGCGCAGTTGGGTTGGCCCCCTGAAACGTGCACCATTGGAGAGGTGAAAAGTCCCGGCCCCGGCAACGCCTTGAGCTTAACTGTAGAAGGGGAGGGTTTTTGCGAGGTGGTTTCCGCTTTTGGGGCCAAAGGGGTGCCGGCAGAAAAAGTGGCGGCTTCTGCCTGCAGCGCTATGCGCCGCTTTTTGGAGGCACGGGTGCCGGTGGGGGAACACTTGGCGGATCAGCTTTTGGTACCCTTGGGCCTAGCCGGCGGCGGGCGCTTCCGTACGTTGCCCTTGTCACTCCACGCCCGTACGGTTATCGAGGTAATGAAGGCTTTTTTGCCCGTGGAGGTGATGGTGTGGGCGCGCCCCGACGGCAGTGAGGAGGTGGAAGTGGTGGCCGGTGGGGTCGCTTAGGGAGGTGGTATGGTCATAGCTACGTGGAACGTGAACTCCATTCGCGCCCGGCTACCAAGACTTTTGGCATGGCTCACCGTGAAGAAACCCGACGTGGTTTGCTTGCAGGAAACCAAGGTGGTGGACGAGGAGTTTCCTTTTGCCGAAATGCAAGAACTTGGTTACCACGTGGCAGCCCTTGGGCAAAAAACCTACAACGGCGTGGCCATTCTCAGTCGAACCCCTTTCTTTACCGTGCAGCGGGGCTTGCCTGGCGACGAAAGCGGCGAAGCAAGGCTTATTACCGCTGGTATCGGCGAGCTCACGGTGATGAGCGTCTACGTCCCCAACGGCCAAGAGGTGGGCACGGAGAAATACGCCTTTAAGTTGTCGTGGATGGAAAAGCTCGTGGCCTACTTACAGGCCTCTTTCTCCCCCCAGGACCCACTGGTGGTGTGCGGGGATTTCAACGTGGCGCCTGAGGACCGCGACGTTTGGGACCCCGAGCTTTGGCGGGGCAAAATCCTCTTCTCTGAACCCGAAAAGCAGGCGTTTTTCAAGCTCTTGCGCTGGGGCTTGGTGGATTGCCTGCGCCTCCACCATCAGGAGGGTGGCCTGTACACCTGGTGGGATTACCGCCAAGGGGCCTTTCACCGCGGTTGGGGCATGCGGCTGGACCACATCCTGGCCACCAAACCCATGGCGGCGCGCTGCACCCATGTGCTCATTGATAGGGAAGCCCGAAAAGGGGAGAAACCCTCGGATCACGCGCCGGTGCTCGCCGCCTTTGCGTAAACGCGGCAAAGGCTTAGGGTAGAAGCTGTGCCACAAACTCTTGGGTTTCCCCATGGAGGTGAAGGACGCGTTGACCCGTGCTTCTCAAAGCCGCCACGTCCCCCAAAGCTTGGGCCAAGCGCAGCTGGCCCAAGGTGTGGGCCTGTCCTGGGATGGAAAGGTCGCAAGGGTTAGGAGCGGTGAGCACCACGCAAAAGAGCTTCTTGGGGCCGCCTTTGTGGAGTTGACCGGTGGAATGCAGGTAACGGGGGCCGAAGGTCCAGGTGACGGTGGTTTGCAGTTGGCTTTGCCAGGTGTTGGTGAGCTGGTCCAAGGTGTGGGCCACGTCTGGTGTTTCCGGTAGGTACGCGCAAAAAACCACCGCCTCCTCCCGGGAACAGCCGGCAAGGGAGTTGGCCAAAAGCTTGCCCGGTTGCGGTGTGGGCTCAAGGGGGGGCACTCCCTGGGACAAGGCGGCCCGTGCTTGCCTTTTGGCTTCCCCCACGTTGGGCTCGTCGAAGGGGTTCACGCCCAAGAGGTAGCCCACCAAAGCGGTGGTGAGCTCCCAAAGGGCAAAGGCTTCGCCCAAGCGCGTAGGATCCGCGGGCCACGCGAGCCCAGGGAACGGCGGTGGGACGTGGCCCAGGCCGAGGTGGAGGGTGGCCGGGAGCCCCTCTAAGCCCCTGGGGCTCGCCGGGCAAACCGGAAGAATTCCTTTCCCATCCTTGCCGGTGGATTCGGCGAGGAGCTGTTCCAACCAAAGGGTAAAGGGTTGCCAGTGGGCATCAGGCCAAAAAAGCACGCGACCCCAGCCGTTTTCACAAAATGCGGCCATAAATGCAGCCAGCTCCAAGGCGGGGTGGTCCGCGTGCGGCGCGAGGGTGTACGCCGCTTGCTGCAAAAGTCCTGCAGCATCCAAGCCCAACCACAGGGCGGGCAGAAGGCCCACCGGTGAAAGCGCGGAGAAGCGCCCACCCACATCCACCGGATGGGCAATTACCGCCGCAAAGCCACGCTCGCGGGCCAGGTGAGCCAAAGGCGTTTGCGGTTCGGTAAGGGCGGCAAAGTGGGCACCGGGGTGCGAAAACCCGCTTTTTGTCCACTGGTGCCAGAAGATCTCCAAAAGACTTGCAGTTTCCACCGTGGTGCCGGATTTGGAAACGGCTAAAACTGCGGTGTTCTCCGGCTTGAGGCTTGCCAAGGCGTGGGTGACGCGCACCGGGTCAGTGGTGTCAAGTACCACCAGCGTACGGCCGGACGGACTGCCGCCCATGTCCCGGAGCACCTGGGGGGCCAAACTGGAGCCACCCATCCCCAAAAGCACCAGGGTGTCCACGCCGGCAGAAGTCCAATCGTGCACCAGCTTGGCAAGAGCTGGAAGCTCCTGCCGGCTACGTGCCGGCAGGTCCAACCACCCCAAGCGCTGGGAAACGTTGGCCACGTGCCTCTCCCCCCAGAGGGAGCTATCGCGGGCCAAAAGCCGGGGCAGGGCCTCGCAGGCCAACGTCTCGCGTAAACCGCCCACCGAAGGGTGAGGGGAAAAACCACCGGCGCTCAAAAGGCGTGTGGGACGACGGCACGCCAAGGCATCGAGCACCCGCTGGGCGACGACGTCGGCGGTGAAACCAAATTGGCGGAAGAGCTCATCCCCGGGGGCGGAGGCACCGAAACGCTCCAGGGACACCACCAAAGCTTGCGGTCCGAGGAGGGCTTTAAAGCTCAAACCCCGAGCTGCTTCCACCGCTACCTGCAGGGCATGGGTGGGACCAAAAACAGCTTGGCGGTACGCCTCGTCTTGCCTTTCAAAAGCCTGCAAGCAAGGGGCGGAAACCACACGGGTGGGGATCCCTTGGGCTTGCAGGAGCGTTCGGGCGCCGAGGGCCACATGGACCTCCGAGCCGGAGGCCCACAGCACAACCTCTGGCACACCACCTTCGGCTTCCGCGCGGACGTACGCCCCACGTTCCATGGATGCCGGAGGAGCTGGTGGTAAAACCGGCACCTTTTGGCGGGTGAGGATAAGGGCTGTAGGACCGTGGCTGCGGCTGAGGGCTTGCCGCCAGCACTCCAGGGTTTCGTGGGCATCCGCGGGGCGCCAAACCTCCAAGTTGGGAATGGCGCGTAGTGCCGGAAGGTGCTCCACCGGCTGATGGGTGGGGCCATCCTCCCCAAGGCCAATGGAATCGTGGGTGAAGACATAGACCACCGGCAGCTCTTGTAAGGCGGAAAGGCGCAACGCGGGACGCAAGTAGTCGGAAAAAACCAAAAACGTGGCCACGTAGGGTCGCACCCCTCCATGCAGGGCCATACCGTTGGCCATGGCCGCCATGGCATGCTCCCGCACGCCAAAGTGCAGGTTGCGGCCGCCATAGGCACCGGGGGCTACGTCGGCCTCCCCTGCCAAAAGCGTGTTGTTGGAGGGGGCAAGATCCGCAGAACCGCCCAAAAGCTCAGGGATTTTCGACGCCAAGGCGTTGAGGGCTTTGCCCGAGGCCTCACGGGTAGCCAACGGTTTTTCGCGTGAAAACGACAGCGCCAGCGCATCCCACCCCTGCGGCAGGTTTTTCGAAAAACGCCGTGTAAGTTCTGCGGCCAGCTCCGGGAAGCGCTTTTCGTACTCGTTCCACAAACCTTGCCACCGTTGATGGAAAACCGCCCGGTCTTGGGCAAGATTCACAAAATGCTGACGAATATCTTCTGGCACGAAAAAAAGCTCCGCATGGGGCCAACCCAGGTTTTCCCGGGTGGCGCGGTGCTCCTCATGGCCCAGGGGGGCGCCGTGAACTTCTGCGGTGTCTTGCTTGGTGGGGGCGCCAAAGCCAATGTGGGTGCGCACGCGGATGAGCACTGGTTGCTCTTCTTGCGCCGTGGCTTGCCTTAGGGTGGAGGCAATGGCTTCGAGGTCGTTGCCGTCTTCCACTGCTAACGTGAGCCAGCCATAAGCCGAAAAGCGCGTCGCCACGTCCTCGGACCAGGCCAGGGACGTGGGTCCCTCGATGGTAATGCCGTTGTCGTCGTAAAGGACGACGAGCTTGCCGAGGCGCAAGTGACCGGCGAGGGCTGCGGCTTCGTGGGAAATGCCTTCCATGAGGTCGCCGTCGGAAGCCAACACGAAGGTGCGGTGGTCCATGACAGGGAAACCATCGCGGTTAAAGCGGGCCGCCAGGTGTCGCTCCGCCAAGGCCATCCCCACGGCCATGGCCAGGCCCTGCCCCAGAGGCCCCGTGGTGCACTCCACCCCTGGGGTGAGGCCGTACTCCGGGTGGCCTGGGGTTTTGGAACCCCATTGACGAAAGCGCTGGAGCTCCTCCAAGGGCAAGGGGTAGCCAAACAAATAAAGCAGAGCGTAAAGCAGTGCCGAGCCGTGACCCGCTGAGAGGACAAAGCGATCGCGATTGGGCCATAAAGGAACGGCGGGATCGAAGCGCAAAAACCGGGAAAACAGCACGTAGGCCATGGGTGCTGCCCCTAGCGGCAGCCCCGGGTGTCCGGATTTGGCTTTTTCCACTTGGTCAATGGCCAGGACCCGCAGGGCGGTGACCGCGTATTGATCCTTCTCGCTGAAAGGCTCCATGCTCCCTCCGCGGCGGGCCGGGGCATCCCCCCCCGGCACGCCGGAAGCAAAATGGTACAATGCCGGCCCCGCCCAGGCGGGAAGGAACTGTGGAGGTGGCAGAATGAACGGCAAAGCGTGGTTCCCTGCGGTGCTGTTGGTGGCCGGTGCGGCTTGGGCGCAGCCAAGCACACCACCGGTGGCGGTCATTGACGTGCAACGGGTGGTGGAGGAATCGGCGGCTGGCCGTGAGGCCATGGCTCGCCTGCGTAAACTGCAGGATGAAAAGGTCGCTCAGGGGCGGAAACTCGCCGATGAGCTGGCGGGGCTGCGGCGGCAGCTGGAGACGCAAGCGGTGACCTTGTCCGAAGCCAAAATTGCCGAGCTGCGCAAGCAAATTGAGGACAAGCAAGTGGAGCTGCAACGCTTCCAAGACGACGCCCAACAGGAACTTGAGGAAGCCAAAGGCAAAGAGCTGCAAAACCTCGAAAGGCAAATTATGCCCATCATCAACGAGATTGGCCGCGAGAAAAAGTTCCTGCTCATTTTTAATAAGTTCCAGTCCGGTTTGGTGTACGCCGACGACACCGTGGACATTACCGACGAGGTGCTGCGGCGGTTCAACACCAAGCTGGCCAAGTAAGGTGTTTGTGGCGGCAAGGGGGATTGCCGGTTCGTGAGGCTCGGTGACCTGGCGGCAAAGGTAGGCGGGGAGGTCCACGGCGACCCCAACTTGGAAATTGCCGGCGTAAAAACCCTGGAGGAAGCCGGGCCTTGTGACCTTTCCTTTTACCACAACCGCAAGTACCTGAAAGCCGCCCAACGCTCGCAAGCGGGGGTGCTTTTGGTGGAAGACCCTTCCCCCTTTCCTGGCCGGACCTTGCTGGTGCACCCTGAGCCTTACGCGGCGTTGGCAGAAATCCTTGAGCTCTTTTTCCCTCCGTTGCCGCCGCCACCGGGAGTCCACCCTACGGCGGTGGTAGCCGAAACTGCCCAGCTTGGGGCGGAGGTGTCGGTGGGTCCTGGGGCGGTGATTGGGGACCACGTTAAGGTAGGCGACCGTGCAGTGATCGGTGCCAACTGCGTCATTGGCAATCATTGCCGCATTGGCGCGGAAACGGTGTTGCACCCGGGAGTGGTGATTGAGCCCCACTGCGAGGTGGGCGCCCGCTGCATTTTGCACGCCGGGGTGGTGGTGGGCTCCGACGGCTTTGGGTTTGCCACGGTCTTTGGGGTGCACCGCAAGGTGCCCCAGGTGGGTCGGGTAGTCATTGAGGACGACGTGGAGTTGGGGGCCAACGTGTGCGTGGATCGCGCCACGTTGGGGGAGACCCGCA
The DNA here is from genome assembly GCA_937934115.1 of uncultured Thermoanaerobaculum sp. GTDB lineage: Bacteria > Acidobacteriota > Thermoanaerobaculia > Thermoanaerobaculales > Thermoanaerobaculaceae > Thermoanaerobaculum. The sequence continues at coordinate 74,588 of CALHAH010000007.1, forward strand.
TTGGCCGCGGCACCAAGGTAGATAACCTCGTGCAAATTGGCCATAACGTGGTCATCGGTGAAGGTTGCCTCTTGGTGGCACAAACCGGCATTGCCGGTTCCAGCCAGCTGGGCAAGGGGGTCATCCTCGCGGGTCAAGCCGGCGTCACCGGGCATGTGACCATAGGCGACGGCGCCATCGTTACCGCCAAGGCTGGGGCTATGGAGGACATCCCCGCGGGGGCCATGGTTTCGGGGATGCCGGCACGGCCGCACCGGGAGTGGCTGGTAGCACAAGCCAGGTTGTACCGTTTGCAAAAGCTTGTGGAACGGTTTTCGGAGTTCGAAGAGCGGCTTTCGCGCTTGGAGGCAAAGAATGCTGGACATTAGGGCCATCATGGACGTTTTACCGCACCGCTACCCCTTCCTCCTGGTGGACCGCGTGTTGGCCATCAACGAAGACTCCATCGTTGCCTTGAAAAACGTCACCTACAACGAGCCCTTTTTTCAGGGTCATTTCCCGGGGGCGCCGGTGTTTCCGGGTGTTTTGTTGGTGGAGGCCATGGCGCAAGCGGGCGGCGTCCTGATGCTGCGCGACATCCCCGACCGTCACGAAAAGCTCATTTACTTTACGGGCATTGATCGCTGTCGCTTTCGGCGGCCGGTGGTGCCTGGGGACCAAGTCATTTTCGAGGTGCGGGTCCTTAAAAAGCGTTCCCGGTTTGCGGTGCTTGCGGGGGTGGCCAAAGTGGACGGTGAGGTGGTGGCGGAAGCCCAGCTTTCTTCCGCCATGGTGGATAGGGGGTAGCGGCAGTGGCACGTATCCACCCCACCGCGGTAGTGGATGTTCGCGCGGAGCTGGCGGACGATGTGGAAATCGGCCCGTACGTGGTCATTGACGGCGAGGTGCGCCTCGGGGCAGGATGCGTTGTGGGGCCCTTCTGCCGGCTGGAAGGCCCCACGGTGATTGCCGCGGGCAACCGCTTTACCTCCCATTGCTCCATTGGTGCCCCGCCCCAGGACCTCTCTTACAAAGGTGAGCCCACCCGCCTGGAAATTGGTCCCGGCAACTGGTTTCGGGAGTTCGTGACGGTGCATCGCGGCACCACCAAGGGCGGCGGGGTCACCCGTATCGGTGGGTACGGTTTGTTTATGGCCGGCGCTCACGTAGCCCACGATTGCCACGTAGGCAGTCACGTCATCTTCGCCAATGGTGGCACATTAGCTGGCCACGTGGAGGTGGGAGATTACGCCACCATTGGCGCGTTTTCCGCGGTGCATCAGTTCTGCCGGGTAGGCCCGTACGCGTTTTTGGGCGGTTTTACGGTGGCTACCAAGGATTGCCTGCCTTTCATGAGGACGGTGGGATCGCGCCCCGCTCGCTGCTTTGGCCCCAATACCATTGGCCTGGAACGCAAGGGTTTTGCGGCCGAGCGCCGGCAAGCGCTGAAGAAAGCGTGGCGCATCCTGCACAACCCCAAGCTCACCACCACGGAAGCGGTGGCAAAAATTGCCGCAGAGTTTGGGGAGCAACCGGATGTGGCTTTGCTTTTGCAGTTCATCCGTTCTTCGCAGCGCGGGGTAATCTTGGCCCGTGGCTAAAAAGGCTGCCGCGAAGAAGCCACCTACCGCAACTCCCTTCCTCCAAAGTTTGGTGCAGTGGCAGGCTGGAGGGTGCCTTTTGCGGGTAAAGGTGGTGCCCAAAGCCAAAAAGCTCGCTGTGGTAGGGGTCATGGGGGAAAGCTTGAAAGTTGCGCTTACCGCTGCGGCAGAAAGGGGGGAAGCAAACCGTCAGCTCCAGGAGTTTCTGGCCGAGCTGTTGGATGTTCCTCCTTCCCACGTGATCTTACGGGCCGGTCTTTCTTCCCGGAACAAGCTCGTTTTCCTTGCGGAGGTAGAGCCGCAGCGGGTGGTGCAACGCTTGCAAACCATGCTAGGCTCATAGCAGTGAACTGGGGCGAAAGTTTTAGCCGGTGGGCTGGTCGTGGCTTACCTTTTGTAACCGTAGGCCTGGCCTGGGCCTTCTGCAACCGCTTGGCAAGCCTCTTTGAGTTCATGCCAGGGGTGAGTTTTTTTTTCCCCGCCGCGGCGGTGACCGCCGTAGCGGCGGCGTGGCTGGGGCCGTGGGGCGCGTTGGTGGTTTGGGTCGCCAACTTCCTCTTCCCCTGGGGGGCTGCGGTAGGCCCCGTGCGGACGGGTCTTTTCGGTTTGCCGGAGGTGGTGTTTTACTTGGTGATGGTGGCGGCCCTGCGACACGCGGAGCGCCAAAACCAACACAAGCTGGTGCGGGTGGTGGGTGTGGGCGTGGTGCTGGGCACGCTGGCCAGTGCTTCTTTGGGGACCCTTCTCCTTTGGCTTTTCCCCCCTCCCGGTTTTGAGGCCGTTACCCTACGATTGCCCGTGGCTTTCGTTTCTTTGTGGTTTTCTGATTTGACAGCGGCATGCACCTTGGGCTTGGCGGGCATTGTGCTGGTGCGTCCGCAAGCGGTTTTGGCCATGGAAGAGCAGGCTCATTTTCGCATGTGGCAACGGCCTCAGGTTTGGGGTCCCGTGCTTTTGGGGGCACTGGCCGCGGCCTTGGTGGTAAGCGTGCTTACAAGCCTGGCCCATGCCAAGCCCCACTGGTTTGCTCTCTTTTTCCTGCCGGCGCTGGCGGTGGCGGCGTTTCGCGGGGGAACGGGCGCGGCTTTGGTTACCAACGGTGTGATTGCTACCTTGCACGTGGCGCTGGTGGTTAGTTTTGACCGCTCGCCAGTGCAAAGGGTGACGCTGGAGTTGGGCACGGCTTACGGCTACGTGCTGGTTTTCACGGCCATGGCCTGGCTTTTGGGCTCCCAGGCGGCGGCCAACCGCGCCTTGGTGCGACAGGTCCGCCAGCAATCGGCAGCTTTGGAGGAAGCCCTAGAACAAATCGTTTTGCTCTTGGCCCAGGCATTGGAGGCCAAAGAGCGGGGAAGCCGTGGCCATGCCCTGAGGGTGGCGGATCTCTCGGTGAAGGTGGGGGAGGCCTTGGGGCTTGCACCGGAAGAGCTCAAGGTTTTGCGACGGGCAGCCCTCCTTCATGACGTGGGCAAGGTGGCGGTGGCGGAAGTGGTGCTCAACCAACCGGTGGAGCTGGAGCCGGAGGCCAAAAACGTTTTGCGCAGGCAGCTGGCACAAAGCATTGTCTCCTTGCAAAAGGTGGAGCTTTTGCGCGATGTCATGGTCGTGGTGGAGGCGGCCAACGAACGTTGGGACGGCAAAACCAGCGGTGAATATCCGGGGCGGTTGGGACTGGCGGGGGAAGCCATCCCCTTGGCGGCCCGGATCATTGCCGCCGTCCGCGCTTACGACGCCATGACCCACCCCAAGCCGTGGCGCCCGGCCCGCAGCCGAGAGGAAGCGGTAGCGGAGCTTTGGCGTTGCTCCGGAACCCAATTTGATCCGCAGGTCGTGCGCACCCTTACGGAAATCCTCCGCGAGCGGTGGGATGTGGAGGCGGATCGTCTGGCTGGGTAAACACCCACGCGCTTGCGGTTTTTATTGCTCTAGAAAGTCGGGGCTTCCTACAGTCTCCCCACCATGGCTTCTAAGCGCGCAATACGCTCTTCGATAGGTGGATGCGTGGAGAAGAGACGCATGAGCCCGCCACCGGAAAAGGGGTTAGCGATCATCAAGCTGGCGGTAGCGGGTTGCGCGGTTTCCATGGGGACGCGCTGGGTCAAAGCCGCCAGCTTGCGCAGGGCGGAAGCCAGCGCCAACGGGTTCCCCGTGAGGCGAGCGGCTTTTTCATCGGCGGCGTACTCGCGGGAACGGGAAATGGCCAGCTGAATCAAGAGCGCGGCAATGGGAGCGACGATGAGGAGAAAGATGCCGCCGAGCGCTCCTCCGTTATCTTCCCGGTCACGCCCACCAAACATGAGAGCGTAGCCCACCATCCTTGCCAAAACCGTAATGGCACCGGCGAGGGTGGCGGCTATGGAAGCGGTGAGGATGTCGCGGTTCTTCACGTGGGCCAGCTCATGGGCGAGGACACCGGCAAGCTCTGCCCGGTTCATGGTGCGCAAAAGGCCCTCGGTCACTGCCACCGCCGCGTGTTTGGGCGAGCGCCCGGTGGCGAAGGCGTTGGGTTGCATTTCGGGGATCACGTACAAGCGGGGCATGGGGATACCGGCCCGCTGCGCGAGCTCGGCCACGATGGCGTAAAGCTCGGGCGCTTGTCTTTCGTCCACCGCTTGCGCGTGGTGCATGGCTAAGGCGATTCTGTCAGAGAAGAAATAACCCACGAAGTTCATGAGGCCGGCTATACCCAGTGCCAAGACCAACCCTTGGCGGCCGCCCAAAGCGTCACCAATAGCTAACAGGAGTCCCGTGAGAAGACCTAAAAGGAGCGCGGTTTTCAAAGCGTTGCCCATACTATCCCTCCACGTGTTCTTTGCCTAACGTGCGGCCCGGGTTACGGGTTTTTAGGAACCGGCGTTGGTTGCACCCACCCCTTATCGGCGTCGGGGTTGACCTCTACTTTGCACGAGCCAGGGGTGAGCAGAATCCCCAAGATAAACACGAGCAGTGCCAAACCCACGGCGGCCACGAAGTAATCAGCCAACGAACGATGCGCCCTTTTTTGCCGCACGGTTTTAGGATAACACGAAACGGCCTCTCACCCTTCATTCTCGGGGGACGGAAATGCCGTAGCGCTGGATTTTCTCGTAAAGGGTGGAGCGGGAGATGCCCAACACCTCAGCGCTCCTTTTGAGGTTGCCGTGCAAGGCTTGAATGACCCGGCGAATGTGGGCGGCTTCCAACTCCTCTAAAGACAGGAGGCCAGCATCCACCCCCTTGGGCAACCTAATTTCCCTGGGCAGGTGTTCGGGGCGGATCTCGTCACCGTAGGCGAGGATCATGGCCCGTTCCATGACGTTGCGCAGCTCCCGGATGTTCCCCGGCCAGGGGTACGCTTCCAAGATGCGTACGGTGTCTGGGTGGATGCCCTGAATGTGCTTTCCAAGAATGGGATTAAGCTCGGTAATGAAAGCGGTGGCAATGGGGAGAATATCCTCTTTTCGCTTGCGCAACGGCGGGAGCACGATTTGAAAAACGTTTAAGCGGTAGTAAAGATCTTGACGGAAGCGACCTTGCTGCGCTTGCTCCCGCAGGTCGCGGTGCGTGGCGGCTATGATGCGCACGTCCACTTGGATTTCCCGCACGCCGCCTAAGCGCCGAAAACGCCGGTCCTCAATGGCCTTGAGGAGCTTGGACTGGACGTGGGGGTCCATATCGGCAATTTCGTCCAAAAACACCGTGCCGCCGTGAGCAGCTTCCAAAAGCCCCAGCTTGCGCTCCCGGGCATCGGTAAAGGCGCCGCGTTCGTGACCGAACAGCTCGGATTCCAAAAGCTGCGGTGCCAAAGCCGCGCAGTTCACGTCCAAAAAAGGGGCTTCCCGGCGGCGGGAAAGGCTGTGAATAAGGCGGGCTATCATGCCTTTGCCGGTGCCCGATTCCCCCAAAAGCACCACCGAAGCGTCGGTTTCTGCCACCCGCTGGACCAGCTGCCGCACCTGCTGCATGGCCTTTGATGCCCCTACGGGAAAACGCACGCCTCGCGCCTTCTCCCTGGCTATCTGGCTTTCCATTTGCCGGTGTAACACGTGCCGGGTCAGTTCTTTCTTAACCACGGCGATCACCTGCCCCGCTTCCATGGGCTTCACCAAAAAATTCTCGGCGCCCCGTTTCATGGCCTCCACCACCGTGGCGATGTCGGTGCGGCCGGTGAGCACCACCACCGGTGCCTCCTCGCTGGCTTTAAGCCGCGCTAGGAGCTCCAGCCCATCCATGTCGGGCAGACCTAAGTCCAGGAGGATGAGCCCTGCTTCTTTTTGCGCCAAGAGGGCTAAGGCTTCGGCGGCAGTGCCTGCGCCGAGGGTGGGGATGCCTTCGGCTTCCAAAAGCGTCTGCAATGACCGGCAGAGGTCACCGTCGTCTTCCACAATTAAAACCGGCAAGAGGACTGCTGTGTTCACGCTGCCTCCCCCGCAATCCTTTCGCCCCTTCCTAGCTCTCCGAGGCCGTCAGCAACGGTGGCGAAGGCAAACACCGAAAGGGCTATGGCCAACCCTGGGAAAACCGGCAGCCAAAACGCCAAACGCCACACCTCGAACCCTTCGGCCGCCATGCTACCCCACGACGGGATAGGCGGGGGCACGCCAAAGCCCAAGAAGCTCAAGGCTGCCTCCAGAAGGATGAGATCTCCCAGACGCAGGGTGGCGTCAGTGGCCAGCGGCGTCACCAGGTGGGGAAGCACGTGCACCAAAGCCAAGCGCAGGGGTTTGAGACCAAGGCCCTGGGCTGCCAAAAACCAGGGCTTTTCCCGGCAAAGCAGCGCTTGTCCCCGAACCAGGCGCGCCACTCCCATCCACGAGAAAAAGCCCAACATGAGCACCACCGTGCCCAGGCTTGGTCTTACGAAGGCGCTTACCGCCAAAAGCACGAAAAGCAGCGGGAGGGCCAGCGCCGCGTCCACCAAGGCCATCAGCAGGCGGTCTAGCCACCGAGGGCCGAGAACCGCAGCCATCCCCCACAAGGTTCCTAGGGTTACCGCTAAAGCCAAAGATGATACACCCACCGAAAGCGAAATCTGCCCCGCCTTGACCAGCCTGGCTGCCACATCTCGACCTAAGGTGTCGCTGCCCAAGAGGTACCACTGAGGTTTGACCGAAACCACAAGCTTTTCCGGAACCTGTTCCCAACTGCTACCCCGCCGCAGGGCCAGCACCTCCCCCTTCCGGGACAGCTCTAACCCAGCAAAGCTCGTGCCGTCCTGAAGGGTGACGACAAAAACCCGGGAAAAAGGCGGCAGAAGCCCCGCTCCCCTGGGATCCACGATGGCGTGGGGATTGGGCAACACCAACGGAGCTAACACCACCAACGTGAGTTCGAAGCCCACCAGCGCCAACCCAAACCGCAGTCTGCGGGGGCCGCCCTTCATCGCCGTATCCTCGGGTCAGCCCAGGAGTAGGCCACATCCGCAAGCCAGTTACCCGCCACCACCGCTGTGGTGACCAAAACCGTGCCCGCTTGGATAAGGGGGACGTCCCGGGCAGTAACCGCCGCGTAAAACACCTGGCCCATACCTGGCCAGGAAAAGATCACCTCGATGACCAGCGACCCCGAAACCAAAAAGGGCAAAGAAAGCCCGAGAACCGTGATCATAGGCAAGAGGGCGTTGGGCAGGGCGTGGATCAGGAGCACCCGGCGTTTGCTGCACCCCCGCGCCAGGGCTGCCAGCACGTACGCTTGCTGTTTCTCGTCCAAAAGGGAGCCGCGAACGTAGCGGGCTACTGCACCACATCCGGTAAGGCCCACAGTGAGGGCAGGCAAAGCCAAGTGGCGAGCGGTTTCCGCCAGGCGCCCCCCAAAGGAAAGTCCTTGCGCCTGTGGTTCGGCCATGTGGGAGGGGGGGAAAAGCGGGAAGGTGTACGCGAAAAGCCACAAGAGCACGGCGGCCACCAAAAACGTGGGCATGGCGTACGCCCCGAGCGAAAGAGCTGAGAGCAGGCGGTCCCAAAAGCTGTGGGGTTTGGAGGCTTGTACCAGGGCAAGGGCGAGACCCAAAACCAGTTCCAAAAAGAGGCCCCAAAAAGCCAAGATGGCGGTGTTGGGCAGGGCTGCGGCCAGAACTTCCCGCACCGGTCGCCGGAACAAGAAAGAGTCACCTAAGTTGCCGGAAACCGTGTCTGTAAGCCAGCTCACGTATCGCTTCCAAATCGGTCGGTGGAGGCCGAAGTGCTCACGGAGGCGCTGCCGCGCGGCAGGGGAAATGCGGGGGTCGGCCATCTTGGAGGCCAAATCGCCAGGGGCCAAGGCCACCAAGAAAAAAGTTCCGCTGGCCACGAGCCAAACCACGATGAGGCTGGCGGCCAGGCGGCGGAGAAGGCGAGTTGTCATGGCTCGAGGTACCACTCCGGCAAGTTGAAGAAGACCGAAGCGGGGTTGATGTTGGCACCCTTAATGCGGCGGGATATGCCCACCAGCTGCACCGCCTCATAGAGGAAAGTGACGGGCTGGTCCTCCACGATGAGCTCCTGGGCTCGGTACCAGTAGACTTTTGCCTTATCCAAGTCGTTTTGCTCTCGCGCCTGAGCAACCAGGTGGTCCACCTCCGGATTGGAGTACCCCATGAAGTTGTTGCTGCCGGTGGTGGCAGATGGTGTGACCCACAGGGATGTCAAGTCCACTTTCGTGGCTTCCTCCCAAGCGCTGAGCACCGCATCAAAGGCGCCGGCTTCTTGCCGGGCCATCATGGCGGTGAACTCCATGGGCGTTGGTTGCACCCTCACCCCCACTTTTGCCAGGTCAGCCTGAATCATCACCGCCGCTTGTGCTCGCAGGGTGTTTACCGAAGGGTAAAGCAGCTCCACGGTCCAAGGCTTCCCCTGCCATTCTCGCCAACCGTCACCGTTGGTATCCCGCACGCCTGCTGCGTCCAGTAGAGCAGCCGCCTGGGCGGGGTCGTAAGGCAGCGGCTGCAGGTTGCGGTTAGCTGCCCACATGGTGGAAGGAATGGGGCCTTTGGCCAAACGGGCAAAACCCCAGTACACGGTATCCACGATGGCTTGGCGATTGGTGGCCAGGGTTAATGCCCGTCGCACCCGGCGGTCGGAAAGCGGTGGCCGTCGGTTGTTCCACCCGATATACCCCCAAACCCGCGAGGGAACCTCCACCACTTCCACCTTGGGGTGGCGTTTGAGATCTGCTGCCTCACGAGGGGGTACCATCAGCACCACGTCTACAAGCCCGGCCAAAAGCTGGGAGAGCTGCTGGCCGGTATCGGGGATGATCTTAAAGATCACGCGATCAAGGTACGGCTTGGGGGCATCCCAGTAAGCGGGATCCCGCACCAAAGTTAGGGTTTGGTTGGGGACGTGGGAAGCCACGCGAAAGGGACCCGAAGTTACCAAGCGACGTGAAAAGTCGGTATGGGTCCACTCCTCGATGGGGATTTTTCCCCAAACGTGGGCGGGTACGATGTGACCGTCGTTGGCGTCCATAAGTTGGTAGGGGTAGGTTCGGGAAAAGTGAAAGCGAACCTCGGTGGGGGAAACTACCTCCACGCTGGCTATGAAGTCCTTTATTTCCTGACCTGACCACGGAAGCCGTGCATCTTTTTGCACCCGGAAGGTAAACGCCACATCTTCAGCGGTGACGGGGGTGCCATCGGACCAACGGGCGTTGGGGCGGAGGTGGAAGGTGAGGGTGCGGTTGTCCTGCGAGAAGGCCCAAGAAACGGCCAGGTTGGGAGCAAAGGAAGGGGGGTGCTGCTGGTAGTCGGGTTGCTCAATGAGCAAGGAGGGGAAAAGCAAATCCAAAATGGCAAGCTCGGTGCTTTCCGCAAAGCCCGTGTACTCGTTGAAGCTGGAAATGTCCTGAGCCACAGCCACAACAACCTGCCCACCGTGGATCGGTGCTGCCACAGGAGAGGGTGGCGGGGTCGGGGTTTTGCCTCCGCACGCTATGGCAAAACCGAGGGAGACCGACACAACCCCTACACGCCATCCTCTACTTCTGGCCATCGCTCACCTTCCCCTGGGTATGGTAGCAACCCTGGCCCAGGCGCGTACAATCGCGGTGTGGGACGACAGGAACTGAGCTGGAGCCGACAGTATCTGTTCGTAGCGGCGGTTTTTGCCTTGCTTTTTGTGGTGGCCTTTGGGCTTTTTGCGCAGCTTACGATTTCCCAGCTTTCCCGTTCTTACGTGGAAGACGTGCTGCTCACCGGCCGGGCCCAAGCCGAGGAGCTGGCCAAGCAATTTCGGGGTGACGGACCGCTCTACCAGGTGGTGGAGAAGAAAAAAGAAGCGTTGCAAAGGGTTTCGCTGTCCCTGGCACGCAAGGAAGTCATCGAGTCGGTGGAGGTTTACGACGAGCGGGGAAGGCTTGTTTGGCGTACCACCACCAGAAGCGAGGGGGTTCCCGGCGGTTTTCCCGAGGCCGGTAGCGAGTTTGTGCCGCTACCCCCGGCTGAGCACGTGATGGAAAGCCAAACCTCCTACCAAATCCGGGTGCCGGTGGAGGAAATCGCCACGGTGGTGGTTTCCATTTCTAAACCTGCTTTGGAGCAACGCATTGCGCTTTTGCGGCATAAGCTCGTGGTGCGCACGGCCTTGGCTGGGGGCGCTACACTCACCATGATGGTGCTTGCCTTCGTGTTCATTGGGCACCTCATCAAGCGCAACGCCGAACTTGAAGCCCGTCGCTTGCGGGATCGGGAGCTGGCGGCTTTAGGGGTCTTGGCTGCCAACCTGGCCCACGAGATCCGCAACCCGCTGAACGCCCTATCGATTCACTTGGAGCTGGTGGGCGAGGAGACAAGCAGCAACGGTGCAGCGGGGGAAGCTGTGGCCTTGGCCAAAAAGGAGGTTTCCCGGCTGCGCAAGCTGGTTACCGATTTTCTCCAGTACGCCCGTCCTTCCCCACCGCAAAGGGAGCCGGTGGAGGTTGCCCCTTGGCTGCGGGATGTGGTGGCGCTTTTGGCGCCGGAGTGCGAGCGAGCTGGGGTAAGCCTAAAGGTGGAGACCACAGGCGGGATGCTCTTCCTTGACCGCGGGCAAATGACGCAAGTGCTTCTGAACTTGGGGCTTAACGCCCTGCAAGCGCTGGCGGACGTTTCTGTGAAAGAACTTAGTTTGCGTGCTTTTCGTGATGGATCCCAGTGGGTGTTGGCGGTGGAGGACAGCGGTAAAGGGATTCCGCCACAAGAGCTTTCGCGGGTAAAAGAGGCCTTTTACTCCAACCGCAAGGGCGGGACTGGCCTCGGGTTGGCTATTGCCGACCGCATTGTGGCTGCCCATGGTGGGCAGCTCATCTTGCAAAACCGGCCCCAAGGTGGGCTTTCCGCGCAAGTGCGGCTCCCGGCAGCGCCGGAAGACGTGTACACTTTCCCAGGAGGCAAAACATGAGGAGGCTCTTTTTTGCTTTAACGTTTTTGCTGGCAACCCCGCGGGTATGGGCCAGCTTTCGCGCGGCGGATTTTGTGATTGTGCCGGCGGCAGCGGCGGCCCCTGGGTTACAGAACGCCACCTGGCGCACCGATGTGGAAATCATGAACGTGGATCAGGTGCCTGTGGACGTCATGATCGTTTTCTTGCCCACCGGTAACATCAACAACACGTACCGGTTCGACAACTTCGCCTACCACTTGGGGGGGCGCTCCGAGGACGGTTTTACGAAGGTGGACCCCAAGCTCAAGGACATTCAACCTGGTCGCAGCGTGGTTTTGGAAAACATTATTGAGGCGCAGTGGGGAGCCAACAGCATGGGTGCGCTTTTGATTTGGGCGTACAAAGCGGGAAGCTTTAAGCAAACCACACCTCCCGGGGGCGAACCGCGCAAGATCCTGGTATGGAGCCGCACCTACAACAAGAAAACGGCGGAGGACGGCGCCGTTTCCACGTTTGGGCAATCCATTCCCGGAATCCCTTGGTACTACTACGTTGACCCTCACAAACAAGCGGACGGCCTTAACAAAGTGGTGTTTTCTGGAATTCGCGAAGATGCCTCCTTCCGCACCAACGTGGGGTTAGTAAACATTTCTGATCGCCTCACCTCCTTGGAGGTGGAACTCACCCTTTACGCCGCGGACGGCACCAAGCTCAAAGACCTGGGTGTGATTCTCAACCCCTTGGCCCACGAGCAGTTTGACCAGGCAGTGAAGGGCGGGCTTTTCCGTTTGGAAAACGACCTGGCCTTCGGCACCTTGGAAATTACCGTGAAGTCCTGGCGTTCCACGGCAGCGGAACCCACCCCGGCGCTTTTGGCTTACGCGTCGCGGGTGGACAACGCCACCAACGACGCGGTGTACCTGGAGCAAACGTTCACCAAGGAGTTGCCGTGGGATTGCGTGTTCAACAGGAACTGCAGTACCTTTGCGGCAACAGCCCTGGGTTTGCTCATACCCCGGGTGCGTCCCTTGGCACCCCCACAGCCTTAATGGAAATAATCGGCTTTCGGCTTGTGCTACTATTCGCGAGCTGTGGGCCGTTTCAGGCGGCCTCAAGAAAGGGGTGAAAAATGGCTGACAAGAACAACAAGGTGGCGTTGAACGTGCCCGGCAAATGGTACGTGGATACCTCCTGCATTGACTGCGACGTTTGTCGCACCACTGCGCCTAACAACTTTAGGGCCAACGAGGACGAGGGTTATTCCTACGTTTACAAACAACCGGAAAACCCAGAGGAAGAGGCCCAGTGCCAAGAAGCAAAGGCTTCCTGCCCGGTGGAAGCCATTGGCGATGACGGGGACGAGTAAGCTCGGTGTCACATCGGGAAAGCAAAGCCGGCTTGTGCCGGCTTTTTTGCTACCAAGGTACCCTCAAGGCTTTGAGGCTTTCGTGCGCCCTTAGGAGATAGCATGGGGCTAGGGTGAGGTCAGCCTTGGTTGCAAGCCCCACCCGGCGGTACTGGCGCCTTGCATCCCGGTAGGGGGTGGTCACACCCGATCTCTTTGGTTCTAAGCTTTTCCCACCGCGCTTTTAAGGTTTGCGCGCAAGGCGGCAAAGGCTTGGCGGTCAAAGAAGGTGTGGACCTTGCGGGTCATGCCCCAAAAGAGCACGAAACCGCGGAGGGCTGCTTCCGGGTTTGGAAAATAGGCGTTACACGCGTAGGGGCCCCTACCTTTTCAGCCTCTTAAAAAGCGTGCGCCATCTCCTGATCCACGAGCGTAAATTCCCGTAGCTGGGCGCCGCCGAGGGGAAGCCCTTCCGCAACCATGGGGGCAAACTGGGGCGAGGCCGGGCGGCTCCCCGGGCCGCTGAAGAAGAAAGGCAAGCGCTACTAGAGTTCCCGTAAACCTTTTGCCACGCTTGGCGGAAAGATCCCTGCACGCGCGCAAAAACCTCCTCGCTACCCCCCGGTGAGCGTAGCTTAAAGCTTTCCATCTTGGTCCTCGTCGTCGGGAAAGAGATTGGGCGTTGGCACCGCACCTCCCGGCTCAAAGCAGTGGCGGCAGCGGGCCTCATACATGTCCGCGGCCCCCACGAGTACCTGCTCCTGTTCCGCTGTGAGCCTTTGGGTGTAGGAAGCAGGTGCCCCGCAGCGGGCGCAAATGGCGTGCATCTTTTCCACCTCTTCGGCAATGGCGAGAAGCTCGGGCATGGGACCAAAGGGCTTGCCGCGGAAGTCCATGTCCAGACCAGCCACCACGACCCTCTTGCCCAAGTTGGCCAGGTGGTTGCAAACCCGCACCAGGGCCTCATCGAAAAACTGCGCCTCATCAATGCCCACCACTTCCGTGCGCGGGTCCAAGCGCTTTAGGATTTCCTCAGCTTTGTTTACCCTCTCGGCTTCCAGCCGCCAACGGGAGTGGGAAACCACTTGCGTGGTGGAGTAACGGTCGTCCAGGGCCGGTTTGAAAACCTGGACTCTTTGGCGGGCAATGATGGCCCGGCGCAGGCGACGGATGAGCTCCTCGGATTTTCCAGAAAACATGCAACCGGAAATCACCTCGATCCACCCACCCCAAGGGAAACGGCGGTGCATGGTCACACCCCCACCCGCGGGCAGATTTCCGCCAAAACGCAGGATGAACAGGCGGGCTTACGGGCCTGGCACACGTAGCGACCGTGAAGAACCAAGCGGTGACCAACGGCGATCCACTGATCTTTGGGGAAAAAGGCCATGAGCTCTTGCTCGATCCTTTCGGGGTCGGTGGCGGTGGTGAGACCCAAGCGCTGCGCCACCCGGGCCACGTGGGTATCCACCACGATGCCGGTGGCCAACCCGTAAGCGGTACCTAGGACCACATTGGCGGTTTTGCGGCCCACCCCCGGAAGCTGCACCATGGCTTCCATATCTCTGGGGACTTCACCGCCGTGCCGCTCCACCAAAGCCTTGGCCATCCCCAAAAGGGCCTTTGCCTTATTGCGGTAAAAGCCGGTGCTTTTAATGAGTTCTTCCACCTCTTCTTGGCTTGCGTGCGCCAGGGCTTGGGGGTTGGGGAAGCGAGCAAAAAAAGCCGGCGTCACTTGGTTCACCCGGGCGTCCGTACATTGGGCGGAAAGGATAGTGGCAACCAAAAGCTCGTAGGCGTTGCGGTGAGCAAGCTCACAGCGAGCCTCGGGGTACGCTTTGGCCAAAAGCGCTTGCAACTTCTCGACGCGCTCGCCCAAGGCCACGGTCATCAACGAGCTCCGCGGAAAATCTCTGCCAAATCGCCGGCGGCGAGGCCACCGGAAATCACAACCTTTACGGCTTCCTCCACCGAAAGGTCAGTGGGACGTACGGCGGTCTTGGGGTAGGCCAGGAAAAAGCCAGTGGTGGGGTTGGGGGTAGTGGGCATGAAAACCGCCACCATCGGCACCGGGCCCTCCTCGGTTTGCGTTACAAACTCCACGGTTTGAAAAGCAATGCACCAGGCCCCGGGGCTGGGGAAAGGGATGAGCACTACCCGCCGAAAGCCCTGCGTGCGCTCGCGAGAAAGAGCGCGGGAAACCTCCCGTGCCCCTAAGTACACGGGGCGGAGCACGGGAATACGCGTCAAAACCGCCTCCCCAAAGCGTAAGAGCCGTCTTCCCAGCACATTGTGCGCTGCCACTCCCAGGAAAAACATCAGCAGAAGGGCAATGATGGCCCCAAGCCCGGGCACGGGGCGGCCCAAAAACCGCATGCTCCAGGGGTAAAACCAGCGGTCCAGGAGGTTGAACAAGAACCGCCCGAAGAACAGCGTTACCACCAGGGGAAAGGCCACCAGTGCACCCGTGACCAGCCGGGAGCGGATGTAGGAAAAGAGGCCAGGTTTTGCCTCCTTAGGAGGCACAACCAAGGGAAACTCCACGGAATCATGGATACTTCGCGGTTTTCGTTCCATCGCTTCCTATTCTAACGAAAAAGAAAAGCCCGGCTATCTGCCGGGCCATGGTTTGTGCGAAAAGGTGGATTTAGCTGGTGGGGTGGGCGTGCCTCCCTGCACCTTTACTGCACCCGGAACCCTTCGCTTCGCCCTTGGAGCAGCACGAAGCCTTATCGGTGCTCTTGCTGCAACCGGCGTTGGTCATCCCTGCGGCGTGCTTTTGCACCGCTGCCACCAGCTGGGAATCGAAGGAGGTAGCGGTAATCACTACGCCGTTGGCAATTTTCTCCACGGTGCGTGTGACGCCTTCGGCATGCAGCGGGCAGTCTTTGCACTTTTCCTTGCCGCACGCTGCGGTCTTATCTTGAAGTTGGGCCACCACCTTGGGATCAGAGGAGGTGAGGCTGATCTTTACCCCGTTGGGGAGGTTCTGCACCTCTTTGCTCACCGCTTGATCCTTGCTGCAGCACGCGCCCCCCGCCAAAAGCGGAGTAACCGCAGCAAACGCCAAAACCACAACCAACGCCAAAACTCTAAATGCCTTCATAATTTCCTCCTTATCATTCGCGGTGGAGTCTACCACGACCCCTTTTGCCGCGTTTGCTTCTTTCTATGCGTGACGGTCCCAAAAGGTTACAGAGATGCCGAAAACCAAACCAGCCGCCTTTTGTCCCCTGTCTACGTTCCTAGAGAGTTGGCACGGAGGGGAGGGGTGGTGCGAAATTTGAGTTGAACGCTTTTTTTCCCGTCTCGTCAGTGCTGGGCAGGCTGTGGGAAAACCGCCCAGCGGCGGCCCCACACTTGTTTTGGATATGCAGCACAGGAGGAAAAAATGTGGGACCCGCGCTCCGCGCGGGTTTTGCAAAAAACGAAAGAAAGCCGGCGCAGGAGCGCCGGCCCCACAGGCGGAGCGCCGCCCCTACATTTCTCCGCGGCGGCCGCACAGGAGCGAAGACTATAGGGGTTCCCAATTCGCCGGCAAGTTCCAAAGGCCGTGCAAACCTGCGGTCTTGGAATCTTGTTTTGCCACCTAGGCTTGCCCAAGGAAAACCCCTTCGTGGAGCGGGCAAGCCGCACCCTTCAGGACATGTGGATCAACTACAACCTTGATCTCCTCTTCACCGACTTGGACCTAGAAAGCGCAAGCTCGCCCAGTTCCTCATTGTCTAGAACGCCCGACTTCCGCACCACGGCGGGAAACGCAAAGCCCCTATCCAAGTTTTCTCCGAATCCGCTAAGGCGTGCCAAAAGTTATGGACGAATACAGGCCCCTTGACCGTTGGCGGCGAGGTTGCTACATTTTTCAGTGCTCGCAGATGCGAGCAGGCGAGCGGGAATAACTCAGTGGTAGAGTGCGACCTTGCCAAGGTCGAAGTCGCGGGTTCGAATCCCGTTTCCCGCTCCATTGCCGGGGGGCTTGAAAGCCCCCCGATCTTTTTTCCGTGTGGGTAAGTCTCCAAAGACAAGCCCTTGCCTTGCCGCTTTTCCGGCCTACATTGAAAACCAAGGGAGGTGGACGATGTACCTGGAACTTTCGGAAGAGGAGCGCCGTACCCTGGAGGGTATATTGGAGGCAGCCTTGCGGGAGCTGAAGGCTGAGGTTTACCACGCGGAAACCACCCAGTTCAAAGAGGAGCTCAAAAGCGATGAAACTATCCTTCGGGGTTTGTTGGCAAAGTTAAGGCAGGGGGGCTCAAAAGCTTCCGCTTCCGGCCAAACCTAGCTGAAGCTCGGTGGCAAAGACTTCGAAATTCCTCTTCTTGTTTTTCCGTGCCAGTACTCGCTTCTCGAGGAGAAGGGTGGCTTTGCTCTTTTGCCGTTACCAAAAAAACCTCGGGGGGCGAGCACAGAAAGTTGCCGTGCTGGATGCATCAAGGTTTCTGGGTCTGTACCGCAACGGCCAACGGGCAAAAGGTCGTTGACACCTTGCGAGAGGTCGGGGTATCCTTCCCCTGGCCGGCGACGTAGCCAAGTGGTAAGGCAGGGGCCTGCAAAGCCCTCATTCGGCGGTTCGAATCCGCCCGTCGCCTCCAAAATCCTTTTCCTTTTGTGACATTCGTAACGAAGCCCATGTTCCCGGTAATTTTTCGCTGGGAAGCGGTCAACGAGGCTGGTCAGCTGAAAAAGTTTTGAACCAGGCCCTGGCCCCTTGACGAGACCCACCTGAGATCGCTACATAGGTTGCAGCTTATGCGGAAAAGTGCCGTCCTCGAAATCCTGAGTTTAGCGTGGAGTAGTTTAGGCGCCAGAAGGGAGGAAAGCATGCGTCGAGGGGGAGGGGTTCTTTTAGTTGGTCTTTTGGTTTTAGGCCTCAGCGGGGAAGTGTGGGCCAAAACCGGGGTGGCCCTGGTCCACGGCAAGGGTTCGGCAGATTTGGCTAACCCCAGCGTGGCTTGGGCGTACTGGGGTACAGACATGATCAAGGCGGTGACCAAGAGCTACACGGTGCCGTACGTGATTTGCCACTACGACGGCACCCAGTACATGTGGGTGGCGGCGGGGCAGGTGGCGCAGCAACTTTACAACTTCATCACCCAGCAAGGTATTACCGATCTGGTCATTAATACCCATTCCTTTGGCGGCATCGTAATTCGCTGGATCTTTTCCAACCCCAACTACGACTGGCGTTACCCAACCATCATTCAGAGAACCCGCTGGATTAACTCCATTGCCGCGCCACAAAAGGGTAGCGAAGCGGCTGATTTAGCCGGAACCTTATCGGGCTCCTGGCTTACCGGTTGGCTTGTGGATTTGGTCGGCCAAAACACCAACTCCACCTACAACTGCCGCACCGATTGGATGGCCTACTACAACCAGTACTACCTGAAGGGCACCGCTGGCCGACCCCCTTTGCCCAAAACCGTTTACTGGATTTCCGGATGGGGTTTGTGGAACGACTACTGGACCAAGTTTCACATCGAGGATATTGGCCTGGCCACGCTTTCTGGTATTGCCGGGTTACCAGGGGAAGACGATGGCATGGTGGCTGAGTACTCGGCGCAGGCGGTGGGCGTGCAGTGGTTCCGCACGGAAGCCAACCACCACCACAACCGCCGGAATGATTTCCGGGCCATTGGCACAGCGTTGAGCACGGATTTTTAGGGAGGTTCTATGAAGAACGTCATTTTGGTTTTGCTTGCCGCGTTGCTTTTGACGGGTAACCTTTGGGGTGCGGAGTGGGGCTTGATGGAGCCTGCCGCGTATGCCGGTAAGGGTGTTCCTGGCCCCGAGCACCATTCTAAGTTCTTCGTGGTTTCCGCTCCGGTGGTGCACGGCGAAGCTGAGGTGGTGGTGCCGCTCACCAACCCCCGGGGGGCGCTGGCTGTGGTCTTGGGGGACCGTCCCAGTGGCGCTTGGGCCAAAGGGAAGGTTTTGCCTCGCAAGGAATTCATTGAGCCTGAGCTGGAGACCATGGACCTGCCAGGCGCAGGAGTGCGGTTTGGGTTGGACGCGTTGCCACCAGGGGAACACCGCATTCGCTTGCAGGGTTTAGCGAAGCCCACCGTGCAGCTTGTGGTGGCAGAACCGGAAAGTCCGCTGGAGCTTCTCTTCCAAGTGCGGCCGCTTTCGGTGCGGAGCGGTGAGGAGGTGCTCGTTGCAGCGCAGCTGGTCGATGAGGCGCCCGTGGTACGCGCTCGGGTGGTGGCTACCCTCAGCACCGGTGTACGCCTGGTCCTCAAGGACGACGGTCAAGCTCCCGATGAAAGGGCTGGAGATGGCGTTTTCACTGGGGCCTTTTTGGCTCCGGAAGTGACCGGTATGACACCAGTGGAGCTGCAGGTGGAGGCGGTGGGTGTGCGCGGCCAGGGCGAGCCGTTCATGCGCGTGGCGCCGGCAGCGGTGATGGTGACGAAAGCGACCACGGGTGTGGCCGAAGAGGGTGTGACCGTAACCCCTGACAGCCTGGTGGTTCCGATTACGCCGGCCAGCGGACGCTTTCGAGTGGAAGTGCTTTATGCCGCTCAGGGCACCACGTTTGCGTGGGCTCAGGAGGATCTGACCCTTGCTGGGGTTGGGGCACAGGTCAGGCTCCCCCGTCCGCAAGAAACCTGGGGCGCCGACACGGCTTTAGTGAGGCTTCTCAACCTTGAGACCATGGGTGTGGAGGAGGAGCTAGAGGTAGCCTCAACACCTTTGGCTGCGCCCCCAGACTTCCGGGTCAAGGCACAAGCGGCACCGGTACTGCCCCCTTCCAAAGCCGAGGCCGCGCGCCGCTTCGGTGACCGCCCGTAGCTCCCGTAGCCCAGAACTGGCAGGGCCCGCGGCGTAGGCCGCGGGCTTTTTTTAAAATTTGGTTGCGGTGCCGTTCGGTAGCACTCCAGCAAACGAGTCTGCAAATCCGCTGCTCTTGACACACACACACACGTAGCAAAATACCGGCGAGCCCCACCTTGGGGCAGAAAAGGAGGGTTGCACATGCTATGCGTAATTTCTCGAGGTGTGGACAATAGGGTTAACAACCTTTATAGGGGGAAGGAGCAGCGGCGAAAGAGGCTCTTGGTGCAGTGGCTAGTGGCCGTAGGGCTGCTCACTGCAGGTGTCGCCAGCGCCAGGGTTGACTGCTACGGGCCGGGGTGGGTGGTGGGGGATGACTTCTGTTGGTCGTGCCGGAACGTTTGTGTTATTACTAACCAGGACGGCTCGTACGCGGGCATTGTCTGCGGAGGGTACAGGCCATGCTAAAGCGGGGATATAGGCTTTTCGGGAGGTAAGCGGATGGTTCGACGGTACCTTTTGCCTATCTTTGGCCGGTGGGCATTTCTTTCCGTGGCAGCAGCTGCTTTCGTGGGCGCCGAGGAAGGTCCTCTCAAACCTTCCGCCTTGTGGCCAGATTTGAAGTTTGACGCCTATCAAGCCTTTCAGGCCGACGCCAGAGGGGAGGTCTTTTTCTTCCGCGGCGATGAGCTTGCCGCCTATCCCGTGGGTCGTCGCCAGGAGCGCGGCCAACCCGTAGTTTTTCAAGTTTCCGGGACTCTCGACGGCGAAGTTGCTGGCGCCGTGCTGGACCCCAGCGGCGAGTATTGGCTGGTGATGACCCGCTTTCCGCGGTTGTTTCGCCAAGGGCGCGAGGTGTTTTTGCAATCCCCGCCGTTTGTTCCCTTTGGTGCCTGGTTCGCGGGCGGGCAACCTGTGGCCGGGGTTTGGCCACTGCTTATTGCGCAAGATCCTTCGGAGGTTGAACGCTTTCGGCAGGGGCCGTCCCCGTGGTTTGTGCGCTGGAACGGGAAAGAATGGGAAACTTGGCTTACGGTGAAGAAGGCAAAAGAGTTAGGCTTTTCTTCCCCTGGCAGTGGGGACATGGAGGAGCGCGCCGCTTCTCTGGTTGCTGCTAAAGGGGGAACAGTGGTGGCCTCGATTTATGACCATCGGATGGCTCTTTTAGATGCTAACGGGAAAACCTTGGCCGCGGTTGCGGTACCTTTGCAGTCTTCACCAGAAAGCCCTGAAGAAGCAGCGCGAAGGCTTGAGGCAAGTATGAAACGGCAGGGTATGGATCCTTCCGCTGCTCGGGTGGTGTTTGCCTCGCGGCGAACCCCGGCAATTTTAGGGCTAACCACCTGCGGGACTGGCGAAGTGCTCGTGGCGGTCTCCTCGGTAGTGGTGGGTAAAGGGATTGCCCTGGAGCGCTGGCGAGTTGGTGAAAGGCGTTTGCAGCGCCTGCGCCTTGACCTGGATATTGGCGGAAAACTTTCCCTCGCCTGCGGAACCACCGGACTTTACCTTGCAGCGTACCGGGGGAGCAGTGGACGCTGGTGGATTTCCCGCGAGACCTGGGAGAATAGCCGCTGGCAAGAGGTGGAAGGGGCGGTGTTTGCGCCTTAGTTCCCAGGGGCCTCCCCCTAAGCCAACGAGAGGCGGCCGGAGGCAATTCCCCCGGCTTTGGTCCTCTGTACGTTTCGCAGGAGGGCACCTTCCAAAACCCGCGGCGTAGGCCGCGGGTTTTTTTTTAAATTTCGTTGCGGTGCCGCCAGGCAGCACTCCAGCGAACGAGTCTGCAAATCCGCCGCTCTTGACACACACGTAGCAAAATACCGGCGAGCCCCACCTTGGGGCAGAAAAGGAAGGTACCAATGGCTGTAAGTTGGATTAGCTCTTCTTTTTCCAAAGCACTTTCCCAGTGCGCGCAAACACTTTGCAGGAGCTTTTTGCCCGTTTTCGTCATAACCGGCATTCTTGTTTTTCCAAGCGGGGTTAGTGCTGGTAGTTGTCGCTTGGTGCATGGTGATAATCCGGGTGTGAACTGCTGCAACTGGTGTTGCGAGACGTACAACAGCGACATGGTTTGGTGCAGAGTCCTGCGATGGTTGTGTAAGTCATGCGGTGCAGCGTGGGCCAGGGAGGCTTGGAACGCGTACCTCGCCTGTGCCCTTCAGTGCGCCATTGATTTTCCGCAGTATATTTACAGGTGCGAATACGAAAGTTGAGGTGGGCTCATGCTAAGCACGTTGTTGGCAGCTTTACTGGCTATTGGTGGTGATCTATTGCCTTACCCCGGTAGTGTTTATGTCGGTAGCGTTACGAGCAAAGACGACACCCAATGTCACTTGGTTTTGTGGGAGGGCCTTGCTCCCTACCTGCCCTTGCTTACGGAAAGCGAGCAGAGGAAACTTGAAGCCATTCTCGATGATGTGAGGGCAAAGTGGTTCATTGATGATTCGTGGCCTCGCCGCGCAGCCCTTCTTTCCCCTTACCATCGCTTGCTTTATGACAGTGCAAAAGATTTACCTTTCCGCAGGAAGGCAGTCTTGCACCAGCAGTTTACGCTCACCTGTGGCGGTCAGCGAGTGCGTGGCGGCTTAGCTTGGTTCCCGCCCATGGGTGCCGGCGGTTTTTTGGTTTTAAAGCATACCGAGGCACCGGAGTATTTGGTGCTGGTAGATTTTGAGCCCCGGGCGAAGGAACAAATTGAGGAAATTAGCACCTTTGTGGCCAAGTACCGTGCAGAGCTGGAGAAGACAGAAAACCCCAACTCCCTGCCACCGGAACTGCAAAAGGAAGCTGTTCTTTTGCAGAAGCGTCTCTTTGAGAAAAGTGGGAAGCGCATTCAGTTTTGGGATGTGAACGGGATTGTTCTCCCGTCCTGCCCGGGCGCCTGTCCACCTGGGACCCTCACATACGCTTTCGCACAGCTTTCCCCGGAGGTGAGGCGTGCATGTAGCGCTGCGCTTGGCCTGCTGGCGGTTGGGGCTTCTTCGGAGAGCAACGAGGCAACCCCCCGCGGCCGGCTTGTGCGTTTCTTGAACTCGTGGCCGGAGGAGCTGGGTGAAAACGCTTTCCTTGGCGTGCGGGAAGAGCTGAAAACTAGCCAAAGAGAGTTACTTTCCTTTTCACCACCAGAGGCCGAGACTATTGAGGAGCTGTGGGGACGAAAAAAGGTTGTGCTGCCGAGCTTCACTGGCGACGTGAAGAAATCAATACACGAGGTTATGAGAAGCTTTTGAGGCTTGGCTTCGCCATAGTACCTACTCCCAGTGTCCTTGATGAGCTGCCAGGAGGGATCACCTGGCGGCTTTTGTTTTACGCCGAAACGTTGTGTCGCACACCTCTCCGGCAGCTTGCCCCGGGGGAGCGGGCCAAACCGAGGTACGCTCAAGACGTACGCAGGATATGGCCCTGCCTTTGGTTTTCGTTGGCTGAAGGGCGAATGCAGG
Source organism: uncultured Thermoanaerobaculum sp. (assembly GCA_937934115.1). Lineage (GTDB taxonomy): Bacteria > Acidobacteriota > Thermoanaerobaculia > Thermoanaerobaculales > Thermoanaerobaculaceae > Thermoanaerobaculum. Next base: position 97,038 of record CALHAH010000007.1, read on the forward strand.
AGAACAGCCGTGCATCCACAAAAGAAATAATTCTTTTCCATTTTGTGTTTTCCTGTATGAGCCACGGGTAGTGGCAAAGAAAGGAGGACAGCGTTATGAATCAACAGGAAGGGCAAGCAAAACCGTTGCAACGTGGGGCCTTGCGGCATACGGTGCTGGGCCATTTGGGGATCCGGCAGTGGTGGCCACAGCAACTCAACGTGGGGATTCTGTCCCAGCATTCGGAGAGGTCAAATCCGCTGGGCCGGGACTTTGATTACCGTAAGGCTTTTGCGGAGTTGGACTATTGGGCGCTAAAGCGGGACCTCGCCCAGCTCATGACCCAATCCCAGGAGTGGTGGCCGGCGGATTGGGGTCACTACGGGGGTCTGATGATCCGCATGGCGTGGCACTCAGCGGGTACCTACCGGATTTTTGACGGCCGGGGCGGCGGTTCCACCGGCGCCCAGCGCTTCATGCCGTTGGGAAGTTGGCCGGACAACGCCAACCTGGATAAAGCCCGCCGCTTGCTTTGGCCGATCAAAAAAAAGTACGGCAACAAGATCTCGTGGGCTGACCTCATGATCCTCGCGGGTAACGTGGCCCTGGAGACCATGGGTTTCAAGACCTTGGGTTTTGGCGGTGGCCGGGAGGACATCTGGGAACCCCCGGAAGACATTGACTGGGGTCCGGAAAGCGAGTGGCTGGGGGATCGGCGGCACGGTGAGCAGAGGGAGCTAGCCAAGCCGTACGCTGCGGTGCAAATGGGGCTGATTTACGTCAACCCCGAGGGTCCTGAGGGCAAGCCTGATCCGGTGGCGGCCGCAAAGGATATTAGGGAAAGCTTCACGCGCATGGGGATGAACGACGAGGAAACCGTGGCCCTCATCGTCGGCGGTCATACCTTTGGCAAAGCCCATGGGGCGGTGCCCGCGTCCCATGTGGGGCCGGAACCGGAGGCGGCGCCCTTCGAACAGGTGGGGTTGGGTTGGAAAAACACCGCCGGTAAAGGGCACAGCGAACACACCTACACCTCCGGGCTTGAGGGAGCTTGGACCCCCACACCCACTAAGTGGGACAACTCGTTTCTCGAAATTCTGTTTTCATACGAGTGGGAGCTGGCAAAAAGCCCAGCGGGGGCTTGGCAGTGGCATCCCAAAAACGTGCGGGAAGAGCATCTGGTGCCCGATGCCCACGTCCCTGGAAAGAAAAACCCGCCGTTTATGCTTACCACGGATCTTGCCTTGCGCTTTGACCCTATTTACGAACCCATTGCCCGGCGATTTTGGCAGAACCCTAAAGAGCTGGAAGAAGCTTTTGCCAAGGCTTGGTTCAAACTCACGCACCGGGACATGGGCCCCAAAAGCCGTTATTTGGGCCCAGAAGTTCCCCAGGAGGACTTTGTATGGCAAGACCCCCTTCCAAAGGTGGATGAGCCCCCCGTGGGGGCATCGGAAGTGAAACTTTTAAAGGAAAAGATCCTCAACTCGGGACTTTTGGCGCGGGATTTGGTGTACGTGGCTTGGTCAGCTGCCAGCACCTTCCGCAATTCCGACAAAAGGGGCGGGGCTAACGGCGCTCGCATTCGCCTCTTGCCACAAAGAAATTGGGCGGTTAATGAACCGGAAACGCTTTCCAAGGTCCTCGCGGAGTTGGAAAAGATAAAAAACGAGTTTGAAGCTGCCAGCGGAAAGAAGGTCTCCTTGGCCGATCTCATCGTGCTGGGGGGTACGGCGGCAGTGGAGGAGGCAGCGCGAAAAGCCGGGTTTGCTGGGGATGTTGCCTTCTTCCCCGGCCGTGCGGATGCCAGCCAGGAGCAAACGGAGGTGGAGTTTTACGCGGTCATGGAACCCGAAGCCGATGGCTTTCGCAACTTTCAAAAGGACGGCAGCGTCATTCCTCTGGAGGAAGCCTTGCTGGACAGGGCTCAACTCTTGAACCTCACGGCACCCGAGATGACAGTGCTGGTGGGAGGGTTGCGGGTGCTTGGTGCCGTGCACGGCGGTTCTTTGGGCGTCCTCACCCATCGCCTCGGGGTACTCAGCAACGACTTTTTCGTAAACCTCCTGGACATGCGCTACGAATGGCGGGACCTCCACGGGGATGGGCGTTTGTACCAAGCCAGGGATCGTAACACTGGCCAGGTCGCTTGGACCGCTAGCCGTGCGGACTTAGTTTTCGCCGCTCACTCCCAGCTGCGGGCTTTGGCAGAGGTCTACGCTGCCGATGAAAACCAAGGGAAGTTCGTCCAAGACTTTCTGGCTGCCTGGTCTAAGGTCATGCATTTGGACCGTTTTGATTTGCACTGACTGGCGGTAGTACCTCGCGCTTTCCACGCCGGGTTCTCCCGGCGTTTTTGTTGTGTTTCCCACCCGTGCGGAGCGCGGGTCCCACATTTTGTGTTTCCAAACCCGCGCGGAGCGCGGCTCCGGCGTTTTTCGTCAAAGCGCGCGCAACGCTAGTCCAAACCCACCTGGGAGAAGGTTGCTACCCCATGGGTTAAGGTTCCCACTTCCGGAATGATCACCTCCACTGCGTCGCCAGGACGCAAAGGGCCGACGCCGGGCGGGGTGCCGGTGGAAATGAGGTCGCCGGGCTGGAGAGTCATGATGCGGGAAATGAAGGCTACCACTTCCGCCACTGTGAAGATCATGTCCGAGGTGCTGCCCTTCTGCCGCACCTCCCCGTTGACCTTCAAGGTGAGGGTGAGGTTTTGCGGGTCGGCAATGTCGGTTTCGAGGAAAGGGCCCACGGGACAAAAGGTGTCGTAGCCTTTGGCCCGCGCGTACACTTTTTCCCGCCGCTGGATATCCCGAGCGGTGACGTCGTCCAGGCAGGTGTAGCCGAGAACGTAGGTCAAAGCTTCCTCAACTTTTACGTTTTTAGCGGGTTTGGCAACAACCAAGGCCAGCTCACCCTCGTGTTCCACCTGCTGGGAGTCGGGGGGGAGGATCACGGTACCGCCAGGGGATAGGAGTGCTTGCGGGCTTTTCAAAAAGAGCAGGGGTTCACTGGGAAGGTCTTTGCCCATTTCCTGGGCGTGGGCACGGTAGTTCAAACCCACACAGACAATTTTCGTGGGCTCGGCCGGAGGCAAGAGCTGCGCTTCCAGCAGGGGGATACTCCCGCCAAGAGGCTGAGGATCTTGCCATGGAGCGGCCGAAAGCAACGTGATGCGGTCTTCTGCCACAATGCCCCACCGTGCTTGTCCCGCTACCAAAACACGTGCCAGCTTCATCTCTCCCCTCCCTTGGGGTTGGTTTCCAGCAACAACGCCGTTTCAAAGGCCTCCAGGCTTGCCTTCGTGCCCATAACCACCAGCGTGTCGCTTGATTGGAACTTACGGCGCAAGTCTCGTTCCTGCAAACTTTTGCTCTCCAAGGGGCTGTTTTGTTCAATGGCCACTTCTTCCAGCTCCAAGCCTTGGCCCTTGGGACCTAAGGAAAGCTCTAAGAAGTCCACTACCGCCGGCTTGGTGAGGACAGGGACCAACCGTACGCCGCCCAGGCGATAGGGGTTGACCACGCGGTTGGCACCTGCCCGCAAAAGCCGCTGCTCAGCGCCGTCTTCGGAAGCACGGGCGACGATGAAAAGGTTGGGGTTTACGGAGCGGGCGGTGAGCACCGTGTACGCGTTGTGGGCGTCGTCGGCCAGGCAGGCCACCAAGCCACGGGCACGCGCAACCCCAGCAGTGATGAGCACTTCTTCCTGAGTAGCGTCCCCGCGCACCACGGGGACCCCCAATGCATCAAGAGAAGCCACCTTTTCAGGGTTTTTCTCCACCACCACCAAAGGGCGGCCAGCTTGCCGAAGGGCTTCCACCACGGCTTTCCCCATGCGCCCATAACCGCAAATCACCTCGTGGTCCCGCACGCGGTCTAGCATACGCGAGCGCCGCATCCTCCCCAAGACCCGGCGTATTTCGCCTTCCAGCATGGAGCGCCCGATTTCAGTGGCCACTACGAAAATAAGACCCAGCCCCGCCACCAGCAGCAACACGGTAAAGGCTTGAACTTGACGGGAAAGGGGAAACACCTCGCGGAAACCCACGGTTGTGATGGTAATGACGGTCATGTAAAAGGCATCCCACATAGGCGCGCCTTCAATGAGGTGGTACCCCAAAGTTCCACTGGCAAGCACTGCCAGCAAAAACGAAAAGCCGTACGTCAATCGCCGCCGCACGGGGGTGCAGTGTAAACGCGCGCAAAGCTTTCCGCTAGTTGCGCTGCAAACAGAAACGTACTATCTCCTGGAAAAGGCCACTGCCGCCTTCCGCCAGCACCGAATGCGCCGCGCCAGGCACTAGGCGAAAGCGGGCGTCCGGAAGGGCTTCCGCAATTTCCTTGGTGTAGGCTGCCGAAACCAAGGGGTCTAGCTCACCGGCAATGACCAGGGCGGGGCAGCGTATTTGCCCAAGGATGGGGCGCAGATCCCACCCTTGACGGAGGTGGGCAAGCTGAGCGAGGGCACCGGGCACGTCCTCAGGGGGCAAGCTGTAAAGCCGCGCCGCGGTGTCCACAAACCCCGGGAAGCGGTCGGTAAACTGCGGGGAAAAGGCAAAGGCCATGAGGGCGTGTGCGGCCTCTTGCGGTGGCAGCTGGAAAATGCTAGCGAAGAAGGCCAGTACCCGTTCCCCGTGGGGGGTGAGACGGGCGGCGGAGGAAGCCACCACCAAACGGTGCACACGGGAGGGAAACCGGAACGCCAGGTGGCAGGCCACCAATCCTCCCATGGAAACGCCCACGACCGCTGCGCTTGCCATGCCTTCCGCGGCTAAGACCGCAGCGCCGTCCTCCGCAGAGCCCGCCAACGTGAACGGGGCCCCGCCGGGAGAACGACCGATGCCGCGATGATCGTAAGCCAGCACCGTAAAGTGCTCCGCCAGCAGGCGCGGCAGCTCGCCCCAAAGCGTGGTGCGGGACCCCAAGCCGGCGATGAGCAAGAGGGGCGGTTTTCCCGCCCCCCAAACCTCGTAACCCACTTGTCCCCGTGGCCCCCGCAACGTCTTGCGCTGGGGGGCAAACGCCCCTGGATTCACGCGAGAAGGGCCTCCAGTTTGCTCTGCAGGACTTTCTTGTCCACCGCACCCACTACCCGATCCACCACCTTGCCGTCCTTGAAAAACAAAAGCGTAGGGATGGACTGAATGCCAAAACGGATGGCAGTTTGCCGGTTTTGGTCCACATCTAGCTTGGCAACGATGGCTTTGCCCGCGTACTCTTGGGCCAGTGCCTCCACGTGGGGGGCAATGGTGCGGCAGGGACCGCACCAAACTGCCCAAAAGTCCACCATGGCGGGCTTCCCGCCGTTGAGGATTTTCTCATCAAAATCTTGGTCGGTGACTTGAATTGCGTTACCAGCCATAAAGCCTCCTTGCACTCCCCGTTTCCCGGGTGCGCTATTGTAGCAGGGAAGGGGTATGGGCCGAGGGAAACGTCAAAGGCTTGGGCAGCATTTCCTCCGCGACGGCCGGATTGCCGCAGCCATTGCTGCTTCGGTGCCGGAACAGCCCCCTCGCGTGCTGGAGGTGGGCCCCGGCAAGGGAGCACTTACCGCCAGGCTTCTGGCGCGCTTCCCCCGGGTGCATACGGTGGAGCTAGATCCTGCCTTTGCCACAAGCCTCAAGGAGCGTTTGGGGGATCCGCAGGGGCTGGAGGTGAGGCTGGGGGACGCGTTGCAGCTGGACCTTGAGGCTTTGGCCGGGGAAGGCCCTTGGAACGTGGCGGCTAACTTGCCGTACAGCGTGGCCACGCCCATCATCCGCCGGCTCCTTTGGGCCGGGGAAACCTTTCCCACCTTGGTGGTCATGGTGCAAAAGGAGGTGGCCCTACGCATGCTGGCTCCTCCGGGATGCCGGGAGCGGGGGGCTTTGTCGGTGGAAATCCAGCTTTTGGCCGACGGGGAGCTTTTGTTCACTGTGCCGCCTCGCTGTTTTTCGCCGCCGCCCAAGGTGGTTTCGGCGGTGGTGAAGCTTACAAGCCACCGCAAAGCCCCGGAAGAGACGGTGGAAAAAGCGGTGGCCCTTGCCCGGAAGGCCTTTTCCCATCGTCGGAAAAAGCTGGCCAACGCCCTGGGCGCTGCGGCTGGGGATGTGGGTGCTTGGTTGCAAAGGGCGGGGGTTTCCGGAGATGTGCGCCCGCAGGACGTGACCCTTAGCCAGTGGCTTTCCCTGGCAGACACCTGGGAGGAACAGCTGTGAGCCTTACCTTTTGGCCGGTAGGGGGGTGGGGAGAGTTTGGTGCCAACTGTTTGGTGCTTGATTTGCCCTCCGGGTTTCGCCTGGTCGTCGATACCGGCGTGGCGTTGGGCACGCTGGAGGAGTACGGCGTGAGCTACGAGGTGCCGGACTTCACTGCCCTGGGGGATATACCCCCGGCCATTGCCCTCCTCACCCATGCCCACGACGACCACCTTAAGGGCTTGCCTTTCTTTGCGGAGGCTTTTCCGCAAACGTCAGTGGCGGCGGCCCCGACCACCTGGCCATGGATACGCAGGGCTTTGGGAGAGCCTCGCGAGGGTGTGGTTTTGGGGAAAGACCCCGTGACCTTTGACGGGGTTCGGGTAGAAGCCCTTCCGGTTTCCCATTCCATTCCCGGGACCGTGGTTCTTCGCTTGCAAACCAGTTGGGGCACGGTGGTGGTGGCTACGGATTTTCGCTTGGCACCGTCGGCCCTGGGCGAAACCACGAACGTAGAAGTGCTAGCCCAGTGGGGCAGGGAAGGGGTTGACGTGTTGTTTTTGGATGCCACCAACACCCTGGTGGCAACGCCTCCCCCCAAAGAAGAGGTGGTGGCCGCAACGCTTGCGCAGCTGGTGGCGGAAGCCCCGGGGGCGGTGGTGGCCGTGAGCTTTGCTTCCCATGCGGGCAGGTTTTACCAGCTGGTGCAAGCGGCGCGGGCAGCTGGGAAAGTAGTCATTCCTTTAGGTCGCGGCATCGAGGAAATGCTCAGCGTGCACTTGGACCAGGGTACCTTTTCGCTTCCCTTGGGGGTGGTGCGCTCCTCGCGGGAAATGGCAAGACTCCCAAGGGAAAAGCTGGTGCTTGTGGTTACTGGTTCGCAGGGGGAGCCCACCTCCGTGTTTCCTCGCCTGGCCATGGATGAGCTGCCGGCCTTTAAGCTGGCGCCCGGAGATGTGGTGATCCATGCCGCGCGCGTCATTCCCGGTAACGAGAAGCGCTTGGATCACATCTTCGACCACTGTGTACGACGGGGGGCACGGGTGGTGACCGCCCACGAGGCACCTACCCACGCCTCCGGTCATGCACCGGCGCCGGAGCTCAGCAGCGCGCTGGAGCTTTTGCGCCCGCGGTGGGTGGTGCCCATCCACGGCCGGCTCCGGCAGCTTTCGGAACTCCAGCGCTTGGCCTTGGGCTTTGGGGCGCGGTCGCTGGTGGCCGAGAACGGCAGGGTGCTGCGCTACGGGGGGGGTGTTTTGGAAGAAACCGGGGAGTTGCGGCCGGTGGGGCGCCTTTTGGTGGATGCCGATCAGGAAACGTTGGACTCGGCGGTGGTTTGGGAGCGCAAGGCTGCGGCCAAGGGAGGTGTGGTGGTGGCGGTGGCGGCTATTCCCAATGACCCGGGAGTTGCCTTGCCCAACCCCCACATTGAGTGTTTTGGCTTACGGCTTCCCGGTGTCAACCGGGCCCATCTGGCCGCTGAATTGGGGGGCTATTTGCGGCAGGACACCTCGCCACTGGGAAAGGACCCCGAAAATGTGCGGGCTAAAATGCAAACATGGTTAGGCAGCGAGCTTCGCAAGCGCTTGGGAAAAAAACCGCGGGTGGTGGCCCTCACCGTGGAGCTTTAGCATGAGCGCAGCCATCGCTCTTTTTCTGGGAATCTTGCAAGGGCTTACCGAGTTTTTGCCCGTGTCTTCCTCTGGCCACCTGGCTTTGGCACAAATGCTGATCCCGGGTTTTTCCCAACCTGGACTTTTCTTCGATGTAGTGCTGCACATGGGCACCATGATTTCGGTGCTGGTTTTGGAATGGGGGCGGTTGCGGGAGGCGTTCCGGCAAGGTTATGCCGGCAGGTTGGTGGGCTTGCTTTTTTTGGGCACTGCCGCCACGGCAGCTGTGGCGTTTCCCTTGCGCGCCTGGGCAGAAGCGGCCTTTGAAAAGCCGTTGTGGGTGGCAGCGGGCTTTGCTCTCACCGCGGTTCTGCTCCTGGGCACCTCGAGAAGCAGGACCGAAGGGGATAAGCTTCCTAGCTGGGGACAGGCGGTGGCCGTGGGGCTAGCGCAAGGTGTGGCGGTTTTCCCTGGGCTTTCCCGCTCCGGAACCACCATCAGTGTGGGTTTGGCGATGGGGGTCACGCGCGCCTGGGCTGCCGATTTTTCCTTTTTGCTTTCGCTGCCGGCGGTGGCGGGGGCAACCTTGGTGGAGGCGATCAGGGAAAGGGAAGCGCTTTTGGCTTCAGGTTCCCAGTGGCTGGCCCCTGCCTTAATCGGGGGGGTGGCGGCGGCGGTGGTCGGGCTTTTTGCCTTGGCTTTAGTCCGTCGCTTGGTGCGCAACGGCCGTCTTGTGGTATTTGCTTGGTACCTTTTGCCCCTTTGTCTTCTGGTCGTAGGTGGTTACGTCCTGGGGTGGTGGGTGTGAGGCTTTCTCCTTCCGAGATGCCGCGTTATGTGGCCGGCTTTCTGCTTTCGGTTATGGCGTTATTGTTGTTTTTGGCGTTGGTGAGCTTCCACCCTTTGGATCCGTCGTGGCTTTCTGCCGGTTCAGATCAAGTTCACAACTGGGTGGGGCGCGTGGGTGCCTGGTTTGGCGGCGTTTTGGTGGGGGTATTTGGGGCGCCGTCCCTGGTTTTTGTTTGGGCTCTGGCACGGGTGGGGTGGCGCTGGCTTTCGGGACAAACCGTGGAAGGGGCGCGCGGCGCGTTTGTGTGCCTTTTGGCAACGGTGGTTTTTGGAGGAGGGCTTTTGGCCGGTTTTGGGGGTCCCCTCCCCTACCGCGGAGGGGAGCTCAAGCTTGGGGGGGAACTGGGGGTGCTGGTTTTCCGAGGGCTCGTGGAAAGCTTAGGGCAGCTGGGGGCCTTCGTGGTGTGCTTTTTTGGCGCGCTGGGGGGGGTGCTCTTTGGTCTGCGAAGGGCACCGCTTTCGGTAGCGCGAACGGTGAAGGACTCGTGGCATCGCAGGCTTTCTGAATCTCGAGCCCGTTGGCAGCGCCGGCGGCAGGCGCGGCAGCGGCGCAAGCTGGAGAAAAAGCTCCTCCGCCAGCAAAAGGCTAAGCAACCGGTGAGCGAGCCGGCCTTCGTTTGGCAACCCTCGCCAACGGGCGGCTTTCGCTTCCACCGGCTGACCTCTTGGCCGCCGCCGGCGCAGCGGTCTTTCGTTCCTAAACGCCCGGCTGGGCCGGAAGTGGTGGCTCCTGCTCCGGTACTGCCGGAGGTGGTGGTGGAAGAACGGGAGCCGGTAAAGCAGCAAGTTTTTGATTTCATCGTGGAAACGCCACCGTCGGCGTTGCCTGACCTCAACCTTCTGGATCCAGCGCTGCCACAAAACCCACCCGACCCGGCGCAGCTGGAGTCCATGCGCCGCATGCTGGAGGAAAAGTTTCTGGAGTTCAAGGTGGAGGGCCGAGTGGACGGGGTAACCCCGGGACCGGTTATCACTACCTTTGAGTTTCAACCCGCACCGGGCGTGAAGTACGCACAGGTGGTTCGTTTGGAGGAGGACCTGGCCCTCAAGCTGGGGGTGGAAGCCGTGCGCTTGGAGCGGATCCCCGGCAAAGCCACGGTAGGCGTGGAAGTGCCCAACCCTGAGCGGCAAACGATTGTCTTGCGGGAAATTCTGGAGTCCTCGCGATTTGCCAACGCCCCCTCGCCCCTTACCTTGGCCTTGGGGAAAGACATCCGCGGTGCTCCGGTGGTTGCAGATTTGGCCCGCATGCCCCACCTGCTCATCGGTGGTTTTACTGGTTCCGGCAAAAGCGTGGGCATTAACGCCATGATCATGTCCATCCTGTTTAAGGCCACCCCGGAAACCGTGCGCTTTGTCATGATTGACCCCAAGATGGTGGAGCTGGGGATGTACGAGAACCTCCCACACCTCCTCACCCCTATCGTTTCGGATCCGCGCACGGCAGCAAAGGTGCTCGCTTGGGCGGTGCGTACCATGCGGGAGCGGTATCAGCTTTTGGCTCACTGCCGGGTGCGGAACCTGGAGCAGTTCAACAACCTTTTGGCGCGCAAAGAGGAAAGGGCGGCCCTGGAAGAGGAACGGGGTGAAAAACTCACGCCGCTCCCTTACATCGTGATCGTCATTGACGAGCTGGCCGACCTCATGATGACGTGCCCCCGGGAAGTGGAGGATTCCATTGCTCAGCTGGCACAAATGGCGCGAGCCGTGGGCATCCATCTCATCGTCGCCACGCAACGACCCAGCGTGGATGTGGTCACCGGCATCATCAAGGCCAACTTTCCCTGCCGCATTGCGTACAAGGTGCGGGCACGGGTAGACTCCCGCACCATCCTCGATGCCGACGGGGCAGAAAGGCTTTTGGGTCAAGGCGACATGCTCTACCTTCCTCCAGGTTCAGCACGCCCTGTGCGTCTCCACGGCCCCCTGGTGCGGGAAGAAGAGATCCTGCGGGTCATCAAGCACTACAGTCGTTTGGGCAAGCCGGCCTTTGATCCGTCGGTGCTCGCGGAAGAGGAAGCCGCGGAGCTGGGGGAGGAAGGGCTTTCCGACCCCATGTACGAGCAAGCCGCTCGTCTGGTGGTGCGCTCGCGCAAGGCGTCCGCTTCCTACATCCAGCGCAAGTTGCGCCTTGGCTATGCCCGGGCGGCGCGGCTGTTAGACGCTATGGAGCAAGAAGGGTTGGTGGGTCCAGCCCAAGGCTCCCGCGGGCGGGAAGTTTTGGTACCCCCCGACTATTTTGGCGACCCCGCCTCAGCGGGTGACGGGGAGGACGAGGATGATTGAACTGGATCGCTTTTCCACGGAGCTTTTGGCAATAGCCGCAACCCTGGCTGTGGTCTTGGTAGCCGTTATGCTCTTGCGACCGCGCATCTTCACCTCCTACCTCAAGCACATGACCGGCATCGAGCTTTCGCCGGAAGATGTCTCCCGCGTCTACAAAAAGCGTGGCAAAGCTGGGGTACGGGAGCTTTTCCTCGACCTCATCATTCGCGAAGATGCCCGCTCAGGACCGGTGATCACCCCCGATTCCCCTCCCGACAGGGAAGTGCTGCTCCCCCCGGATAAGCTCTAGCGAGACTTCGTCCCACGCCAGCGTCGCCAGTGCGCCCGGGAAATCGCGTTTCGTATGCAACAGCCGCGCTCTGTATGTGCGACCCGCACTGGAAATGCAGGAACCGCACTCTATATGTGGGGCCCGCGCTCTGTATGTGCGACCCGCGCTCCGCGCGGGTTTTGCAAAAAACGAAAGAAAGCCGGCGCAGGAGCGCCGGCCCCACACTTTTTTTGCGGCGGCCCACGAAAAACAAAATGTGCGACCCGCGCTCCGCGCGGGTCTTGCAGGAAAGAGTCCAGAGCATGCGAGCGAGGCCCAGCTTTGCTGGGCCGAGCGGTGGGGGTGCGGGGGGCCAAGCCGGCCACGGGTGGGGGGA
>CALHAH010000008.1 GCA_937934115.1 uncultured Thermoanaerobaculum sp.
GGGGGTCTTCCGTGGAACCGTACTCGAGAAAACTCCCCGCATGAACAACGCGGGACGTCCCCACAGCACGTGCCGCCTCCAAAAGATGGGCGGTGCCAAGGGCTGCCACCGACAGGGAACGTTTGCGCTCGGCCGGCGAGGATGGATGACCCGGAGCCATAGCAAGATGAAAGATGACGTGCGGTTGCACTGCGCGTACGACGGCGTTCACGGAATCGGCATCAAGAAGGTCAGCGCGGTGGATGGTGAGCTGATCCAGCACCGCCGTAAGCCGCCACGGGGAGCTTGAGGGTCGGCAAAGAAGGTGCGGCGAAATACCCCGAGACAAAAGCCCACGCACCAGGTTGGCGCCGATAAAACCGGTGCCCCCGGTAACCAAAACCCGGACTCCCTTTTCCAACCTCAAGGTTTCTCCCTTCGGTTTTGCAAGGCAAAAAACCCGTCGGCCGCTTCAATGGCCACCAACAACGCCCGGCGGTCTGCGGCTACCTGCTCCGGCGAGCGGCCCCGTGCTTGTTCCAAGGCCGCACGGATGAACGCCACGGCAGTAGCAGGGTCACCTTCACCCACATCCCGCTTGAAGGAGCGGCGGAGAAAGCTAAAATTTGTTGCCAAGCGGGCCATTTCCGCAATGAGCAAGCGGCAAGGGATTGGGTAGCCTCGGTGCGGAACGGTAAGGCCCCCAAAGCCAAAGGGGACTTGGAAAACCTCACGAAGGCGCTCCACGGTGCCATCGGCCACAGCCGCAAAGATGTTTTTTTGCCCGCAATCAATGGCGAGGTCGTTGAGCCCCACGTAAACGCGGGAAAGTGGAAAGCGGGAAAGCTGTTCCGCAATCGCTACCGCCGCACGCGTTTCCACGAGGATCCCGACCCCAGCTCGGCCTGCCACCCAGTTCAAAACCTGGTCTACTTCCGCCACCGTGCGCACCATGGGAAGGAGGACCTCGTCAGCCCCTCCCCGCAGGGCATCCTCCACTTCCCCGCGACTACCGGGGTGGAAGGCGTTCACGCGGCAAATAATTCGGGCGTTCGTGGAGGCTCGCACTCGCTGCAGGTCTTCGCGGGTATCCGCGTTAATTTCCGTATCAAACCCGCACTGCCGATTTGCCTTGCCAATCACTTCCCAATCTACAATGATACCCGCAACACCCCCGGCCACGGCTTTTTGAATGAATACAGGGTCAGTGGAAAACAGGAACAGCTCGAAGTCACTCCTCATCCCAGGTCACCCTGTCGCGGCTTGCAAGCCAGGCCCACCAAAGAGGAACCTACCGGCCAGGACACCCAACGTCCAAGTTCCACTTCCAAGCGCGTTACCAGGTTCCCAAGGGCGTTCGCGAGGGGCCAGGGCCGTTCCTCGAGCCGCTCCCAGGTAGGCCAAATCCGAGCCAACAGGCGGCTTACCAACACCAACGGCAGCAACAAAGAGAGATAGGAACGTATTTCGTGCACGGCAAAACCCGTCTGAGACAGCAAGTGTTTCATTTTGCTGCGAGTATAGCGGCAGCGGTGGCCCGCACCCTCATCCCGGCTGCTCCAAAGCCAGGGCATGGCGGGTACCGAAAAAATCAAAAAGCCCCCAGGCCTCAGTGCCTGCCATACTTGCTTCAGTACCTGCTCAGCCGAGACGTGTTCCAGCACATCCAAAAGCAACGCACCGGTAAGCGATCGAGGCCGGAAAGGCAGCTGTTCGCCGTCGGCTTGAACCAAGGGAAGGTTTGAGCGCCGACGGGCGGCAAGGAGACCTTCCCAGAGGGGGTCAAGCGCCACCACACGGAAACCCAAAGATCTAACCAAAGCCGCTGTGAACCCCGTGCCGCAGCCAATGTCCGCTACCGGACCGGCCGCAACCGCTCGGGTTTTGTGAAGGAGGCGTTGCACCACAAGCCAGCGTCCCCGAAACCAGAAGTGATGCTCCTCCATGGCTTGCAAGCGCTGCAGGCGTTGCGGAGAAAAGGCCACGTTCGCCACCCCATTGGCGGGTTCTTTGTTGCACATGGGATTAGAGTATCAGAGGTAAAACTGCAGCCGTTTTTTGCGTGGCAACCGGGGGGTGGATTGTTGGTGGCTTCGCCCCTACCGGTTTCCCCGCTCCTGCTTCAGCAAGCGGCAACGCGGAGCTCTTGACCTCAAGGTAGCGTTGGCGGTGGATTTGCTAGCATGAAGGTAGGAGGCGCCTATGCGCAGGAGCTGGTTGTGGGTAGCGCTTATGCTTGCAAGCCTGTCCTTGGAGGCTGCCGAACGCAAGGAAACCATCACCAAACAAGCGGCAGCCAAAGAGGGGATGCAGGTGGTGGTGGAGGCGGGTTCTTTGGACCTGGTGGTTCGGGTTTCGGCCATTGACGAAGTGCGGGTGGAAGCGGAGCTGGCATGTGCCGGCTTCAAAGAAAAAGCGGTGGACGCTTGGGTTGCCTCTCACCGCCCGGAGTTCGTAGAAACCGCTGAGGCCTTTAAGGTGCTGGTTAGGCGTACGGAATCCGCCTTTTTTAAAGGTGTCGTGGTTACACGGGCCCGCTTGAACCTGGTGGTGCCACCCTACGTGCAGCTCGACCTATCATCCACCAACGGCAACGTGCAGCTGGACGGTGAGTTACCCAAAGCGCGGCCCCTGCGCCTGCGGTCGGCCAGTGGGGACCTGGAGTTCGTTGGCTACGCTCCGGAGGTAGAAGCCCGTACCACTTCCGGCGATATTCGCTTGCGTTTTTCGAAGCCCGTGGATTCGGTTTTCGCACGCACGGCTTCCGGAGACATGGAGGTGATAGGGGGAGCCAGGTTGGTACGGGCGGACAGTTCCTCGGGTGAGGTGCGGATGACGGGACTTTTGGGTCCAGTTGGGGTGGCCACCACCTCTGGTGATGTGGTGCTGATGTTCGACACGCTCCCCGAGGGGAGCGAGGTTCGGGTTACAACGACCTCAGGAAAGGTCCGCCTTACCTTGCCTCCCGGAAGCAAACCCGGGGGCGAGGTTTCTTCGGTTTCCGGTGAGATTCGCTCCGCCTACCCAGGGCAAACCCCAGGGAAAGGCGGCAAACTCGAGCTTTCGGGAAACGGGCCGAAGCTTTTCGTGAGCACCACCAGCGGGCGGGTTGAACTTTATTAGCGGGAGGGAAGGGGGCCCATGGATGCCCCCAAGATCGTTACTGGCCTGGCATTGGGAGCCGCAGTGGCAGCGGCTACCTGGGCGCCACTTGTGGATCGTGACGAGCCGCGCTACGCCCAAGCCGTGCGCGAAATGCGTCAGGCGGGCGATTACATCGTGCCCAGAAACTTTGGCCAGCTCCGCCCCGACAAACCCATTTTGATTTACTGGCTGCAGCTGGCCGGCACCGCGGTGCTCGGGGAAAGGGAACTGGGCTTTCGGCTCCCCTCGCTTTTGGCCCTGGTGGCATGGCTCTGGTGTGCTTCTCTTTTGGCTCAGGAGCTTTGCGGGGAAAAGCGCTGGGCGCTGCTGCCGGGCATGGCCGTGGCTGGGGTTTTGGCAACACCCGACGCCCTGGTCGTGGCTTTAACCACGGCTTCTTTGCTCGCCTTCCTGCGAGCAGCCAAAACGAGAAAAAGGCAATTTTCGCTCCTCGCGTGGCTCCTCTTGGGGTTAGGGGTTTTGGCCAAAGGCCCCGTCACGCCCTTATTCGTTGCCCCCGCCCTGGTGGGTTACTGTGGCAAGGACAAAGCTCTGTGGCGGGCCGTGCTCCCGTGGTGGGGACCCTTGGTGGCTTTAGGGGTGGTGGCGGTGTGGTTTTTACCGGCAAACCTGGTAACGGGCTGGGAGCTGGCACGGTGGGCTATTGGCAAACACGTGGTGCAGAGGGCTGTGCAGCCTCTGGAAAGCCACGGCGTGCAGGGACCCCTGGGGGTGCTCTTGGGCCCGCCTTTTTATGCGGCAAGCCTGGCGGTGGCTGCGTTCCCTTTGGCCTTTGGCCTGGTGCGCTTTCTGCGTGCGGGCCCACAGGCGGACCCGCAGGTGTGGCGCACCGTGGTGTGGGGGATTTTCGGACCGCTTCTGGTTCTCAGTTTGGTGGCCACCAAGCTGCCCCACTACATCTTGCCCGCTGTTCCACTTTTTTTGGTGGCCACGAGGCCCAATCCCAGGCAGCAAAAGGCGGCGGCCATCACGGGCGCGTTTTTAGCCTTGGGGGTGGTGGTGGTGAGTTGGCAGACGCCCTATCGTTGCCTGGCCGCGACCCTCCGTGAGCTCCCGCAAACAACCTGTGCTTTTGCCCCGCAAGAGCCCAGTTTGCGCTTTTATGCTGGTGAAAAACTGGCAGTGGTGGAAAGCCCGGAAGCCCGATGCGGGTTTTTCTTGGCTCGCCCCGGGGAGATGACAAGGCTGGCCAAGCACGGCCTCACCATGGAACAGGTCCGGGAGTTTTGCGGGTGGAACCTGGCCAAAGGGCGGCGGGAACGTTTCCTCCTTTACCAGCTGAGAATAGGCCGCCGGGAAAAGGAAAACCCTGGGCCAGGTGGTTCTTCCGCAGAGATCGCCACCGGCCGCGGCTTGAGCTTGGCGGAAAAGAACGGCTTTCCCAACACCCGCAGCGCCGCCATCTTTGCACGGTAAGCCCTCTCCCGCAGGGAGCCTTTGGCGAAGTACACCGTGTCCCCCGGTTGCACCACCAGGGAAACCTGAATGTTGGGGATCACGTCGCTGGGGATGCCGTGCTTCACGCAGCACTCCCAGAGGTGAGCAAAAACCCGCTTCATGGCTTCAGGATCGGGGGAAGGGTAGTCCTCCATGAGGGAGCCTTGCAGGGGACGGAAGATGCACACGGTAGGGAAAGCACCCACCGAGGTGATGTACTCAATGGCCCGCAGGGTGTCCGCGATGGGTTCTACACCGGCAATGATTTCTCCGGAAACGGCACCTTTACCTAGCTTGTCCGCGGTGTACTCCATGGCCTCGAAGAACGCCCGCTGACCCAAGGCACCGCACTTGCCCGGACAGTAGCGCTCAAAGTACATGGGGTTGTGGAACTCGTAGCAAAAAGAAAAGTGGTCGGCGCCCAAGGCAATGAGCCAATCGTACTTCCAAAAATCGTGGCGTAAGACCGGGGCCACCTGCACGCCAATAAAGCCCCCCACCTGCTCCCGAATGGCTTTCACGTAAGGTGCCGCCAAATTTAAGCCGTGAAAGCGTGTGGCTTCGGGCCGGTCCTCCCGCTGGTAGCCGGCGTTGAAGTGAAAAAACGTGACGCCCGACTCCTCCTTGGCGGCTCGAGCCACCTCCAGAACGTCCTCCACGGGCTTGCGCAGCACCTCCGCCTTGCCCACGTTGAGGCCTGAGGTGCAAAACTGGCAATGGCGGTCGTTGCCCGGATCCCAGAAACGGCAGGTTTCGGAAATGTAAACTCCGAGATACGTGCCTTGCAGCACACCAATGCTGGCCATCTCATGGCCGCGGGAGGTCTTCCGGCGGTACCAGGAGGGCTCTGGGGGGATGGACACCGGATAGCCCTCGTCACTGCGGGTATCCACCACCAGGTAGCCGCTTCCTTCCTTTTTGAGGAGGAAGGGCGAGGAGGCGCAGAAATGTTCAAAAACCGGCACGTTACACCACACATCCTTGAGTTTGCCGGGAATCACCAGCTCCAACCCCGAACCAAGCCCCGCCCGGGTGCGACGGAAACCCCGGGCGTCCTCTTCCAAGCTGCACGAAGGATCCAGGCGCAAACCACGGCAAAAAAGCTCAATTTCTAGCTCGCAGGGGTTGAAGCTTGCCACCACACCTCCCCTTGAGGGGTTGTTGGCCCCGTGTTAGGATAGCGCGTGTCTGGTGGGGCCGTAGCTCAGCTGGGAGAGCGCCAGAATCGCACTCTGGAGGTCGGGAGTTCGATCCTCCTCGGCTCCACCA
>CALHAH010000009.1 GCA_937934115.1 uncultured Thermoanaerobaculum sp.
TGTAGCGTTGGGTGGTGGCGAGGGAGGCGTGCCCTAAGAGCTCTTGAATGGCACGCAAATCCATACCGGCTTCCAAAAGATGGGTGGCAAAGGCGTGGCGGAGGGTGTGCGGGTGGATGCGGTGGACCACCGCCAACTGCCGCACGGCGCGTTCCAAGATGCGGCGCAGCGAACGATCCGAGAGCCTGCGTCCCTGCAGGTTGACGATGAGCGGGTCGCCGTCGTCTTCCTGCACCTTCTGCCGTAGCGTTGCCCGCACCGGGAGGTAGGCGCGCAAGGCTTTTTCCGCTTCCCGACCAAAGGGCACAATGCGCTCTTTTCGCCCTTTACCCAGGACCCTCAGCAACCGGCGGGAGAGGTCCACGTCATCCATGGTAAGGCTCACAAGCTCAGTGGCGCGTAGGCCGCAGCCGTACAAAAGCTCTAAAGCTGCGCGGTCCCGCAAGCCCTGGGGTGTGGTGGGCAAGGCTTCCAGCATTTCCGAAAGCTGCGGCACCGTGGGTACCTCAGGCAAACGCTTGGGGGCCTTAGGGGTGGGCACTACCCGCGCGGGGTTGCTCCCCACCACCCCTTCGCGGGCGAGAAAGCGAAAGTAGGTACGAAGCGCGGCCAGGGCTCGCTGCAGCGAAGTACGAGCCAGTTCCCGCTCGTGCAAGGAGGCCAAAAACGCGCGCACGGCCGCCGGCATGACGGCTTGCGGTTGGAAAATCCCCAGCTGGCTTTGGCAAAAGGCGATAAACCCTTGCACTTCTCGCAGGTAGGCGCGCAGGGTGTGCGCCGAGTAGTTGCGCTCGTGCTCCAAAAAAGACGCGAAGCTGTCTACGTGCCAAGACACACAGGAATTGTAGTGTGCGGCTTTCGCTCTTACCAAGCTTTTGCGCAGCGCCACCTTTCCTGCCCTGGAGGCTTTTGTGGCGACAAGCTCCCCGTAACCGCCAACTGCAAAAAAGGTGGAACGCCTACGCAAAAAGAAGCCACAGTTGCTGCGTTGTGCAAAAAAACGTCCCCTTCGCCAACGCCTTTATTTTGCAGAGCTGTCGTCCTCGGGAGCCAGGAAACCCTGGGCTTGGGCTTCGGCCACCAGCTTTTGCACCATTTCCCACAGGGCCGGGCTTCCTTCGGCGACCTCGGCGTTTCGCGAGAGAACTTGACTGGCCCGCACCCCGTGCTCTTGCCAGGAGCGGCCGCAGGTAGCCACGTTCAGGAGCACCGGCAGCAGGCGGTCGAGGCTGCGGGCAAAGCGAGCTTCGGGGCTTTGGCCGTCCACAAATGCGTCCCAAAGCTGGCGCCAATGCTGGCGTTGCTCCGGGGGAAGCTGGGCAAAGAGCGTGTCGGCCGCCTGTCTTTCCTTTTCTTCTTGCTGCCGCCGGGCTTTTTCATCGTAAACGTAGGTGTCGCCCGCTTCGATTTCCACCACGTCGTGAATGAGCAGCATTTCCAAGACCTCGGGGAGGTTAACCGGCTGGGCGGCATGCTCAGCCAGGAGCAGGGCGGCTACCGCCACGTGCCAGGAGTGCTCGGCGCTGTTTTCGCGCCGTCCTGCTAAGGTGTAGCTTTGCCGCTGCACCTCCTTGAGGCGATCCAGGGTCAGCAAGAAGGCGAGCTGGGTTTTTAGGCGGTCCATGCCGTGACCTGAGCCGTGGAAAACGCTGGGCGGGGGGTGGGCACCGGCAGCGTATGTCGCCAAGAAACAATGGATGCCAAGGCGACCTCACCAGCCCGGCGCCGACGCTGGGTTTTTTCCTTGGGAAGCGCCACCGGCGGGTCGGTCATGAGCCCCCAGGAAGCGTTGGCAGGTTGAAAGCGCCGGGGGTCCCGCCCTGTAAGGTGGCGGATGAGGCCACCGTGGGCGGTCCACGGCGGGGGCGGCGGCAGCTGGACCCCGCCGAGAGCCGCCAGGGTGAAAAGGGCGGCCAGCAAGCCGGTGGCCGCCGATTCCACGTACCCCTCCACGCCGGTGATTTGCCCCGCCAACCGCACCCCCGGGAGCACGCGCAGCTCCAGGGTAGCGGTGAGGAACTGGGGGGCGCAGAGGAAGGTGTTGCGGTGGATCATGCCAAAACGCACGAAGCGGGCGTTTTCTAGCCCGGGAATGAGGCGAAAAACGTGCTTTTGTGCGGGGATGGTCATGCGGGTTTGAAAGCCCACGAGGTTGTAATGCTCGCCGGCTAAATCGTCCTGGCGGAGCTGCACCACAGCGTAAGGGGGTCTTTCTGTCCTCGGGTCTACCAAACCCACCGGCTTCATGGGTCCGAAGCGAAGCGTTTCCACGCCCCGCTCGGCCATCACCTCGATGGGCAGGCACCCTTCGAAGTAGGGGATTTGTTCCTCAAAGGGCTTAAGCGGCACTTTTTCCGCAGCCAGCAGCGCAGCTACGAACTGCTCGTACTGCTCGCGGTTGAGTGGGGCGTTGAGGTAGTCCTCACCACTGCCCTTGCCGTAACGAGAGGCGCGGAAGAGCTTGCTCATGTCTAGGGAATCAGCGGCTACCACGGGGGCAATGGCGTCGAAAAAGCTCAAGGATCCCTGGCCCAAGAGGTCCACCAAAGCTTGGTGCAAGGCCTCCGAGGTGAGGGGACCGGTGGCCACAATAGCGGGGGGCGGCGGCAGCTGGGTGATTTCCTGCCGAACCACGGTAATGCGCGGGTGTTGTTCCAGCGTTTGCGTGATCGTACGGGAAAACCCCTCTCGGTCCACGGCCAAAGCGTCTCCCGCTGGCAGGCGGTGAGCGCGAGCACAAGCGAGAACGAGGGAGCCCAACGCTTCCATTTCCCGCTTTAAAAGCCCCACCGCGTTTTCGGGGTTGTCGGAGCGCAAGGAGTTGGAACACACCAGCTCCGCCAGGCGGTCTGTGCGATGCGCTGGGGTGGGCTTTTCCGGGCGCATTTCGTAGAGGACTACCGAAACCCCAGCTTCTGCCAGCTGCCAGGCGGCTTCGCACCCTGCTAGGCCACCTCCTACGACCGTGACGGTGGGTTGCAGGCTCACCCAGTCTCCTCGGGGCTTGCTGTGTGACCGCACGTTTTTTGCGCACACTGCAGGTATACGCCCCGCCGCACCGATTTTTTCTCCAACATGAAAGGTGCCCCACAGGCAGGGCAGGTGTGGTTCACCGGCTTGGCGGGAAGCGTAAAGGTGCAGGCTGGGTAGCGGCTGCACCCCCAAAAGGAGCGACCACGCTTGGATCTCTTTTCCACCAGCTCCCCCTCGCCGCACTGGGGACAGCGCACCCCCGACGGGGTGTTGGGCGAGGCGGTCTTGGCGGCAATCCTTTGCGTCCCCTTGCACTCTGGGTAGCGAGTGCACGCCCAAAAGGGACCGAAGCGGGAGCGCTTTTTGACCATGGCTGCGCCACACAGGGGGCAGCTTGGCGGCGCCTCGCCGGTAGCGTCAGGCTCGCGCGTGGTTTTGCAGGTGGGGTAGTTGCTGCAGGCCAGGTACTCCCCAAAGCGGCCAAAGCGCAATACCATGGGGGCACCGCAGGTGCGACAGGTTTGATCCGTGGCCACTCCCGCTTTGGCGTCCTCCATAGCGTGCTTTGCCTTCTCCAGGTCCCGCTGAAAAGCTCGCCAGAAGCTGGCGATGGCTTCCCGCCAGGGCTTTTCACCTTCGGCGATGGCGTCCAGCTCCTCTTCTAAGCGGGCGGTGTACTTTTCGTTGATGAGGTCGCCAAAACTTTGGGTTAAGAGCCGCGTTACCAACTTGCCCAGCTCCGTGGGGATGAACGTGCCCTTGTCCTTAACCACGTAGTTGCGGTCGGAAAGCGTGGCGATGATTTGCGCGTACGTGGAGGGGCGGCCAATGCCGTTTTCTTCCAGGGCTTTGACCAAGCTGGACTCGGTGTAGCGGAAAGGGGGTTGGGTGAACTTCTGTTCGCTCTTAAGTTCCACAAGCTGTAGTTCTTGGCCTTCTTCCACGGGAGGCAGCTTGGCAGTCTTTTGCTCGTCCTCGTCGCTTGTCTCTGTGGTTTCTTGCTCCTCGCGGTACACGCGCAAAAACCCAGGCTCCACCTCCACCTCACCTTTGGCTTTAAAACCGTATGGCCCGGCTTCCACCAGTACTTCGGTGACATCAAACACCGCGGGCTTCATTTGCGAAGCCACGAAGCGTTGCCAAACCAGGGTGTAGAGCTTCAGTTCGTCTGGAGAAAGGAAAGCCTTCACGCTTTCCGGGGTGCGGGTAACATCGGTGGGGCGAATGGCTTCGTGGGCGTCTTGCGCTGCCTGACGGTTCTTGTAGGCGTTGGGCTTTTCCGGCAGGAGGTGGGGGCTGAACGCTTGCGCAATGAAGGCCCGGGCAGCTTCCACGGCCTCCTGCGCCACCCGCACCGAGTCTGTGCGCATGTAGGTGATGAGGCCCACCCGTTCCCCACCCAGGTCCACCCCTTCGTAAAGCCTCTGGGCAATTTGCATGGTCTTGCGCACGGGAAAGCGGAAGCGCTGGTAGGCTGCCTGCTGCAGCTTGGCGGTGACGAAAGGGGGTGGGGCGTGCTGTTGGCGACGCTTGCGGGTGACCTTGGTCACGCGGAAGGGCAGGGTTTTGAGCTCCTCGCTTACCGCTTGAGCGGTAGCAGCATCGGTCACTTTGAACTTCTTTCCCCCTTTGAGGGCCAAGCGGGCCGCAAAGTCCGGTGGTAACGTTCCCCGCAGCCAAGCGTCCAGGTGCCAGTACTCCTCCGGCACAAACGCCGCAATTTCCGCTTCGCGATCGCAAATCATCTTGAGGGCTACCGACTGCACCCGCCCCGCGGAAAGGCCACGCTTCACCTTTTCCCAAAGCAAAGGCGAAAGCGTGTACCCCACCAGCCGGTCCAGCACCCGACGCGCCTTTTGCGAGTCCACCAAATGGGGATCCAAGTCCCGAGGGTGGGCGAGGGCCTTTTGCACGCCTTGTTTGGTGATTTCATGGAAAAGGACCCGCTCCACCGGTTTGCGGGTGCTCTTTAACAGCTCGGCCACGTGCCAGCCAATGGCTTCTCCCTCGCGGTCGGGGTCGGTGGCCAGCAAGATCTTTTCCGCCTCCCGGGCGGCCTTTTGCAGCTCAGTGACCACCGCTCTCTTGCCCGGGAGCACCTCGTAGTGCGGCTCAAACCCCCTTTCCAAGTCAATTCCCAGCTCGTTCTTGGGCAGGTCGCGCACGTGTCCCACCGACGCTACCACCCGGAACTCTTTTCCCAGGTAGCGGCTCAAGGTACGGGCCTTGGCTGGGGACTCCACGATGAGGAGCTTCTCGCCCACGTTCCCTCCGCGCGCACTTTACCAAGACCTGTCAAGGGAGGGACTACAATGGCTTTGACGCATTTGGGGGAAACCATGAAGAAGCTCGCGCTTACCGTGCTTTTGACCGTCGGGTTTTACGGTTGCAGCACCGGCGTGCCCACCGGCGTGCCGGGGCTGGAAAAAGTGGGGGCCACGGTTTTACGGTACCGGGGACCGGAGGTAGAGCTGGCGTTGGGCTACCGCTTTGCCACCTTAAGCCTGGGGGAGGAGTGGCTCCTGCTGGACGTGGCCATTACGGCGGCGCCGGGAAAAGTGGTGGAGGTAAAGCGTGAGGGGGTTTTTGTGCTCACGCCCCAAGGGGAGCGCCTGCCGCTGGCTAGCCAGGAGCAGTTTGCTTCTTCTTACGCGTCTTTAGGGCCAACCTTACGCCGAGCCGCTTTGGCGGCTGATCCCCTCGGCTACTTCAACCGAGATATTCAGTGCTCTTTGGGGTTTTTTGCGGCACCGGGGGAGGCGCTCGTTTACCCCTCGGTGCACCTGGATGACCGCCGGGTGTGCGAGGGGAGGCTTTACTTTCTGGTGCCCGGAGGAGTTCAGCCTGGCCGCTGGACTTTGGGCATCGACCTGGAGGAAACGCACGTTCGGGTGCCTTTTCAGTTGGAAGCGCGTTAAGCCCTGCGGAAGCGGCCGTCGGGCTCTCGGAGGAGCTTGCCTCCCAGCTCCAGGGAGGTGAGTTCCGGCAGAAGCTCGGGCACGGGCTTGCCGCAGCGGGCTGCAAGCTCGTCCACGGTGAGAGCCTCGCCTTGGGCAAAGAAGCGCAAAAGCCCGCGCGGCTCCCCTCCCACCATGGGCGGCTTGGCGGCCCCCTTTGCCCCTAGCGCATCCAAAACATCTTGGGCGCCCAGCACGGGAGCGGCCCCGGCGCGCAGCAAAGCGTTGGGGCCAGCGGAAAGCGGGGAAAACACCGAGCCGGGCACGGCCATGACTTCCCGCCCCTCCTCTAGCGCGAGCTTTGCGGAGAGCAAGGCCCCCGAGCGCTGGTCAGCTTCCACCACCACCAGGATTTGGGAAAGTCCAGCAATGAGCCGGTTGCGTTCGGGAAAGTTCTCGCGGCGCGGAGGGGTGCCTGGGGGGTACTCGGTGACGATGCCACCCTGTTCGCCAATGGCCGTTGCTAGGTCCTGGTGTTCAGGGGGGTAAACCCGGTCGCAGCCACTGCCCCAAACCGCCACGGTCAGGCCACCACCTTCGAGAGCACCGCGGTGTGCCGCCGCATCCACACCTCTGGCCATCCCGGAAACCACCCACACCCCGGCTTGGGCCAATTCTCGTCCCAAGTAGCGGGCGACTTCTTTACCGTAAGCCGAGGCGCGACGTGAGCCCACAATGGCCACGGTGGGCCCGTTGGGCCAGCGTCCCTTGAGGAAAAGCCCTAAAGGCGCGTCGCAAAGGGCACGCAACGTTTCCGGGAAGGAGGGTTCAAACGCTGGGTACCAGGTGAACCCCGCGCGGGCGGCTTTTGCCAAGGCTTGCTGGGCTTGCGCTACGAGCTCCGGTTTTGGGCTTTCGCGCTGTTCTATGCGTTGCCGTGCTTCTTCCCGTCCCCGGCGCCCCACGGCGGGTAAAGACCACGCCAACGCCCACAGAGAATCATCCATGGCCCTCAAGGGTTATCATAACCGTGGCATCGTGTGGGGGACGGGTATGAGGCGGGCGGCACTGTTCGGGGTGGTGGTTGTGATCCTCGCTTCTTGCGCCAGTCAGCAAGGCGCGATGGCGGCGCGGGAGCAAATGCGCCAAGGAGTAGAGGCAGCATTGGCCGGCTTGTGGCAGGAGGCGGCCTTTCGTTTTGAGCGGGCGCGGGCTATGGGCGGAGAAAGCCCGGAGCTTTTGAACAACTTGGCAGTGGCCTACGAAGCCTTGGGCCGTTACGAGGAGGCACTGGCCACCTACAAACGAGCCCTGGAGCTTTCGCCGCACAACTCCCGCATCCGCCGGAATTACGCCCGCTTTGCGGAGTTTTACGCTTCCTACATCCGCGGGATTCGGCCCAAAGGGGGGGACGATGCGAGGCTTTAGGTGGGTATGGGGGCTGGTGGTGCCGGCTGTGGCCGTGGCCGGGGTACGAGAAGTGGAAATCTCCTTACCGGTGCGACCCAAGCTTTTGCTCACCGGCCACGAAAGGGTGTACCTCGGTCCCTTCATTCGTGAATCGCCAAAAGCCGATGTACCGCAGCAGAAGCTGGGCTTTGACGTGACCCAGGAGTTCGAGCGTTACTTGCGGCGACTTTTGCGGCGGGAATCCAAGCTCCAGCTTTTGCCACCGGTGGAGGGTTTGCGTGCCCCCGGGGGGGACGCTCTCTCCCTGGCGCGCGCTACCCAGTTTTGGCGGGAGCTAGGCTCGCAAACAGGAGCGGATCTCATCGTGGCGGGAAGCGTCGACTTCCAAGTTCAGGACCGCTCTGGGTACAAAACCGAGGAGTACGTTTCGCCCATTGACGGGCGCACGTACTACCGCCAAGTATTGGTGGAGCAGACCGGGTTTTCCTACGACATCCTGCTACAGGTGTTCGACGGACGAACCGGGTCCCTGCTTTTGGAGCAACCCCTTAAGGATTTCCAGGAGCGGGCAGAGCGCAGTTTTGACGAGTTTGTTGGCATGTTCTCTAACCTTTACGCCTTGGAGAACCAGCTTATTGGCATTTTTGTCCCACGTACCGTAAAGAGCAAACGCATCTTGTTTACCGAGTAGGGGGCGATTATGCGTGGGTATTTCTTCTTGTTTGGCCTGCTGGTGGCGGCCGCTGGGTACGGGCAGTACTTTGGCAAGAACAAGGTCCGTTACGACACCTTCGTCTGGCAGGAGCTTGCCACCCCGCACTTTCGCATTTCTTTTTACGACCGGGTGGAGCCGCAGCTAGGCAAGGTGGCTTCTTTTGCCGAAAGTGCCTACGACGAGCTCGCCCGTAAGCTCAATTTCCAAATTCCTGAGCCCATCCCCCTCATTGCCTACGCCACCCACGCCGAGTTTGAGCAAACCAACGTCATCATTGAAGGTATCCCAGAAGGTGTGGGGGCCTTTGCGGTGCCCGCCCGCAACCGCATGGTGCTGCCGGTGGATTTGCCCGATGCCGAGCTGCAAAAGCTCATCCAGCACGAGCTCGTGCACATCTTCCAATACGAGATCCTGTTCCAAGGGAAACTGGGGAAGGCCATTACCACCAACATCCCCCAGTGGTTCATGGAAGGTATGGCCTCGTACTTGGCCCAGGATGAGGATTCCCGTGCGAGAGCGGTGATGCGAGATGCTACCCTTGCCGATCGCGTTCCCTCGGTGGCTGATAACGTCACCGGTTACTTCGCGTACCGCTTTGGGCATATGGTCTTCGCCTTTGTGGAGAGCGAGTGGGGGGTGGAGGGGCTACGGGATTTCATCTTTGAAACTCGCAACACCCTCACCGGCGCTGTGGATAAGGCCTTAAAACGCGCCTTTGATTTGGATGTGGAGGAGTTCGACGCCCGTTTCCGGGCGTGGCTGCGCAAGAAGTACCAGGCGGTGGCGTTGGAGCGGGGGGACCCGCGGGAGTTTGGGCCTGCCTTTCGCATCGAGGAAGGGGTGCGCTCGGCGGAGGCCTCGCCCACCGTTTCCCCTTCCGGAGAGCTGGTCGCTGCGTTTACCACCTACAAGGGCGATGTGGATGTGGCGCTGTTTTCGGTGCCCAAGCGCAAGCTTTTCAAAAACCTCACCCGCGGTTACACCACCCGTTACGAGTACCTTGTCGCCCAGCTTTTTACCGTGGGGCCTGACCGTGGGCGGGATTTGGCCTTTTCCCCCGATGGCGACACCGTTGCGGTTTTTGCCCGCAGCGGCCGAGGGCGCGTCCTCCTGCTCTTGGATGCCTTGCGGGGGGGTATCCGGCGAGAGTATCCCATACCCCAGGACCAGGCAATGGAGCCGGCCTTCTCCCCCGATGGCAAGACTGTTGCCTTTCATGCTTTTGCCAACGGGCAAGCCGATATTTACCTCTTGGATCTAGCCAGCGGCACGGTACAGAACCTCACCAACGACCCCGCTTACGACGCGGCGCCGGTTTTTTCCCCTGACGGCCAGTACTTGGTCTACTCCTCCCAAAGCGGAGAAAACGCCAAGCTTTTTCAGTTAGAGCTTGCCAACCCCCAAAACCGGCTGCAGCTCACTTTTGGCCCTGGGGATGACGAAGGCGCCAGCTTTTCCCGGGACGGCAAGGCCCTTTACTTTGCTTCCGACCGCGACCAGGGGGTTTTTGACGTTTACCGCTTGGACTTGCAAACCCGCAAACTCACGCGTCTCACCAAAGTCATTGGCGCGGCGTTGAACCCCGTGCCGGTGGTGACCAAAGACGGCGAGCGGGTGGTTTACCAAGCCTATACCAAGGGTCGCTGGCAGCTATACCTCACGGATCCTGAGCAAGGGGAAGAGGTGGGGGAGGAGAAGGCCCCGGCGGCTGTGCAAAAGCGTGAAGTGTTTGTGCCGGCTATCACCGTGCCGGTGAGTAGGGAGAAGATCTCACCGGTGAAGGGGCACAAGCTTTTTGCTGATAACGTGCAAGTGGCGGTGCAGTTTTCCGAAGACCAAACGCTTATTTCCCAGGCTTTTCTTTCCTTTGCCGATCACTACGGTGACCGTCGCCTCAACGTGCTTTTGCAGTCGGTTTCTGGTTACTCCAACTTTCAGGCTGCTTATATCAATTTGGAAAAGCGGTGGCAGTGGGGGGTAACGGCTTTCGATGACCGTTCTTACTTTGTGGCGGCCGACACTTTTACCGGAAGAGAGGTGCGTCTCAAGAGGCTGTACCGGGAAACCGGAGGCGCGCTTTTTGCGCAATACCCCTTTTCCCTTTACCTGCGCGCGGAAGCGGCAGCTGGCTACATTTACCGCGACATTGATTACCCTGTGCTATTTGGCGGTCAGGTCTTCTTCATCCCCATCACTGACAACATTCCCTTCCTGCAGGCTGGATTAACGGGCGACACGACGGGGTGGAACCAGTACGGGCCGCATTGGGGGCGGCGGTGGTCGTTGCTTGTGGCGCAAGCCTTCGATGCTAAAAACGGCGGCACCCTATCGCGGGAGGTGCGCTTGGACGCGCGCCAATACGTACCACTTTCCCGCCGTAACGAGCTGGCCTTTCGCCTTTTTGCTGCGGTGGCCGATGGCAACCGCCCCAGCATCTTTTACTTTGGCGGTGTGGACACCTTGCGGGGCTTCGATTACCGCTCGGTGCTGGGCAACCAAGCGGCTTACTTTAACGCCGAGTGGCGTTTCCCGCTGATTGATCATTTGGTCCTTCCCTGGTTGCACTTGCGGGATTTTCGGGGGCGGTTCTTCTTGGATGTGGGCGCCGCCAGAATCGATGTTCCGGGGTTGAGAGAGCCTTTCCGCTTCATGAAGGACGGTCAGCTCCAGGACGGTCTTTCCTCCTACGGCTTTGGTTTTTCCTTGGAGCTGTTTGGTTTGCCGGTGCATTGGGACTTTGCTAAGCGCTGGGACTTCAAAAAGACCCGAGACAAAGGCTTCAACACCAGCTTCTGGATTGGATTCCGGTACTAAAGGCCGCCGGGGGCGACGTTGACTTTTGAGACGCATTCGCAAAAAATACGCTCGTGATACCTCCAGCGCACACCAAGGGCGATGCGTTGCAACCCGGGACCATAGCGGTTCCCCCACAGCTTTCCTTTTGGAAGCGACTTTTTGCCTTTTCCGGTCCGGCGTACCTGGTCAGCGTGGGCTACATGGACCCGGGGAATTGGGCCACGGATATCGCTGCGGGCTCCAGGTTTGGGTATGCGCTTTTGTGGGTTTTGCTGATGTCCAACCTTATGGCCTTGCTGCTGCAGAGCCTTTCCGCGCGGTTAGGGATCGTCACCCGCATGGACCTGGCCCAAGCGTGCCGAGCCCTTTACGGCAAAAAAGCGGGGTTTGTCCTTTGGGTTCTGGCGGAGGTAGCCATTGTTGCCTGCGACCTGGCGGAGGTCCTGGGCTCGGCCATTGGTTTGCAGCTGCTCTTCGGCGTACCTCTGGTTGCCGGCATCCTCATTACCGCTTTGGATACTTTTTTGCTCCTGCTGCTTCATGGCCGCGGCGTTCGCCTCTTAGAAGCCTTCATCGTGGTGTTGGTCACCACCATTGGCCTTTGCTTGGCGTTAGAGGTTTTCCTGGCCAAGCCAGCAGTGAGCGAGGTGGTTTCGGGGTTGGTGCCTTCCTTGCCGGGGGAAGGAGCGCTTTACTTGGCCATGGGCATGCTGGGGGCCACGGTCATGCCCCACAACATTTACCTTCACTCGGCCTTGGTTCAGTCCCGGCGCATTGCCCCTACCCCCGGCGGCATCCGCTCGGGGATCCGGTTTAACACCATTGACTCCTTCGTGGCCCTGAACGGTGCTTTGTTCGTCAACGCCTCGCTTTTAGTGATGGCAGCTGCTGCCTTCCACAGGGCGGGGTTTTACAAGGTAGAGGATATTCTCGAGGCTCACCGCTTGTTGGAACCGATTCTCGGCGAAGCCATTGCGCCGGTAGCCTTTGCCATTGCCCTTTTGCTTTCCGGCCAGTCCTCCACCATCACCGGGACCTTGGCGGGTCAAATCGTAATGGAAGGCTTCCTGCAGCTGCGCCTGCGGCCTATGGTGCGGCGCATGATCACGCGGGGGGTGGCCATTGTGCCAGCGGTGGCGGTGATTGCTTCCATGGGGGAAAAAGCTACGGGGGAGCTTTTGGTTTTGTCGCAGGTAATCCTGTCCTTGCAGCTGCCCTTTGCGGTGGTTCCCCTAGTGCACTTGGTTTCCGATGGACGGTGGTTAGGGCAGTACGCCATCGGGCGACGCTTGAAGGCCCTGGCTTGGTTGGTGGCCGGACTCATTTCCGGGCTTAACGGCCTTTTGGCGTATCAAGAAATCAGCGGTTGGCTGGCTGAAGCTGGGCCTTGGGCGTGGGCTCTGTGGGTTTTTGTGGTTCCGGCGGCCTTGGCTCTCTTGCTCTTTTTGGGGTACGTGGCCCTTGGGCCGGTCTTGCAGCGACGGCGGGGCTTGCCGCTGCCAGAAATAGCCAGCGTCCACGGCCCGGCTGCCATGCCCACGCTGGCCCCACCACGACCGCCGCAACGCATAGCGGCAGCGGTGGACTTTTCTCCGGCGGACACCGCGGTGCTTTCCCACGCTTTGGCCCTTGCTCGGGCCAGCGGCCGCGGGGCGAGGGTGCTGCTCTTCCACGTGGTGGAGTCAGGCGGGGTCAGGATCCTTGGTGGCGAAATGGACGACCGCGAGGTACGCAACGACACGGAGCGGTTGGAGCTCTACCGCACGGAGTTGGCAGAGCAAGGGGTGGAGGCGGAGTACGAGCTGGGGTTTGGTGATCCGGCGGAGCAGCTGGCACGTCTGGCCGAAACCCACCGGGCGGAGCTTATGGTGGTGGGAAGTCACGGCCACGCCGGAATGGCCGATCTGGTGCACGGTACCACCGTGGACCACCTCAGGCACCGTCTGAAGATCCCGGTTCTGGTGGTTCCCGCGGGCACCGAGCGCGGGCCCAGTCCTTAAAGCTTGCTCCTGGTTGGAAGGAAGGGGGTCCCTCTGGGGTGGGTTGACGATTTTTTAGGGTTTTGATAATATTTTTCCAACGTGATGGCTTGTAAGCCGTCACGTGAAAGGAGGAACAAGGATGAGTTTAGTAGGCAAGCCGGCACCGCTTTTTACGCTGGAGGGATACCACAACGGGGAGTTTGTAAGCGTGTCTTTGGAGAAACTGCGGGGCAAGTGGGTGTATTTGCTGTTTTACCCTTTGGATTTCACCTTTGTGTGCCCCACCGAGGTCTTGGCTTTTTCCCGGGACGCCCAGGAGTTTGCCGCCCGTAACTGCCAGATTTTTGGCGTTTCGGTGGATTCCAAATACACCCATAAGGCTTGGGTGGATGCCTCGCGGGAGCAAGGGGGCTTGGGCGGTTCTTTGCACTACCCGCTACTTTCCGATCTAACCAAAGAAGTTTCCAGGGCTTACGGCATTTTGGATGAGCAAGCGGGCGTGGCGCTGCGGGGGCTTTTCCTCATCAACCCCGAAGGCATTATCGTTCACGAAACCACAAACTACTTACCGGTGGGGCGCTCTTCGCGAGAAGCGCTGCGCACTCTCAAAGCGTTCCAGTACGTTTCCCAGCATACCAGCGAGGTTTGCCCGGCCGATTGGGACGAGGGCAAGGACACCATGGTGGCCACCCCGGAGGGCGCTGCCCAGTACCTGGCCACTCACTGAGCTGGTTGGAAAGCCGAAGGCTCTCGGTTGCCACCTAAAAATGGAAAAGGCGTGCCGGGGAAACGTGGGTCCTGGCTAGGGGCTGCCCATGCCGGTTACGACCCCAAGGGGCGGGAGAACCGGCAAAGACCCTGACCTACAATGGGTTTACGG
Organism: uncultured Thermoanaerobaculum sp.; assembly: GCA_937934115.1. Classification (GTDB taxonomy): domain Bacteria; phylum Acidobacteriota; class Thermoanaerobaculia; order Thermoanaerobaculales; family Thermoanaerobaculaceae; genus Thermoanaerobaculum. The sequence goes on from CALHAH010000009.1 coordinate 13,654, forward strand.
TTTGTTGGCACAACACCGTGCCTAAACTAGAGGCTCCCGTCACCACCAGGGCCGGGAGAACACCCAGGGTCACGATTTTTGTCTCCGGTGTGTTTTACGGAGCCAAATCCACCACCGTTTCCTGTCCGGGGGCGAGGCTAAAAACCTTGCTTTCCACGTGCTCCCCCTTGCGCACCAAGAGGCGGTAGTTGCCAGCGGGGAGGGACAGCCTCCAGGTGGCGTCCAGCTGACGCCAACCACCGCTGGTGCCCATCCCCCGAAAGCCCCAAGGCACCGGGAGCCCATCGGCGGTCACCACCTGCACCTGCGCTGGCGTTGCCCCAGGCTCCACCAGCAAAAAGCCCCGCGGCTGAAGCTGGATGTGAACCTTGGAAGGTACGAGAAAGCGCACTACCGCAGCTCCTTGCCCTTGAATCCAACCCACGTACTGCCCCGGCGGAAGCTGGGTGACGATGCCCCGCCCTTCCCGGTCGAGGGTCACGAACACCGGCTGGGGTTCTCCGGAAGGGCCTTGCACGTTGGCGAAGACCTCTCCAGGAATACTGCCGTCGGCATCCCGCACGAAAAGCTCGAGGGTTTGCTGGGGTTCCAAAAGCAGCTCCACCTCCTGCGGGGTTTCGTTCACGGTGACTTGGGCTTCCGCCGGCGAGTAGCCGGGAGCGCTGGCGCGGACCCGGAAAACTTGGCCAGTGGGGAGCTCGTGGAAGGCAAAACCGCCCGCCTCATCGCCAGAGGTGCGGCGCATGAAACCCGTTTGCCCGGGAATTTCGAGCGTTACCTGGGCTTCGGAAACCGGCTCACGGTTCGCTCGGTTGCGCACCCACCCGGAGAGGGTGCCTTCGGGGAGCTGCAGCGAAACCTGTGTGTCCCTTTGTGCCTCTAGCTCTCGCGTAAGCAACACCTGGCCATTGGGATCGCTCACCGACAGCGTCCACTTCCCGGGGGCAAGGCCGGAAAGCGCAAACCTTCCACCCTCATCGGTGGTGTCCGCGGCGCGGTCCATGGGCGAGGAACCACTCCCCGCAACCAGGTACCCCACCAGCGGCTGCGCTCCCCGCCGCACGCTTCCCGCAATGGTGATCCCCTGGCTGAAGTCCACCTCCACCTGGGCAGGGGAGCCTTCCTGCACGTCCACCGTTACCCGCCGCGTTTTCCCCAGAGGGAAAACCGAAACCATGAGTTCCTGCTTTCCTGTGGGCACGCCCTTGAGCTGGAAGCTGCCGTCGGCCGCCACCTGGGTTCTGCTCGTCCCTGCCCACGCTTGACAGCGGGCTAGTTCCTGTAAAGAAAGGCCGCGCACGACCCCCACGATCTCCCCGCCCCGGGAAAGCTTGAGGGTCACGGAAGTGGTCCCCTGGGGGCCGACGTTGATCCTCTCGCCGTCAGCGGCAAAACGCTCCAGACTAGCAGTCACGTAGTACGTGCCGGGGGGTACCTCCTGGAAGCGAGCTAACCCTGCGGCGTCGGTGAGGCGATGAAAGAGGTTGGCCCCGATTGTCGAAGCTTCCACCTTGGCCCCGGCCAGAGGCTCTCCTTGGGGTCCCACCACCCGCACCTCCAAGCTGCCCGGAGACCCGAGGTGGAGCTCGGCTTCCGCATCGCTGCTGATATCCAAGGTCACCCGGTCTTGCCCGCCTTCAGGGCTTTGCGCTTCCACCGTGAACTTGCCAGGTTTGAGGCCGCTGAGCAGGAACTGGCCTTGGCCGTCGGTAATCGTACCGAGCGGTCTCTGCAGTACAGCCATCATCGCGCCTACGTTGCGTTCCCCGGCTTCACGCGCCGTCACCGTGACCCCCACCGCAGGCCTCCCGTCCGCTTCCCACACCCGCCCCCGCAGCGTGAACCCTCGTTCCAGCTGCACCAGCATCAACCGCAAGGGCTCGTCCTCCTTCAAAGGTACGGTGCGTTGCGCCGGGGCATACCCTGGAGCCCTCACGTCCAGTCGCACATCCCCGCTTTGGGCGAGGGGTACCTCAAAGAACCCGTCCTGGTCAGAGGTGGTGGGGGTAATGGGCACGGCACTTTGCATCGTAAAGCCCCCCACACTACGCGTCAGGAGATGACCACCCCAAACCTCAGCGTTAGCCACCGGCTCCCCGGTTTCCTTGTCCACCACCCTTCCTTTGAGGGTTCTTCCCGCTTTCACCACTAGCTCCACGGGTCCGCTGGGGGGTAGCGTGACCTTCATCGGCGGTGCGGAAGATTCCCGCGAGCGCGCTTGCACGTACAAAACCCCCTCGTTGGGAACGTCCCTCAGCTGAAACTGACCGTCGGCTTCGCTTCGCGTGTCGTACTCGAAGGGCACGTCCGCGTTGGCACCGGCCAACACCGTGACGTTGGGCACTCCCTGGCCGCGCGCATCCACCACCCGTCCGGTAATGGTAATTCCAGCCTGAAGTGTGACATCACCCAGGTGTTTCCCTTCCTGCGGCAACGTGACCTTTTGGGTGTGGGTCACGAACCCCGCCTTTTGCACCAAAAGCTCTAAAAGACCCACCGGCAAGTTGGCAAGAACAGCACGCCCTTCCCTGTCGGTTTCGGTTCTCGCCAGCGGCGGTTCAAAGGAACGGCCCACGCGGAACATAACCCTGGGTCCATCCTCCTGGCCCTCCCTAACCTCCACTTCGGCACCGGGGATCGGGGTCGCCCTTGCGTCCACCACCCGCAAGCTCAAGCTGGTGCCGGGGGCGAGGGTGAGGGTTACGGGCAGGGTCTCCTTGCTTTTGGGGCTCAGCTTTCCGGAATCAGCGCGACCCAAAGCCGGGTGGGTAGCGAAAAGCCGCAGTTCCCCGGCAGTCACAGGAAAAGGCCCGAAGCGGCCGTCCTCGCCGCTTACCCACACGGGTTCTGGCAGCAACCGGCTGGAGGTGCGAACGCGTCTGGAGAAAAACGACGCCACCCGGCTTTCCTCGCTCCAAACCGGCACACCCGGGGCGGGGGAGCCGCGCTGGTCCAGGACCTTGCCTTCGATCCAAGCTTGCGGGGAAAGACGGACCCCCAGCGTCTGGTTGGAAAAATCTGCAGACAAAACAACGGGGTCGTAACCGTAAGCCACAACCTCCAGCTCACCCCCCGGGGCAATAAACGGCACCTGCCCACCCGTGCCGGGTACCAAAAGCGGCCCGCCGGTGAGGGCGGCGGGGAGCCAGCGGGGAAAAACCAAGAGGCTGGGGTAGGGTTGCGCCGTAACCAGCGGCAGATTGCCTACGGGGCGGAGAACGATCTTGGCGGCAGCATCATTTACCCGGGCCGAGCCTCCCTGAGAACCGGTCCAAGCCACCACTCGGCCTTGCCACCACTCGGGAAGGGCAAGCGTGGCCTTCCCGTCCGGCCCTGTCACTGCAGCCGTTCCCACTGGCGTACCTTCCGCTGCCACCCGCACGTCGGCTTGTGGTTTCCCTTGGGTGTCGTGGACCGCAACCGTGACCGTGCGACAACGGAGGTCCACGTTGCCTCCCTTGGCTTCTGTCACGCTGGTAAAGGCAAAGCAGCCGGATTCTGCCAGTAGCGTCAAGCGCGGGGTCGCACCTGGTGGCACGGCCAGGTTGATGGTTTTCCCCATTTCCGCCCAGGTGGTAGCCACGGCCCAGCGCCAGCGCCCCACGCGTTCGCTTGCCTCCCGGTCCATCACCAGCACGTTGCCCTTGCCGCCGGCGCCGGTGACCCGCAAGCTGCCAGTGACGGCTTTAGGTAGCCACAGCGGCGGCAGTGCGGCTTGCGCGGGAAGCCAAACCTCCACAACCCCTGCTCCATGCCCGAGAGCCGACACCTCTACCCGCACCGGAAAGGAATCCACCTCCACCGTGAACGCGGTAGCCGGTGCCACCTCAAAGGTGCGCAAGGGCTTGCCCAGTTGTTGCGGGGAGACCACGCTCCTTGCCCCCAGCGGGAACACTTGCACTGTGGCCCTTTGGCAGTGGGCTTCGCAGTACACGGTGCCGGAAAGCTTTTGGGGAGCCGAGGCGTTTGATAGAGTCAACAGCAACGCTAGGGCAGGGGTCATCCTTCACCTCCCATGAACTGCGCAGAATTTTAAGAGTCCACCTCCTTGCAGCCAAGGGGTAAGGCTTCTATGCTGTAGGTGGGCGAGGGCAGCGCCGGTAGGGGGTGTCGGTGCAACCAAAGAAGGTCCTGGCGGTGGACGACTCCAAGCTGATGCTGCGCATGTACGAGGTCATGCTGCGTGGCACGCCGCTTCTTTTGGCGGAAAACGGGCAACAGGCCTTGGAGCTTCTGCGGCAGCATCCCGACGTGGACCTGGTGCTCTTGGACATCCACATGCCGGTGATGAACGGCTTGGAGTTTCTGGCAGCTTTGGGAGGGCAAGGTCGGCTTCCGGGTCTGCCGGTGATTGTGATTTCCACCGATGGCGAGGAGAAGCAAATCCAGCGGGGTTTGGACGCTGGCGCCGTCGCCTACCTCACGAAGCCCTTTGACGCCGAAAAGCTGCGCAAAGCCATAGCTGCCTTGGAGGTCCCATGAGGGAAGCTCCTTCGGGAGGGTTAACACTGCCCGAGGGCTCGGGCAAAGAGCTGGTTGTCGAGCTGAAAAGCACCCTGGAAAAGGCTCGCGAGCTGGTAAGGGAACTGGAGCAAAAACTGCAGATGGCGAATGTCGCGACCTCCGGGGAACAGGAAGGCGAACTCGCCCAGCGGCTGGCGCGTACCGAGGCAGACGTAAAGGAGCTGGCAGCACAATTGGCCGCCTCTGAACGGCAAATTTCCCGCCTTATGAACCTGTACGTGGCCACCTACCAACTGCATGCCACCCTAACCCCAGGAGAGGTGCTGCAAACCGTTGCCGAGATAGCGGTAAACCTCCTGGGGGCCGAGGCGTTTGCGGTGCTCTTGCGCCGGGATGGGGGTCAGGGTTTTGAGGTGGCCCTGGCCCAGGGGTTCGGAAGCGGAGAGTACCCGCTGTTTGCCGGCGAAGAGTACGTAGGGGGCGAAAAGGCGGTAGACGCCACGTTGGCCGACGGTACGTTACGCCTGGCACCTATCCCCAACTCCAACGTGGTGGCGGTGGTGCCTTTGAAGGTGCAGGGCGAGATCGTGGGCGCGTTGGTCGTACTTAAGCTCTTGCCCCACAAACCTTCCCTTCGTCCGGAGGATCGGGAGCTTTTGGATTTGCTTTCCGCTCACGCCGCTTCGGCGCTTTTCGCCGCCCGTATCTTTGCCACCAAGGACCGACGCTTGCGCACTCTGGAGAGCCTCATCAAGTTGGCACGGGGCGAGTAAGCGCACTATGGGCGAACGGCCTGCCTCCCAGGGGATTTCCGGCAGCCTGCAAGATGTGGCGGTGGCCGATGTTCTGCAGTTCATCCACCTGGGAAAGCGCACCGGGGTGTTGGCCCTGGAGCGTGGGGAAGAACGGGCCAGCATAGGGTTCTTCAAGGGAAAGATCGTGTTTGCGCAAGCCACCGGTGCTCCCCGCCTGGGGGACCTCCTCATTCGACAGGGCTTTGTAGACCGCCAGAGGCTGGAGACGGCGCTGGCTGCACAAAGACAGAGCTCTAGCCGCAAGTCCCTGGGGCAACTTCTCCTGAATGCGGGGCTTATCAACGCGAACCAGCTGAAAGCGGTGGTGGAGGAGCAAATCCGGAGAGCGGTGGCGACAGTCTTGGGTTGGGAAACCGGGGAGTTCGAGTTTTTGCCTGACGACCTCACGCCAGCCGACGAAGTGACGCTTTACCCCGTCGATGTCATTCCCGAAGTGGAGGTGGACACCGCCAAGCTCCTCCAGCAGGCCAGTGAGATTTTCCAGCAGAAAAACCAGCAGGAGGCCGTGTCCCGGGTTACTGCAAAGGCCCCGGAGATACTTAGCTCCGAGGACCTTACGCGGGTCTTGGAGCAGCTGGACGCCCAAACCGCCGAACATCGGCCGTTGGTTCACGTTCTCACCCCTGACGACGCGTTTCTTGCTCGCCTCACCTCAGCCTTGCGCGAGGAAGCACGAGCGGTACGGCGGGTAAACTTAGAAGAAGCCGGCGATGGCCAGGGGCCAACGGTGGTGGTGGCGGACGCTCGGCAAGGGATTTTGGTGGCTTCTGAAGCGGCCAAGCTCCGGCGCCTACGTCCCAATGTGCGTTTGGTCGTGGTAACTGCGCCGGGTCAGCCGGTGGCACCGTACCTGCGAGCGGGAGCAGCGCTGGTGGTACCAGCGGACTTGGACGCCGTGGTGGCGGCGGTGACCGCGGCTGCAAGCAGCAAGGAGGAACCGCCAGATTACCGGGAGGCGGCAGCGGAGCTGACGCTTCACCGGTGGCGGCAAGCGTTTGGCGATTTGCGCACGGGTTTTGTGGCTACCACGTTGGCTCTCAACCTCTTAAGCATTCTGTCGGAAACCGTGGCACGGGCAATTTTGCTTTTGGCCAAGGAGCGGGAGCTTTCGGTGCTGGGGGCCTTTGGCCGTGACGCTCAGGGTCAACTCCTGGCGCAGTCCACCCGCGGTTTGCGGCTGGCGTGGGGGGGCGAGCATTTGCTGCGCCAAGCCGTGGATAGCGGCGAGGTGGTACGTGGACCTCACGCTCTCTTGCCCGAACCCCTTCGCCAGCTCTTGGGCCCCGCTGCCCGTGACGAAGTGGTTGTTTTCCCGGTGCGCGGGGTGCAGCGGGTCATTGCGCTGGTTGTTGCTGACAACGGTGAGCGGGATGCGCCCATAGCCCATGGGGAAATCGTGGAGTTAGCTGCCGAACAAGCGGGGATGGCCTTTGAAAATGAGCTCTTGCGCCGTAAGCTTTTGGAAAAGACAGGGTCAAACCAAAGCGCGATTAAGAAGCGTTCCTAAAAGCCCCGCCAGCACGCCGGCCACGAGGTCGTCAGCCACAATCCCCAAACCGCCGGGCAGAAGCTCGGCTTGCCGCACCGGCGGCGGTTTGAGCACATCAAAAAGTCGAAAAAGCGCGAACCCCGCCAACACCCACCCGCTTGTAGGGGGCACACCGGTCCACATCATGATTTGCAAGGCCCACCACTGCCCCACCACCTCGTCCAACACCACGGGGCTGGGATCCGCCTCCCCCCGGCGTGCCGCCTCCCGGCCGCACGCCCATGGGGCCACGAGGGTGAGGCCGATGCCGATGCCGATCCTTGCCCCAGGGCCGGGGAAGGCTAGGAACAAGCCCAAACCCAGAAGGGAGCCCACGGTGGTTCCGGGGGCGGGGAGGTGCTCCCCCAAAAGCCCCACCGTGGCCAAGAACCGGGTGAGCCACGCCACCAGCTTACGCTCCGAAAGCGGCTAGAAGCCGGCGGGGGAGACCAGCAAAATCCCCCGAGGACATGGCAAGGAAAAGATCCCCTGGCTGTAAAAGCGAGAGGAGAACAGTAAAAGGGTCGTTGCCGTCCTCCACCACAAACGTCTCTACTCCCTTGCCCCGGAGGCTTCTTGCCAACGCGTGACGGTCCAAAAGCTCGTCGGCTTGCAGCCGGTGCCGGTGAAAAACCGGCGCCAGGACCACCACGTCAGCCAAGGCAAAGGCGTCCTCGTAAAGGGGGAAAAAATCGGCACGGCCGGCGGTCAGGGAACGGGGCTCAAACGCCACCACCAGCCGGCGGCCGGGGAAACGCTGTCGCGCCCCTTCCAGGGTAAGGCGAACAGCCGTAGGATGGTGGGCGAAGTCGTCCACAACCGTGATGCCCTTCGCTTCCCCTAGCACCTCTAAACGCCGGCGCACCCCGGGGAAGCTGCGCACGGCTTCTTGCAAAGTCTCCGGGGCGACCCCCGCAAGGAGACTTACGGCCGCCACGGCCAGCAGGTTGGATACGTTATGGCGACCTGCTAAAGGCGTTTCCAGCTCCCAACGACTCCCGTTGAGGTCCACTTCGGCCACCAGGTTCCCAGCGCGATGGGAAAAACGCCGGCAGCGAACCTGGGCCTTTTTGCTTTGCCCGTACCAAAGGACGCGAGGGGCGGTGGTTGCCACCTCGCTTGCCCCAGGATCGTCGGCGTTGGCCACCGCCCACCCATCACCGGGAAGGCGCGCCACTCCTGCGCGGAAGGCGGCCAGAATGGCATCCAAGGACGGGTAAAGGTCGGCGTGGTCAAACTCCACGTTGTTGACGACAAAAATGTGCGGAAAGTAGTGCAGGAACTTGGGTCCTTTGTCAAAAAACGCCGTGTTGTACTCGTCTCCCTCCACCACGGTCCACGGCCACTGCCCAAGGCGCCACGGCTTGCCTCCCCGTGGCACGCCCCCAATGAAGGCCGTAGGGTCAAGACCGGCGTGCGTGAACACGTGGGCCAGGAGGGCAGTGGTGGTGGTTTTGCCGTGGGTTCCTGCCACCACTACGGTTTTTCTTCCTTGGCAGAAGAGCTCACCCAACAACGCCGCTTGCGAGGTATACGGCAGCCCCCGCGCGAGCACTTCTTGCACCTCGGCATTGGTACTAGGGACGGCGTTGCCAATCACCACGGTTTTTTCCACCACCGGCATTTGTGGCGGATCGAAACCTAGGCGCACTGGAATTTGCAGCTCCGCCAAAAGCTCCGCTGCTGGCGGGTAGAGGGCAGCATCCACCCCGCACACGCGATACCCGCTTTCCGCAAGCAGCCCAGCCAAGGCAGTGGTGGCCATCCCACCAATGGGCAACAGGTAATAATGGCACGAATCTCGCATAGAACTTGCCCGCACCGGCGGGCTGAAGTACTCTAGCATCCGCTGGCCAAGAAAGGGCAGTGCATGCCCGAGGAGGATGGACATGAAAAAAATCTTAGGAGGCTTGGTAACGTTGGCTTGCGTGCTACCAGTTTGGGCGCAGGCCCCTACCCCTTCGGGGTCTGAGGCCAAACAGGCTTCGGAAGCCAATCCCGTGGCGGATTTCCCGGAAAAAATCAAGGACTTTGGGGTGGTGGTGAAGGGTGAGAAAATTCGCGCCGTGTTTGAGGTGCGCAACACCGGCACCGCACCCTTGGAAATCACCCAGGTGCGACCCACCTGCGGATGTACGGTGGCCGATTTTGACCGTACCGTGCCTGCGGGAGGCAAAGGCAAAATCGTGGCGGAGGTGGACACCGCCGACTTCACAGGCCCCATCTCCAAGGCGGTGCTGGTGTACACCAACGCTCCTGCCACGCCTAGCACCACGCTGGTAGTAAAAGCGGACGTCCAGGCGTTCATTGACGTCGTGCCACGGAGCTTTGTGCGGTTCAACGTCCTGCAAGGCGAAGCCAGTGAGGAAAAAGTGGTGTTGGTGCCTTCCCAGCCCGGGGATTTTAAAGTCCTGGGCGTGGAAACCGGCACGGCTCCTGTGACCGCCTCCTTCCGCAAGCTGGAGGGCGGCGAGCTCATTCAGGGTCGTAACCAGCCCCAGTGGGAGGTGAGCTTCAAAATCCCCGCCAACGCTCCGGAAGGGCCCTTTAACCAAAAGGTCACGGTAAAAACCAGCGCTGAAAAGGCGCCGAACGTCACGGTAACCCTTACCGGGGTGGTGCGGCCCATCATCCAGGTGGTGCCGCCCACCGTGGATTTGGGAACGGTGCCCAACGACGCGCCGGTAGGGCGCACGGTTATTTTGGTCAACAACCGGCAAAACCACGATTTGCAAGTGGCCAATGCTAAGGTTTCCAGCGAGCTGTTTAGCGTAGAGGTGACACCCATGCAGCCGGGTCAGAGGTACCAGGTGGCCGTTACCTTGAAAGCTGGTGCCCCCAAGGGGACGCATAAGACCACCTTGGTGGTGGAAACCAACGACCCTGCCAAGCCGCGTTTGGAAGTGCCTGTGAGCGTAACTGTGCAGTAACCAAGGGCTTTGCGCTTTAAGAAGGCGCGCCTTTGCGGCGCGCTTTTCTTTTGCTAGCATGGCGTCGCAACCGGGGTGGTTCGAGGGAAGCCGGTGCAAATCCGGCGCGGCCCCCGCCACTGTAACCGGGGACGGAAGCTCAAACAGCCACTGGGGCGTGCGGTGGAAGCTGGCGCCCTGGGAAGGCGAGCTTACCGGCTGATCCGGAGCCAGGAGACCTGCCACCCCAAAAAACGCACGGGAGGTGCAGGATGAAAGCATGGTCTTGTCTGGTCTTAAGTGTCTCCCTTTGTTTGCCCCTTTCGGCACAACAACCCACTTTTTCCGAAACCGTTGTGGTGACGGCTTCCGGTGAGGAGGAAAGCCTGGAGGCGGTGGCGGCAGGGGTGACGGTGGTGGACGAGGAGGAAATCACCCGCAGCTGCGAGACGTCTCTGGCAGCTCTCCTGCGGCGCAGCGCCGGGGTCACGCTGCTGCGGTCAGGCTTGGACGGTGGCGTCACCTCGCTTTTTTCGCGAGGCACAAACTCCACCCACACCCTGGTGCTGTTCCAGGGGATTCGCTTGAACGACCCGTACTTCGGCGGCTATGACTGGAGCTTGCCCTTGACCGCCGGCATCGGCCGCCTGGAACTGGTGCGGGGGCCCTACTCTGCCCTCTACGGCGCCGACGCTTTGGGTGGCGTGGTGCAGCTCTTTGCGCCCCAAAGTAGTGGAACCTCGTGGCAGGTTTTGGGGGAGACGGGCAGTGGGGGTTGGCAGCGGTACCAGGGTGGCATGAGCTGGCGAAGCCAATCGTGGGACCTGGGGGTGCACGCCGTGGAACGGAGGGGAAGTGGAACGCTAGCCAACGACGACTTTTGGGGCAAAGCGCTCACGGTCTCTGCGGGGTACCACCCGCTGGATGGGGCGCGCCTAGGGGTTTTGCTGAGGGCAAGCCGAAGCCACACCGAAATCCCCTTTTCCGGGGCAAAAGCCACCCCTCATCGCTTTACCGCTGCCGAGGAAAACCTGGTGGGCCTGCCCTGGCAGTTGCGCTTAAGCCCCACGGTGCAGGTGGAAGGGCACCTGGCGCGGGTAGAGGGCAATCTCGCCTTCCGAGATCCCGATGACCCCTGGGGTTACACCGCGGCGGACACCACCAAGGAAAGCTGGCAAGGAAGGGTGGTGCTCCGTGGCGACTTTGGCCACCACCGTGTACAGCTGGGGAGCGAGTGGCGACGCGATGAGGTCACGGCGGGCTCCAGTCTGGGCCCGGCCCTTGCCGCGAAGAAACAAACGGTGCGCTCGTTTTTCCTTCAGGACCGCTGGGCTTTGCCCAGGGCCGGCGAACTCACCGCCGGTGTGCGCTGGGACAAGGCCGGCGTTTGGGAGGAGCTTTCCCCTCGCGTTACTTGGAGCTGGTCGTGGCCTTCCGCACGAGTATGGGTGGCCGTGGGGAAAGGTTTTAGGGCTCCCTCTTTAGGAGAGCTTTACTACCCCTACTCTGGGAACCCATCCCTGCAGCCGGAACGCTCCCGGAGCGTGGAGGTAGGGGCAAGCCAAAGGGTGGGCAGCTGGCTTTTGCAGCTGGTTCCCTTTGCCAGCCGCATTACCAACTTGGTGGACTTTGACTACGGCACATGGCGATTTGCCAACATTGCCGGGTCCCGGCAGAAGGGGGTGGAGCTTTCTCTCGAGCGCCGAAAGCACCACCGTTTGCTGCGCGTGGCCGGCACGTACCTTGAGGCCGAAGACGAAGATGGCCAAAGGCTTTTGCGACGGCCGCAGTGGTCTGGGTCGTGCACCTTAGGGGAGACGTGGGCTTGGGGCACGGGGGAGGTGAGCCTCGTGTACGTGGGACGGCGGCCGGATTTGGACCCCGTCACTTTTGCGCGGGTGGCACAGGGTGGCTTTCTCACCGCCAACCTGGCGGCGCAGCTGTTTTTGAGCGACCTTCTTGCTGTTACGGTAAGGGTAGAGAACCTTGCGGACCGTGCGTACCAGGAGGTGCGGGGCTATCCAGCCCCTGGCCGCCGGATCTTTGCGGGGTTGGCTTTGGGTGGCCGCTAAGCAGGCAGCCGTCGGGCAACCGAGGGCCTCGGCGTTTGCCGGGGCCTTTTGTTTGACCTTTCCCCAAGGCCTTGCTAAACTTACCGGCCGCCGCCAGCGCGGGGCGGAAGTTTTAGGGGTGGAGGCCGCAGCGTGAACCTACCAAACGTATCGTTTCTCCTGGTAGTGGCGTGTTTTTGGCTGGCATTTTGGGTAGTGCATCGCCAGCTTGTCCGCCCTATCCTTGCCCTCCTGGACGAGCGCGAACAGCGGGTGGCTTCTGGCCGGGAGGCCTTTGAAAAGGCCAAAGCTGCCCTGGAGCAAGCCCTCGCTGCCCGGGAAAAGGAACTGGCACAGGTGGCTGCGGAAGCCCAGAAAGAGCGCGCTCGCTTGCGGGAAGAAGGTCACCGGCAGCGCCGGGAAAAGTTGGAGGCGGCACGGGCGGAAGGGCAAAGGCGCCTGGCCGAGTTTCAAGCTGAACTGGAAAGGGAAACGCAGTGGGCCCGCCAGCAGCTCAAAGTGCACACGCTGCAGTTGGCGCGGGAGCTGGCGCAGCGGCTTTTGGGGAGGGCGCTGGCGTCATGAGGGCTTTGTTTTTTGCCGGGGTGTGGTTTTTTGCACAAGCGGCGGAAGCGGCCGAGGGGGCGGCAGCGACCTTTTTGGGAATCCCTACGGTGCTGTGGAAGATCGCGAACTTGGTGGTTTTCATGGGGGTGCTTGCTTGGCTTTTGGCCCGTCCCCTTTCCCGGTTTTTCCACACCCGACGGGAGGAAATCGTCCGTGAGTTACGGGAAGCGGAGCGACTGCGGGCGGAAGCGGTAGCCATGCAGCAGGAGATGACCGCAAAGATGGCAGCGCTGGAAGGGGAAATGACGGCGCTGCGGGATCGGTTGCGGCGGGAAGGCGAGGCGGAACGCGAGCGCTTGCTAGCGGAAGGGGAGCAAGAAGCGGCCAAGCTCCTGCGGCAAGTGGAAGATGAGGCGGCGAGGAGGCTTCTGGCGGCCCGACAACAGCTGGCTAGGGAAGCCGCGGAAGCGGCTGCGGCGGTGGCCTGGGAGATACTGGGCAAGGAAATCACCCCTGAGGATCGGGATCGAATCTTTGAGGCCACCCTGGCGCGCCTTTCCCAGGAGGTGCACCCATGAGCCAACGCGTGGCTCGTCCGTACGCGCAAGCCCTGTTTTCGGTGGTAAAACCCGAAGGGGCTGAGGCGCTGGAAGTTACCAACGAAGCTTTGGCAAGGGCAGCTGCAGCGTTTGCCTCCGTGCCTGAGCTGGTGCGCGCTTTTGAGGTTCCCACGCTTTCGGGCAAACAAAAATCCGAGCTTCTCAAGGCTGTATCCCGGAATTTAGCACTTCCTCCCCAGGTAGAGCGGCTTTTGGTGGCCATGCAAATTCACTACCGGTTGCGCTACCTGCCTTTCGTGGCTGAGGAATTTGCGCTTTTGTGCGACCGTTTCTTTGGCGTGGTGCGGGGAAAGGTCCTGGTTCCCGCTGCCATTCGGCCTCAGCAGCTGGCCGCACTGGAGCGGGCGTTAGACCGGGTGGTGGGGACCCGGGTGATCCTCCAGCAACAGGAAAAGCCAGAGCTAATGGCGGGGTTTGTGGTGCGCTTGGGGAGCTTGGTTTTTGACGGCTCTTTGCAGCGGCAGCTGCAGCTCTTCGTGGAGAAGAACCTGCCCGGAGGAGGGCGTTATGCAGGTTAAGCTGGGTGAGATTACCGATATCTTGCGCCGACACTTGGAAGGCGTGGCCACCTCGGTGGAAATGGCTGAGGTAGGAACGGTGGTGTCGGTGGGTGATGGCATTGCCAGGGTTTTCGGGTTGGATCGCGTCATGGCTGGCGAGATGGTGCAGTTTCCCCACGGGGTTTACGGCTTGGCCTTAAACCTTGAGGAAGACTCGGTGGGTTGCGTGTTGTTGGGGGAGTCCAGTGCCATTAAAGAAGGGGACGAGGTGCGGCGTACCGGTAAGATCCTTTCGGTACCTGTGGGGCCTGGCCTCGTGGGTCGTGTGGTAAACCCTTTGGGCGAGCCCCTGGACGGCAGGGGACCCATCGTTGCCACCGAGTACTACCCTGTGGAGCGCATTGCTCCTGGGGTGGTGCGGCGGCAGCCGGTGAAGGAACCCATGCAAACCGGCATCAAGGCCATTGACGCCATGATCCCCATTGGCCGTGGCCAGCGCGAGCTCATCATTGGTGACCGCCAAACTGGTAAAACCTCCCTGGCCGTGGACACCATCATTAACCAAAAGGGCAAGGGTGTGGTTTGCATTTACGTCGCTATTGGCCAAAAGCGCTCCACCGTTGCCCATGTGGTGAAGACGCTGGAGGACCACGGTGCCATGGAGCACACCATTGTGGTGGCCGCCACCGCTTCCGAGCCGGCGCCCCTGCAGTACCTGGCTCCCTACGCCGGCTGTGCCATGGGCGAGTACTTCTTGTACAACGGCCAGCACGCCCTTTGCGTGTACGACGACCTCTCTAAACACGCCGCTGCCTATCGGGAAATTTCGCTACTGTTGCGCCGGCCCCCGGGCCGCGAGGCCTACCCCGGCGACGTTTTTTACCTGCACTCGCGGCTTTTGGAGCGAGCCGCCAAGCTGCGGGATGACCTGGGCGGGGGCTCGCTCACCGCGTTGCCCATCATTGAAACCCAAGCTGGGGACGTTTCCGCTTACATCCCCACTAACGTGATTTCCATTACCGATGGTCAAATCTTCCTGGAAACCGACCTCTTTTACGCGGGCGTGCGCCCAGCCGTGAACGTGGGTATTTCGGTTTCGCGGGTGGGCGGCAACGCCCAGATCAAAGCCATGAAAAAGGTGGCCGGCACCCTGCGCTTGGAGCTCGCCCAATACCGCGAGCTGGCGGCCTTCGCGCAGTTTGGCTCGGATTTGGACAAGGCCACGCAAAGGCAGCTCGCCCGCGGTGAGCGCTTGGTGGAGCTTTTGAAGCAAGACCTGCACGACACCATGCCGGTGGAGCTGCAGGTGGTCTCGGTGTTTGCGGGAACCAGGGGCTTTTTGGACGGCCTTAAGGTGGCGGCGGTTCGCTCCTTTGAACGCTTCCTCCACGACTACCTGAAGCTTCACCACGCGGAAGTCTTGGAAACCATCGTTGCCACCGGCAAACTGGAGGGGGCCGTGGAAGAGGAGCTGCAAAAGGCGTGCAAGGACGCGGTGGCAGCGTTCCTGCGCGAGCATCCGGAGGCGGCCCTTGCCTAGCCGTTTGGACCTTCGCCGCCGCATTCGCTCGGTGAGGGCCACCGAGCAAATCACCAAGGCCATGAAGATGGTGGCGGCGGCTCGTTTGCGCCGATGGCAAAACCGGATCCTTGAGGCAAGACCCTACGCCGAAGAGCTTTCGCTGGTACTTCGCCGGGTTGCGGCCAAGGTTTCCGAGCGCAAGCACCCGCTGCTTATGGTGCGTCCGGAAAAGCGCGTGGCGTTGGTGGTGGTCACCGGCGACAAGGGGCTGTGCGGCGCCTTCAACGCCAACGTTTTGCGGGAGGTAGCCGCCATTCTCGCGAGCAAACGTTTCGGGGAGGTGGAAATCACCCTCGTGGGGCGCAAGGGCGCCGAGTACTTCCGCCACAGGGGGATCCCTTTGGCCGCCACGTACCTGGACCTCATGGGGCGGCTTACTCCCGAAGGCGCCTACGCTTTGGCCCGGGAGTTGCGGGGCAAGTTCGAGTCAGGGCGCGTGGACGCCGTGTATGTGGTTTATAACCACTTCAAGAGCTTGATCCAGCAGCAGGTGAGGGTGGAAAAGCTGCTACCCATTGAGCGGGAGCAGTTGGGCGATGGAGAGGGCGATGTGCCCATGCTCTTTGAACCCACGCCGCAAGCGATCCTCCACGCGCTCTTGCCACGCCATGTGGAGTTCCAGGTGTGGCGCATGCTTTTGGATTCGGTGGCAGCGGAGCACGCCGCGCGTATGGTAGCCATGGATGCGGCGTCCAAGAACGCCGCGGAAATGATTGACCGTCTGACCCTCACCTACAACCGGGTGCGGCAGGCGACCATTACCAAAGAACTCATTGAAATTGTGTCCGGTGCAGCAGCACTGGGCGGGCGGTAGGAGAAAACGATATGGCCGAGCAAGCGGTGGGACGTGTGGTGCAGGTGATCGGTCCGGTAGTGGACGTGGAGTTCCCCGAGGAACACTTGCCCCCCATTTACCAAGCCATCGAGGTGCGGGATAAAAGCGACGCCGGCGAGGTTCGTGTCATTGCCGAGGTCGCGCAGCACCTGGGTGAAAACCGGGTGCGGTGCGTTTCCATGCACCCCACTGACGGCTTGGTGCGGGGCATGAAAGCCTACGACCTCGGTGGGCCCATTTCCATGCCGGTGGGGCGGGAAACCTTGGGCCGGGTGCTCAACGTGGTGGGCGAGCCGGTGGACGAGCGGGGTCCCGTTGTCACCAAAGAACGGTGGCCCATTCACCGCGAGGCCCCTGCCTTTGAGGAGCAATCCACCACCATCGAAATGTTTGAAACCGGCATCAAGGTCATTGACCTTCTAGAGCCTTACTCCAAGGGGGGCAAGACCGGGCTTTTCGGTGGTGCCGGCGTGGGCAAGACCGTGCTCATCATGGAGCTCATCAACAACGTGGCTTTGCAGCACGGTGGCTTTTCCGTGTTCGCGGGTGTGGGTGAGCGCACCCGCGAGGGGAACGATTTGTGGTTGGAGATGCAGGAATCCGGGGTCATTGACCCCAACGATTGGCAAAAGTCCAAGGCCGCGCTCATTTACGGGCAAATGACCGAGCCCCCGGGTGCGCGTCTGCGCGTAGGGCTTTCCGGCCTCACGGTGGCTGAGTACTTCCGCGACGTGGAAGAGCAGGATGTGCTCTTGTTTATTGACAACATCTTCCGTTTTACACAGGCGGGTTCGGAAGTTTCGGCGCTCCTAGGCCGCATGCCTTCCGCGGTGGGCTACCAACCCAACTTGGCCACGGAAATGGGCGAGCTTCAGGAGCGCATTACCTCCACGAAAAAGGGTTCCATTACCTCGGTGCAAGCCATTTACGTCCCTGCCGACGACCTCACCGACCCTGCTCCGGCTACCACATTTGCCCACTTGGACGCCACCACCGTGCTTTCACGACAAATTGCGGAGCTGGGGATTTACCCCGCAGTAGACCCGTTGGCTTCAACGTCGCGGATCTTGGATCCCCACGTGGTGGGAGCGGAGCACTACCGGGTGGCCCGGGAGGTGCAGCGCATCTTGCAAAAGTACAAGGAGCTCCAAGACATCATTGCCATCTTGGGGATTGACGAGCTTTCCGAGGAGGACAAGCTCATCGTGGCCCGCGCCCGCAAAATCCAGCGTTTCTTGTCCCAGCCCTTCCACGTGGCTGAGCAGTTCACCGGCCTTAAGGGCAAGTACGTGCCTATTGCTGAGACGGTACGTGGCTTCCGCATGATTGTGGAGGGTGAGTTGGACCACATCCCTGAGCAAGCCTTTTACATGAAGGGGACGATTGATGAGGTCTTGGAGCACGCCGAGAGGCTCAAGGCCGAGGTGGCGTAAATGGCAGAAAGGCTGCACCTGAAGGTGGTAACCCCCACGCGCGTGGTGGTGGACGAGCTAGTGGATGAGGTGCAGCTCCCTGGGGTGCTGGGTGTGTTGGGCATTCTTCCCGGGCACGCCCCGCTGGTGGCGTCCCTGGCCATTGGCGAGCTGGTCTTTCGGAAGGGTGTGCGGGAGTACTTCCTGGCCATTCAGTGGGGGTTTGCTGAAGTGAGCGGCGCAGCGGTGACGGTGCTGGCGGAAGTGGCGGAAAAACCTGAGGAAATTGATGTGGAAGCGGCGAAAAAGGCGCGCCGGGAAGCAGAGGAGGCCTTGCGCCTCGCCCCCCCCGAGGAGTTTGCCCACCACAAGACGGTGTTGGATGCCGCTGTGACTCGACTTGCCGTTGCCGCTCGCCGGTAAACCCAGCGGCCAATGGCGGAGGTGCCCGTGGAAGGCCCTTGGAGCTTCGAGGTTTTTTGGCGGTGGCTTACCACCCATCCCAACTGCATCTTGCGCGCAGGAACCCCTGAGGTTGCGGTTTACGACGATGAGGACCTGCACTGGCATTTTGCCGAAGATCCCCAGGAGGGCATGTATTTGGTGCAGGTGCTCCGAGGAAAGCGGCCGGTGGCCGAGCTCTGGGTGGTTCCTGAGCAGGTGAGCTACGTGCAAGGCACCACCGGCGAAAATGAGGAGGAGTTTGTCTTTGAACTTATTTCCGAAACGGAAAGGGAGCGGTTTGCTGCGTACGTGTTTGTCTTAAGCCACGGTTTCGCTCCCCACGACAATGCCACCCGCCCGCGCATCCACTGAGCCCCAAGCCTCGGTGACGGTTCCCTTGGCCCGCTGGGAACCTCCCCATCCTGTTACCGCAGCGCTTCTTGCGGGTTCTTTAGCCATGCCCCAGGCCACGGGCAACGCCGATGCTTGGCCTCGCTCGCGGGAGCTCGCGTCCGCCTTGGCCGCGTATAACCACGGTTGGGAAAACCCAGTGGAGAAGGAGCTGGAGCTTTGGCTCGCGGGAGCCCTCGTGGTGGTGGCGGGACAGCAGCCGGGGCTTTGGGGTGGCCCGCTTTTAAGCTTGGTCAAAGCCTGCGCGGTGGCGGCAGAGGTGGCTCGCCTGCGGGCAGAGGGAAAGCAAGCCGTGGGATTTTTTTGGCTTGAGACCCGCGACGACGACCTTCCGGAGATGGGCTGGGGCCGAGTGGTCGCTGGGGGACAGGTGGTGGAGGCCAAGGAACCTTGGGCTCGGGGCCAGGCCTGTGCCTGCAGGGTTTCTCTTTCCCCCCGCTCCCTTTCGGTTTTAGACTCCCTCCTTGAAAAAAGCTTACCCCCCCAGGCCCAAGAGGCTTTAGTCTTGGCGCGAGAGTGTTTTTCGCCGGGCGCGCTTCTCGGCGACGCATGTGGCCGCTTTTTCGCCACCCTCCTTCGCGGTATGGGAGTGGTGCTGGTGGATTCCCGTATGCCAGAACTGGCCCGCGCCTCCGCTTGGGCAGCGCAGGTGCTCCTTTCTCGCCTGCAGGAGGCGCACGAACTTTTGGAAAGCCGGGCGCAAGCGCTCACGGCCCAGGGGCTGGCCTTGCCGTTGCGCCTTTCCAAAGAGCGCCTTCCGTTTTTTTGGTTTGGACGCGACCGTAGGCACAGGGTCACCGTCAGAGAAGCGCCGTTGCTGGCCTCCACGTTGGAACGTGCCCCAGAGCAGGTGGCCCCAAACGTGTGGCTGCGGCCGCTGCTTCAGGATGCGGCTTTGGGAACCACTACCGCGATTTTGGGAAGCGCCGAGCTTGCCTACCATTGGCAGGCCCAAGACTTGTGGCCTCTTGTGGGTCTCCGTCGGCCGGCATGGAAGCTCCGACCCCACATCACGGTGGTGGGTCCCGCCGAGCGACGGTGGGCGCGGCAACTCAACCTCATGCCGGAGGAGTTGCTTTCCCCACGCCTCCCCTCAAGGCTCCTTCGGGTCTCCCGGCTGCGCCAACAACTGGAACGTCTAGCAGCGCAGTGGCTTGAAGATTTTAAAAGCTTTGCTGCCCATGGCCGAAAGGAGCTTCCCAACCTCACGGGGGATTTGGAAGCTTCCCACAAGCGGTTGGTGGCTACCCTGGACTGGCTGGCGCGACGGGTGGAGAGGCGCGCCGCGGAAAGGCTCACGGTGGAACAGCAGCGGTTTTTCCGTCTTCGGCAGTCGCTACGCCCGTTGGGCCGGCCCCAAGAACGCGCGCTTTCGGCGCTTTCCCCCCTCCTTGCGTTGGGCCTCGCTTTCCCCCTGCAGCTGCGCTTGGCTTTGGGCCAGCTGCCGTGGGAGGGCATGCACCTTCTGTACTGGCGGGAGGGCGGGCTGTGGTGAGGCTTCACACCTAACCTTCGTAACCCTGCGGAAATCGCGCTACCGTTCGCCTTGATGCAAAGGTGCGGCGACTGGTGGCGTCAAGCGGAAGCTGATCTCGCCCATGCCCGTCACGCCACCGCGGACGGAGACTGCCAATGGTCTGCTTTTGCTGCCCAGCAAGCGGTGGAGAAAGCTCTCATGGCGCTGCTCCTGGCTTCTGGAGGTGAGGGCTGGGGTCGCTCCTACCTGCACCTTTGTCGTGGGCTTTGGCAACGAGTGACGGTGCCGGCCGAGGTGGTGGCGGCGGCGCGTCGGCGGGATCGGCACTGTTTACCCACTCGTTATCCCAGCAGCTGGTACCAAGGGACTCCGAGGGAATACTGTGACCGCAGGGACGCGGAAGAAGCCAGCAAGCAAGCCGAGGTGGTGTTTGCTTTTTTGTCGCCGTGCGCTTGCTTGATAGAAAAGCGGTTCGCAAAGAACTGGCAAACGTGGCTCAAGCTTTTGGTAAGCATCACCCGCAGGTGGCGGGGGTGTGGCTTTTTGGTTCGTTTGCTTGGGAAGCGCCAACGCCCCGCAGCAACGTGGACTTGCCTGTGGGGACCCCTTTCCCCCTTCCACGCCAGACAAATGGCGCTTTTGGATGCGGCTCGGGAAGCCTTTGCGTCTCTTCCTTGCCCTGTGGATCTTTTTGTGGCAAGCTGGCATGAGCTTCGCGAGCGCTAGCCTGTACGCCCTCATTGGGGAGCGCGGCAGCAAGCTTTTCTAAATTTACTCCAGCTCTTGGCTTTGCTTTTTTTCCCGGTGATCGTGTTTGAACGCGGCCCACTCCACGGTTTTATGGTGGTCTTTCCCGTCGTGACAGCGGTTGCACATACCGGGGGCCGGTAGCATCAAGCCCGCTGCCACAGCCTTGTCGCGGTGCATCATGATCGGTATGGGCCAGTACTGAGAGCCAGGCCCATGGCACGCTTCACACTGCACACCCTCCAGGGCACCGTCGGGCGTGGTGGCGTGACAGGCAAGACAGCTGGCCTCGAAACCTGGAGCTGCCTTGGCCGCCTTAGTGGCTTCCGCGTGCGCCGACTGGCTCCAAGTCTCAAATTCCGGCCGATGACAGGGCTTGCACTTTTCCACCCCCACAAAGGTTGGTGGCTCGGCGCTCACCAGTGCTCCTAAAACAAAACCAACAGCAAGGGTGGCAACCTTGACCCTCATGGCCGTGTAGTATACCAGGGGCCCAGGGAAGCGATCCCCTAGGGCCAATCGGTGGGAGGAAGGTAAAAGCTTGCAACGCGAAGCGTCTTTGACGAGCACACGTGGCAATTTGTGAAAAGTTCCTCTGTTTTTGCCTTGCCGGTGCTAGTCTTGCGCTGTGAGCGCAAACGTGCAAGCGCAGCTCGTAGCCTTTGCAGCGCATCCCGACGATGCGGAGTTGGCCTGTGCCGGTACCTTGGCTGCCTTTGCCCATCACGGCGGGACGGCAGCCATCGTGGATCTCACCTGCGGTGAGCGCGCCTCTCGCGGCACCGCGCACCTACGCCGCCAAGAGGCGGAAGCGGCAGCGCAAGCCCTTGGCGTTATGCGTTTCACCTTGGAGCTTCCCGATGCTGGCCTGGTGGCTACCTCGTGGGAGCAGAGGACGGCGGTAGTGCGGCTTTTGCGCTCCCTAAAACCTGCCTTTCTGCTGATGCCCCACCCCGGCGACCCCCACCCTGACCACCGCCAGGCCAGCTTCCTCCTGCAAGCGGCAGCGTTTTTGGCTGGGGTGGGGGGATTTTCACCAGAACTGGGTGCACCCCACCGTCCGCAGCTTATCCTGGCGTACCCTGGGCCCCGCCAACTGGCGGAGCCCACTTTGGTTGTAAATGTCACAGAGCACTATGCTCAAAAGCGCGCGGCGCTTTCCTGTTACCGCTCGCAATTTGCGCCCGAGGGAGGGCCGCCCACGCACTTGGCCAGCGGCTTTTTCTTGCACGCCATTGAGGGGCGGGATCGCGCCTACGGCAACCTGGTGGGTGTGCCCTTGGGCGAGGGTTTTTTTGCACTGGGTCCACTTTCCGCAATGGCCCTAGGTGCCTTTTTGAAGGGGGTGGGATGCGCATCGGCGTGACGTGTTACCCCACAGTGGGGGGCTCGGGGGTTGTAGCCACGGAATTGGGCTTAGCCATGGCCCGCCGCGGTCACCAGGTGCACTTCATCTGCTACGCGCTTCCTTACCGCCTTGGCCGAGTGCCAGCTGGGGTTACGTTTCACGAGGTGACGTTTCCCTCGTACCCGCTTTTCCAACACCCCCCCTACTCCTTGGCTTTAGCCTCCCACATGGCTGACGTGGCAACCCACCACGCGTTAGACGTCCTGCACGTCCACTACGCCATTCCACACGCGGTCTCAGCACTCTTAGCCAAGGAAATTATGGGGGGTGGACCCAAGCTGGTGGTGACCCTGCACGGTACTGATATCACCGTGGTGGGAGCGGATCCGGCTTTTTTGCCAGTGGTGCGTTGGGCCTTGGACAAGGCTGATGCGGTCACGGCCGTATCGCGGGCTCTGGCGCAACAAACCCGTGAGGTCATAGGTGCGCAAAGGGAAATCCTTGTCATCCCTAATTTTGTGGACCTTACCCGTTGCGACCCTACGTTGCAGGCCAGTTACCGCCGGCGTCTCTCTCCGGATGGAGCGCCCGTGGTGGTGCACGCCTCCAACTTTCGCCCGGTGAAGAGGGTTTTGGATGTGGTCGCGGTTTTTCGCCGGGTGCATGGGGAAATGCCTTGCCATTTGGCCATGATTGGCGACGGGCCCGATCGTCCAGCTGCGGAGCGGGCGGTGCGGGAGGCAGGGCTTGCGCCGTGGGTGGATTTTTTGGGAAACATATCGCCGGTGGAAGGGGCGTTAGGCGCCGGCGACGTGTTTCTCCTCCCTTCGGAACAGGAATCCTTTGGGCTTGCAGCCCTAGAAGCCATGGCTTGTGGTGTGCCAGTGGTGGCCACGCGGGTGGGTGGGATTCCTGAACTGGTGGCCCATGGAAGTGGGGGTTTCCTCTTTCCGGTTGCGGATGTAGAGGGTATGGCGGCGCAAGTCACGGCGCTTTTGCAAAACCCCCAAGAGCTTCGCCGACAAAAGCGCTTGGCCCGAGAAAGGGCTGCACAGTTCTCCCAGGAAAAAGTGGTGGACACCTACGAGGCGCTTTACCGCCGCCTTTTGTCTTTGCCTTGACTTTTGCTGGCCGGGGGCAGAAACTGTGCCTAGCCATAAAGGGTATATCCCTGGCAAGGAGGAGGGAACATGGCAAGCGTTCCGCAAACTACGCCCAGCAAGGTCGATTTGGGCAAAAGGCTCATCGCCGCTATTATTGACGGGGTCCTGGCGGCCGGTGTGAGCTTTATCCCGTTTATCGGTGGGATTATTGGTGGGCTTTACATTTTGCTGCGCGACGGGTTGGACCTTGAGTTCATGGACAAGCGCTCCATTGGCAAAAAGCTCATAAAGCTGCGCCCGGTGCGCCTCGATGGCCAGCCCATGGATCCCCTTACCTCGGCCAAGCGCAACCTGCCCCTGTGCGTGGGAATGATCGGCACGATTTTTTGGGTGATCCCCATCTTGGGCTGGATTGTGGCCTTGCTGTTCGGGGTGGTGGGATTGGTCCTTGGCCTCATGGAGCTGATTCTGGTGCTCACGGATCCCGAAGGCCGGCGCATGGGTGACAAGCTGGCGCAAACCAAGGTGGTGGAAGTAGCTGAATAAAAAAGCGGGCCCATGGGCCCGCTTTTTTTCAATTCAGGCTCTCCTAGGGTGCCACCCAACCGGCCCGCCAGTTCTGGGTGAGTCCGGTGCATGTCCACCCGGAAGCGCCAAAGGTGACGTTACCCTGCACCACGCCGCTAGCCGTGCCCTGGCTTGCCACTTGCCCGCTGACCGACCACGTCACGGTAAGGATCTTATTGTTGCCATCGAAGTAGTCGTGCGTGAGGGCGAGGGAAAAGACGCCGCTTGCGTCCACCTCTGCGGGTGTGGCATTGGGGCCAAAATCCAAGGTGTAAGGTACCCCGCTGCAATCCACCATGCCGTTACCGGTGAAGCCTGAGATACCGCTGGAGCTTAGAGAAAAACTCACCCCCCCAACCGCCGTGTTGCTCTCCAAAAAAGCTCCCGCAAAAAGCCCGCGGCTGCGGTCCACGAGCGTAGGTGTTCGCATTTCCACGGTCGATGGGTCGTTGCTAGCATTATCCAAGCGGGAACCAAAGACCACCACCTTGCCGTTTCCGGAAACCACGGTAAAACGCAGCCGCCGGTTGCGCCCACCTCCACCTAGCTCGTTGAGGATGCTGCCCTTTTGCACCACCGCGTAGGGCTTCACGGAGTAGGTTTTACTAAACAACGTGGTGCCGTTGCCGTCTATTTGTGCCACTTGCAGTGAGCACTCGTTGCCCGTCACCTCCACCCAACCCACGTTGGTGCGGAAGGTGCCGCTTTCTTCCAACCCAGCCAGATCGGTGGTTTGGTTTACACCAATGGCAGCCGTAATGGGCAGACCGGCAAAAAACTGACCGGTGCTGCCGGTTTTGTTTCCCTGGTCAGTAACGATGGTGAGGCCTGCGGAGTAAATCCGGGACGTAACCAGGATTTCGCGGTCGGCCACGACCCTCAGGGCACCGAAAGCATTGTCTTTCCCAAACAGCTCCTTGATGATATCCACGAATTCCCGCGTTTCCCCGGGGTTTATGGTGACCCGGCGCGATTCCGGCGGCCACGGGTTGCCGCTTTCGGAACGGGGAAGAAAAAAGATGTCCACGGTGGCGCTGCTGCTCCCTGCCGGGAGAGCAATCCATACGTCCGTCCGCCATTGGGAGCCAAACTGCCCAGGGCCGTGACCCACCGATGGGAGCCACACATCGGTCCCCAGGCTGACCCCCCACACGGCTGTTGCCGCTGTTGCTATTAAGAAAAACGTCGAGACCTTTCTCATGGACCCCTCCGCCACTCACTACCTGCGCATACTAAAACCAAAGGCGCACGTGCCGCAAGTGACAACCCGCACGCTGCCGGTACGGAACCCTCTTTTTACGCCTGTTGTTTGCCTCTAACCTCAAAGGGAGGGCTCGCCCCGTTGTTGCAGCGATCAAGGAAGATGGTGCCGAAGGCCGGACTCGAACCGGCACGGCTCGCGCCACACGCCCCTCAAACGTGCGCGTCTACCAGTTCCGCCACTTCGGCACGCTGGGCAGGCATCTTACTTGCTCGGTGCAGGCGTGGACGGCGCCGGCGTCGTTTGCGCAGTGGGGGCTTTGCCGCCCGCAAGTTCCTTCACCACCGACCGACCGCGCTGCCCGGAAAGCACCGCCAAGCCAATGCACAAAGCCACAAAAACCACGAAAGACCCGGTGGTGAGCTTGTGGAGCAGTGTCGCAGAACCCCGGGGACCGAAGGCCACCTGCGAACCGGCGCCGCCAAAAGCCGCCGCCACGTCGGAACCCTTACCCTGTTGCAACAGCACCACGAGAATCAAGAACAAACAAACAACCACGTAAAGGATCAAGAGCAACGTGTACACAAACTCACCCCTTCGCCCCAGTTGCCGGGGCAGCTTGCATAATAGCGTAAAATGAAGCGGCGTCAAGGCTCGCGCCGCCCACCAGCGCCCCTGCCACCCCTGGGGTGCTTAGCAGCTCTCCGGCGTTTTGGGGTTTTACGCTGCCGCCGTAAAGCACCGGTACGCCCTGGCCCGTCAGCCCCTCGAGGCGACCAAGGATGAAAGCATGGGCTTCCGCCACCTGCTCAGGAGTGGCGTTATGTCCCGTTCCGATGGCCCAAACCGGTTCGTACGCCACCACCAGCCTTTCGGGGTCTAATTTTCCCAAAAGCGCCGTTTGTTTTTCGAGAACGGCAAAGGTTTCCCCTGCTTGGCGCTGGGCAAGGGTTTCCCCTACGCAAAAAACCACGTTAAGCCCCGCCTCTTGGGCGGCTTGGGCCCGGGCTGCTGCCGTGTCATCGCTTTCCCCAAAGAGCTGCCGGCGCTCGGAGTGACCCACAATCACCCAGCTTGCCCCCGTTTCCGCCAAGAGGAACGGAGAAACCTCGCCAGTGAAGGCTCCTTCCCGCGCCCAGTGGCAGTTTTGCGCCCCCACCGCCGCCCCTGAACCCGCACACAGCATGACCGCTTGCGCCAACAACGGGTAAGGGGGACAAAGCACCACCGTATGGGGACACTGCTCAAGCTGCGGCAGGAGCCTCTCGCAGTAAGCCAGAAGCTGCGAAGCAGAACCGTACATTTTCCAGTTGGCTACGAAAAGCACATTACGCCTCCAGCGCCGCCACGCCTGGGAGCGTCGCCCCTGCAAGGAACTCGAGGGCAGCTCCACCCCCGGTGGAAACGTGGGAAATCTTGGCAGCTACCCCAGCCAGGTGCACCGCCTCAACGCTTTCGCCACCGCCCACCACCGTAAACGCCTCACTTTCCCCTAGCGCCCGGGCAATGGCCAGGGTCCCTTGGGCAAAGGGCGCCTTCTCGAACACCCCGGCAGGACCGTTCCAAAAGACCGTACCGCTCCCCACCTTGGAAGTAATGGCGGCTACCGTTTGCGGACCCGCGTCCAGGATCATGCCGTTGTCCGGCACCGCAGTTACGGGCACCACCTGCCCTTCTCCCGCCTCGGGGCTTTCTGCCACCACCACGTCCGCCGGAAGCACAACCTCGGTACCCCGGCTCTGGGCTTGCTCTAGGATTTGGCGGGCAAGCTCCACGAGGTCCGTTTCCACCAGCGAGCGACCCACGCCGATCCCTTTTGCCACCAGGAAGGTGTTGGCCAATCCGCCTACCAAACAAAGCACGTCGGCCTTCTGGGCAAGCGCCTGCAAGGTTTCCAGCTTGCCGGAAATCTTTGCCCCACCGGCAATAACCACCAGTGGCCTTTGCGGGTTATCCCTTACCTTGGACAACGCTGCCAGCTCAGCGAGCATTAGGGGTCCTGCAGCTTTGTCGGCAAAGTAGCGGGTGACCCCAGCAGTGGAAGCGTGGGCGCGGTGGGCGGCGCCGAAGGCGTCGTTGACGTACACGTCCGCCAACTGCGCCAGAGCCCGGGCAAAGTCCGCATCATTGGCCTCTTCACCGGGGGCGAAGCGGAGGTTCTCTAAAAGCACCACCTCGCCGGGCTTGGCAGCCTTCACCGCGGCGTGCGCCCTTTCCCCCACCACGTCCTCCGCAAACCGCACCGGGCAGCCACTAAGCTCAGCCAGAACTGGTGCCACGGGGGCCAGGGAGTACTTGGGGTCCGGCTTGCCCTTGGGGCGGCCTAGATGAGAGCAGGCCACCACCACCGCCCCGCGATGGGCCAAGGCCCGCACCGTGGGCGCAGCGGCGCGGATGCGGGTATCGTCGGCCACCTGCCACTCTCTAAGCGGAACGTTCAAGTCCAGGCGCAGCAAAACGCGGCGCCCCGCCACCTCAAGCTCGTCCATCTTTCTTGGCATCGTTACCCCCGCGCAAACAACCTGGCCACGTCCACGCAACGGGCGGCGTAAGCCCATTCGTTGTCGTACCAAGCCAGCACCTTGCCCATGCGATCGCCCACCGTCAGACACGCCGGGGCGTCCACGGTGGCCGACACCGTGCTCCCGCGGAAGTCTATGGATACCAGCTCCTCCTCACATACGGCCAGAACACCCGCAAGGGGACCAGCCGCCGCCTGGCGAAAGGCCTCCAGCATGGCATCGCGGGTAAACGGCTTTTCCGCAACAAACGTGAAGTCCACAAGCGAAACGTCGTGGGTGGGAACCCGCACCGCCAGGCCGTCCAGCCTACCTTTAAGCTCCGGAAAAACCTCGGCCATGGCTCGGGCGGCACCGGTGGAGGTGGGGATCATGGAAACTCCCGCTGCCCTGGCCCTGCGCAGGTCGCTGTGGGGTAGGTCCAAAAGGCGTTGATCGTTGGTCATGGCGTGCACGGTGTTAAGCAAGCCGTGGACGATTCCAAAGCTTTCGTGCAGCACCTTTACCACTGGGGCCAGGCAGTTGGTGGTACATGAGCCGTTGGAAACAATGCGGTGGCGCGAAGGGTCCAAAAGGTGGTGGTTTACCCCATACACCAGCGTCACTTCCGCCCCTTTGGCCGGCGCCGTAATGAGCACCCAGCGGGCCCCCGCGTGCAAGTGCGCCTGTGCTTGCTCCGCTTTCGTGAACCGCCCCGAAGCTTCCAGCACCAAGTCCACGCCTAGCTCTTTCCAGGGGAGCTTACTGGGATCCGGTTGCGCCAACACCCGCAGAGGCTTGCCATCCACGGAGAGATGTTCGCCATCAACCCCCACCTTGCTGGCAAAGGTGCCGTGCACCGAGTCGTACTTTAAAAGATGCGCCAGGGTCTTCGCGTCAGTCAAGTCGTTGACCGCCACGAACTCTAAGTCAGAAAGCTGGAAAGCTTGCCGGTAGATGAGCCGCCCAATCCTGCCAAACCCGTTGATTGCCACCTTTAAGCCCATGACCTCCCCCTTTCTGTGGGCATTGTACCCAAAACTTAAGCCACGCCGGGTACGGTACCATGGCGTCCATGGGCGCAGTGAGTACGCGGGTGGCGGCCTTGCGTTGGGAAGGGAAGCTGGCAATCCTGGATCAGCGTTTGCTCCCTTGGGAGGAGCGGTGGGTGGAAGTGCTTTCAGCGCAGCAGGCGGTGGAGCTGATAAAGGGCATGGCGGTGCGAGGGGCACCGGTCATGGGACTGGTGGCAGCCTACGCGTTGGCGTTGGAAGCGCACCGAAGCCCTGAGCTTTCCCACCTGGAAGCCCAAGCCCAGGCCCTGGCAAAGGCGCGACCGACCGGGGTGAACCTGCCCCACGCGGTCAGTGAGATGCTACGGGTGGCGCGACGTACCCCCGAGAGGGAGCGGGCCGAGGCTTTGAGGGCCGCAGCGGAAAACCTTCATCACGCCGATGCTCAGGCGTGCCAGCGCATGGCCGAGCTGGGGGCAGCCTTTCTTTCGCGGTCCTCGTTGTCCGTGCTCACCCATTGCAACGCAGGGGCTTTGGCTACAGGCGGGGTGGGGACGGCCCTCGGGGTGGTACGGGCGTTGCATGCTCAGGGCCGATTGTGCATGCTCTTTGCGTGTGAAGCGCGGCCCGTGCTGCAGGGGGCGCGGCTTACGGTGTGGGAGGCGCAAAAGGACGGTTTACCGGTAACGCTTTTGGTCGACGGAGCGGCCGGCAGCCTTTTCGCTTCCGGAGCCGTTCACGCCGTGGTGGTGGGGGCCGATCGCATTGCCGCCGATGGCTCGGTAGCCAACAAAGTGGGTACCTATCCGTTGGCGGTGCTGGCCCAGCGCCACCGCGTGCCCTTCCTGGTGGTGGCACCCACCACCACTTTTGACCTCCGCTGTCGCACCGGCGCTGCCATTCCCATTGAGCAACGGGAGGGCAGGGAGGTCACCACCTGCGGGGGTAAGGACGTGGCTTTTCAAGGGGTTGGTGTGTACAACCCGGCCTTCGACGTAACCCCGCCGGAGCTGGTCACTGCCATCGTTTGTGAGCGGGGGGTCATTGCCCCCGTGACCGGGGAAAACCTGCAAGGGGTTTTGGGATGAAAACCCTGGCCATCGAAACCTCCTGTGACGAAACTTCGGTAGCGGTGCTGGGGAACCGCGGGGAAGTGCTGGCCAACCTGGTCTCTTCGCAAGTGGCGGTGCATGCCCCGTACCTGGGCGTGGTACCCGAGCTTGCGGCTCGTCACCACGTGGAGGTGCTCCCCCGGCTCGTCGCGGCTTTGG
This sequence comes from uncultured Thermoanaerobaculum sp., assembly GCA_937934115.1. GTDB lineage: Bacteria > Acidobacteriota > Thermoanaerobaculia > Thermoanaerobaculales > Thermoanaerobaculaceae > Thermoanaerobaculum. The sequence goes on from CALHAH010000009.1 coordinate 43,017, forward strand.
GAAAGCAAGGACTTTTGGCTGATCTGGGTTTGGTGGCGGTTACCCAGGGGCCGGGTCTCATTGGCTCTTTGCTGGTGGGAACCTGTTACGCTTCAGCTTTTGCGTACGCCCGAGGCCTACCCCTTTCGGCCGTGGACCACCTGGAAGGCCACCTGGTTTCGCCTTTCATGAACTTGGAGGGTTTGCCCGCCGAGGAAATCCCCGAGGGGACGCTGACACTGGTGGTTTCCGGGGGGCATTCCAGCTATTTCCTCTTTTCTCAAGGCAAGGGTGTGCCCCTCAACCGCACCCGCGACGACGCCGCCGGGGAGGTTTTCGACAAGGTGGCAGCAGCGTTGGGCTTGGGTTACCCGGGTGGGCCGGTGGTGGATCGCTTGGCCGAAGCTGGGGACCCGAGTGCTTTTCGTTTTTCCCCACCCCGCATCAAGGATCCCCAAGGGGAGTTGGATTTTTCCTTTTCGGGGCTGAAAAGCGCGGTCATCCGCCAGGCCCAAGAGCTGGGCGTAACGCCGCTTCCTGACCCCCAAAACCCGCCTTTGGTGGCTTTGGACCTGTTGGCTTCCTTCCGCGCCACGGTGGTTGAATGGCTTTTGCAGCCTTTGGATGTGCTTTGTGAGCGACACCGACCACCGGTGGTGGCCGTAGCCGGCGGGGTGGCAGCCAACCGACTTTTGCGGCAGGAGCTCAAGCGCTGGGGTGAGCGCGCCCGTATTCCCGTGCGCATCCCGCCCCTGGCCCTCACCACCGACAATGCGGCTATGATAGGCAGGGCCGGCCAGCTGCGGGGGGCGGCGGGTCTTTTCGCCGATCCCCTGGGCTTGGAGCCTTACCCCCGGGTGAGCTGGAAAGGAACCGGTGAGCGGGGAACCGGCAAGCGAGTTTTCCCGCCTTTGACTTCGCCGTAAGCACCCCGCTTTTGGGAACAAGGAGCGGCAGCATGTCTCAGAGTTTGATACGCAACTTTTGCATCATTGCTCACATTGACCACGGCAAGTCCACGTTGGCGGATAGGCTCCTGGAACTCACCGGCGCCCTTTCCGCACGGGAAATGATGGAGCAGGTACTGGATTCCATGGATTTGGAGCGGGAGCGCGGCATTACCATCAAAGCCCACACCGTGACCCTCACCTACTGCGCCAAAGATGGCAAAACGTACACGCTGAACCTCATTGACACCCCAGGGCACGTGGACTTTTCCTACGAGGTTTCCCGCTCACTGGCGGCGTGCGAGGGGGCGCTTTTGGTGGTGGATGCGGCGCAGGGGGTGGAAGCGCAAACCCTTGCCAATGCGTATTTGGCGGCGGAGCAAGGTCTCGAGCTCATCCCTGTTCTGAACAAGGTGGACCTGCCGCAAGCCGAACCCGAGCGGGTGCGGGAGCAAATTGAGCAGGTGATCGGTATTGAAGCCCGGGACGCCCTGTTGATTTCCGCCAAAACCGGCCTCGGCGTCCCGGCAGTTTTGGAAGCCATCGTGGCTCGAATCCCACCCCCCAGTGGCGACCCCGATGCTCCCCTCCGGGCGCTCATCTTCGATGCGGCGTACGACCCCTACCGAGGAGTGCGCTGCTTGGTGCGGGTTGTGGATGGGGCCCTCCAGGTAGGCCAAAAGATCCGCTTGGCCTCCTCTGGCCTGGAAGCGGAGGTGGAGGGGTTGGGTGTCCTGACTCCACGACCGCTACCCAAACACGCTTTGAGTACCGGCGAGGTGGGTTACGTCTTTGCCGGTTTAAAAGAACTGCGGCAGGTGCGGGTAGGCGACACGGTTTTGGACGCCCAAAACCCAGCCCCCGCCCTTCCTGGTTTTCGGGAAATCAAACCCATGGTCTTTGCCGGCCTGTACCCTGTGGACTCTGGGGACTACCCTTTGCTGCGGGACGCCCTGGAGAAGCTCTCCCTCAACGACGCTGCCTTTACCTTTACCCCGGATAACTCGCACGCTTTGGGTTTTGGCTTCCGCTGTGGTTTTTTGGGCCTTTTACACATGGAAATTGTGCAGGAGCGTCTGGAGAGGGAGTTTGGGGTGGAGCTCATCACTACCGCCCCCAACGTGGCCTACCGTGTGCTCACCACCGCAGGCGAGGTGGTGGAGGTGGAAAACCCGGCGCAGCTTCCGTCCCCGGGGAACATAGAGGTCATTGAGGAACCCGTCATTTTGGCCACGATTTTTACACCGGAGACATACGTTGGGGCTATCCTCAAGCTCTGCGAGGAACGCCGCGGCGAGCAGGTGAAGCTGGAGTTTCTGGGCGGGGGGCGCGTGCTGGTGGAGTACCGTCTGCCCCTGGCGGAGGTGGTTTTGGACTTTTACGACAAGCTCAAGTCCTGTTCCCGTGGGTACGCGTCTTTTGATTACCAACTGGCTGGTTACCGCCAAGGGGATTTGGTGAAGCTCGACATCCTGGTGAACGGCGAGCCGGTCGACGCGCTAGCCACCATTGTGCACCGTTCCCAGGCCTATTACAAAGGCAGGGCCTTGGCGGAAAAGCTGCGCGAAATGATCCCACGGCAACTCTTCGAGGTGGTGATTCAAGCGGCCATTGGTTCACGGGTGATTGCTCGCGAGGTGGTCAAGCCCCTACGCAAGAACGTGCTGGCCAAGTGTTACGGTGGCGACATCACCCGTAAGCGCAAGCTCTTGGAACGGCAAAAGGAAGGCAAAAAGCGTATGAAGCGCTTGGGGCGGGTGGATATCCCGCAGGAGGCTTTTTTGGCGGTTCTGAAAGTGGAGTCTTGAGGCTCTGCTACCATACCTTGCCCCCAGTGGGCGGAGGCATGAGGGTGAAAAAACACGGGGTTTTTCGGGAGTACTACGAGGCCATCCTGGTGGCGGTGGCCTTTACGCTTTTCGCGCGTACCTTTGTGGTGCAGGCTTTCAAGATCCCTTCTGGGTCCATGGAAGACAACTTGCTCATTGGGGACCACTTGTTTGTAAACAAGTTCATTTACGCGCCGCACTGGGATACCCCGCTCCACCGGCTGCTGCCCTACCGCGACGTGCAGCGGGGCGACGTGGTGGTCTTTAAGTTCCCCCAGGATCCGCAGAGGGACTTCATCAAAAGGGCCGTGGCCGTGGGGGGCGATACGGTGGAAATCCGGGCCAAAAAGCTCTACATCAACGGCCAGCCGGAAGTGAACCCTCGGGCGGTTTTCAAGGACCCCGCCATTTTGCCGCCTTCTTCATACCTTCCCGACGATCGCCGGTTCCGAGATTTTTACGGACCCTACCAGGTGCCACCCGGTCACGTGTTTTGCATGGGGGATAACCGCGACAACTCCTACGACTCCCGTTTTTGGGGTTCAGTTCCCCGCAGTTATTTCAAGGGGCGGGCCTTTATGATTTACTGGTCGTACGCGGCGGAGCCCCATCAGGTGGTTTCGGGAAGCCTTGGCGAAGGTCTTCGCAACCTCGCCAACGTGGTTGTGCATTTCTTTACCCGCACGCGTTGGGAGCGAACCTTTATGCTGATCCGTTAAAATTAGCCGCAGGAGGTGGCTATGCAGGTGCGTACGCAATCCGGACGGGGGATGGTTGGTTGCCTTTTCGGCGCGCTCATCATGGTCTTTGCCATTGTCACGGGCATCCGTGTTATTCCCGTGAAAACCAAGGTCATGGAGCTTAAGAGGTTTGCCGAAACGCAAGCGGAGCAAGCGTCGCTTCCCCAGCATTCTGACGCCTACATCGTGGACCAGATCTTCAACAAGGCGCGGGCCCTGCAACTGCCACTCGACAAAGAAGCCATTCGCGTGCGACGAGACATGGGTACGTGCTACGTGGATTACAGCCTTACCGTGAGGTTAAATATCCCACTTTTCAAGTACGACTGGAAAATCGAGGAACATATCGAACGGCCGCTCTTTTAAGGCGTAAAAGCACAGCTTTATGGCAGAACGACTCCCCCGCAGCGGGGGAAATGCTCCTACGGTGTTATGATGACCGCCTGCTCATCGCCGCGTCGCTTTTTCTTTTCAGTGGTCATAAGTACCTTCCACATGCAATAGGCGGTAAGTCCCGCAATCGTGCCCCAAGCCGAAAGCATGAACAGCCAGCCAGCCCACGTGAGTGTCATAGCAAACCCTCCTGGCGGTGGCGACGCCGCCAAATAACCCCTACCAATACCGCGAAGAGGGCAAAGGTGCCCAGCATTAAGAGGCGAGCGGCCAAGACGTAGGGGATATCGCCTGGTGGGTACGGTGCGTTTTCCGCAGGCTGCCGGGCAAAGAGCAAGATTGGTACGGCGTCCTGCCAGGTCCAGGCCACAAGCATCAACAACAAGTACACGGGGGTTACGTACTTGATGATGAACTTGAACACCCGAGGAACCTTGATGTCAGCCCCGCGGGTGATCTCCTTCCAGCCGTTGTCAATGCCAAAAGCCCAGGCAAAGATCAGTACCTCAATCAAAGCAAAAATGACCAAACCAAAAGTCCCGGCCCAAAAGTCCATCTCGTCTAAAAACCCGTGTTTGAGGAAAAACACACAGCCCAAGCCGCCAATGGCCATCAGAGAGCCAGTGAAAAACGTGGCTTTTTGTCGCGACCAACGAAATTCATCCTGCATAAAAGCCATTACCGGCTGCGCCAAAGCCACCGAAGAGGTAATTCCAGCAAAGAACAGCAGGGCGAACCATAGTGTTCCGTAGAGCGGTCCCAACGCCCCCATTTTTTGAAAAATGATGGGCATGGCTTGGAACCCTAAGTCAAAGGATCCTTCTCTGGCGATTTGTTGCGTTTCGGCGAGGCCAAAAAATGCTACGGCTACAGGAATGGCAATGGAACCGCCGAGAATCACCTCGGCAAACTCGTTGGTGGCGGAAGTGGAAAGCCCGGTGAGAGCAATGTCATCGTTTTTCTTTACGTAGGAGGCATAGGTGTGAATGGCGCCGGTGCCGATGGAAAGGGTAAAGAATATTTGCCCCGCAGCTGCCAACCACACGGTGGGGTTCTTGAGCATGGAGAAGTCCGGGTTCCAAATATACGCGAAGCCAGCTGCTACGGAGTTTTCAGGATGGCTGGGGTCAGGAGTGCCCAGGGTGATTACGCGAACGACCAACACTATGGCAAACAAAAACAAAGCTGGAAGGGCAATCTTAGCGAGGCGCTCGATGCCTTTGGCCACGCCGTGGGAGAGAACGAACAAATTAATGCCCAAGGTGACGCAGTAAAAGAGCAAAGCGAGGCCAACGCCGGAAAAGTAGTGGTGGCCTTGGGAAAGGTCAGCTTTGCCCTGAAACTCGGCCAAAAAGCGGCTCATTTCCGCGAAGGTATCCACACCCCAGTAGTGCTTCACCGCGGAAAAGCACGCGTAGGCGAGGGTCCAGCCCTCCACGTACGTGTAGTACATCACGAAGGAAAGCGGAATCGCTATACCTAAGGCTCCCAGATACTTGGCTAGGGGATGCCGCCACATGCGGGCAAACATGCCCGGCGTGGTGCCGTGGCCGTGGGAACCCCCAAACCGGCCAATGGCCCATTCCACCCACATGAGGGGTATACCCAAAAGTAAAACCGCCACGAAGTAGGGGATCATGAAGGCACCGCCGCCGTTGAGGGCGGCTTGCCGTGGGAAGCGTAAGAAGTTGCCGAGGCCTACGGCGTTGCCGGCCATGGCTAGGATCAAGCCAATGCGCGATCCCCAGTTTTCCCTGTTTTGGCTCATGTGTCCCCCCGAGCGCCCAAAACAGCCAAAGCTTATGGAGCGGTGACACACTTGTCAAACGCACGCGCCGCGAGGCTTGTGTCAGGGCCGGAAAGCGGGTACCCTTCAGGGCCATGTTTGGAGCACTTAAGCCCCTGTTAGCCACAAAACCCCTTGCGGAGTTGCAGGCCGAATACAGCACCTCACAGCTGAAGCGCGTGCTATCGGTTTGGGATCTAATTGGGCTCGGTATTGGTGCCATCATTGGTGCGGGGATCTTTGCCACGGTGGGGACTGCAGCAGCGGGGGACGCCGCCCGCCCGGGGGCGGGTCCTGGGATCATCTTCTCCTTTATATTGACGGCAGCGGTTTGCAGCCTGGCGGCGCTGTGCTACGCGGAAATGGCGGCTATGGTACCCATTGCCGGCTCGGCCTATACGTACGCTTATGCCACCCTGGGGGAGATTTTCGCCTGGATCATTGGCTGGGACCTCATCATCGAGTACGCGGTGGGGAACGTGGCGGTGGCCATATCGTGGTCGGGGTACTTTTGCGAGCTGTTGCGGGGGCTGGGCATCACTATTCCCGCTTGGGCTTCCACGGATTTGCGCACGGCTCTAGCCTCACCCGAAATTCTGGCCGCGGCTCCTAGGGTTTTCGGAGTCCCTGTGGTTGTGAACCTGCCGGCCGTGGGCATTGTGCTGCTTCTCACGTGGGTTTTGGTGCGAGGAATTCGGGAGTCCAGCCGCACCAACGCGGTGATGGTTTTTGCCAAGCTTGCGGTTTTGGCTTTTTTTGTGGTGGTGGGGCTTTTTTACGTGCAGCCAGAAAACTACAGGCCCTTTTTGCCCAACGGCTGGCACGGCGTATGGGCCGGAGCCGCCATCGTGTTTTTTGCCTACATTGGGTTTGACACGGTTTCCACCGCTGCCGAAGAGTGTCGCAACCCGGCTCGCGACTTACCCCGGGGAATCCTGGGCTCGCTTCTCATTTCCACTCTCATTTACGTCGCAGTGGCGGCAGTGGTTATAGGCATGGTCCCTTGGACTGAGCTTGCCACTGCTGAACCCCTTACCGTAGCCATGAACCGCTACAACTTGGGGTGGGCTGCAGGTATCGTGGCGGTGGGCTCCGTGGCTGCCCATACCGCGGTGCTTTTGGTCTTTCAATTGGGCCAGCCGCGGATCTTTTACGCCATGGCCCGCGACGGTTTGCTCCCGCAGGCTTTCGCCCGCGTGCACCCCAAGTACCGCACCCCTTATGTGACCACCATTCTTACCGGCGTGGTGGTGGCCGCGTTCGCTGGCTTTGCCAACATTGAAGAAATGGTTGATCTAACCAATGTGGGCACGCTCTTCGCTTTTGCTTTGGTTTCCGCTGGTGTCGTCGCACTGCGAATAACTAACCCCCGAGCTCCGCGCCCCTTTCGCGTGCCCCTTTCTCCGTGGCTGCCCTTGCTTTCGGTGATGGCCTGTCTGGGGTTGGCCTTGGGTCTGCCGCGGGTTACCTGGCTGCGTTTCTTTGGCTGGCTCGCCGTCGGGTTGCTAGTTTACGTTTTTTATGGACGACGCTTCTCGCAGCTTCGCAAGCGCAAGAACGCACCTCAAAAGAGCGTGTAGGCTCCATCGCGCATCACCAAAAGGTGTTGGCTTTCCCGCAGGAGCTGTGCTTTTACAACTGTGATGGGGTTGCCCTGAGCGTACACCAGGTCTTGGTGCACCACGGTTTTTGGGGAAAGGAAGGCTTGCACGCCCACACTGCCGCCCAAATGGTCCGACCGTCCATACGCCCAGTGGAAGCCGGCCTTCTCGTCCTCCAACACGTTACCCGTTACCACCGCCATGGGGTTGCAGCCAAAGGCCACCTCGGCCACGTTGGCGCGGGCGGGATCGGCGGCAAAGACCTCGCGAAAACGGGAAGCCACAGGCCCGTGGCCGCGTACCTGCACCACTCGGTTGTTCTGCACAACGAAGACCACCAGCTCTCCAGCTTCCTCCCAGGGTATTTCGCCCTCTGTCTTTGAAGGTTCGCCAGGTTTTTCGCCCTCATAGGGAACAATAAACGTTTCCCCCGAGGGAAGGTTGATGACCCGATCCCCTTCTTTGTGGCGCGGCAGAAAGCCGTCGTCTACTTCCGGCTGGCGAAAGCGGAGATCGAAAAAGCAAGCGTGCCCGGTGGAAAACTCCACTTCCAGGCTAGACGCCCCGCGGAGTGCCTCAAAAAGCAACTGGCAGCGCCGAGCCACCTCCCGGTAGTCGGCAGCCAACGCCGTTCGTGTCATGCGCCGTTCCACGCCCGGCAGAGAGGCAGCCCGGAAGTCTCTTTTTTTCTTTGTGATGGCATCCAGCGGTGCGGTTGCCGAGTACTGCGTAAGAAAAACCGCGAGCGTGGAATTCAAAAGCACTTCTTCTGGGCGTACCGGCTTCTCCCCCAACTGCCCCTGATCTGGCAACGGCGCACCGTTGGCACCGGTGGCGGGGTAGGTGAGAAGCGGGTTGGTGACAAAGCCCACCTCTCTCCCCAGCTGGAGAAACGCTTGCCGCCACTCCTCAGCCCAAGCCCGACGGTCTGCCCAGGCGGGGGTGTCCTCTTGGGAGGTGCGGGGCATGTCGCAGGCTACGGTAACGACTTCGTCCACCTCGGGTGCAAAAACGTCCCGTAAGAGCTTCACAAGGTCGAAGGCCATGGTCGCCTCCTCAGCAAGGTTACCAGGCCCGTTCGTTACTCCCAAGGTGGAACCCCCACGGGCTCTAAAGGCGGCAGCCGGAAAGGTTCCCCTGGGTAGCGTACTGCCTCCAAAAAAAGCCCGGCGGCCGGCGCAGCCAGCGGCGGCAAGGGGATCCGCTCTGCGAGAAGGTCAGGGATTGCTTGGGGTTGGAGTTCCCCGCGCCCCACGCTTACCAAAACCGCCACCATGCGCCGCATTTGATTCCAAAGGAAGTGGCTGGCCACCACGCGAATGAGCACCACTGAACCCCTGGGGACCACCAGCACCTGTTCCACCTCCACCACCGTGCTCTTTTGCTCCTTGCTTCTTTTGGAAAAAGCTTTGAAGTCGTGCCGTCCAAGAAAAAGCTTGGCAGCCCATTCCATGGCTTCCAGGTCCAGCGGCAACCCAACCCACCACGTGGTTCTCTTGCCAAAGGCCGAACGCCGGAGAGCCAGCTGATAGCGGTACGCCCTACCGGTGGCGTCGTGGCGAGCGTGAAATCCGGGAGCCGAAAGGCGCACATCCCGGACGGCCACGTCGGCGGGCAAGATGGCCTCCAATTCACGGAGTACCCTGTCTGTAGAGAGCGCTTTGCGGGTGCGGAAAGAAACCACCTGCCCTAAAGCGTGGACACCGGCGTCCGTGCGACCGGCCGCAAAAAGGGAAAGCTCACGCTCGCCGGTGACGTGTCGTAACGCATCGAGAAGCACCCCTTGCACGGTGCGCCCTTTAGGGAGGATCTGCCAGCCGGAAAATTTTGTGCCGTCGTATTCCAGGAGAAGGCGGTAGGTGGGCATGAACTTTTGGCGGCCCGTAGGGGAATCGAACCCCTGTTTCCGGCGTGAGAGGCCGGCGTCCTAACCTCTAGACGAACGGGCCCGCCGCAAGCGCAAACGCTAGCAGAAAAGCTCCTAGCTGTAAACCCCACGCGCTGTCGGTGCTAGCTCTTACCCCGCGCCCACTGCCAGAGTTGTTTGACCGTGGGTCTTGCCCCGTAGCTGAGGATCCCCACCCGGTACACCGCAGCACCCAGTCGCACCACCAACGCCGTAGTGCTGATTAAAAGGGCAAAGCATAGGAGTATCTGCCAGGTGGGTGGGAACTGCAGCACCATACGCAAAAAGAACAGCATGGGGGCGAAAAACGGGATCAAAGAAACCACCACCGAAACCGTGGAGTCTGGGTTGTTCATGATGGGCACCATGAACAAGAAGGGCATGGCCATGACCCATCCGGCCACGTTTTGCACTTGCTGGGCTTCCTCTTCGCTGTTGAACGCCGCACCTAAGGCAGCGTAAAGCGAACCGTAAAGGAAATACCCCAAAACAAAGAACACCAAAAACGAAAGCATGAGCGCCGGGTTGGTGAGAACCCCGGCGGCCCCTGCCACACCGCTACTGGCGAAAAACCCCATGGCGTTGGCAGCCAGCATGAGCCAAAGGGCGTACTGGGTAAGACCCACGAGGCCAACACCAAAAATCTTGCCAAACATGAGCTCGCGGGGCGAGAGGTTGGCAACGATGACCTCGACAATGCGCGAGCTTTTTTCCTCAATCACGCCGCGCATGACGATCATGCCGTACATGACCGCGGTAAAAAATATTACGAAAACTAAGACGTAGCCCACGGCAAAGGTGGAAGCCACAGATTCCCGGCTTTCTTCGCCCCCTTGTCTTACCTTTACCGGCAAAAGATCAACTCCGGCGAGGGCGATCCTCGCCACTTCTGGAGCCACACCAGCTTCGGCGAGCCTTTTTTCCCGAATTGCTTGTGCCACGGCGCGCTCCACGGTAACTATGAGTTGCAAAGCCGAAAGGTTGGTAGAGAGGTACTCTACCTTAGCCTCCTCAGCGCCGCTGGGGAGCGCCTCAGGAAGCACCACCACCGCGGCGAAGCGCTTTTCAAGCACCGCTTTTTTCAGCTCTTCCCTTTGCCCGTTTCTCTCGGCCGCGGGCGCAAGCCGTGCCACGGTGACCACGATGCGGCTGCTACCCTCTTGGCCCCGGCGATCGGCAAGCGCCCTTTCCATACGGTGGAAGAGTTCCTGGTCAGCGGTGAGAACCCCCACGTGGTATGTGCCGGTGGCCCTGGCCATGAGAAACGCCGGGCCCAACGAGAAGGCCAAAAGCACCACCGGCACCGCCAAGGTGGAAATCCAAAACGCTTTCGTCCTGACGCGCACTAGGTATTCTCGCCGAGCCACGATGAACGCCTTACGCCAACGAAACATGGTCTTCCTCCACCGCTCGCAAGAAAATCTCCTCCAGACTTGGTTGGTAGTGCTCCACGGACACCACTGGGCAGCGATTGGCCACCTCCCGCACCACCTCTGGGGCTTGCTCCGTGCCGTCTAAGTGCAGGAAGTAAAATCCGTGGCGCTTTTCCACAAGGCTTACACCAGCCACCCCCTGCGGAGGAGGCACGCCGTTAGCGGTGGCCACTTTTAGCTGTGCCTTGGCGTAGCGTTTCCGCACCTCCTCGGCTTCCCCAGAAAACAGTGCCCTTCCCCGGTTGATCAAACAGTAGTGGGTGCAAAGCTCTTCGGCTTGCGGGAGCACGTGGGTAGAGAACAAGACGGTGATCCCGCGGTTGGTCATGTGGAGGATTTCGTCCTTGAGTTGCCGGGTGGCAATGGGGTCAAGACCGGTGAAGGGCTCGTCCAGGATCACCAGCGGCGGGTCGTGGATAACCGCAGCGGCAAACTGCACTTTTTGCTGCATGCCTTTGGAAAGCGCTTCCACCTTGCTGTGAGCCTTCTCCGCAAGGCCCAAGCGATCCAGCCAGGCCTTGGCTCGATGACTGGCTTCATCCCGGGGAAGCCCCCGTACCTCGCCCAAGAAAACCAGGTGCTCGAGGACGTGCATCTTGCGGTAAAGGCCCCGCTCTTCAGGAAGGTAGCCGATGCGCTCGCGTTTGAGGTCGTCCACCGGCTCCCCCTCCAGGAGGATGGTGCCCGCATCGGGAAGCACGATGCGCATGATCATGCGGATAGTGGTGGTTTTGCCAGCACCGTTGGGGCCTAAAAGGCCGTAAATGGCTCCCTTGGGCACCGAAAAGGAAAGCTCTTTGACAGCTTGCACGGCCCCAAAAGCCTTGCTTACCTTGTCCACCTGCAACTGGGCCATCAGGCAACTCTCCTCCCTACTATACGCAACCGCTTGCTTGCAAGTTCCTGCGTCCAGGACCGGCACGCACGAGGCGGCTTTCCCTCAGTTTTTCCGATGGATAATGGTGCAGGAAAGCGTCCATCCTTGATCCCCCGTAAGCCTTGGGAGCTCCCTTGCCCTGGGGCTTGGCTCTTGCGGTATACTATGCGTGGCGCAGGCGCGCCGATAGCTCAATTGGATAGAGCATCTGACTACGGATCAGAAGGTTCGGGGTTCGAGTCCCTGTCGGCGCGCCAGTGGCGCTTTACCGTGATAGGCTGCCCGCTCTTCTGCCACGAAACCGCAAAACCCATATCAGCAAGCTCGCGAAGGCGGTAGTAAGGCTCGTAGGTATCCGCCAACAACACCTGTCGCCCTTGGTCCAGGGCTTGCCGGATGTGCTGGGCGAGGCACGCCGCGGGCTTTGCTACGCGCACGCAGTTGTCCACGACGGTGGGCAAAACTGTGAGGTCGGGGCGAAGCTTTCGGGTTTCTTGGATGAGCTTTAAAACGGCACCGGGGTTGAAGTCGGCGAGGATCACGGCGTTGGGGGAAGCTGTCGAAAACATTTCCAAAGCGTATTGGTGGGCGCTGCGCTCGCTAGCTTTCATCGGGTTTAAGAAGTAAACGGCGTTGTTGCGGTGGGGCAGCGGCCGGAGGTAAAGACCGGCTACGTTAAAGTAGGTGAGCGCCCACGGGACTCCCAGGTAAAGGGCTGTTTGCACAACGAGCTGCAAGCACGCTCCCCCTGTGGTAAGCGACGGGGGCCGCCATAGGAGTAGGCCGAGGACCAAAAAGCCTGCCATGAGGTGGAGGCGGAACGGGGCGTACGTGGCCAGAAAGACCGCGAGGATGGCCATGGGCCAGAGGGCAGCGCGGCTTTCAGGCACGGCTTTCCACCAAGCCCACAAGCCCAGGGGTCCCGTATTCCAGAGCAGTAATGCGAGGAGGAGCAGGCACCCCAGCAGAAGACGGGAAGGGGCAAGAAAGCTTGTGACGTGCCAAGCAAGGCTGGGCAATCCCGCGGAGCTGTGGCCGGTGAGTGGGTCGTTTCCCGGGGTTACAAAAAGCCCCAGCCAAACGGGGCTGGTTCCCAAAAGGAAACCCGACATCCGGCCACCGACTCCGCTTCCACGTGCCAGCGTTGGGGCGGTGAGAAAAAGCGTGAGGGCGTGGGTAGCCGCGGCCCAGCCGCCGAGGAGGCCGGCGAGGACATCGCTCTTCTTTTGCCCCGCCACAAGGGCGGCAAGCGTCAAGGCTGAAGCCAAGGCGTAGGTTTCGGTGGAAGCAGCAGCCCACCACAGGCTATGAGCCACACCCCAAACGGTTGCCGTCCCCCATACCACCTGCGGTGGCCTGTGCAAAAGTTCCAAAAGCCTTACCAAAAAGGCTACCGACAGTCCGCCACAAATGGCTGAAAGCCAGTGGCACGCAATAATGGGGTCTTGCGGTGTAACCCGCAGCCAAAGCCAGGCCAACACTGTCCAGCCCGGGTGATCTCCCGGATTGAGGGAGGGAAAGTACCCGGAAAGAGCGTAAAGCGTGAGCTTGCTGGCGTCGGCCCACTGCGCTGTACGCGCCCCGGTGAGGAGGTAGAGAACCGCAAAGCCCACACCCCAAACCGCAGGTCGAGGAGGACGAAGCACACTTTATGCTACCAGGACCTACAATGAAGCGGTGCGGGGCGAAGCCACGCCACAGTGGGCTTTTAGCGAAGAGGATCGGCGCTTTATGCGCCAAGCCTTAGCCCAAGCAGCGGAAGCGGCAGCGGGCGGGGATGTGCCCATTGGGGCGGTAGTTGTAGATGCCACGGGGCGCCTCGTGGCTGCTGCAGGAAACCGCCGCGAGCGGGACCAGGACCCTACGGCCCACGCCGAAATGTTGGCTTTGCGCCAGGCGGCGCGGCAGCTGGGCTCCTGGCGACTGGCAGGTTGCACCTTGTACGTGACCATCGAGCCGTGTCCCATGTGCGCCGCGGCATGTGTTCTATCCCGTGTGTCGCAAGTGGTTTTTGGGGCCTTTGATCCCAAGCTGGGCTTTGTGGGGTCGCTGGCCAACCTCCTGGAGGACCCGCGTCTCAACCACAGGGTAGCCTGGCGGGCAGGCCTTTTGGCGGAGGAAGCCTCAGCTTTGCTCACCCAATTTTTTGCAAACCAGCGTGGGAGGCGCTAGACTTTGCACTCGCCCATGGGGCGACGGCGGGAGAGGTGCCGGAGCGGTCGAACGGGACGGTCTCGAAAACCGTTGTCCCCCTGCCGGGGGACCGTGGGTTCGAATCCCACCCTCTCCGCCAGGGGTGGTGTTTGAAAGGATCGTTGGTGGCGAGAGGTAACAGCGGAGAGGTGTCCGAGTGGCTGAAGGAGCACGCTTGGAAAGCGTGTGTACGGGCAACCGTACCGCGGGTTCGAATCCCGCCCTCTCCGCCAGTTTCCCGTTGGCTTTGGGTTGTGCTTTGGGCCTCCTGGCGGCGGGGGCGGTCAAGGCTCGCGGAGTGGCCAGGGAGTTTTGCCGCGCAGCCTGGGCTTTTTCGAGGTTGCGAAAAAAGGCGTGCCGTGAGCAGGGAGGAACTCGGGTCCCGCGCGACGGTGCTTCCCGAACCTCGTCAGGCCCGGAAGGGAGCAGCGATAAGGGAAAGCCACTGGGCGCCGCGGTCCCCCCGGGTTCCTCCTTCCTCACGGGCATTTCCCTTGGAAAGCTAAGGGTTCGTTGGTGAGCACCTACCAGGTTTTGGCCCGTCGCTACCGCCCCCAAACCTTTGCGGATTTGGTGGGTCAGGAAACCGTGGTGCGCACGTTGCGCAACGCCCTCGCTACGGGCAAGGTGTCCCACGCGTATGTGTTCTCTGGTTTGCGGGGTGTGGGGAAAACCACCGCCGCTCGGATTCTGGCTAAAGCCCTTAACTGTGAGCGTGGCCCCACGCCGGACCCCTGTGGCCAATGCCTGCCTTGCCGAGAAATTGCCGAAGGCACGTCCATGGACGTGCTGGAAATTGACGCTGCTTCCAACCGCGGCATTGACAACGTGCGCGAGCTTCGGGAGGTGGCGCGCATACTGCCGGTACGTGACCGCTACCGGGTCTTCATCTTGGACGAGGCGCATCAGCTTACCGGCGAGGCCTTTAACGCTTTGCTCAAGATCCTGGAAGAGCCGCCTCCCCACGTGGTGTTCATCCTGGCCTCCACGGAAAAGCACAAGTTTCCCCCCACCATTCTTTCCCGCTGCCAACAGCTGGATTTTCGGCCTCTGCCCACGGAAACCATTGCTGAAAGGCTCAAAGACGTGGCTGCCCGGGAAAGCTTTGGGCTCGAAGACGCAGCTGCCCACCTCATTGCCCGTGCTGCCCAAGGAAGCTTGCGCGACGGCCTTTCGATCCTGGACCAAGTGCGCTCCTTCGTGGGGGATGCCACGGTGGATGCCACTGCCGTGAGCCAGGTGTTGGGCTTGCCGCCTTTGGAGTTTCTGTTGGAGCTTTGGCAGGCTTTGGCAAACGGCGATGCAGCTCGGGCGCTGGCGCTCGTTGCTCAGCGGGAAACTCAAGGGGGTGATCCGCTGTTGCTGTACCAAGAGCTTTTGGAGCTCTTGCGTAGCTTGGTGCTTGTGGCAGCCAACCCCCAGGCGCCGTTGCCTTACCCCCAGGCTTTTCGGGACGCCTCCCTAACTGACGTGGGGTTGGCCAGCTTGCTGCGTATCCTGGACCTTGCCATCCGCGGTCGGGAACTGGTGGCCGCTGCCCCGAGCCCCGGCTTAGGCGTCATGGTGGCGGTGGGCAAGCTGGCGCTTTGGCCCCGCCTTAAGCGCGTGGAGGAGCTGTTGGCTAGCCGGGGCGTGGAAGGCCAAAGCCCGAGCCCCGCAACCGCTTCCGAAGGGGCCTTGCCTTTGGGATCGTCGCCTTGGGACCAGTTTTTGGATAAGGTAAGCCACAAGCTGGGGGCTACGCTGGCGGCAAGGTTGCGGAACTCCTGTGAGCTTTCCCTGGTGGAAGGGGAGCTGGTGATTCGCCTGCGGGCGGGGGGGCCCAACGCTACCGCGCAAGCTGTCCAGGAAGCGCTACCCCGTCTGGAAGAGGTAGCGCAGGAGCTGGAGTTCGCGCGCAGGGTACGCCTCGTGGTTACGGAACCTGAACCAACCCTGGAACAAAAAGTGGCTGCGGATCCCAGGGTGCAAGCGGTGCTCGAGGTTTTTGGCGGCAAAATTACGAAAGTGGAGGAACGCTCGTGAAGATTCAAGACCTCCTCAAACAAGCACAAAAGGCCCAGCAATCGTTGCAGGAGCAACTATCGCGTTTGGTGGTAGAGGGTCGAGCGGGAGGCGGGGCAGTGGTGGTAAGACTTAACGGCCTTAAGGAGCTCCAGGACGTGGCTTTTGCGCCCGGCGCTTTGGCTGAGGCCGACGCCGAGCTTTTGGCGGAAATGGTGAAAGTGGCCTGGGAGGAGGCGGCGCGGGAGGCGGATGCTAAGGCCAAAGGCTTGCTGGCGAGCATGGGTTTGCCGGGAGGCTTTTTCTAAGTGGATCTGCGCCCCCCCAGCCTGCGGGTTTTGATGGAGGAACTGCAAAAGCTTCCCGGGGTTGGGCCGCGCTCGGCGGTGCGCATGGTCCAGTACCTCCTCAAGGCACGGGAAGAGGCCTTGAGGCTTTCGCAGGCGCTGGCCCAAGCTCACAGGCAGGTGGGGTTTTGTCCCACCTGTTTTTTGTTAGCGGAGGGTACCTGTGCGGTGTGCGACGACCCTGGGCGCGATAAGACGGTGATTTGCGTGGTGGAGGAACCGGTAAACGCGTGGGCCATTGAGGCCACCGGCGAGTTCAAAGGGCTTTACCATGTGCTGCTGGGGACCCTTGATCCCCTGCGCGGGATCGGCCCTGAAGAGCTCACCGTGGGCAAGCTGGTAGAGAGGGTCGCCGCCGGGAACGTAGAAGAGGTGATTTTGGCCACCAACCTCACCGTGGAGGGGGAGGCTACGGCTCACTTCTTGGTGCAGCTGTTGCGGCCAAAGGGTGTCAAAACCTCACGTATTGCCTTTGGCTTGCCAGCGGGAGGCGAAATCTCGTACGCTGATACCGTCACCTTGGCTCGAGCCCTGGTGGCGCGGCGGGGGATGGAATGAGGCTTGGTGTAGGGGTATACTGCAACTGGCGGCGCGGAGGGCAGAGGTAATGAGCGTGCTGGGGCCCAATTTGGTGATGTACGAGGAGGAGTTCGAGCGGATCAACAACATCCTCTCGCGTCTATGGGTAGACGCCAACGCCAAGATCGTTTTCTTGGTTGACAAGAACGGGCAGCAAATCGCGGCTAAGGGCGATCTGGAAAAGGTGGACACCACGTCTCTCGCCTCTCTCACAGCGGGCAACGTGGCGGCCACCGATGGCTTGGCGAGGCTCATCGGCGAGAAGGAGTTTTCCATCCTTTTTCACGAGGGGGAGCGAGACAACATCCACATTTCCATCGTGGGCCAGAGGCTCATCCTTGTGGTGATCTTTGACGAACGGTCGTCGCTGGGTTTGGTACGGCTGAGGGTGCGCAAAGCCGCTCAGGAGCTGGAGGAAGTGCTCAACGCTATGGCTAACAAAGCGGCGCAACAGGGGCAAGCGCCGGTGTCTCCCTTTGCCGAAATCACCGACGAAGACATTGACAACTTGTTCTCCGAATGAGCTTCATCAACTACGCTTCCCGGGAAATTAACTGCAAGATCGTGTACTACGGGCCAGGTCTTGGCGGCAAGACCACCAATTTGCAGTACATCTACGAAAAAACTAATCCGCAAGCCAAAGGGCAGCTGATCTCCCTGGCTACCGAAACTGACCGCACCTTGTTTTTTGATTTCCTGCCTTTGGATTTGGGTACGGTGCGGGGTTTTCGCACTCGTTTCCATCTCTACACGGTTCCTGGCCAAGTTTTTTACGACGCTTCCCGTAAGCTTATCCTCAAGGGCGTGGACGGGGTGGTGTTCGTGGCGGATTCGCAAGAGGCCCGCATGGACGCCAACCTGGAATCCTTAGAAAACCTCAAGGTGAACTTGCGGGAAAACGGCTTCGATCTCATGACCATCCCGTACGTCTTGCAGTTCAACAAGCGGGATTTACCCTCGGCGGTGGCTTACGATGAAATGTACCGCCTCCTGAACGTCAAAGGTGAACCCACGTTTGAAGCCGTGGCCACCCAGGGCACGGGGGTTTTCGAAACGCTTAAGGCAGTGGCGAAGCTGGTGCTGCAAGAGCTTTCTAAGAAGTAAGTCCTGCTCCTTTTGTATACTCCCCGCGTGACGGCCGGTGCGGTACATATGGTGGCCCTGGGCGGTGGCACGGGGCTTGCCACGCTTCTTAAGGGCGCTAAAACCCTGCCCTTGGCCTCACTCACAGCGGTGGTGACGGTAACCGACGACGGGGGTTCCTCCGGTCGTTTGCGACAGGAGTTCGGGGTGCCGGCGCCGGGGGACGTGCGCAACTGCTTGGTGGCCTTGGCCGAGGACGAAGAGCTTTTAACCCGGCTGTTCGCCTTCCGTTTCCCAGGGGAGGGGCCAACCGGGGGTCACTCTTTGGGGAACCTTTTCATGATTGCTCTGACGCACCTCACCGGCGACTTCTCGCTGGCGGTGCGTTTAGCGGGGGAGGTCTTGCGGGTACGGGGTGTGGTTCTCCCCACCAGCCGCGCCGATGTGCACTTGGTGGCGGAAACAGCCGATGGCCGCTTGGTGGTGGGAGAAACCGCCATTTCCACGTCGGGCCCACCGAAGCGTTTGGCGCTTTCTCCGCCAAATGCCCCCGCTGTCCCCGAGGTTTTGGCAGCCATAAAGCAAGCGGAGCTACTGGTTTTGGGTCCAGGATCACTCTTCACAAGCATTATCCCCAACCTTTTGGTACGGGGGGTGAGCGAAGCCTTGGCCGAAAACCAAGGCCTTAAGGTTTACGTGGCTAACCTCGTGACCCAACCGGGGGAAACCACGGGCTTTTCTTTGCGCGACCACGTAAGGGCTCTACGCACCTATGCCCCCTCTTTGCAAGTAGACGTGGTTCTTGCCAACAGCGAACCCCTTCCCGCGGATGTGGCCGCCCGGTACCGGGCAGTGGGGGCTGAACCGTTGGCCCTGGAGGAGGTCCCGGGGGTACGGGTGGAGGCGCGAAAGCTCCTCAAGGTCACCCCCGAAGGCACGGTGCGCCACGACCCTCAGCGCTTAGCGCAAGCCCTTTGGGAGCTTTGGGAAGCACGGACGTGAGGCTGGGCGCGGTGGTGCTGGCGGCGGGGCAGGGTAAGCGCCTGCAAAGCGGAACCGCCAAGGTTTTGCACCAAGCCCACGGCCGCCCTCTCCTGGACTGGGTCCTGGCGGCGTTGGCGCCGTTGAGCCCTGCCAAGACCGTGGTGGTGGTGGGGCACCGGAGGGAGCAGGTGGAGGCGTTCCTTTCGGGACGGGGGGTGGCATCGGTGGTGCAAGATCCGCCTGCTGGTACCGGCGATGCCGTCCGCGTAGCGCTTCCTGCCCTGGCGGGTTGTGATTTTGCCTTGGTTGTCCCTGGCGACGCCCCGCTTTTGACAAGCCAAAGCTTGCACCGGCTGCGAACCGTTGGGGAGCAGGAGAAGGCCGCCTGCACCCTGCTTTCGGCAGTTCTTACGGATGGTGGTTCTTACGGTCGCATCCTACGGCGGGAAGGAAGGGTGGTGGCCATTGTGGAGGCACGGGATGCCACCCCGGAACAGCTGGCCATACGCGAGGTGAACGCTGGGGTTTACGTTTTTGATGTGGCCAAAGTTCACCCCTTGCTTGCGGAGCTGGCCCCCACCAATAGCCAAGGCGAGTACTACCTCACCGACGTGGTGGCAGCCATGGTGGCCCGTGGCGAGAACGTGATCGGGGTGTGCCTCGACGATGCGGAAGAGATGCTTGGGGTGAACACCCGCGAGGAGCTGGCGCTGGTGAGCAAAAAGCTCAACGCTCGCCTGGTGCGGTATTGGCAGGAGCGTGGGGTTACCGTCCTGGACCCGGAAACCACATGGATCGAGGCGGGTTGCGAGATAGGGCGCGACACGGTTTTGGAGCCCGGTGTGCACGTGCGGGGGCAGTGCCGGCTGGGGGAAGGGTGCCGAGTTGGCGCCCACAGCGTGCTGGAAGACGTGGTGCTGGCGGCGCATAGCCGCGTGCCACCGTTGACCTTCTTCAAAGGGCAGGGGTTATGTGCGGCATCGTAGGGTACGTGGGTTTTCGGCAAGCGGTGCCTTTGGTTTTGGAGGCGCTACGGTGCCTGGAGTACCGGGGCTACGACTCGGCGGGGCTAGCGGTACACACCGGCAGCCACTTGCAGGTGTTGCGGGCAGAGGGCAAGCTGGTCAACCTCCTGGAAAAAGCGTACGCGGCGTCCATCTCCGGGCAGGTGGCCATTGGCCACACGCGCTGGGCCACCCATGGACCACCGGTGGAGCGCAACGCCCACCCGCACACCGATGACCGAAAGCTTTGTGCCGTGGTGCACAACGGCATCATCGAAAACTACCTGGAACTCAAACAAGAGCTCCAGCGGGAGGGGGCGCATTTTGCTTCGGACACCGATAGCGAGGTCATTGCTCACCTGTTGGCGCGGGAGCAAGGCAGCCTCCTGGAGCGGGCACTGCGGGTGCGCCGCCGCCTTGGCGGACAGTTTGCGGTGGTGGCCATGGACCGTCGGGAGCCCGGGGTGCTGGTGGCCTTCCGTCAAGGTCCACCGTTGGTTTTGGGTTTTGGCGAGGGCGAAACCCTCGTGGCTTCCGATCCTGCAGCGGTGGTGAGCCTCACCCGGCGTTGCCTGCACTTAGAAGACGGGGATGTGGCTCTGCTGTCGGCGCAGGGGGTGTACATCCTTGACGCGGCAGACCGGCCGACGAGCCGCGCCGAGGTGGTCTTGGATTGGGACGCCGGGCAGGTGGAAAGGGGCGGCTACAAGCACTTCATGCTCAAGGAAATCCACGAGCAGCCGGGGGCGTGTGCGCAAACCTTGCAGGTGCTGGTGGGGGAGCAAGGCTTTGATTTTTCCCGCTGGGGGCTTCCCCCGGAACGGTTACAGGCGCTTGCCAATGTGCACCTGGTGGCCTGTGGCACCTCTTGGCATGCGGCACACGTGGGCAAGTTTTACCTGGAAAACCTAGCGGGGATTCCCTGCCAGGTGGACTACGCCAGCGAGTTCCGTTACCGAAAGCCCATCCTCCCCCCCGGGTCCCTGGTGGTGGGCATTACGCAGTCGGGGGAGACCGCTGACACTTTGGCGGCCATGCGCTTCGCCAAGGAAAAGCAGGTGCCAGTGGCCAGCGTGTGCAACGTGCGCGGCGCCATGGCCGAAAGGCTTGCAGACGTTCAGCTGCCCACCAGTGCTGGCCCCGAAATCGGGGTGGCTTCCACCAAGGCCTTTACCTCACAGCTGGTGGCCCTTTTGGCTCTGGCTTTGGCATGGCGACGGGCCCGCGGCGAACCTGACGAGACCCTGGAAAGGCGGCTTTTGCAACTCCCTTACGACCTTCAGCAAGCTCTCCAGGCGGCGCCTCCCGTTGAGGCTGTGGCCGAAGACCTCCAGCATGCCCGCAACGCCTTGTACCTGGGGCGCGGCGTGCTTTACCCTATTGCTTTAGAAGGTGCCTTGAAGCTAAAGGAAATTTCTTACGTTCACGCCGAGGGCTACCCAGCGGGAGAAATGAAGCACGGTCCCATTGCCCTTTTGGATGAGAACTTCCCAGTGATTGGCTTGTGTCCGGCCTTTGAGCTCGCGGAGAAAACCCTTTCCAACCTAGAAGAAGTGCGGGCGCGCAAAGCCCCCGTGTACGTGGTGGGGGACAGCGAGCACCCACGCTTGCGGGAGTTGGCGAAAAAACTCATCCCTCTGCCGCGCCTACCGTGGCCGCTTTTGCCCATCGTTTCGGTGGTGCCGCTGCAACTTCTGGCCTACCAAGTGGCGGTGCTGCGGGGTTGCGACGTGGACCAGCCGCGTAACTTGGCCAAAAGCGTCACCGTGGAGTAGGCCTTTTCCCAGGTACAATGCCCGCCTACGGGAGGAAGGCGTGCGTTTCTTGGAGGAGTTGGATCCTGAGCAAAGGGAAGCTGTCACCCACGGCGAAGGGCCGCTTTTGGTGGTGGCGGGGGCTGGTTCGGGCAAGACAAGGGTTCTTACCTACCGTATTGCCTGGCTTTTGGCCTCGCGACGAGCGCAAGCTCACAACATTTTGGCGGTTACCTTTACCAACAAAGCGGCGAGGGAAATGGCGGAACGCGTGGAAAAGCTTTTGGGGGGGCCGTTACGGGGTGGTTTTGTGGGTACCTTTCACCGCTTTGCCTTGACCCTCTTGCGGCAACACCCGGAAAAGGTGGGGCTTCCGTCCCGCTTTGCCATTGCGGATGAGGAGGAACAGAGGCGGCTGGTAGACCAGGTGCTCAAAGAATTGGGCATTCCCGCTACCCAGCTTTCGCCGCGCACAGCTCGGGCCGCTATTTCGCGGTGGAAAAACGGCTCAGCTGGGCTGGGTTCTGACGTTTTGTTGGCGGTGCTGGCGCGCTACCAGGAAAGGCTCAAGGAAGCCGGTGCTGTGGATTTTGACGACATGCTGGTGCTGGGGGTGAAGCTCCTTTCGGAAGAGGCCCACGTACGGCAAAGCTTGCGCCAGCGTTTCACGTACTTTTTGGTGGATGAGTTTCAAGACACCAACCCCGTGCAAATGGAACTCCTTCGGCATTTGGCAGGCCCCAACCCCAACCTTACGGCGGTGGGAGACGAGGACCAAAGCATTTACCGCTTTCGGGGGGCAGAACTGGAGCACATCCTGCGCTTTGAGCACACCTACCCGGGTGCCAAAGTGCTCACGCTGGGCAACAACTACCGATCGGCCGAACCCATTCTCCAAGCCGCAGCGGCGGTCATTGCTCACAACAGCCGGCGAAGGCCAAAGGTTCTCCGGTCACGCGGTGGGCACGGGGAGCCGGTTCGGGTGCTTGCGGCGGCCGATGAAAGCGACGAAGCGAGCCTCGTGGTGGCGGACATCCGCCGGGAGCGCGCGGCGGGGCGCACATCCATAGCTGTTCTTTTCCGTATCAACGCCCTTTCCCGGCCGTTTGAGGCGGAGCTGGTGCGCTGGGGTGTACCCTACCGCGTGGTGGGGGGTGTCCGTTTTTGGGACCGCGCGGAAGTGCGCGATGCGTTGGCGTACCTCCGGCTGGTAGCCAACCCCGATGACGGCCTTGCCTTCGTTCGCGTGGTAAACGTGCCAGCGCGAGGACTGGGGGCCGTCACCTTGGAGCGCCTGCAGCAAGCAGCCCGTGCTTTGGGGTGTTCGCTGCCTGAAGCTTCCCGCCGCCTTCCGGAAACCCTCACCCCCCGGGCGCGGGAGGCTTTAGCCCAGTTTTGGCAGCTGGTGGACTTTCTCCGTCAGCGAGCTAACGACCCCTTACGCCAGCTGGTTACAGAGCTCCTGCAGCGATCCGGTTTAACCGCTCAGTACGATAGCCGCGACGAAGAGGACCGGGCGCGCCTGGCCAACCTTGACCAACTGGTGAGCGCTGCCGCTGAGGCGGAGCAGCGTGGCCTCACCCTTACCAGCTTCTTGGACGAGGTGGCACTCTTGTCCGACGCTGATGCCGAAACCGCACCCCAATCGGTGCTGCTCTCCACCCTTCACGCTGCCAAAGGGCTGGAGTTTGACGTGGTGTACTTGGTGGGTTTGGAGGAGGGGCTTTTGCCGCTGATGCGGGGGGAGGAAGCGGAGCTTTCCGACGAGGAAGAAGAGCGTCGGCTTCTGTACGTGGGCATGACCAGGGCCCGCAAGAAGCTGGTACTCACCTGGGCTCGCACCCGGCGGCTGCACGGAGAAACCCGCACCACGCGCCCCTGCCGGTTCCTTGCCGAGTTGCCACCTGACGTCCGCCGGGAAGGCGTGACGCCTTTGCCTCAACCGCGTTGGGCACCTCCGCCCCACCCCCAGCCACGGCAGGAGGCCCCCAGCCAGGCGATCGCGGACAACGGTTTTCGCCCAGGGATGAAGGTGGAACACCCCACCTTTGGCCGCGGTGTGGTGCTGCAGGTGCAAGCTTCCGGAGCGCAAACCCGGGTGGTGGTGTTCTTCGATCGGGCAGGAAAAAAGACCCTTTTGCCCAGTGTTGTCACGCTTAAGGTGCTTACCTCTCCCCGAGGGTAAACTGGCAGGTCATGAGGGTGAGGCTTTTCCTGCTGCTATGGCTGGTAGCCCCGGTATGGGGGTTGGAGGTGGCGGTTCGGGACGCCATCAACCCGGGGCTTGGTCCACCTCCGGCAGACGTGGCACGGGGTACCCCGGCGGCTTCTTTTCGCGGTTTCCTTTCGGCATGCGCGGCGGAGGACTTTCGGCGGGCTGCGCATTTCTTGGACCTTGCGGAAATCCCGAAAGAACAGCAAGCCGCCCTGGGCCCGGAGGTGGCGGAAAAGCTTTGCCGGGTACTTTCTCGCCTTTCTGCGCGGGCCCAGGCCGTAACCTCAGAAAGCCCGGAGGGACCCGTGGAAGGCGGGGTGCCGCTCAACACGGTGGTGGCCTTGCGCTTTTCCCGCTCGGGGATTTCCGGTGAGGTGTGGCTGCGGCGTACCCGGGACGCTGCCACCGGCGAGTTGGCTTGGCTTTTCACCAGGAGAACCGTGTCTTCAGCGCCCTTTTGGTACCGCGTGGTGGTGGAAGGCAAAAAACCCACTGCGCAAGCCCAGCTCAACCCTGGTCTAACTGCTGCCACCGACCTTTCTCAAGGAAGTCCCAGGGAAGCCCTTGAGGCCTTCTTGGAAGCGGCACGCCAGGGCAACTTCGAGCAAGCGGCGCACTACTTGGACCTCTCGACCGTTCCAGAAGACCAGCAGGCGGTGCAGGGGCCGCTTTTGGCCCGCCGCCTTTTCCTGGTGAGCGTCCGCCGCAACCTTTTGCAACCGGAAAGGGTAAGCAACGATCCCGCCGGAACCCCGGAGCTGGGGTTACCCGAAGATCGGGAGCGGGTGGGTGTGTTGGAAGTGCGGGGTCGGCAGGTGGATTTGCTTTTGGCGGATCGTTACGACCCGGGAGTGGGTCACCGCTGGGTGTTCGCGCCGGAAACCGTGGCGGAAA
Organism: uncultured Thermoanaerobaculum sp.; assembly: GCA_937934115.1. Lineage (GTDB taxonomy): Bacteria > Acidobacteriota > Thermoanaerobaculia > Thermoanaerobaculales > Thermoanaerobaculaceae > Thermoanaerobaculum. The sequence goes on from CALHAH010000009.1 coordinate 67,565, forward strand.
TCCCCACCCTTTACCGGCGTCACGGGTTTGGGTGGGTGGGGGACCATTTGCCCACGGTCTTCTTTGCCGTTTCCTTTGTTGGCCTCGCCCTCTGGCAATGGGTGACCTTGGCACTGTTGCTTTCCTTGGGCTTTTGGGTCTCCCGGCGGTTGGGGCATTTTGTGGCGCTTTTGGCCCGTGGCTTGGCAGCTCGAACCGGGGTGCGTTGGGACGATGCACTGGCAGAAGCCTTGGACGGCCCTGCGGGGCTTTGGCTTTGGAGCGTGTTGCTGTGGGGTGGTGGCAGCTTTTTAGGGCTCATGACCACGGCTGTGGCGAAAGCTTTGGTCAAGCTCTTGGCCATCGTGGCCTCCACCTGGTTTTTCTTCAGGCTTTGGGATCGCCTTTCCTCCCAATGGTCTTCCCTGGCCCAGGAAAAGCACAGCTTGGTGTTTGGGTTTATCCCCATCTTCAGGCGTATTGGCCGCATTCTGGTGGTGACCTTCGGCTTGTTGGCCGTACTGCACGTGGTGGGCGTGCCGGTAACCACGGCGCTGGCCGGCCTGGGCATTGGCGGCGTAGCCGTAGCCTTTGCCGCGCAAAAGACCTTGGAAAACATCTTTGCCGCTGTGGCCATTGCTGCTGACCGCCCCTTTTCCTTGGGCGATACCGTGCGCATCGGTTCGTTGGTGGGCACGGTGGAAGATTTGGGTTTGCGTTCCACCCGCATTCGCACGTTTGAGCGAACGGTGGTTACGGTTCCCAACAGCACCGTGGTGGGTAGCGAGGTGGTGAATCTTTCGGCCCGCGACCGCATGCTGTACAACCCCACCCTGAGCCTGGTGTACGACACGCATCCGGAAAAACTGCGGCGCGTTTTGGCGGCCATCCGGGAGCTCCTGGCTACCCATCCGCGCGTGGTGCAGGAGGGGGCCCGCTGCCGGTTCCGAGGCTTTGGGGAATCGGCGCTGCTGGTGGAAATCTACTGCCACCTGCAAACCCAGGATTGGGGGGAGTACCTAGCCTTGGCGGAAGAGCTCAACTTCTCTGTGGCTGAGATTGTGGCGCGCGAAGGTTCGGCATTTGCCTTCCCCACGCGAACCGTGTACGTGGCCGGTAGCGCCAGTTAGGCCGCAAAAACCCCGTCTCGAACAACCACCTGGCCTTTTTTCACCACGTGGCGCACCAGGTTGACGCCAAAATGGTAGACGAGGTGCTTGTGGTTCGGGGCTTCCAAAACCACCAAATCCGCCTGTTTGCCCACCTCCAGGCTACCCAGGCGGTGGGCTAAGCCCAGGGCGGCAGCCGCGTTGAGGGTAGCCGCCACCAGTGCTTCTTCCGAGGACATACCGGCGCCGAGACACGCAAGCTGCATGATGGCGGTCATAGATTCGGTGTGGGAAGAACCGGGATTGCAGTCGGTGGCTAGGGCCACTGGCACACCGGCACCTATGAGCTCCCGCACCGGGGCGTAACGATCGCGCAAGAAAAACGAAACGCCGGGCAAAACCACGGCCACCACGCCAGCCTGAGCTAATGCCCGCATGCCTTCCCGAGACACGTGGAGAAGGTGGGAGGCGGCAAGCGCTCCTAACTCGGCAGCCAGCTGGGCGCCGCCCAAGGGGAAAAGCTCGTCAGCGTGAAGGTGGATGTTCCAACCGTAGGACTTGGCCGGGGCCAAAAGCCTTCGCGTTTGCTCCGGCGAAAACACCCCTTTTTCACAGAAGACATCCACGCCTTGGGCCAATCCGGCAGCGGCGATGGCCGGATACATCTCCTCCAAAACCAAATCCACATACCCATCGGGATTGTGGCGCCACTCCGGGGGCACCTCGTGCGCGGGCATGGCTGTGGGGATGATTTCCACCGGCTGCAGTTGGCTAGCCCTTTGCAAAACGCGTAGTTGCTTGAGCTCGCTTTCGGTGTTTAGCCCATACCCGGATTTGGCCTCGGTGGTGGTGGTGCCGTGAAGCAGTTGCCGCGCAAGCCTCAAGAGCGTGAGGCGCAAAAGCTCGTCCTCGCTTGCTTGCCTGGTGGCAGCCACGGTCTTGACGATGCCGCCACCGGAAGCGGCAATTTGGGCGTAGGTCTCGCCGGCCAACCGCCGGTCAAACTCATCCTCCCGGTAGCCGGCAAAGGGAAGATGGGTATGGGGGTCCACAAAACCGGGAATGACACAGCCCCCTTGCGCATCTAGCTCTTGGGTGGCGGGGGGAAAAAGACGATCGTGCTCCTGCCGGCTACCCACAAACGCGATGGTTTCCCCTTGGCAGCGAACGACTGCTTGCGAGAAGATGCGCACCTGACCCTGGGCAAGACCGCACGCTGGACCCTTGCCTGTCGGTGTGACCACTTGGGACGCGTTGACAACCAAAAGACTCACGGCTGGGGTTTGGGCTCGCGCAGACGGGGACGTAGCACGGTCAGACTTGCCGCTTCGCTTTCCCGTTTTTCTGCAGCTTCGTCGTCCTTGGCCAGGCCTAAGAGCAGTTCCGCCAATCGCTTAAGATCAGCCCGCGCTGCGCGTCTTTGGCTCTTTAATTGGGCAATCACGTTTTCCACCGCTTCCGCTCGCGCTCGCGCTTCCTCCACCAGGCGGTCAGCTAAGGCTTGCGCTTCGTTAATGATCCTTTGGGCCTCGGCTTCGGCTTTCGCTACGGTGGCTTCTGCGGTTTTTTGCGCGGCAATGAGCGCCTCGTTCAAGGCCTCGCTTTGCGATCGGTACTCTTCCAGCTGGCGGGAGAGCATTTCCACTTGGGCTCGCAGCTCGCCCCGCAACTTAGCTTCCTCCTCTACCTGTTCCGCCAGGCCGCGCAAGAACTCGCGCACGGCTTCCGGATCGTAGCCGCGCAGCTTGGTGGGGAAGGACGCCCCTTGGATTTCCAGTGGTGTGAGACGGTGCATGAGGTCAACCTCCCAAATGTTGAGCTTACCACGGGCGCAAAAAGCTGATGCGGCTTACCGTCTTTCCCCGAAAAGCGCCCGACCAAGCCGTACCCAAGTGGCTCCCTCCTCCACAGCAACCCAAAAGTCCTCGGACATCCCCATGGAAAGTTCCAGTGGCTTTACGTGCCACCTGGCCGCGAGGTGTTGGGCCAATTCCCGCAATCGCCGAAAGTAAGGGCGGGAGCGTTCGGGGTCAGGGTGGTACGGGGGAACGGTGAGAAGACCGGTAAGCTCCAGGTGAGGGCAGCGCTGGAGAATATGGGCCACCAGGGGCTGCACGTCCTCCTCCAGGGCCCCGCTCTTTTGGGGCTCCCTCCCCAGGTTGACCTCCACCATAACGGGCATGACCTTGTGCCGCGCTGCCAAAAACTGTTCCAGGGTATCGGCCAGAGCGACACGGTCCACGGTGGCAATGACATCAAAAAGCTCAATGGCTTTTTTTGCTTTGTTTCTTTGGAGGGGCCCGACCAAGTGCCAAGACGTGTCCAGGCGTACTGCCGGCCTTTTGACCGCGGCTTCCTGGACGCGGTTTTCGCCAATGGCGTCCACCCCCGCCGCAACGGCTTCCTCCACCATGGCGGCGGGGTGGGTTTTGGTAACAGCCAGTATCTTCACCTCATGGGGGTTGCGACCGGCTTTCGCACAGGCCTGTGAGATCCTCTCGCGCACTGCGGCCAAACGGGCAGCCACCGTACTCATGGGACCAAGGGGGAGGGCAAGGTGGAACGCTTGTGGGCAATGGCTTGCGACGCCAGCCGATCGGCGCAGGTGTTTTCCTCTCGCGGCACGGAGCGAATGTGAACGCGGGAAAACTTTGCCAAGGCGGCTTGCGCTCGTTGCCACAAGGTCTTGAGATGGGGCGCGCGTACCTTGTAAGCACCGGTGAGCTGGCGGGCCAGCAGTTCGGAATCGGTGAGGATTTCCACCTCTTGGGCCTCGAGCTGCAAAAGTCGGGCAAGGGCAGCGAGAAGCGCCGCGTACTCGGCCACGTTGTTGGTGGCGTGTCCCAGGTACACGGTGTGCTCTTCCCGGGTGCCATCCGGGTAGACGATGACGACCCCCGCCCCCGCTTCGCCGGGGTTGCCCCAGGCACCACCATCAATTTCCACACGAAAACAGCTCATTTCTCAAAAACCAGCGGCGCCACCGTTTCCGGATCGTAGAGTAATCGCCGGCAGGAGTCGCAGTACGCCAGCTCCGCCGCCGATTTCACAACCTGCACCAAGTGCGGACGCAGCTGGGCATGGCACGCCGAGCAGGAGTCTCCGTCCATGGGTACCACGGCTGTGGGCTTGCGGGTGCTCCAAAGTTTTTTGAACTGTTCCCAGCTCGCTTTGTCCATGAGCTTTTGCGTTTCTCGCAGGTGTGCCTCGATGCGGGCCAAATCTTCCTCGGCCCGTTGCTTTTGGGCGGCAAAGGCCGCCTCTAGCTGCTCTCGAGCTTGGCGCTCCTCCTCTGACTCTTGGGACAGAGTGGCCACTTCCTTTTCCAGCGATTCCAGGGTTTGCCACAGGGAAAGCAGCTTTTCCTCTCGGGTTTTGAGCTCAGCCTCCACGTGGTCCAACTCGGAAACCACCGCTTGCAGCTGGCGCATGTTGGTGACCATGCTCTTTTGCTTGCGGAAGTGCTCCCGCTCCTTGTGCAAGGAATCCACCTCTTGTTGCAGGGCCGCTTGTTCGGCTTTGACTCTGGCAAGCTCTTCCTTTTTGGCTTCCAAAAGCCTGCGCCTTTCGGCAAAACGGGCTTGATGGCTTGCAAGCTCTTCGGGTGGGTTTTCCAAAAGGGAGCGGGCTTGGCGCCGCTGGTCGAGAAGGGTTTGCAGGGTCACGAAGTACTGCAGCTTTTGGCGGGTATCCAAAGCGTTTCCTCCTGTATGGTGGGTCCACCAGGATTCGAACCTGGGACCTACCGGTTATGAGCCGGCAGCTCTGACCGCTGAGCTATGGACCCCTTTTTCCCACGTCCTCTGCCCGCAGCCGGTGCCACCACTTCCACCGCCTCCCTGTAAAGAGCACGACCCGACTGGGGCCGGGCATCACCAGGGCGAATTGTACGCCCGGGAACCCCGCCCTACAAGGTGCCGAAAACCCACACTAGCCGATCACGTCCAGGTAGGGCTTGAGGTGGCGTGCCCGAGACGGGTGGCGCAGCTTGCGCAAGGCCTTGGATTCGATTTGCCGTATGCGCTCACGGGTGACGTTGAAGGCTTTGCCCACCTCTTCCAACGTGTGTTCCGTGCCGTCCCCAATCCCAAACCGCCGACGCAGCACCTCCGCTTCCCGAGGGGTAAGCGTGCGCAGCACCGCTTCCGCTTGTTTGCGCAGGGAAGCGGCAATCACCGCGTCAATGGGGGAAACCACCGAGCTGTCCTCCACAAAGTCACCCAGATGAGAATCCTCCTCTTCGCCAATGGGGGTTTCCAGCGAAATGGGCTCTTGGGCAATCTTCATGATCTTACGCACCTTGGACACGGGGATTTCCATGCGCTCGGCGATTTCCTCGGAAGTGGGTTCGCGCCCCAGCTCCTGCACCAGTTGCCGTTGGCAGCGGGTAAGTTTGTTGATGGTTTCGATCATGTGCACGGGGATGCGGATGGTGCGGGCTTGATCGGCAATGGCGCGGGTGATGGCTTGACGGATCCACCACGTGGCATAGGTGGAAAACTTGTAACCCCGCCGATATTCGAACTTGTCCACGGCCTTCATGAGGCCGATGTTGCCCTCTTGGATGAGATCCAAAAACTGCAACCCGCGGTTCGTGTACTTTTTAGCAATGGAAACCACCAAGCGCAGGTTGGCGACGATGAGCTCCTGCTTGGCCTCATCGGTTTCTCGCTCGCCTTCCCTCACCTGCGCCACCACCCGCTTGAACTCCTCGTAAGGCACACCGTACTCAGCCTCCAGCTGGGCCAGTTCCTGCCGGTAGCGCGCCACGCGTTCTTCGTAAAAGGCGCGCCGCTCGGCGTTGCGTTCGGTCTTCAGCTTTGCTTCGTCTTTGCGGATGGTTTGGATGGGGATGGAAAACCGCCGCTCCACCTCACCTAAAAACGCCAAAAGCCGGTTACGGGTTTGGGTGGTGAAGTCGGTGGAGCGCACCAAAACCGAAATGCCACCGGCCAACTGATCGAGCGTGGCCTCCAGCTCTTGCACCTTCTTGCCGCTCTTTTTGGCTTTCCGCAGCTGCTCCTTAACCGCCTTGCCGGCCACGTCCAGCTCGTGAATCTTGGCAAAAATGGCCATGGTTTCGGAAACCCGGCTCAGGGAACGCTCGTCCAGCTTCACCGAAAGTCCCGCCAAAAGGTCGCGGTTCAAGCGGCGGTCTCGACGCGCGGCTTCGTTGGCGCGGAGGAAAAGCTCCAGGATCTTGGGGGACGAGGCCAGGGCGCAAAACACCTTGGCTTCCCCAGCCTCAATGCGCTTGGCAATGGCCACCTCCCCTTCCTTGTCCAACAGCTTCACTGTCCCCATCTCCCGCAGGTACATGCGCACGGGGTCGTTGGTGCGCTCCAGCTCCTCCTCCAGGAGAGGGACGGCGGCGGCTTCTGGGTTGGCAGCGCGTTCGGCTTCCTCTTCAAAGGTAGCAGCCTTTTCTTGGCTTTCGATAACCTCGATGTCGTTTTCGGAAAACCGCAGGTAAATCTCGTCCAGCTCCTCGGGGCTAGCTGCCACTTCCTCGGGCAGGATCTCCAGGATTTCGTCCACCAAAACATACCCCCGCTCCTTCCCCAGCTGGAGAAGGCGGGGAAGCTCAGGGTACTTTTCCTCCAAGCTCAGCGTGGTAACGTCGCGGTCAAAATCCACCTTTCCCTCCTCAACGGGAAGCGCCGGCTTGACGCATTAAGGCCTGCATCTCGGCCAAAGCTCGAGCCAGCGCTTCCCTGTCTTGTTCTGCCTGGGCCCGCCGGATTTCCTGGGTTAAGGCGGCGAGCTGTCTTTTCTTCTGTCGTTCCCAAAGTTCCCTCAAAATTTTCTCGAGCCCCTCCTCGCTGGTGGGAGGGGCCTCATACTCCAGCGCGGCCACCAGGCGCCGCGCCTCACGCTCATTAATGTGGGTGCTGAGGGCAGAAATTTCAAGGGGTGTCCCTGAAGAGTCTAAACTTACTAGAACTTCCATCACCTGCCGGCAAAGGGGGTGCTGCAGCTCGTCCACGGGGATACGGGTCAAAAGCCCCGGTCTTCGCTCAAGAGGCGTGTCCAGCAAAAGCCCCCGCAAGAGCGCCAGCTCCCCCGCCGGAATTCGCGGCTCCTCCCCGGGGGCAGCGGTTTTGGGTACGCGCAAGAGGGGCCCTAGCTGGTCCACGGGTACACCTGCCCCACGGGCCAGGTCTTCCTTAAGGACGTAACGCCGTACAGGGTTAGGGCAGCGCTCGACGATTTCCAGAGCTTGCGGCAGGTGCTGGCGGCGGGCGGCCAAGGAATCCCCGGCCTGGCGGAGCAGGAACTCGGCGGGGCCGCAAGCGGAAGCCAAAAGCTGAGCAAAGGCTTGACTACCGTTTTGGCGAACGAAGAGGTCGGGATCGCTGTGCTCCGGCAACAGCACCACGCGGACCTCGAAATCGGCGGCCAGCAGCGTGCCTAGAGCGGCACGGGCGGCCCGGAGACCAGCCGCATCGCCGTCGTAGCAGAGGAAGACCCGCTGCACCCGTCGGGCCAGCTCGCGGACGTGGTGATCTGAGAGGGCGGTTCCAAGAGTAGCCACGGTGTGAGGAAAGCCGCAAAGTTGCAGGGAAAGGCAATCGAAGTAGCCCTCCACCAGGATGGCTTCGCCGCTGGCCGCCATGGCGGCAAAAGCCTTCGGCCCGCCAAAAAGCACGGTGGATTTTGAGAAGACTGGGGTTTCAGGGGAGTTGAGGTACTTGGGTTGGGCATCCCCCACGGCTCTCCCTCCGAACGCAATAAGTTCTCCCCGGAAGTTGCGAATGGGGATGGTCACCCGATCGCGGAAGCGGTCCCAAAGTCGCCCCTGGTCCCCCTGCACCACCAGCCCGGCTGCCTTCAGGACCTGTTCGGAAAACCCCTTGCCCTGCAGGTGATCCAAAAGCTCCCTCCACCCTGGGGGGGCGAACCCCAAGCCCAGCTCCTGCGCCTGGATCAGCGTGATGCCCCGACCTTCCAGGAAGGCCCGCGGCCGATCCCTGGAAACGTGGGAAAGGAAAAAGGCTTGTGCGGCTTCCAGCGCTCGGGTTATTTGCTGGGTCAAATCCTCCCGCCGCCTGCTGGCGGCGGAAGCTTGCGGCAGCGGCACGCCAAAGCGCTTGGCCAGGACCTCCACGGCTTCGGGAAAGGAGAGGTGCTGGGTTTCCATCACGAAGTCGAAGACGCTGCCACCCTTGCGGCAGCCGAAGCAGTAGAAGGTGCCCTTTTCCGGGGACACGTAAAAGGAAGGCGTGCGTTCCCCGTGAAACGGGCAAAGCCCCACGAAGTCTTTACCGGCTTTCCGCAGGCTTACGTGCTCGCTGACCACCGCCACGATGTCCGCAGCTTGGCGAACCTGCTCCAGCACCTGGCGGGAAAGGTCATAAAGCGCCACGGCTTAAGACCCCAGCTCCACTTCGGTGACCCCCGTGCCACCGCGGTAGTGGGGAGGGTGGGCGTAGGAGAGGACGGCGGGGTGCTCCTTGAGCAGCTCCCAAACCATTCGGCGCAGGGCGCCGCTACCGTGGCCGTGCACGATACGGACGCGTGGCAGCCCAGCTAAAAAGGCGGCATCCAAAAACTTTTCTAGCCGAGCCCGCGCTTCTTCCCGATCCAAACCCAAAAGGGAAAGCTCTTCGTCGCTGGGGCCGGCCTCCACCGTAAGGTGGGTTTGCCCTTTCGGGCTTGACACTAACCGGCACGCCGCGCTTTCCACCCAAACCCTCTTCCCGGCGATGGCCACCTCCAGCCTAGGACCCAGGACCCGCAGGACCCTGCCTTCTCCGGGAAAACCCTGGATTTCTACGGTCGCCCCCGGGGACCAACCCTCTTTTTGCGACGTCGCGTGGGTTTCGGGAAGGGAGAGGCTCAAGGCTTGTGAGCGTAAAGCGGCTAGCTTACGCCGGCCGGGGATTTGGCCCTCCTTCTTGGCCGCTTCCAGCTCAGCCATAACCTTTTGCCATCGCTCCTGGGCCTGCTGCCGGAGCTTCACCACTTCTCCTTGGAGGGACAGGCGTACGCGCTGTTTTTCCTCGATCAAGGCGCGTTCCTGGGCTTGCAGTTGCTTGAGCGCCTCTTGCACCGCCGCCTCTTGCGCCGCCAAGCGGCGTTGGACCTCCTGGAGGGCCTCCGTTTCCTGTTGCAGCCGGGCAAGGTACCGGTCTGTGGATACGTAAGCTCCGGAAAGCAGCGCTTCGGCCCGCCGCACGAGGGTTTCGGGCAGTCCGCACGCGCGCGCCAAAGCAAGCCCCCGGGAGCGTCCGGGATAGCCCAGGCTCAGGCGGTAGGTAGGCCGACCGCTCCGCTCGTCGAAGCCCATGGCGGCGTTGGCAGCACCAGGGAGGTTTTCCACGTGAACGGCGAGACCCAAGAGGTGGGAAGTGGCCAGCGTCCACCAGCGGCGGGAGGCCAGCTCTTCCAAAAGCGCCGCGCCCAGCGCCTGACCCTCTTCGGGATCGGTGCCGGAGCCCAGCTCGTCGTACAAAACCAAGGGGGAGGGATCGGTGCGGGCCAGGAGAGAAGCGGTAGCGGTCATGGCTGCTTGAAACGTGGAGAGCTCTGCCAGCACGTTTTGCTCGTCACCAATGTGGCAAAAAACCCCAGAAAGCTCCGGCAGCTGGGTGCCCTCTTCGGCCAGCACCGGGATCCCCGCAGCCACCATCAGCACCAACAGGCCCACGGTTTTCAGGGCCACGGTCTTGCCGCCAGCGTTGGGACCGGAGATCAAAACCACTCGCACGTCCTCCGGAAACGTCAACGACGTGGGCACCACCGGTTGGCGATTGCCGGCTTCCCCCAGAACGCTTTGACGCAAAGGGGCGAGCTCGTGATCCAGCAGAGGGTGGCGCGCTTCCACCACGCGAAACACGTTCCCTTCCCCCGGTGGCAGCAGTCGGGCGTGGGCATGCTCGCCAAACAGCACGCGGGCTTGAAAGGCATCAAGGGTGGCCACAATGTGCCCGGCTTGAAGTAACTGGGCGCGCCGCGTGAGGAACGCAAGCCGCAGTTCTCCCAAGATCCTCTCCTCTTCCTCGCGAATGTGCGCTTGCGCTTGGGCTAAGGCGTTATTGAGCTCCACCAGGGAAAACGGCTCCACAAAAAACGTGGCACCGCTATTGGACGCATCCAGAACCAGCCCTTCCACCTTTCCCTTTTCCGCAGCGGGAATGGGGAAGCAGTAACGATCCCGGCGGAGCGTGAAGGGCCCCGAGGCAAAAGGGATTTGCCGCGTGAGCTTTTCCAGTTCCTGGTGCAGGGTTTGCCGCACCCGTTCCCGATGGCGGCGCGCTTGCGCCAAAGCAGGCGAAGCGCTGTCCAGGATGTGCCCTTCCTTGTCTAAGCGCGCCTGGCACCAGGCCAGAAACCCAGAAAGGTTGGGAAGCTGGGCCACGAGCTCCTTTAAAAAAGCCCCGAAAGCCGCGGCCAAAACCGCTTGCCGTACCTCCTCCACCGTGTGCACCAGCGCCACCAGCTCCGCCAGCTCCTGCGGGCTCCATTCCCCTTCGGGCGACTGCAAAAGCGAAAGGCCTTCCAGGGAAGAAAGCGGCAAGGTACCCTGGTGGGCAACGAGGTGCGCCATCTCGCGGGCTAAGCCATAGGCGCGCTGCGCCTCCGCACCAAAAGCAGGCAGGGTTTGCAAAACAAGGCCCCGACCCGCTTCTGTGCGGGCGAAAGACGCCACCAGCTGCAGCACTTGCCGCCACTCCAGCGCTGCTAAAGCTTGGTGCATACAGCTTACAGGAGACCGGCTTTCCTCTGTTGGGCAAGCTTGCGCAAAAGCTTCTTGCGCGCTTGGATCAGCTTGCGCTTCCGGCGCTCCGAGGGTTTTTCGTAATGCTGGCGCTTCTTGATTTCCGAGAGGATGCCGGCTTTTTCACACTTGCGTTTGAAGCGGCGCAAAGCCTGCTCGAACGATTCGTTCTCACGTACGTGAACGACCGTAGGCATACAAACCGTCACCCCCTCTCCGCGCCTGAGTGCTGCTGGAGCAGCCGCGCGAAGAGAGTCTATCGGATCAGCACTCGGGCGTCAATGAAGCCTTACTTGCCGGTTTTCCAGTCTTTGCTGTAAAGCTTGCCCTTTTCGTCAAAGAAGAACGAAGCGATGTCTCCACTCTCGCTGCGGAAAAGCCAAATGGTTACCTTCCTGCCCTTGACCTCTTGCTCGCGGACGTTGAGGGCTAAGGGCGTGCCGGTAATGCCCTTGACTTGTTCCGTGGTCATGCCTTTTTGCACTTGGTCAAAGCGCTCCTTGGTGATAAAGCGGAATTTGCGTGCCTCTTCTAAAAGGCTTGTGAGCTCAGACGGAACCGGTGCGGAAACGCTTTCGAAATAGCTTTGGGCGGTTTCCAGAAGCTCCACGGCCTTGCGGTAATCCCCAGCTTCATTCATGAAATCCTTGGCATTAAGAATCGTGTCCTCGGCGTAGATCTTAAGGCCTTCCAGGGTCTCCGGAGCTTGCGGCGCATCGTTGAGGGCGGTGTTGAGAAAGTTCGCGAGCTCGTTTTGATCTTCGGTGAAGACCGTATCCAGCTCCTTGGAGGCTTGCCTCACTTGTTCTTCCAACTCCTGCTTCCGTTGCGCCTCGGCGGCATCCAGCTTGGGCTTCGCCTTGAGCTGACCGAGTTCATGGCGAAGCTCCCTGAGCTTTTGGGCTTTTTCTAGGTGCTGGGCGTGCAAGGTCTTGACCTTGGCCAGCTGCTCCCCGAGGTTGACCTTGGCGGCCTGCTCTTGCTTTTTGCCACCGCACGCTACCAGAGCGCTAAGGGTTAAAGCCACCACAACGGTTGGGATCCGCATGGGACCTCCTCCTTCCTCTCGTGAAAAAAGTAGCAAAGTGCACCTGCCAACGCAAGCTTCCTTGACAGTACAGCGTTGGCGGCCAATAATGCAAGAGGCGCATGGCCAGGAGGTTCCCATGACTGGAAAGGAGTCACTTTTGGCTCATCTCGAGCAGGTGCGCGAGGCCGCTTTAGAGCTGCTTCGGGCTAAGTTGGACACGGTGGCGCGAGAGGTGCAAGAAGCGGCCAGCCGAATTGTGGCCGATGTGGATTTGGTCCTGCCCAGCGATCCGGAGGTGTTGTTTCCGCTGTCGGCTGTTCCGGATTTCCTCCCCGAACCGCAACCGCAAACCACCCTCAAACTTTCGGCAGTGCGTGATTTGGATGCGGGGAGGGCTCAGTCGGAGGTGCTGCAAGGGCTTTTGCGGGCGTTGGAGCCCTACGCAGGAGGAAGGGCGATTTTGGTGTTTCGCGACGGCAAGGTTATGGGTTGGAGCGGCGTGGGTTTTGACCCGGAAGCCGTCCGGCGCTGGCAGGGGGCGGTGGATGCCTCCCCAGCTTTTGCCAAGGCGGCAGCCGGGCAGCCGGTGTTGGTGCGGGCCGGGGATGATCCCCTCCTGCAGGAGTTTTTGCGCAACCCCGGGGCTTCGGTTTTGCTTCTTCCCATGTCGTTGCGGGGCAAGGTGGTGGGGGCGCTTTTGGCGGAACAAGGCGAGCATGGATTGGCGATTGAGTGGCTGCAGCTTTTCACGTACCTGGTGGGGTTGCAGTTGGAAACCCTGGCCGTACGGCCGACGGTACCCACCCCCGCTTTGGCGCCAGTGGAGGACCTGCGACCCGCTCAGGAACCAGCGGCGGAACCAAGTTTCGGTTTTGAGGGGACAGTAGCAGGCTCCCCGTGGGGTGACGTTGCGCAGCCCGCGGCAGAGGCAATACCGGTTTCCGCCCCTGCCCCGGAACCAGCCCCCTCGGCACCACCAGAAGCGGACCTTTCGGCCACCCAGCGCGTGGAAGTGGCACCGGTCACCCCTCCTCGCTCACCGGAGGAGGAGCGCAAGCACGAGGAGGCACGGCGGTTTGCGCGGCTTTTGGTGTCTGAAATCCGGCTTTACAATGAGCAAGCGGTGCAGGAGGGGAAAGCCAGCCGCGATATCTACGCCCGCTTGAAGGAGGATATTGACCGTTCCCGGGAAATGTACGAGCAGCGCATCCCGCCGGAGGTGAGGGCCGTATCCGACTACTTTTACGAGGAGCTGGTGCGTACCTTAGCTGATGGGGACCCTGACGCGCTGGGCCTCTAAGGCCGGGCTTTGCGCCGCGTTCTTCCTTTTCGCCTGTAAAGCGAAGCCACCGGCCCCAACCCTGCTGGGCGCCTTGGGCACCCCAGGAGGACCAGCGGAAAAGGCAAAGGCTTGCCTAGAGGTGGCGGTGGCTGGGAAACCGGCAGAGCGGCGCGATGCTGCCATGCTGTGGGGACTTTACGCGTGCGACGCAGGATCGCCCACATCGGCGCTGCGCGCCTTTTCCTTGGCAGCACCTTCCGGAGGGCAGGCGATCGTGGCTGCCCGCAAACTGGAAGAAGCAGCCAGGCGTGCGCAGTCAGCGACAGCATTGCTAACCCAACTGCAGAGTGCCCCTTGGCTTTCGGCTGAGGGCCGTGAGCGGGTACTGTTGGCCACGTGCGAGGGTCTGGAGCGAAGGGGGGAAATGGCGGAGGCCAGGCACCTTTTGCCACCCCCTGAGACCTTTTCCCCCACCAACCGGTTCCGGGCGCGGGCCCTCTACGCCCAACTTTGGCCCGAAGAGCGGCAGCGTCAGCAAAGGGAGCTGCTCCTGGAATCCCCTCGGGATTTTCGCTGGGCTTTTCCGCAGGCGAATTGGGAGGAGGTAGCCCAAGGCTTTACCGCCAAGCAGTGGGCGACGGTGGCCGAGGGGTTTTTGGTGGCGGGGGAAGCCGCGAAAGCGGCTCGAGCTGCTTCCAAGGCAGGGGCAGCAGCGGTTGCGGCTAAAGCCGCGCTGAGCTTGCGGCGTCCCCAGGATGCCCAGCGGTGGGCCGAGAGGCTACCCGCCAGCTCGCCTGAACGCTACCTGCTTTTGGCTCAGGCCCTTCGCCAACAAGCGTGGCGGGCGGAAGGCCAGGAGCGCTTGCGTTGGTTTGCGCAGATGGCGGTGGCAGCCCGAGAAGCGGAGAAGCGTGCTACAGGGAGCGCAAAAGCGGAAGCGCAGGTTCTTTTGGCAGAGGCGCTTTTGGAACAAGGGCGGTGGGCCGAGGTGCCTGGGCTTTTAGAGGCCAGCGCTCCCTTCAAGCCCGGCCGCTGGGAGTGGGTGGCACGGCGGGCGCTCGTGTCCTTTGCCGTGCAGGGGAAAAAGTTGACTTTGCCGGCGGAAACGGCAGGAGCAAGGCTTGCTCGCTTGGCCCAGTTTTGGAGTGGGTGGGTGGAGCTGCAGAGGGAAAACCCCGAACCTTTGCGCCAACTGGCCGGCTCGGGCCACCCCGATCTCCCCGCGCAGTGGGCCTCCCGGTTTTCCGGTGCTGCCGTAAGCTGGAGCCTTGGTGGAGCCTTGCCCCCCGCCCCGGGCCCTCCCCCTTGGGCCACGTGGTGGCTGCGCGCGGGACGGGTGGGGGATGTGGTCGTGGGTTGGCGGGCAGAGCTGGAAGAGGCGCGGGTGGTGGGTCCGGCTTGGCTTGGACTCCTGCAGCTGGGGGAGTTTCCTCCCCCGGACGCTGTCCCTATGTTGCTGCGGGCTGAGCCGCGCCTCCTTACAGGGCCCTGGTCGGGGCTTCCCCGGGAGCTTTTGGCCAGGTACCTGCCGCTCCCCTACCGGTCCCTGCTGGAAGCGGCCGCCAAAGCCCACGGCATACCGCCGTGGCTTTTGGCAGGGTTGGTCCGGCAGGAATCAGCATTCAACCCCCGCGCACGTTCCGCCAAGGGAGCCGTGGGGTTGGCGCAGCTGTTGCCGGAAACCGCCGGGCTGTCCGCGGCCGCCTTGGAAGATCCGCAAACCAATCTCAAAGCCGGAGCCGCCTTCTTGCGCAAGCTTCGGGCGCGCTTTGGGTCTTGGGAAGCTGCGTTGGCAGCGTACAACGCCGGGGAAAACCGGGTATGGTCGGCTTGGGAGCGGGCAGGCCGGCGCGACGGCCCTTTCTTTGTGGAAAACCTGGAGCTTCCCGAAACCTGGGACTACGTGCACCGGGTCATGCTTTTGGCCGAGGGTTATCGGGCTGTGTACTGGCCTGAAGGAATCCAGCCAGCGTTGTGAGGGGGTTATGGACAGGATCCAACTGCAAACCAGCCGGCGACGGGAGCTTTTAGACATCACGTCGTTTGTGGCGGAAGCTGTGGCGGCCTCGCCAGTGGCGGAAGGCGTCTGCCACATTTTTGTGCCCCACACCACGGCGGCGGTGTTCATCAACGAAGGGGCAGACCCGGCGGTGGGGGAAGACATCCTGGAGGCGTTGGCAGCGATGCTCCCAAAGATCCCGTTTAAGCACATGGAGGGTAACGCGGACGCGCACGTGCTGGCGAGTCTCGTGGGGTCCTCGGTTACGGTCCCGGTGAGCGAGGGCACCCTCAAGCTGGGCACCTGGCAGGCCATCTTTTTCCTGGAGCTCGATGGCCCACGGCGAAGGGAGGTATGGCTTTCCAGCTTGCGCGCTTAAAGCTTGACGGCTAGGAGCTATCCTCATCTAAGCCCAAAAACCGCATTTTTTCCCACAGCGTCTTGCGCGAAATGCCGAGGTTTTTGGCGGCACGGCTGCGGTTGCCCCCAGCTGCTTGCAAGGCTTGGCAGATCACCCGGCGTTCGAACTCCCGCATTTGCTCAGCGAGGGTCCCCCCGGGTCCGGGGTGCTGTGCCGCCACCCCAGCTGCACGGTACTCGGGCGGCAGGTGCTCAGGTCGGACTACCGGGGCTGGGCAAGTGACCGCGAGCCTTTCCATAAGGTGGAGGAGTTCCCGAACGTTACCTGGCCAAGAAAGCTGGCAAAGGTACGCCAAACATTCAGGTGACAGCTCAAAAGACCGGTTGTACTTGTGCGCAAAGAGACGGGCAAAGTGCGCAGCTAAAAGCGGAATGTCCTCCCGCCGCTGGCGCAGGGGCGGTAAGGAAATCGGAACCACCTTTAGACGGTAGTAAAGGTCCTGGCGGAAAGTCCCCTTGGAGACTTCCGTTGCTAGCTCTTTTTGGGTCGCGGCAATGATGCGCACGTCCACGGTTACGCTGCGGTTGGAACCCAACCGCTCCAGCGTGTGATCTTGCAGCACGCGCAAAAGCTTGGCTTGTACCGGCAAGCTCATCTCGCCCACCTCGTCGAGGAACAAGGTTCCCCCGGAGGCTTCTTCGAAGCGACCGGGCCGGGAGCGAAGGGCTCCGGTAAAAGCCCCGCGCTCGTGGCCGAAAAGCTCGGCCTCTAAAAGGGTTTCGGGGATGGCGGCACAATTAACCGCCACAAAGGGCCCGGAAGCGCGGGGGGAATGGCGATGGATAAAGCGAGCCACGATCTCCTTGCCGGTACCTGTTTCACCTTGCAGGAGTACGGCGACGTCAGTGCGCGCCACCGTGGCGGCCAGCTCCAACGCGGCGGTGAACGCGGGGCTTACCCCAACGGGTTGCTCCTCCGCCCTTTCCAGCTCCGCCACCCGCCGTCGTAGGCGAGCAAACTCGGTGTTGCGTCGCACCACTGCCAGCAAGTGGTCATCGTCGAAAGGCTTGGATAGGAAGTCTGCGGCCCCTCTTTTCATGGCTTCCACGGCCCGCTCCACGGTACCGTAGGCGGTGAGGAAGACCACCGCCGGAGAGTCGGCGAGGGTGTTGGTGTGCGCCAGTAACGAAAGCCCGTCACCATCGGGAAGGCGCATGTCGCAGAGCACCACATCCCAGGTTCGCGCGGAAAGCTGGCTGGTGGCTGCCGCAAGGGAGTCAACTACGGTTACGGAAAACCCCGCTTCCGCCAGGAGGTCGTGCAAGGCGAGTTGCAAAGACGGCTCGTCCTCCACCACCAGAACCGCCCCACTGTTTTTCATGACTGCTCCAGCCACAGCTCAAAACAGGCTCCCGCGGGGGTGGGAACTAGCCTTAAGTCGCCACCCATCTCCCGCATAGCGGCACGCGCCATGGCTAGACCAAGCCCCGTGCCCTTGTCCCTCTTGGTGGTGAAAAAGGGTAAAAAGATTTTCTCCTGAAGCTCAGCTGGAACGCCGGGGCCGGTGTCCTGAACGCGAATACGCACGCGGTTGCCGTGCTGTTCCGCTACCACTTTAAGCTCACCGCCCCCTTCCATGGCGTCGCAGGCGTTGAGAAACAAGTTTAAAAAGACCTCGCGCAGCCGTGCCCGGTCCCCTTGCACCCAGGGAAGGTCCTGGGGGATATGGGCAAGGAAGGCAACACCAGCTTTCAGGAGACGCGGTCTGGCAAGCTCAGCCGCTTCGGTTACCACTGGGGCCAACGGGATGGGCTCCACCGTCACTTCCGTAGCCCGAGCGAAGTTCAAAAGTCCTTGCACTGCCTTTTCAATCCTGGTTAGGGCGTCGGTAAAGGTGTCGAAGTAAAGGCCCACATGGGGATCGTTGGGCACTCGCCGCCGCAAGCGTTGGAGTCCAGAGCGAATCCCCGCCAATGGGTTGTTGATTTCATGGGCCACGCCGGCGGCCAGCGTTCCCACAGTTGCGAGATGCTCCAACCGCGCAAGCTCTCGCGCATGCCGTAAGGACTCCTGGTGGAGTTCGCGTAGACGGCGCGCCATGGCAGCAAACTCCCGGGCCAAAAGGCCGAGCTCGTCGTTGCGCTTTTCCGGTAGTGGCGGATCGGGTCGGTCGGGGTGGAACTGGCGGGCAAAGGCCACCAGTTGTTCCACCGGCCGGGTAACGCTCCGAGCCAAACCCACAGCCGTGGCCATGCCTGCCAGGAGGATGCCCAGCACCATGCCAATGACCGTGCGCAGGGCATGATCCACCTGTTGCCGCAGGGGTTCCTGCCAGACCTCCACATCAACTCTCCCCAACCGCCCGTTCATGATGGCAAAACCCGCAACGGTGCTGGCTTCCGGGCCTTGGGGGGTGGGTGAGGGGCGCTGACAGCCCACCACCTGTCGCCCATCGCTTCCTACCACGCGAATGCTCAAAAAGCTGCTATCCAGCTCCAGACTTTCTTCCAAAAGCCTTTGCGCCGCAACCAAATCAGCAAAGAGCAGGGGCTCCACTAAGCGCTGGGCCAGAAGTCTTCCGGAAAAGGCAACGCGGCGATTTTGCTCTTCCCAGAGCTGGCGGTACGTGAGGCGCACAACGATAAATGCGTTTACGGCGCCAAAAATGACCACCGCCACCACCGTGGCCAACTGCAGTTTGACCCGGAGAGGAAACGTGACCACCATTGAGGCCATTATGGCAAAGCTTGGTAGCGCTGGGGGTCGGCGAGCACAAAGCGGTCTATACCTAAACGGCGCAAAACAAAAGCGCCCTGGGGATCCTCGTGGAGGGAGGTGAGAACGCCCTGCCAACGTTGCCTTTCCGCCCCAGGTACCCACGTACCAACCACCAAGGGGGGAATGGGTAACTCCTCTGAGATGCTAATGATACGTAATCCGGCCACTTCCTCTGGGCTGTGGGTCTTCAGAAAATCAAAGACCAACGAGTCTACCCCGGCCACGTCGGCCAACGATCGCCGTACTGCCCACAGCGAAGCATCGTGAGAGAAGGAAAAGAAACTCTTCGAGAAAAAGCTTTCGGGCGTAAATCCGAACTTCTCAAACATTTGCCGGGGAATGCGACAACCCGTGAGGGAGAGGGGATCGCTGTAAACGATTCGGCCGCCTTGCAGCTGCGCAAGCGTTTGGTACGGCGCATCTGATCGCACGACCAAGTAGCTCCGGTAACTGGTCTGGCCGTTCACCTGCGGCACGGCCAACAACTCCACCTTGCCCGATTCCCGCAGTTCCCGCCACCCGCCGGTGCAAATCCAGGCCACATCCACTTCTTGGTTCAAAAGTAGCTCGTTAACCTCGCGATAGGTTTTCTTTAAAAGGATGGTTACTTCCTCCCCCATCTGCTGACCGATCATGTGAAAAAGGTCCGAATAGACGGCGATGGTGCGAGCGGGGGAAATCATGGTCCCGATAGCCACCCTGCGCAGGGGAGGTGAGGGCGCATGGGGGCTTTGGAACCCGGGAGACGTACGAGTAGGGGCGGGGCCGAGCACCCACCCCAGCAGTACCTGGCGGGGCTTTTGCCAAAAATAAAGCACCACGCAGAAAGCCCCTACCGCCAGTCCAAGCCATCTCAAAATCCCACGCATTGCCGATCCTTGAGGAAAGAACAACGCTGGCAAAGGACCGCATCACCGGTAAAGGGCTCACCGCACTTTGGGCACAGCGATTCCCGACCAACGGTGAGGACCGATTCCCCTTGGGCAGCCATAGGCAACACTTGGAGGGCCGAGAAACCACAGGCATCGGCACAAGCACCGCACCCGTTGCACCGGGAGCCGTGAAACAGCAACTGGTTCTCGCGCACCTCCAAGGCTTCGGCGGTGCAGGCGTGCACGCACACGGGGCAAAGAAAGCACGGGCCGGTGCGCATCACCTTGCCCACGGCCACATGGGGCAAGGGGACATCCCTGCGGAATTCCCCTGTCCACACCGGCGATGCACCTTTATCCCGCACAAGCGAGGCAAAAAGCGCCCGGCGGGATACCCCAGCCTGGGGCTTGGCCAAGGGAATCTCCCGCTCTTCAAAAACCACGGTAGGTTCGGGGAGGTCAAGTCCTGCCGCCACCTCACGCACCAGCTTGCGGGCATGCTCGCGCACATCCCTCCCCGATCCGTTGACACAGAACTGGCAAGGCCCAACCACAAACACCACTTCCTCCAGGCCTTGCTCGAGGGCCCCGGCCACGGTTTGCCAGTGCAAACCCAAAAGGCAGGGCCAAAGGGAAGAAGGATCCACCTGGTAACACGAAAGTTGCAGTCTTCTGTTGGTGGGCGAAAACTGCGTGCGGGTGACCGAAATGGCGCCAGTGGGGCAAGCTGCGGCACACCCTGCACAACCCGTGCAGAAAGCCGCCTCAATTTCAGGCCCGGGTGCCAGCCGCACAGCCCCAGTGGGGCACACGTGCAGGCAGCGGTTGCAGGTGGCCTTAGGGGTTCGGGTGCGGGGGCAGGCTTCCGCTTTTACCCGGGGCAAAAACCCCCGAATCGCTCTCGGATTCTTCATAGACCCCCCAAACCAAACGTGAGCTTACCCTGGCGAGAGCTGGAAAAAAAGGATCCATGCCCTTTTGCTCCACCCGCCCCACCCACACGTCCAAAAAACCGAGCACATGGTCACGGATAAACCCGGCAATCCAGGAGCCCAACGCTACAGCTGCTGCACGCTCTCCCTGACGGTGGCAGCTGGCCTGCCGCATGACCAAAGCGCTGATGAAACGTAGCTCGTGACCTATGTGGTCGGGGGGCTCATGCTCGTAGGGAGAGGTGGAAAAACCAGCCTGTTGGTAAAGGCTAGCCACCTCGACCCTCACTTCGTGACCGCCGGGGTTTGCATGTTCCGATTCGTAGGGTTGCAGGTTTTGCTCACCTGGTACGCGGAAATGGTACTCCCACGTTTGTTTGAGCCTGTCCCCGTGGGCTACCTGCAAATCCGGCTCGCCAAAGAGCTCCGCAAGAGCGCCAAGGGCTGCGAGGTGGGAAGGCGTGGGGGGGAGGAGCCAAGCCTCCCCCACCAACGCCAGATACCGACCGTAGGCTTCCAGTTCCTCCGGATCTTTCACGAGCGCTCCCAACGAATCGAGGGCCGAGTGAGGGAGGGATCGGCAAACCCTTCTGGTACCTCGCCGGGACCTCCTACATCGTACCCAAAACGGATAGCTTTGCCTAAGCACGAGGTGACACACGCGGGCTCCAAGCCTGCCGCTAAGCGGTGCTGGCAAAACGTGCACTTCTCCACTTTGCCGGTGGCCTCGTTGAACTGCGGCGCACCGTACGGGCAAGCCCATGCGCAGTAGCGGCAACCGATGCACTTGTCTTGGTCAATGAGCACAATTCCGTCACTGGACCGCTTGGTGATGGCGTCTACAGGGCAGGATTTCAAGCATGCGGGGTCCGCACAGTGGTAGCAGGACATGGTTACGAATTCAAGCCTGACTTTGGGGAATGTACCAATCTCGCGCTCGATGACCCGGCGATAACGAACCCCAACTGCCTTACCGTTGCGGACCACCAGGTTGGTGTCCGCCGGTACCGTGTTGTTTTCGGCAATGCATGCTACCGTGCACGTGTGGCAGCCCACACACCGCGTCAAGTCAATAATCCAACCGATTTGTGCCATGGCTTACCCCCTTTACGATGCCTTTTCCACCCGGACCCGCGCATCGAAAAACGCTGCGCTACCGCCAACGGTGTCCATAAGGCAGACGTTTCCTAGGTACGGATCCAAGCGCCCCACCAAGTTGGATTGAACGCCCAAGCGCCTGGCTGCATCACCGGCAACCGTTTGCCCATTAATCTTCACCGTTTCCGCACCGCTGGCCCAGTGACCGTAGTGGTGCGAAACGGCAAGAACCCCGGGGCGAACTCCTTCCACGAGCTTTACCCGTCCTTGCACCGCAGCACCGCTGGGGGCTGTGAGCTTCACCCAATCGCCATCGCGGATTCCCAGCCTTTGGCCGTCTGCACGGTTCATCTCAATGAAGTTTTCTGGTTTGATCAGCCGTAACCAAGAGTTCTGCACAGTCCGCGCTTGCGCGTGATAGGCGTCCTTGTAGGTAACCACGGCAAACGGGTACTCCGGGCTCTCCTCCACTTCTCGACCGATGGCGTCCCGAATGGGGTGTACGCCGGGAAGGGGATCGTAGGTTTTACCGGTCATGGAATCCTTCGTTGTGGCCAAGGCTTCAATGTAAAAGTGCACAAGACCCTTAAACTGGGATTTCAGGTACGGCCCCTCGTAGCGGGAAGCGGGGTCTTTTGGCTCGCGATCCAAAGGCGCAAAAACGCCACCCTTTTCTAGAATCTCCTCGGGGGGCACGCCTGTATCCACAGAGAGGTTGTTGAGCAGGTTCAAGTAGTAATCCCAAGCCGAGTATAAGTCCGCGCGCCAGTCAAGGCCCGGTTTGGCGCCCGTGAGGTCAAAGGTATTCCGACCCACACCGGGGATCCCCAACCGCACAGCCAAAGCAATGAAGACGTCCTCGGCCAGTTGCGGCCCTTCCGCCTCTGGCCAATTACCTCTCACCTCGCCTACCTCCCGCCAGGCATCCAGCGCCACGTTGCCGCGGGCGAAGGTAGGCACGTAGAACTTGCGTTCTTTACCGTTGATTTCCACGGTAATGTAGGAGCCCAAAGCTGGTTTCCGGAAATTGCCCACTTTGGTTGTCACGGCTGGGGAACCGTTGTGCGGCGTGCCCCACCGCTCAATAGAGGTGGAGTCAGGAAGAATGTAGTCCGCCCAACGAGAGGCTTCCCCAATGACGACGTCAAAGGCCACAAAAAGCTTGATCTTTTCCGTGTTGGCCACGGTACGCTCAAAGACCTCTCGCTGTGCCGGCGTGGCGTAGGGGAGGGCGTTCCAGTACGTAATGAGCGTGTCAATGGGGTAAGGGTAGCCTTCTTCAATGGATGGGATAAGGTCGTGGTAAAGCCAATACCGGTTAAACGGGGTCCATGGCCGCTTGGCCGGGTAGCCATCGCGGGCAAAGAGGTTGGGGGCGTCTTTTTCGTAGAATTTGCCGTGTCGCGAAAGAGGAATGCCCTTGGGCGTCACACCGCCCACCACTTTTTTGGGGTCGATGCTGCCTGGGGCACCACCCATTTCTCGGTACGTGCCGCCTCCCGCGGAGTTGCCACCTTTCCAGTCAAAATTTCCCACCAACATGTTAAGCGTGCCAATGGCCAAGGCGTTATACAGGCCGTTGGTGTGTTGTACGGGTCCACGGTAAGGGTTCACCACCGCGCGCTTTCCGTAGGAGGTGAACTCGCGGGCGGTGTCCACGATCATCTCGACGGGGACACCGCAAATCTCGGCGTACTCTTCTACCGTCTTCTCACGCACGCGCTCCACGTACAGTGACCATACGGTTCTGCAAGGCTGACCGTCCACCTCTACCACGCCAGGATCCAGCTCCCCTTTGCCCCCTGGGGCCTCGTTGGCCGAGTACACCTGGCCGCCGTTTACCACGAGGTAGTTGCCGGCGGCATCCTTGGCGAACGTGCCGTCGGACAGCCGCACCAAGAACGTGGCATCGGTAAAAGACTTTTCGCCGTTGACGTTGGCTTTGGTGTTGGTGAGGAAGTTTTCGTCGTACCGCCGGTTGTCAATGATCCAGCGGGCCATGCCCAAGGCAAACGCTGCGTCTGTCCCCGGCTTAATAGGCACCCAGCGATGCGACTTCCCTGCTGTCTTGGAGCAACGGGGATCCACCGTTACCATCTTGCCGCCGCGGGCCAAAAGGTTGGCGCACATGCGCGCCAGGGTTTGGTGGGGAAAGTCGGCTTCCAGGACCGAGGCCCCGAACCAAATCACGTAATCGGCGTGTTCCAAATCCGGCTTAAAGTGGTTTTTCTTGAAATCGGTCATGAGGTTGAAGGCCGTGTGGTGGGACACCTCGCAAATAGAGGTGTGGTCGTGGCGGTAGTTGACGGTGCCAAACCCCGAACCGAACAAGCGGTCGGTAAACTCCTTTTGCCCGTGTTGCCAACGGCCAAAGGAAAGGACGAGTTGGTTGGCCTTGGGGCCAAATTCTGGGAAGTTGGGGTCAATGGGGGTTTCCACGTCACGAATGGTCCGCAAGTGGGCAGCAATTTCGTCCAAAGCTTGTTTCCACGAGATGGCCTGCCACTGACCGGAACCCCGGGGACCTACCCGCTTGAGGGGAGTCTTCACCCGTTGCGGGTCGTAAATGAGCGTGGGGTACGCTTGCGCTTTGGCGCAGTTCTTGCCTCGATGCAGTTTGGCTTCAGTAACCGGGGTGCTGTAGGGGAGTCGGTCCTCGGGGTCTGCGCAGTTGGGGTGATACGGACTCCCATCCACCTTAAGCAAAACGCCATTTTTCACCTTAGCCATGGCTCCGCAGCGGGAGTGGCACATAAAGCACATGGTAAAGATGGTCTCCACCCCGGATTCGGTTTCCAATGGATCGGGGCGCCCGTAGGTGGCCGCCTCCGTCTTTGAGCCCGTGAAAAGCGAGGGGGCCACAGCCGTAGCTGCTGCCGCTACCGAGGACAACTCAATGAAGCGCCGGCGAGAAAGCTCCGTCTTTAAGAAAGCCATAGCAACCTCCTTTTAGCGGTACAACACCCTGCCTGGGCCTGCGGGCGCGTGACACAAAGCACACAACTTGCGGTCCACTTGCACCCGCAAACCAGCCGCCGAACCTTCGCGGAGGTCTGCCGAGCGGTGGCACTGGATGCAAACTGCGTTCGTTACGCCCTTCCTGGGGTTAAAGCCCGGGGTATACGGAATCATCCTGATGTGGATTGCCGCCACCCGCGGGTCCTGGGACCGCTCGGAGAGCACCTCACGGTGACAGTCCAAGCAGTTTCGCCCAAAGTCGGGGGAAGAGGGGTCATGGATCGCTATCAGGTTTGGGGGAGCGACCTCCTGACCGGTGACGGTGGGACCTTTATTCTCCTCAGCGACGGCTAGGACCGTCGCCAATCCCAAAATGGAAACCAGCAGTGTGCGCATAACGCCTCCTTAAAAGGTTCCTCGTACACCCAAGGCCAAAGCCTTGAGCCGGTAGTCGTCGCCGTGAAAACGAACCTCGTCAAAACGCCGGTAAAGCCCCCGCAGGTAGAGCTCGAGTTTCGAGCTCAACGCGTGGGCAAAAGTGAGCTCTGCCCGGTGGAGCTTGTGGCTCACGGTCCTTCGTGGCTCATCGAAACCCACGGAAAGCTGCAGGTTATCGGTGGACGTAAGGACAAAAGCCGCGCCGGCGTTCCCGGTCCAACCGGCCACCCGCTCGTCCACCGGTGCAAAGCCTGGGAAGATTACGGCATCCAGGTTCCACCTTTGGGATCGGTACCCTCCTTCAGCCCAAAGAACCGTGCCGTTTTCCCCGGACCGTGCCACGCGCAGGAGCCCCTGGCTCGAAAAAACCGATGCTGGGGCGGGGAACAGCTCCCAGGAGGGGTCGTACACGGGGTCATAAAAAGGTGGTTGCCAAACTTGGCGCAGCCGCATCCGCTCACCTACAAGCGCCAGCTCCCATTGTCCTTCTACCCAACTGGCTTCAGCTCTACCCCGAAGCCACTTCTCCCATCGCCCCCCCACGGCGTAACCCCAGGTTTGCTCGGAAAGCTCCAACGTGTGGTTTTCCCAGCGCCCATCCCCTCGTAACCGCAGACGAATGCCATCTGCCGGGCGGAAGGTGAGCTCACCGCGCACGTAATCCTTGGTCGCCTCCCGATTTTCCTTTTGCTTTCGCAAAGCGTACGCCAGGCGATAGTTCGTGTCCTCCCAACTCCGCCCGCCGGCAAGCAAAGCCGAAATCCCCCGGGTGCGGGCGCGGAGGGAAACCGCAAAGCCCGCCAGGGAACGCTCGAAGTGAGAAAAGCCTGGGGTTTGCCTTTCCAGACCCACCTGCCCAGAAGCTTCCCTGTCCTCCTCACGAGCTTGCCCCGAAACCCCCACCGTAAGCCACGGTAGTGGCTTCAGCCACAAGGCCATCGTTCCGCTGGAGACGGTGCTTTCTCCTTGGCCACGGGAGAGTCTTGTGCGCAGAACGCTGCCCAGCTGGGAGCTGGCAAAGCCCGGTGTGTTCTCTGTCCGACTCGTTCCCAAGGACAGCGTAAGTCCAGCCTTCTCCCATTGGCGCCCGGCCGTGGCGTGCAGCCACGAAAATTGCGCATCGTCCTTGGTGCGGTAACTGGAGATCCCCAAAAGCTGGGCGGCCCCGTACGTGGGGTAGCGGGCGGTGAGGTCCGAGGAACTATCCCCAAGCCCGGCCCGCCCTTTGACCGACCAGCCGGAAAGCTCGCCCCACGCCGAAAGCTCGCCCCGCCATTGTTGGGAGTCCAGCTTCCCCAAACTGGCCGGGAAAAAGGCCGGGCCTGCCCCCTCTCCGAAAGCAAAGCCTCCCGCTTGCAGGGTGCGATCCCCGTTCTGACTTTGGGCCTCCAGAGAAATCCCCACGCCCCGTTGCGGCGTGCCGTACGTGAGCTCGAGGAGGAGTTGGTCACGATCCAGCACCGGTTCCCTGTGGCCAAAGGCCGGCGTGAGGGTGTTGGTAAAAGGGTAAAGGTTGCTCACCGGAGTCCCCAGGGGTGTGCGATCGGGGTATGCCGAATCATCCGAAAACCGCCGCCAGCGGCTCAAAGAAACCCGGAAAAGAACGTGCTCGCCCCAGGCTTTTCGCAGCTGAGCCTTGCCCTCGCCGGTGGGTTGGAATTCCAGCCCAAAATCAAGACCTCCCTGCCGTTGGGAAAAGCTCACGGCAAGGCCTGAGCGAAAGGCTTCTTGATCGTCCCGCCGGCCTTTGTCGCCGCTGGTGGTGCCCCCTGCGCCGGAAAGGGAAAACTCTGCGGCGTAAACGGCAGTTGCCAATGCGAATAACAGCGCGCCAAAAAACTTGGTTCCCCGCTTCATATTTTCCTCCTACCGCAAGAGCCTCGGCGCCAATAGCGGGCTCACGTTGGAACCGTGAGGCTCGGAGTGACAATCAAAGCACCGCCCGCCACCCGCCAAGTTGAAGTTGTGAGGAACCTTCCCCACTCCTGGGAAATTGCTCTGGCTGTGGCAGCGCACGCACAGTCCGTTGCCGGCGGTGACCAGCATCCTGCGATTGGTGCTGCCGTGAGGGGCGTGGCAGGTTAAGCACCCGTCTTCTACGGCGAGGTGGGGAAACACGAAGGGCCCTCCCACTTCTCGGTGACACTGCACGCAGCGCTCACGCCCCAGCTCCTCGCTGGACTGCTCGCGATGGGGGTCATGGCAAGACACACAGGCAAGCTTGCCTTCGGGCACCGGGTGGCGGTAGGCCCTCCTGAAGCTTGCCGCTTCCTGCCGATGGCAGCCGCTGCAAGGCTCCCCTGCGCTCTTGGCCGGCTGGTGCCAAACCCCAGGGTGGCAAGACCAGCAGGAAACCTGTCCTTGATGATGGGGACTGTTGAGAAATTCAAGACGGCTGGGGCCGTGACAGGAAAGACAAGCTGCGGTTTTTTCGGCAGCTTGCCACTGTGCCAGCGTCTCCTGGCCGAGGATATCAGCTTTGTCTCCGCTTTCCAGGTGCTTTTGCGGATCGCCGTGGCAGGCCACGCAAAAGCGGGCATCGTTTTTGGCGGCCCGCTGGTGTACCGTTTGGCGTACCGCGTTTACCTGTTCCTCATGGCAGCTGGCGCAGGGGTTTTCTGCCCGGGCCCAGGCTGCGAGGCCAAAGGTGCAGATGGCCGCGAGCCCAAGAACACTCACCTTCCTCTTCACGATAGGCACCTCACCTGGGGCATGCCCCCGCCTCCTGCTATCCAAGATCTGTGCCACCTGCCCTTTTTGTGTCATGAACGCCACCGCTTCGTGAACTTATTGTCAAGTAAAACCTTCGCATGTGTTGAGAACGCTTCTCCACCTCATGAAAACCTCACCCTGTTACGAAAACGTAGCGGTGTTTCCAAAAGGTTACATTTGCACGTGGGGGGAGGTACCGCTGGTAACCTAAGCCAGAAAATTCTTTACGGCTTGGGTGTAGAGGCTTTCCAGCCGTTGACCGCGCATGGCCGTAGAAAAGCCAGCCACCACCCGGATTCTGGCGGCCTGACCCAGGCCCCGGGCAAGCTCGGCATCCGAAAGCAGCCGTACGATGGCGGCGGCAAGGGAGGCCACGTCTCGCGGGGGGATGAGGAGGCCACATTCTCCGTCTTGAACCAGCTCGCCGTTCCCCCCGACGGTGGTGGCCACGACGGGCTTTTCCAAGGCCATGGCCTCGCGGATGGTACCGGTAATGCCCGTGCCGGCCCAGGAGGGGTCCACTACCAGGTTGCAGGCCGCCAAGACCTCGGGCATGTCGGTACGGGCAAGGGTGGCGTGGACACCACTCCCAAGGCCCAAACTGGCCGCGTACTGCAAAACCGCCTCCCTTTGGGTTTTTGAAGAGCAGCCTACCAGAACCAACTCAACGGCAGGCAGCTTGCGACGAACCTCCACAAAAGCCGCCAGCAGTTCTCGCCACCCCTTCCAATCGCGGATGCCCACGTGACCCACCAGCGGCACGTGGGGCGCCACCCCAAGCTCTCGGCGAAAAGCGAAGGTATCCACGCGTTGGGGGTGAAAGCGCTCGGTATCCACACCGGCGTAAACCGTGACCACTTTTTCCGCAGGAAGGCCGGTGGAACGTAAGACCACTTGGCGAATGGCTTCGCACACGGCCACCACCTTGGTGACCCGCGCGGAGCGGTACTTGAAACGCGAAAAAAAACCCACCGGAAACGACACCCCGCGGTTAACAAAAAGCGCGTAACGCGCGCCCATGAAGGTAGCGGCCAGCGCCACCGCATGGGCAATGCCCTTGTGCACGTGCACCACCTGCAGCTGCATCTTTTGGGCGAGGTGCGCGAACTGCCGCGCAGAAAGCCAGTCCAATTCGTGACGGAGCGGCAGGGGGTGGTAGTGGACAGGGGTGTGGGCAAGCTCCAAAGCTATGCGCGGGTCCGGGCGGGTCACCACCACCACCTGATGCCCGCGACGGGAAAGCTCGCGCGCCGCCTCCAGCATTTGCCGTACCGAGCCGGTGGCCAGCGAGGTCTTCTCTAAAACGTGAGCAATGCGCAAGGTCATAGGAACAAGGGGGGCGGCGGTGGCCGCCCCCCGAAATCCAGCTTACATCACGGCCGTCGGAGGCGCTGGCTCATCAGCAGCACCGGCTTTGCCCAAGGGCACAAAGATGAGGTAGGCGGCAATACCCACGGCGAAGAGCAACGCCAGGATGCCAGGGGCGTGCCAACCGGGAATCCACTCGGCAAGGGAATAGAAGGCTTTGTCCCGGAAAAACACCACAGCGGCCACCACCAAGCCCATGAGTGCTTCACCCGCGATGAGACCGGAAGCAGCCAGCACCCCGGCATTTTCCACCCGCGCCTTTTGCGCTTCGTTGTAAGCTCTTTTGGCCACCATCTTGTCCACGATGGCGCGGATAATGCCCCCCACGAAAATGGCGAAGGTGGTTTCCAGCGGGAGGTACATCCCCACTGCAAAAAGCATGGGGCTCTTCACTTTGACGAGGATCAGGGCAAAACCCATGACGATGCCCACAATCACCAAAGGCCACGCCATCTCCCCGCCCACGATGCCTTGGGAAAGGGTGGCCATGAGCCCAGCCTGCGGCGCTGCCAGCGCCTTGTCACCAAATCCCGTGCCGCCCTGTTTGATGTTTGAAAAGTGCAGCACGTAAAGGGGGAAGAACAGCAGCAGCCCGGCCACTACCACGCCAATGAGGTCCCCCACCTGCATTTTCCACGGGGTACCACCCAGGATATGCCCCACTTTTAGGTCCTGCAGCATTTCGCCAGCTACGGCCGCGGCTACGCATACCACGCTGGCCACGCCCAAAACCGCGGCGACCCCTTGCATCCCGGAAACTCCCACGATGACCATGGTGAGGGCAGCTAAGATAAGGGTGGCTAGGGTTAAGCCGGAAATGGGGTTGTTAGAGGAGCCAATCATGCCCACGAGGTTGCCGGAGACGGCAGCAAAGAAAAAGCCTGTTACCAGCATGACCGCGGCCGCCGCAACGGCCCCGCCAATCTTGCCGGCAAAGTAGTTGTAAAGGATGACCATCAACACGAAAACCACGGCAACGCCAAAGAGCACCACTTTGAAGCTCAAGTCCTTCTCGGTCCTTTCCGTGGTGTCGGCGGCTGCTGCAGACTTTTTGAGGTCGGAAAACGAGCGGGCCAAACCGGCTTTCAGGTTGGCCCGCATTCGGTAAAGGGTGTAGCCGGCGCCTACCAACATGCCGCCTACGGCAATGGGGCGCACGATGAACTTCCACAAGCGGTCCGCCAGCAAAGCCCACGCGTGCTGGCTTCCTGGTTCCACCCCCATGGACGCTGCGAACCCCTCCATCATGGAGGGGCCCAGGAAAAACACCAAAAGCGGTACGAAAAGCCCCCAAGCCAAAAGGCCCCCAGCAAAGTTAAGGGAGGCCAGGGTAGGCCCGATGATATACCCCACACCCATGTACGCTGGGCTCACGGCGGGGGCTGCGATTGTGGAAACCCCACCTAACCCCTTCACTGCGTACGCGTCTTTTTGGAAGCCCAAGCGCACGAGGCTTTTGCCGACTTCCCCCACCTTCAGAAAAAACTCGTTGGAGGCGCGGAACACCCCAAAGTCCCCCAGGAACTTGATGAGGGCTCCTGCCCCCATGGCCTTGAAGAGCTGCACTGCGGCTTCGGCCCCTCGCTGCCCAGCTTTGTGGATTTCCGCCGCTGCCACCGATTCGGGAAAGGGCAGCTCCGGGTCTTCCACCATGACCCGGCGCAGCATGGTGACAAACAGTATCCCAAGAATTCCCCCCACAATCATGAGGGCCGTGGCCAGCAAGTAGTCCTTGGTGGTATTAAATTGCCAGATCCCAAGGATGACAAACGCGGGGATGGTAAAGATAGCCCCGGCTGCCACCGACTCCCCAATGGAACCGACGGTACGGGCGAAGTTCTCCTCCAAAAGGGATCCCCGCATGAGGCGCAGCACCGCCATGGAAATCACCGCCGCGGGGTAGGTGGCGGCAATGGTCATGCCGGCCTTGAGGCCCAGGTAGGCGTTGGCCGCCCCCAGAACCACGCTCATGACCAAGCCTAAGAACAATGCCCGCCCCGTGAACTCGCTCATGGTCACGTGGGCCGGCACGAACGGGGTGAAGCGCTTCTCGCTCATCTTACGCCTCCCTTTCTCGCCACAGTTTCCCCGTAGGTGTCCGTGGCGGTTGTGTCGTCGGCGCATTCTACAGGAAACGCCAAGGCAGTGGTCAAGAGAAGGTAACCGTGACGGGGTGCTCTTGCGTACAGCAACTAATATGCGCCTATTCCACTCATATCTATGGCGCCGCGTGATATCACATCTTGACAATCAGGCGCGCAGGTCCTAGATTGTATGCGAAGCCGGTTACGGCTGCGAGGAGAGCAACTATGGCAACCACCAACTACACGATCAAGGCGCAAGAAGCCTTGCAGGAAACGTTCAACCTGGCACGCGCCCGGGGCAACCCTGAGGTGCTCCCAACGCACCTTTTAGTGAGCTTGTTGGCGCAGCCCGAGGGTCTCGCGCCCAGGCTGGTGGCGAAGGTGGGGGCACCGCTTTCGGCGCTTGTGGCGGAAGCCAAGAGGGACTTGGACCGCTTGCCCCGCGTGGAGGGTGGGGCGGAACCCCAGCTTTCTCGGGACTTTCGTCAGGTCATGGAAAGCGCCGCTCAGCTGGCCCCCCAATTCCAAGACCAGTTCGTTTCCGTGGAGCACCTGTTCATGGCGCTTACTCTGGTGCGCGGCACCTCGGCCTTTGACATCCTTTCCCGGTATGGCATCACCAAGGAAACTCTGCTTTCCGCTCTGCAAGAGGTGCGGGGCTCCCACCGCGTCACCGATGACAACCCCGAGGCCAAGTACGAGGCGCTCAAGCAGTATTCCCGTGACCTTACCGAGCTGGCGCGGGCGGGCAAACTGGACCCAGTCATTGGGCGAGATGAAGAAATCCGGCGGGTAATGCAGGTGCTCACCCGCCGCACCAAAAACAACCCGGTGCTTCTAGGCGAGCCAGGCGTAGGCAAGACCGCCATTGCCGAAGGCTTGGCCCAGCGCATTGCCAGCGGGGATGTGCCGGAAATCCTCAAAAACCGCCGCATCGTGGCGTTGGACATGGGGGCCTTGATCGCCGGCACTAAGTACCGGGGTGAATTCGAGGACCGTTTGAAAGCGGTCATCAAGGAAGTGGTGGACTCCCAAGGTGAGGTGATCCTCTTCATTGACGAAATCCACACGCTGGTAGGGGCTGGTGCTGCCGAGGGGGCCATGGACGCCGCCAACTTGCTCAAACCAGCCTTGGCGCGAGGGGAGCTGCGGTGCATCGGTGCTACCACCCTTTCCGAGTACCGTAAGTACATCGAAAAAGACGCGGCCTTGGAGCGGCGTTTTCAGCCAGTGATGGTGGGGGAACCCACGGTGGAGGAAACCATTGCCATCCTTCGCGGCTTGAAGGAACGCTACGAGGTGCACCACGGGGTGCGCATCACTGACGCCGCTTTAGTTGCCGCTGCGCAGCTTTCGCACCGCTACATCACGGACCGCTACCTCCCCGATAAAGCCATTGACCTCATTGACGAAGCTGCCTCCCGCTTGCGTATCGAAATTGACTCCTTACCCACGGAGATTGACCAAAAAGAACGCGCTCTGGTGAAGCTGGAAATCGAAAAGCGAGCCCTGGCCAAGGAAAGCGATCCCCAGGCCAAGGAGCGGCTAGCCCAGGTGGAAGAGGCCATTGCTGAGCTTTCCGAGGAAATTGCCAGCATGAAAGCCTCGTGGCAGCGGGAAAAAGAGCTCATTGCCCGTATCCGAAAGCTCAAAGAACACTTGGAGGCCCTGCGCGAGGCCGCGGAAAGGGCGGAGCGTGAGGGCGATTTAGAACGCGCCGCTCAGCTCCGCTACGGCGAAATACCGGCTGCGCAAAGGGACCTCACTCAGGCCGGGGAAGAGCTTAAAGCGCACCAGCAAACCCATGGGACCTTCTTGGCCGAGGAAGTCACCGAAGAAGCGGTGGCGCAGGTGGTGGCGCGTTGGACCGGTATTCCTGTGGCCAAGCTCCTGGAGAGCGAAAAGAGCAAGCTCCTGTCCATGGAACAAAGGTTGGCCCAGCGGGTGGTGGGGCAAGAGGAGGCCATTCGCGCCGTTTCCGAGGCGGTACGGCGGGCGCGGGCGGGGCTTAAGGATCCCAACCGGCCCGTGGGTTCCTTCCTGTTCTTGGGTCCTACCGGTGTGGGCAAAACCGAGCTGGCGCGGGCCTTGGCGGAGTTTTTGTTTGACGACGAGCGGGCCATGGTGCGGCTGGATATGTCCGAGTACATGGAAAAGCACTCGGTGGCGCGCATGATTGGTGCCCCTCCGGGCTACGTGGGCCACGAAGAGGGCGGGCAGCTCACGGAAGCGGTGCGGCGTCGGCCCTACAGCGTGGTGCTTTTGGATGAAATTGAAAAGGCGCACCCGGACGTGTTCAACGTTTTGCTGCAGATCTTGGACGACGGCAGGCTTACGGACGGTAAAGGCCGTACCGTGGACTTCCGCAACACCGTAGTCATCATGACCTCCAACATTGCATCGCACATCATTGGCAGCTTCACCGAGGCCGACCGCCAGCGCATGATGGCTGCGGTGGAAGCCGAACTCAAGCGCACCTTCCGGCCAGAGTTTTTAAACCGCGTTGACGAGGTTTTGGTGTTCCACAAGCTTTCCATGGAACATCTTCGCCAAATCGTGCGCATTCAGCTTTCCCGGCTCAACCAACTGCTTGCCGACCGGCGCATTGAGATGCAAGCCGATGATGGCGCCTTGGAGTTCTTAGCTCGCGAAGGCTACGATCCGGAATTCGGGGCCCGACCGTTAAAGCGCACCATCCAGCGCCTGGTGCAAGACCCGCTGGCGCGCATGATCCTGGCCGGTGAAGTGCTAGACGGCGATACCGTGCAGCTGACGGTGGCGGGTGACAGGCTCCTGTTGCAACCCGTTGCTCCCGAGGTGCTGGCCAGCTAACGTTTCCCTTTGCTTCTCACGTGAGGCTTCCGCCTCCCAGGGCCTGCCCCACGTCGCGGCCAAGAACTAAGTAAAAGAAAAACGTGCCGACCACGCCATGGGCGGCGCCCAGGAGGGGCAGCTGGGGTACCCGGGGGTACACCCAAACCCAAACTAGGGCGGCTGGGAAGGTAGCTGCCACCACCGGCCAATCGGGAACGTGAGCGGCAGCAAAACCCAGGGCAGCCAAGAAATGGGCCCAGCCGGAGGGCAGAAAGCAACGGAGATGCCGCGCCAGCACGGCGTTGAGCAAGAACTGCTGGGCGGTACCCCACAGGGGGTACACAAGCAAGATGAGCCAAAAGCTGGGAGGGGGTGGCCAAGTGCCGCGGGCTAAGCCTGCCGCAAGCGAAAGCAAAACCCCGGCCAGAGTAAAAGCCGCCAACGCCGAAAGCCCTTGCGGTTGCAGCCTGCTTCCCCACAGGAGCTGGGGCAGGAAGCGCCGTTCCCGTAGGCTCCGCCAAAGCAGGTATCCGCCCCAAAACACGATGCCGGCGGCTACCACCCACCCTTTTCCGCTTCCATAAACTTCGGCGCCGACGTTGGCGCACGCCAAGGCCACCACCAGCGTCAGCTCCACAGTGGTTTCTGCGGGCAACGGCCTCATGGAAGCATTGTAGTGGAGCGTACAATGAACTCGTGACCCCGGTGACGGTGCCGCTGTGGCTGTTCGTGCTGTTGGTTTGTTTGGCCAGTGTGGCGGTGCTGGAACGACTGATCCTTCCCAGCCTCCGGGTGGTGCTACGCAAGCGCTTTCGAGCCGTGGTGGAGAAAGTCAACCAAAGGCTTGCTTTGAAACTGAAGCCCTTCAAGCTCGCCAAGAAGAAAGCTTTAGAGCAGCTTTTAGTGCACGATCCCGAAGTGCTGCGTTTGGGCGAAAAGTACCGAAAGGAACGGGACCTGAGCTGGCGGGAAGTGGAGGATCTTCTGGCCGCTTATGCCCGGGAAATCGTGCCCACCTTTAGCGTTTACCTGTACTACCGCTTGGGGCACGCCGTCGCCAAGCGGGTAGTGCGGGGGCTTTACAAGGTACGGGTGGGGTTTTTGGATCGCCAAGCGCTTTCCCAAATTGACCCCGACGACAGCGTGGTCTTCCTTATGAACCACCGCTCGAACCTGGACTACCTGTTGGTGGCGTACCTGGTTTCCCGCCATGCAGCCATTTCCTACGCAGTGGGGGAGTGGGCCCGGGTTTGGCCTCTCGATACCTTGATCCGCCGCCTAGGCGGGTACTTTGTGCGCCGGGACACCTCGGATCCCCTGTACCGCAAAGTTTTAGAGCGTTTTGTGCAGTTGGCCACCGACGCCGGCCTTACGCAAGGCGTTTTCCCCGAGGGGAAGCTCACCCGCGATGGCTGCCTGCAACCCCCCAAGCTAGGACTGCTTTCGTACTTGCTCAAGGGCTTTAACCCGCAAGGGGAACGGGATTTGGTGTTCGTGCCGGTGGGCCTGAACTACGACCGGGTCTTGGAAGATCGCACCCACGCTCTGGGCTTGCCGGTGTCGGTGGCCGGTGCTGGGCACATGGCAGGTTGGGCGTTACGGTGGGCTTGGAACGCTGTGCGGGGGCGCGGCCATCCCTTGGGCTACGCCGCGGTGAACTTTGGCAAGCCCCTGTCCACGCGCCAGCTTTTGGCGCCCGTGGGCGATGTGCGCTCGCTTGCCCCAGAAGCGTTTCGCGAACTGGTACGCAAGGTGGGGGAAACGCTATGGCAAGCGGTGGCAGCCGCAGTTCCCGCCACGCCCCTGCCCGTTTTTTGCAGAGCTCTGCTCAAGCAGCCAAGCGGCGAACCGGTTGCCGTTGCTCGCGTGCACCAGGCACTGGACGCTGAAGTCCAACGCTTTCAAAGACTTGGAGTGTTGGTTCCTGAGCTGGAAACCGGCGGACTTTTTCACTACGCCCGAAAGGTAGTGGTGGCCCGCGGCTGGGTGGAAGAGCAGGGGAACACCCTTCACCTCCGGCAGGAGGCAATCCCGCTTCTACGTTTTTACGCCAACTCTCTAGCCCATCACGGTTAAGCCCTGGACGCCGGGGACACCGTGGGCAAAAACCGCGGCGGTTTGCGCACCTTGGTGGCTTGTTCGAAGGCGTACGCCAAGCCCAAAAGCCTTCCCTCCTGCCAGGGCTTGGCCATGAACGTCAACCCCACCGGCAAACCATGGATAAAGGCCATGGGCACGGTAACGCTGGGATAGCCGGAAACCGCAGCCGGCGTAGAGCTTCCCCCCAAGTAGTGGTCACCGTTGACGAGGTCAGTAACCCAAGCTGGGCCACCGGTAGGGGCCACCAGGGCATCCAAGCGGAACTTGGCAAACACCGCATCCAAACCCTGGCGGCGGGCCAATTTCCAGCAAGTGGTCTTGGCTTTACGGTAGGCCGTGTCGGCCAAGGGGCCTTTCTTTTCCGCCATTTCAAAGATTTCTTGAGCGAAAAACGGCATTTCCTCTTGGGCACGCTGCCGGTTAAAGTCAATGAGGTGGGCCAGGGTGCGGTAAGGGCAGGTAGGTGCCCATTGCTGCAGGTACGCCGCCAGCTGCCATTTGAACTCGTAAAGCAAAACTTCAAACTCCGCCTCATCGTACTCGCCCAGGTGAGGGATGTCTGCGGGATCCACGAGCACGGCCCCCGCTTCCCTGAGGGTTGCTAAGGCCTGCTCGTACGCTCTATCCACCTGCGGGTGGTAGCCGGTGACTTTGGCGCGGGCCACACCCAGGCGAGCGCCGCGGAGGGAATCCGGCCGCAAAAAGGGAAGGTAGTCCACCTGCTTGGGCGCGAAAGCGGTGGCCGGATCCTCAGGGTCTGGTCCTGCCATGGCCGCCAGCAGGATAGCCGCGTCGGTAACGGTGCGGGCCATGGGGCCCGCAGTGTCTTGAGAAGCGGCAATGGGCACGATGCCCGAGCGGCTCACAAGCCCGAGGGTGGGTTTTATACCCACAAGGCCACAGGCGTTGGCAGGACACACCACCGAGCCATCGGTTTCGGTGCCGATACCCACGGCGGCCAAGTTGGCGGCAATGGCGGCACCGGTACCCGAGGACGATCCGCAAGGGTTGCGGTCCAACACGTACGGGTTGGCACACTGTCCTCCCCGCCCGCTCCAACCTGAGCTGGAACGCGTGGACCGGAAGTTGGCCCATTCCGAGAGGTTGGTCTTACCCAGGATGATGGCCCCCGCTTGCCGCAGCTTGCCCACTAGAAAAGCGTCCCGCGGCGGTCGGTGGCCCAAAAGCGCCAAGGAGCCCGCGGTGGTTTCCATGGTGGGGCCGGTGGCGATGTTGTCCTTGACGAGCACTGGGATGCCGTGGAGGGGACCGCGAGGTCCTTTCTCCTTGCGCTCTCGGTCCAGCTCCCGCGCCAACGCCAATGCCGCCGGGTTGGTTTCCAGCACCGAGCGTAGCAAAGGATCCAGGGTAGCGATGCGCTGAAGGTACGCTTGACAGAGCACCTCGGCAGTTAGTGCTCCGCGCTCCATGGCCGCTTGCAGCTGGGAAACGGTGGCCTCAAGCCAAGGAAAGTCTTCAGCAAGCGAGCTTGTTGCCCCGCCGGGCAAGCTGGCAGCGGCGGGTAAGGGCACGGCCGCCGCTGCCGCCGTGAAAGCGAAAAGCTTGACCGCGTCTCGCCGGTTCACGCCCTGCGCTTTTTTCTGGTTCATTGGCACCTCGCTCGTTAAAAGTTTACGTCCGCAAAACCTTCGGGTTTAAGCTTTGGCGATGGGAGGTGCTATGCGTAAAACCTGGTGCTGGGGGCTTTTGGTTTTGTGTGCGCAGCTTGCGACAGCGGAGAGCAACCGCCGTACGCCGGTGGTGCAGGTGGTGGAAAAGGTACGGCCGGCGGTGGTAAACCTCACCGCCAAACAAGTGGTGCGGCTGCGGGGTCGCAGTCTTTTTGACCAGCTTTTCCCGGAGTTTGCCCCACCCCGGGAGTACGAGACACAGTCTTTGGGCTCCGGCGTAGTCATCAGCCCCGAGGGCCTTATCGTCACCAACGAGCACGTCATTGCGGGGGCAGCAGAAATTTCCGTGCGTTTCCTTTCGGGGCGGCAGGAGCAAGCGGAGGTGGTGGGGTCGGATGCCGATTCGGATTTAGCTCTGCTCCGTGTGAACGCCAAAGGCTTGCCGTTTTTGCCTGTGGCGGAACAGGACGACCTTTTGATTGGCGAAACGGTGATTGCCATTGGCAACCCTCTGGGCTTGGAAAATACCGTGACCGTGGGGGTGCTTTCCGCCCGCGACCGCACGGTTTCCTCGCCCCGTAGCAACCGGGTTTACACGGACTTCTTGCAAACCGACGCCTCCATCAACCCGGGAAACTCCGGCGGGGCGCTGGTGGATTTGGACGGACGCCTCATTGGCATCAATACCGCCATTGTGGGGGAAGCTCAAGGCATTGGCTTTGCCATTCCCGCCAAGCGGGTTCGGCGGGTGGTGGCTGACCTTTTGCGCTATGGGCGGGTGCAACCGGCGTGGTTGGGGATCTTCGTTCAAGATTTACCCGCGAGCCGCAAGGGACGGGAAGGGGTGGGGATTCGGGTTGTGGATGTGTTCCCTGGGTCTCCTGCGGATGGCAAGTTGGGCACTGGGGACGTGCTCCTCTCTGGCAACGGTCGTGTCTTTGCTTCCCGCGACGACTTTGCCACGCTCTTGGCACAGGTGTCCCCTGGGGAAAGGGTGGAGTTGGAAGTGCGGCAAGGCTCGGGAAGCCGGAAGGTGAGCCTTCGCACCAGTACCCCTCCAGCAAACCTGGGGGAGCAACTGCTTTCCCGTTACGTGGGGTTGCGGCTCACCTCCCGGCGGGGGTGGGTGGTGGTGCAAAAGGTGCTCCCCAACTCCCCGGCGGACGAGGCGGGGTTTACCGCTGGCGATGTGCTTTTAGGCATCAACGGCCAGCGAGTCCGAACCCTGGAGGATGTGAACGACATCCTCACCCGGGATTACCTGCGCTCCTCGGTGCTTTTGGCCATTGGCCACGGCGGCTTCCAGTACCACTTTACCTTTAGGCTTGCGCCTTAAGGCGTGTATACTTAGCCCCGTGGCGGAGGCGCAAGAGGCCGTTGTTACTGCAGTTTTTGGGCCACTGGTAAGGGTCCACATTGGCGACGAAAACCTGGTCGTCCCTTTTCGCCGTAAGCTCATCTGGCACCGGGACAGCGAAGACCGCCGCTTGGTTGTCGGCGACCGGGTGATCGTGCACCGGGACAAGGCGGGTGCGGTGGTGGCTGAGGTCTTACCGCGACAAACCACGCTTACGCGGAAGTCGCCAGGGGAAGAGCGCCCGCGTGTTATCGCTGCCAACGTGGACCAGGCGGTGGTGGTTTTGGCCGCCAAGCTTCCGGAGCCTAACCCCCGGCTTTTAGACCGCCTGCTGGTGGCCTGCCACCACGCGGGGATCCACCCCCTGGTTTGTATCAACAAGGTGGATCAAGGCACGGAACTGGTAGAGCCTTGGCTTTCCGATTACCAAGACGCCGGTTACGAGGTCTACCTCACCTCGGCTCGCACCGCCCGCGGCATGGGCAACCTTACGCGGGCGTTGGCGGGGAAAACCACGCTCTTCTGTGGCCCGTCAGGTGTGGGCAAATCGGCCCTTTTGAACGCCATTCACCCTGGCTACCGGCTGCAGGAAGGCTCTATTTCCGATGTCACCGGTAAGGGCCGGCACACCACCACTACCGCCCAGCTTCTGCCCCTGCCGGGAGGGGGGTTTGTGGTAGACACTCCTGGCATTCGCGAGTTTGGGCTTTGGGACTTGAACCCGGAAAAGCTTTCCCAGTGTTTCCCGGACATTGTCGCCTGGGCAGGGTCCTGCGCTTTTTCCAACTGCAGCCACGACCGTGAGCCTGGCTGTCAGGTGCGACGGGCGGTGGAGGACGGCAAGCTCTCCTCACGCCGTTACACCTCGTACCTGAAGCTCCGCTCCGAGCTGGCGGCCGGCGTATACCGCTCGTAGGAGGGGTTTTGAGCCTTCCCAACCGCATCCTTTTGGCCCTGGTGCTGGGGGCGGCTTGTGGCATGGTGGCGCAAGCCCTGGTGGGCACGCACCCAGCCCTGCATTGGACAGTTACCAACCTTACCGAGCCTTTTGGCCGCATGTGGCTTTCCGCTTTGCTCATGGTGGTGATTCCGCTGATAGTGTCCACGCTCTCCACCGGCGTTTCGGCCTTGGGGAACCTGCGGGAGGTGGGGCGCTTGGGTGCTTTAGCCCTTTTGTGCTTCCTTTGCTTGACGGCGGCGTCCTCCACGTTGGGGATCACGGTCATGAACCTGGCGCAGCCGGGTGGTGCCCTTCCGCCGGCGGTGAAGGAGGAGCTTTTGGCCACCTACGGCAGCGAGCTGCAGCAAACCCGAGAGCTGGGAAGCCGCAGCCTGTGGCCGGAGATGATCGTCAAGCTTATCCCCAAAAACCCGGTGCAGGCCGCTGCCTCGGGGGACATGCTGGCGGTCATCGTGTTTGCTCTGTTCTTGGGGGTGGGGATGGCGGTCGCGGGCGAAAAGGCTCAGGCATTGGCGGCTTTTCTCGACGCCTTGGCGCACACCACCGTAGCCATCATTGGGCTCATTATGCGCCTAGCGCCCGTGGGGGTTTTTTGCTTGATCTTTTCGGTTTCCGCGCGGTTCGGGTGGCGGCTTTTGGTTTCCCTTTCCTCTTTCGTGCTTTCCGTGGTGTTGGCCTTGGCGGTTTTTCAGTTTGTTTTTTACCCCCTGGTGGTAAAGCTTTTTGCACGGCGCAGCCCCGTGGATTTTTTCCGCCGCATCCGCTTGGTGATGATCACGGCCTTTTCCACCTCCTCTTCCAATGCCACGTTGCCTACCTCCATGCGCGTGGCCCAGGATGAGCTGGGCATTTCCCGGGAGGTGGCGGGGTTTGTCTTGCCCTTAGGGGCAACACTCAACATGAACGGTACCGCGCTTTTCGAAGGCGCCACGGTGCTTTTCTTAGCGCAGGTCTTTGGTGTGCCGTTGTCGTTACCGGCGCAAGCTTTGGTGGTGCTTTTGGCGGTGGTGACGGCTATTGGCGCCGCCGGGGTTCCTGGGGGCTCTATCCCCTTGCTCATGATGGTGCTGGCCACGGTGGGTGTGCCTCCCGAGGGAATTGCCGTGGTTTTAGGGGTGGATAGGCTTTTGGATATGTGCCGCACCACGTTGAACGTCACCGGAGACCTGGTCACCGCTTCCATCGTGGAGCGCCTTTC
This sequence comes from uncultured Thermoanaerobaculum sp., assembly GCA_937934115.1. Classification (GTDB taxonomy): domain Bacteria; phylum Acidobacteriota; class Thermoanaerobaculia; order Thermoanaerobaculales; family Thermoanaerobaculaceae; genus Thermoanaerobaculum. Next base: position 108,347 of record CALHAH010000009.1, read on the forward strand.
CTGGTCTCGGTTCGAAACCTAACTCTTTGCGCTAGAGCAAGTGATAGCCTCATGGGACAACCCATATTTGCCGGGGGAGGACCTATGGCTCGACGCTACCCGGTAATCCGAACCCGGCGGTATTGGCAAGGGGCGTTTTTCTTTTGGACTTTGTTTATCGGCACGCTTTTTACGCTATGGGTTTTGGCCCATATGCGGGGGGCAACGCCCCCCGTGAACCGTCCCCCCGGCGTGGAAGGTTTTCTCCCAATTTCCGCTTTGATGTCGCTGAGGCTTTGGCTTTCGGGAGGTGGGGTGCACCCGGTGCACCCAGCAGGCTTGGCGATTCTGTTGGGCGCTATTTTAATGAGCGCCGTGGTGGCGCGTTCTTTTTGCTCTCATGTGTGCCCGGTGGGAGCTGTTTCCGAGTGGCTAGGTCGTTTGGGTCGAAGGCTCATGGGTCGGACCTGGGAGCTGCCCCGGTTTCTGGATGTCATCTTGCGGTCGGTGAAGTGGCTTCTCTTGGCCTTTTTTGTTTGGGCAACGTGGGTCTCCATGAGCCTCACGCAGGTTCGTCATTTCCTGGATAGCCCCTATAACCGCGTGGCAGATGTGAAGATGCTGCTGTTCTTTGCGCAACCCTCCCGCGTGACCATTGCCGTTTTGGGGGTACTGGTGGTGGGTTCGGTGCTGGTTCGCGACTTTTGGTGTCGCTATTTTTGCCCTTACGGGGCGCTGGTGGGGGTTTTTGGTCTTTTGGCTCCCTTTAAAATCACCCGCAACCCCCAGACCTGCACCAGCTGTCAGCTGTGCACCAAGGTTTGCCCGGCGCGTTTACCGGTGCATCGGTTAGAGCGGGTGCGCTCTTTAGAGTGCACAGGCTGCCAGGACTGCGTGGCGGTGTGCCCCGTGTCCCACTGTTTACGGCTTACAGCGTACAGCCGCTTCCCGTTGCGCCCGGCCCATGGGGTGCTGCTAGCCGTGGCCGTGTACTTCGTTGTCACGGTGGGTTTCCGTGTGGCCGGTCACTGGCGGGGGATCGTTCCGGAAGAGGAGTACGCGAGGCGGATCCCCGAAATCCACTCCCCGCTGTATACGCATGTGGGGGGCATGGCCCCCGTGGAAAGTGAACCCGTACCGCCCCTGAAGGGTGCCCATTAGGAGCGAGCCTCCATTTCCCTAATCTTCAGGCCCAGGGCCACCACCGCCAGAAGGATCACCACCAGCGAAACCTTAAGCCCGTTATGGCGGAAGCGGAGCTCCTTTTCGGCGGCTTCGGCATCCTTTTCGGCCTTGGCCAGCACCGCTTGCGCCTCATCGGTCTTGGCGGTAACGCGCTGGGGGTTGACGGTGTGCACCTCGTTGCGCGCCAAAACCAGCGCTTGGTGGGCTTCTTCCAGCTTCACCGTCGCTTCATCCATAAGCATGCCCCGCCGCTCTAATTGTTCCACCCGCTGGTGCACGCGTTCCATGCGTTCTACCGTACCCGCAAGCGCTTGGAACAACGCCTGCGCTACCTGTGCACCTAGGTCGCCCGCCACGTGGCAGTTGCCGCACACTTGACCCTCCCCTACGCCAATCCATTGGTCTTGAGGTTGCAGGACCTTGTGATTTGAGTGGCAAGCCTCGCAGGCGGGCTGCTCCATCGCAGCAAAAGCGTCCTTATGGGGCGAAAGGTCAAAGGCCTCGCGTTGCGTGAGGTGACACGTACCGCACACGTTGGAAACCGAAGATACCCCTGGTGGCGTTGCCCCGTGGGAGCCGTGGCAGTCGTTGCAGGTGGGGGCGGAAAGGTCGTTTTTCACGGTCAGCGCTTGGTAGTGCACCGACTGCTTGTACTCCTCAATTTCCGTGCCGGCAATACCGTACTGCTTCATTAAAGCCACATCCCCATGGCAGCGGGCACAGGTTTCCACAATACGGCTGGGGTACACGGGGGAGCGTGCATCACCCGCTGGTAGCACGCCGTGAGCCCCATGGCACGAGGCGCAGGTGGCGACTCTGCCGTCACCCTTGACCAAAGCCAATCCGTGTCTTGAGGTCTTGTACTGCGCCCACTGATCCGTGGGGATATTGGGGGCATAACGCAGCATGAAGGCAGCATCGCTATGGCAGCTGCCACAGACCTCTGGGACCTTCTGCGGTGGAATTTTCCCTACGAACCCCTTTTTCGGGTCCATGGCCACATCTGGGTCCTCGGCAGTGGGGTCCCCCCCGTGGCAACCGGCGCACGTGATGCCCTGGCGGTGGTGGATGTCCTGGGCGGCTTGCAGTGCCGGCTGCTGCAGGCGGGGCTCGTCCAAGGCTTGATGGCACGCCGTGCACTGATCCTGCGCGGGTTTCCCCGGGATCCCCACTACCCGAGGCAAGGGACCAGCCAGCCCTGGGCTGGCCACCAGCGTGACAGCGAAAAGTGCGAGTAACCTCATTGGAACACCCCCAAGTACGAAAGCGCGGTAAAGGCAGCGATGTAGAGCACCACCCCCCAACCCACGACGAGCGCAAACAAGCTTTTCTCGCCTCGCACCCGTTTTCTGTCCCACAAAGGCGCAAGAAACCAGAAAAGCCCACCGACGGAAAAAGCTGCCAAGCCCAAAATTTCCCCTTCTATTCCGAGGACTTTGGCGGGCAAAAGCTTAAGGGTCTCAAACATGAACAGGAAGTACCACTCAGGCTTGATGCCGGCGGGGGCTGGTGCAAAGGGGTCCGCTTTTTTGCCCAGCTCCCATGGGAAGAAAGCTGCCAAAGCTGCCAAAAGTGCCAAACCTACCAGCCACACCATGAACTCCCGCAGCACAAAGTTGGGGAAAAAGGGCCGGGGTGGCAGCTTGGGTTCCTCTTGAGGTTCATGCATGCCTTGCCTCTGGATAAAGGCCAGGTGCAGGAGAATCAGGAAGGTGCTGATCATGGGTAGCACCGCCACATGGATGCCAAAGAAACGCGTAAGCGTAGCACCAGTGACATCTTCCCCACCCCGCAAAACGCGCAGGAGCCAGTGGCCAATGAAGGGCACTTTGGAAACCATGTCGGTACCCACCCGCGTGGCAAAGAAGGCCAGCTCGTTCCAGGGCAAGAGGTAGCCAGAGAAACCAAAGCCCAAGGCCAAAAGCAAGAGGGCAACACCGGTCCACCAGGTGAGTTCCCTGGGCTTTACGTAAGCGCCGGCGAAGTAAACGGTAAACATGTGGATAAAGGCGGAGGCGATCATGAGGTTTGCCGACCACGAGTGAATGGAGCGGATAAGCCAACCGAAGGGTACGCGGGTCATGATGAACTGCACGCTTTCGAAAGCGGCTTCGGCGGTGGGGCGGTAGTAAAGGAGCAGGAGGATGCCGGTGGCCACCTGGATTAGGAAAAAAAACAGCGTGAGCCCGCCAAAATAATACATCCAGTCATGGCGATGCCGGGGGACCGCCTTTTGTTTGGCAAAGTCCACAAGGGGTTGCAGCTCGTAACGCTCATCTAAGGCTTGCCACAGCTTTTCAATGAGTTTCATGGCCTCAGGCTCCACGGGTGACGTAAATGTCGTCGCCGACGATATCCACCTTATACGTCTCCAGGGGCCGGGGAGGGGGACCTTGGATGTTCTTGCCCTGGAGATCGTAGTGCCCGTTATGGCAGGCGCACCAAATGTGCTGGAAATCGGCGCGATACTGAACCGTGCAATTCAAATGGGTACAAATCCCGGAAAACGCCCGTACCTCGCCCCCTTGGGTGCGTACCAGGATCCCCGGTTTCGCCCCAAACCGGAAGATCTTGCCGCTGTTGGGTGGCAGCTCTGACAACTTGCCAGCGAGGACGCGGTTGGTGGGTGCTTCAGCCACCTCCGGTGGCAACACGTAACGAAAGACAGGGTAAAGGGCAGCCACCACGGTGGCCCCCAGGGATGTTCCCAAAAGCCAATTGATAAAGCCTTTGCGAGAGATCTTGTTCCCCGTGTCCATGGCTCCCCCCACGCAGCAATCTGGGTAATTTTTTGAGACTGTTTCACTGTTGTCAAGGTCTCGCCCGCTCACGATGACCCTTCCCTAGGGTACCCTACTGGCGGAGGTGCCATGAGGATTATGTTCGTAGGTGACGTGGTAGGAAAGGTGGGGCGACGGGTGCTAAAAGAGCTTTTGCCACGGGTGATAGCGGAGCTGGCCCCCGATTTCGTGGTGGTCAACGTGGAAAACGCGGCAGGGGGGTTCGGCCTGACCGCAGATGTTTGGTGGGAGCTGGCCTCGCTACCGGTGGATGTGTTCACCTCCGGCAATCACATTTGGGACAAGAAAGAAACAGCAAGCCTTTTGGACCGCGAGCCGCGGCTTCTGCGGCCTGCCAACTACCCGGAGGGCAACCCTGGGCGCGGCCTGTGTGTGGTGCCTTGCAAGAAAAACGGCGTGCCGGTAGCAGTGCTGAACCTGCAGGGTCTAACCTTTATGACGCCCATGGAGTCCCCTTTTCGCACCGCCGACCGTCTTTTGGCTACCCTTCCTCCCGATGTTCGCGTCATCATCGTGGATATGCACGCTGAGGCCACTTCCGAAAAACAGGCCATGGGCTGGTATTTGGACGGCCGGGTAAGCCTGGTGGTGGGCACCCACACGCACGTGCCTACTGCTGACGAGAGAATCTTGCCGCAGAACACTGCCTACCTCACGGATGTGGGTATGACCGGTCCTTACGAAAGCGTCATAGGCTTCAAGCCCAAGGAGGTGCTTGAGCGTTTCCTTTACGCCACGCCGCGACCCTTGGAACCCGCCACGCAAGGAGGGGCGTTGTCTGCAGTTGTGGTGGATGTGGACGCAAAAAGCGGCAAAGCGGCAGCCATCGCCCGGGTCTTCTGCCGCGAAAGGGAAAGCTAAGGCGATGGGGCGAGAAATGCTGGAGCTTTCGGTGCTCATCACCGCCAAAAACGAGGAGGCAACCCTCCCCGGCGCTTTGGCTTCGGTGGCTGGTTGGGCCGCAGAGGTGGTGGTGGTGGTGGATGCGGCGTCCACCGATCGCACGGAGGAGTTGGCGCGGGAAGCCGGGGCTCGCGTGTGCCGTAACCCTTTTCTGTCATCGGCGCAGCAAATAAACTTTGGCCTCCAGCTTTGTTGCAACCCTTGGGTTTTGGTGTTGGACGCAGACGAACGGGTAAGCCCACAGTTGGCGGCTGCCGTGTCAGGCGAGCTTGCGCACCCCTGCGCTGACGCCTACGCCTTTCGCCGGGTCAACTGGGCCTTGGGCAAGCCGGTACGGTTTGGGGACTGGGGGTGGGACTGGGTGGTGCGGCTGGTGCGTCGGGAAACCCGATTTGAGGAACGGGCGGTGCACGGGGTCCCGCTGGTGACACGAGTGGGGAAGCTCGCAGGCCATTTGGAGCACTGGACTTTTCGTTCCTTTGACCAGTACCTGCCCAAGGTAGTGGACTACGCCATTCGCGGGGCGGCACACGTTTTGGCTGAGGGCAAACGGTGCAGTGTCCTTACGGCGGTGGCCCGGGCTGAGTGGCGGTTTGTGCGCTCCTATGTGCTGCGTTTGGGGTTTCTCGATGGACAGGTGGGCCTCATTCTGGCGGTGTTGGCGGCCTATGGCACGTTCCTCAAGTGGGCCATGGTGGCCTCGGGCATGGACGCGTCCGCTGCTGGCCCCGTAAAGTAAGGTGTGAGCCGGTTCCCCTGCCGACTGCTTTTGGACCTCCCCAATTGGCTTGGTGACTTCGTGCACGCTTTGCCAGCGGTGGAAGTGTTGCTGGCGGCGAACCGCCAAGGCGAGACCACCTTTGTGCTTCCCGCTGGCCATGCGCCGCTGGTACGGCTTTTTCCAGCCAGGGTGGTGGCGCGCCCACCCAAAGCCGCTTTTCGCTTTGGCCGAAGCCTGCCGAGCTTCGATGTGGCGGTAACCTTCCGTCATTCCACCCGCGCAAAGTTATTGCTGGCGGCCCTTCCCGAAGCCGAAGCTTGGGCTAGCCGCGGGCGGGGAAGCAAGCTTTTAGGTTTGCGCACCTTTGCGGTGGATCGAACTCGCCATCAACGACACGATTTCGATGGTGCCTTGGTGAGCCTGGGGCTTCCCCCGGTGGACGGAAACCCGGTGCGCTTGCGTTTTCCGTCTGGTGGGGAAAGGGCACGGCGCCTGGTGGTGCTGCTCCCGGGATCTCTGGGTTCAGCCAGCAAGCGCTACCCTCCGGCGGGGTACCTGGAAATCGGGCGAGAGCTTGCGGCAGCGGGGTTGCCGGTGGTGGTGGTGGTAGGGCCAAGGGATACCACCCTGGGGCAGTGGTTGGCGCGCGGGGTACGAGGCGAGCTCTTGTCTCCCCACGCAAGGCTTTGGGAAGTGGCTCAAGTTCTGGCAGAAGCCAAGCTGGTGGTGGGCAACGACTCAGGGCTTACGCATTTGGCTGCGGCTTTGGGCTCGCCCACGTTGGCTCTCTTTGGCCCCACGTCCCCCGCCCGCACGGCGCCCCAGCCAGGCTGGGTGCTGCAAGCCCCGGATTTTGCCCGCCGCGGGTGGGGCGGGCTTTCACCGGCGTGGGTGGTTCGCGCTTGCCAGCTTTTGCTTTCGGGGGACTTGCAGGCGGAGGGTTTGATGAGTACCATAAACGATGGCGGTGGGCCGCTAGCTCAACTGGCAGAGCAAGGGACTCTTAATCCCTAGGTTGTAGGTTCGACTCCTACGCGGCTCACCAACTACGCTTCCGCGAAAGTGGCGGAACTGGTAGACGCGCGAGACTTAGGATCTCGTGGGAACCACCCGTGGGGGTTCGAGTCCCCCCTTTCGCACCAAGAGGATCCCCATGACCTATGAAATCGAAAGACCGTCCCCATGCCTGGTAAGGCTTAAGGCAGCCATTCCTGCCGCCGAAGCTGAACGTGTGCGCAGGCAAGTGACGCGCGAATTCGCTGAAAGTACTGCGCTTCCGGGTTTTCGCCGGGGTAAAGCCCCAATGCCGTTGGTGGCCAAGCGCTTCGCGCAGGAAATTAAAAGTGAAACGGAAGAGCGGCTGCTACGTGCGGTGTGGGATGAGGCTGTGGCCACCGAAAAGCTGCAGGTGGCGGGGCCGTTGGGGGTGGTGGAGGCCCGTTGGCAGGACGGGGGAGGGTTTGCCTTTACCGGCGAGTTTGAGGTTTACCCGCAAGTAACTCTGCCCCCAGTGTCGGGGTTTGCACCGCCGGAGTTTGCCATAGAGCCCAGCGAGGAAGAGGTAGAGGCGTTCCTTAAGGGTTTGGCCGAGCGTCAGGCCAGCTGGCAAGGCGTGGAGGATGGCCGAGCCGAGGATGGGATGCTCGTGGAAGCCGAAGTGGAGGGCGAGTTCCCCCAGGGCGGCGGGGATCCATTCCGCGAAGAGCTGGCGGTGTTTCGGTTGGGAAGTGGCGAGGTTTACCCGGAAATTGAGGAAGCCGTGCGCGGTTTGGGCATTGGCGGGGAAGCGGTGGCGCGACGAGACGTTACCCGCCAGGGCGAAGAGGGCACTGTGCCGGTGGAGTATAAGCTTAGGATCAAGGGGTTGCGACGGAAGGTGGTGCCTGATGTAGACGATGCCTTGGCCGCCCAAATGGGGGTGGAAGGCGGCCTGGAGGGTTTGCGAAAAAAGGCGCGGGAGGTTCTACGACAGGCTAAAAAACGTGAGCGGTTCAAGGCGTTGCGCGAGGCGTTGGTGAAGTATTTGGGTGGTGAGCAGCCGTTGCCCCTCCCCAAGCGCGTGGTGGAAGAGGAAACTCGCAAGGCCGCCGTTCGCTACGCGGAGTCGTTGCACCGGCAGGGGGTTAACGTGGAGGAGCTAAACTGGCAAGAACTGGCGCCCAAGCTTGAGGCTTCGGTGGCGGAGCGCTTGCGCGAGGAGTTGCTTTTGGACCATTTGGCCAACCAGCTGGGCGTGGCCGTGAGCGACGAGGACGTGGACGCTGTGGTGCGGCGGGAGGCGCGGGAAAGAGGGGTGCCCTTTGCCGAGCTCAAGGGCAACCTGGCGAAAAGCGGTGGGCTGGCGAAGATCCGCGGTATCCTTCGCAGGGAGCGAGCGGTGGCCCAGGTGCTGGAGCCCCTGCTTGGGGAAGGTTAGCCATGTTAGTGCCCATTGTAGTGGAACAAACACCCCGCGGCGAGAGGGCGTACGATATCTTCTCGCGGCTTTTGAAGGACCATGTGATCTTTTTGGGGGAACCCATTGACGATCGTGTGGCTTCGCTGGTGATCGCGCAAATGCTCTTTCTTGAGGCGGAAAACCCCAACCGCGATATTTCGCTGTACATCAACTCCCCCGGTGGCTCCATTTCCGCGGGTCTCGCCATTTACGACACCATGCAGTACGTAAAGCCTGATGTGGCCACCATTTGCGTAGGCCAAGCCTCGTCCATGGCGGCGGTGCTTTTGGCCGGGGGTGCCAAGGGCAAGCGCATGGCGTTGCCTCACGCTCGGGTTTTGCTGCACCAGCCTTTGGCTTTTGGGCTTGGCGGGCAAGCCACGGATATTGACATCCATGCCAAGGACATCTTGCGCCTGCGCCAGCGGCTTAACGAGATCTTGGCGGCTCACACCGGGCAAGCGCTGGAAAAGATCAACGCCGACACCGAGCGCGACTTCATCTTGGAGGCCAAGGATGCCCTGGAGTACGGCATCATTGATCGGGTGATCACGCAGCGTGAGGTGCCAGCCCCAGCTTCGGGGAAAAAGGTGTAAAATGACCTTGGAGATGCCCCAATGGTAACGCGAGAAGGCCGAGATCACTTGCTGCGGTGCAGCTTTTGCAACAAGTCGCAAAGGGAGGTGCGGAAGCTCATAGCTGGGCCCAACGTGTACATCTGCGACGAGTGCGTGGATGTCTGTCTTGACATCATTGCCGAGGATCGCGCTCGGGAGGCCAGAGAATCGCAGCGGGGTCTGCCAAAACCGGAAGAGATCAAGGCCTTCCTTGACGAATACGTGATCGGTCAGGAACAAGCGAAGAAGAAGCTGGCGGTGGCTGTTTACAACCATTACCGCCGCATTGACTACTTCAGCTCCACCCCTCGCCCGGAGGTGGAGCTTTCCAAGTCCAACATCCTGCTCATTGGCCCCACAGGCACGGGCAAGACGTTGCTGGCGCAAACCCTTGCTCGCCTTTTGGACGTGCCCTTTACCATCGTGGATGCCACCACCCTCACCGAAGCGGGCTACGTGGGCGAGGACGTGGAAAACATCCTCCTGCGCCTGTACCAGGCGGCGGATGGTGATCGCGAGCGCTGCGAGCGCGGGATTGTGTACATTGACGAAATCGACAAGATTGCCCGTAAGCAGGATTCCCCTTCTATCACCCGCGATGTTTCGGGGGAAGGGGTCCAGCAAGCGCTGTTGAAGATCCTGGAGGGAACGGTGGCTAACGTGCCACCGCAAGGGGGCAGGAAGCACCCCCACCAAGAGTTCATCCAAATTGACACCACCAATATCCTGTTTATTTGCGGCGGTGCCTTCGTGGGCTTAGAAGACATCGTGGCCAAGCGTTTGAATCAAAAGTCCATGGGTTTTGAGGCCGAGATCCTTACCCGCGAAGAAAGATCGGCTTCCGAGTTACTGCAGCAGGTGCACCCCGACGACCTCATCAAATTCGGGATGATCCCCGAGTTCGTGGGCAGGGTGCCAGTGGTGGCGGCTCTCCACGAGCTGGACCACAGGGCTTTGGTGCGGATTCTCACCGAGCCCAAGAACTCTTTGGTGAAGCAGTACGAGACCATGTTGGGACTGGAGGGTGTCAGCTTACGGTTCACCCAGGATGCCCTGGAAGCTATTGCGGCCGAGGCCTTGGCCCGCAACGTGGGGGCGCGGGGCTTGAAAATAATTCTCGAAGAGCTGATGTTAGATGTGATGTACCAGGTGCCCTCGCGCACCGACATCACAGAGCTGGTGATCACGCGCGAGGTGGTGGAGCGGCGGGTAGCCCCGCTGGCTTCTATCCGCAAGGCCGGTTAGGCGGCTTCGGCTATCTGCTCTTAAGCAAGGAGAAGTTATGCAGGACATGAAAAGAGAGTGGCTTCCCGTAGTCCCGTTACGGGACATGGTGGTGTTTCCCGGGATGAAGGCGGCGTTTGTGGTGGGACGCCCGGGCTCGGTGGCGGCCCTTAAGCGTGCCATCGAGGAAAAGGACAAGCGGTTGTTCTTGGTGACGCAAAAGGACCCACAGCAAGACGAGCCCGGCCCTAACGATGTTTTTGAGGTGGGGGTCATTGCCACCATCCTCCAGCACGTGACGTTCCCCAACGGCACCATCAAGGTTGGTGTGGAAGGGCTGGTGCGTGGCAAGTGGCAAGAGTTGCGAGAGCGGGAAGGCGTGGGCTTCGAAGCTGAGGTCGTTCCCATTCCCCCGAAGCGGGTGCAGGACCCCCGCGTCTCTCGCTACATGGCTCAGCTCACCGGGCTTTTCCAAAACTACGCCCGTCTTTCCCAGCAAATTGGCACGGAAGGCGTGCTCGCGGATTTGCAAACCGATGACCCTGAGCGCTTTGCCGATGCTTTAGCGTCGGTGCTTGCCATCTCCACGCAAGAAAAGCAAGAGCTTTTAGCCACCATCAACCCCCTGGAGCGGCTGGAAAAGCTCAACGACATCCTGGACTTGGAAATCGAGAAGCTCAACATTGACCGCCGCCTCAACGCCAAGGTCAAAAAGCAAATGGAAAAGGCCCAGCGCGAGTACTACCTCTCGGAGAAGATCAAGGCCATCAACGAAGAACTGGGCAGATCCGATACCAAAGAGGAGCTGGAGGAGCTGGCCAAAAAAATTGAACAAGCGGGCATGCCCCCAGAGGTGAAGGAAAAGGCCATGGCCGAGCTCAAGCGCTTAGAAGGCATGGCACCCATGTCCGCGGAAGCCACCGTCTCCCGGACCTACATTGACTGGCTCTTGGCGGTACCTTGGAAAAAGGCGAGCAAAGAGATCCGCGACATTAGGCGAGCGGAAAAGGTGCTCGACGAAGATCACTACGGCTTGGAAAAGGTCAAGGAGCGGATCCTGGAGTTTTTGGCGGTACGTCAGCTGGTGAAAAAGCCCAAGGGCACGATCCTGTGCTTTGTGGGGCCGCCGGGGGTAGGGAAGACATCCTTGGCGAAGTCCATTGCCCGCGCCACCGGCCGCAAGTTTGTGCGGCTGTCCCTGGGCGGCGTGAGGGATGAGGCGGAAATCCGGGGGCACAGACGTACCTACATTGGTGCCTTTCCTGGCCAAATCATCCAAATGATGAAGAAAGCTGGCACCGTCAACCCCGTGTTCCTCTTGGACGAGGTGGATAAGCTGGCTTCGGATTTCCGGGGCGATCCGGCCGCCGCACTGTTAGAAGCCCTGGACCCCGAGCAGAACCACGCCTTTTTGGATCACTACCTGGACGTGGAGTACGACTTGTCCAAGGTGTTTTTCATTTGCACCGCCAACGTCACCCACACCATCCCGCCGGCGCTTTTGGACCGCATGGAGGTGATTCACCTTTCCGGGTACACGCACCAGGAAAAGCTGCACATTGCCCAACAGTTCCTGATCAGCAAACAAATCGAAGCACAAGGTTTGTCCAAGTACCAGGTGCGTTTTACCGACGAAGCCATCAAGCTCCTCATCGCGCGTTACACCCGGGAAGCCGGGGTGCGCAACCTGGAACGGGAAATTGGTTCCATTTGCCGCAAGCTGGCGCGGGAGGTTTTGGCCAAGAAGTTGCCCCCAGGGACAAAGCTGGTGGTCACCGAGGAGCGTGTGGGGGAACTGCTTGGCAAACCGCGTTTCCGCGTGAGCCGGGCGGAAAAGCAAAGCCAAATTGGAGTCGCCACCGGCCTGGCGTGGACGGAGGTGGGAGGGGAGATCCTGGCCACCGAAGTCACGCTCATGAAGGGCAAGGGCAACCTCACCCTCACTGGCCAACTGGGCGACGTGATGCAAGAGTCGGCCCGGGCGGCGCTCTCCTATGTGCGGTCACGGGCGGTGGCCTTGCCGATTCCCGCCGACTTCTTCGAGCAGCACGATATTCACATCCACGTGCCGGAAGGGGCTATTCCCAAGGACGGACCTTCAGCGGGAATAACCATGGCCACGGCTCTCCTGTCGGCGGTAGCTGGCGTTAAGGTGCGTCAAGACATCGCCATGACCGGGGAAATCACGCTTCGAGGCAAGGTGTTACCGGTGGGTGGCATCAAGGACAAGGTGCTCGCCGCGTACCGGGCGGGGATTACCGAGGTGATCCTCCCCCAGGAAAACGAAAAGGACCTGGAGGAGATCCCGGAAGAGGTAAAGTCGTTGATGCAGTTTCACTTGGTTTCGCACATGGACGACCTCTTGCCGCTGGTGTTGGATGGTCCTCTTCCTACGGGGGCGGGGGCGACCAGTGAGCAAGCCAGGGGTGATGCTTCGGTGGCACGACCAGCCCATTAGGGGGATGCCTTGTGCTGGCAAGCCTTCGCGCCTGCGTTGTGGACTTCCGCCAGGGACCTAAAGAGCCTTGGCCGCAGGTGGCGTTTGCGGGACGCTCCAACGTGGGCAAGTCCAGCTTGCTTAACGCGCTTTTCGGACAGAAGTTGGCACAGGTTAGTAAGACTCCAGGAAAAACGCGCACTCTCAACTACTACCTCGTCAACCACCGCTGCTTTTTTGTTGACCTTCCGGGTTATGGCTTCGCGGCGGTGCCGAAAAAGGAGCGGGAGCGCTGGGGACGAAACGTGACCGACTACATCCTGCACGAGGAGCGCCTTGAGCTGGTGGTAACGTTGGTGGATCCGCGGGTGCCCACGTCCCCCTTGGACCAAGCCTTGCTGGAGCTGTGCTTCCAGGCGGCACGGCCCGTGCTGGTGGTGCTCACCAAGGCCGATGCTTTGAGCCGCGGAGCCTTGGCCGCAGAGAGGCTGCGAGTCCAGCGGGACCTCCGGTTGGCTGAGCTGCCGTTGGTTTTTTCAGCGAAAAGCGGAGAGGGCAAGCGAGAGCTTCGCAAAGCAATTGCTGAGCGGCTTCCGACGCCGCTTTTTGGATAAAACACGCAAAAAGGAGCAGCGAACATGGCGCAAGACAACAAAGTCAGCACTTCCCGACGGGGTCGCCGTCGGCGGGAAGAATCAAACCCCGAGGGGCTGCCGGTAGTGGTGGAGGATGAGGCCCTGGAAGCGGAGGCGGTGGCCGAGGAAGGGGAAAGGCTCAACATCCGCACCTTACAGGACATGTCCATCGGCCAGCTCACCGATATTGCCCGCGAGCTAGGGGTGGAAAACCCAGCCGGGATGCGCAAGCAAGAACTCATCTTTAAGATCTTGCAAGCACAAACCGAGCGGGAGGGGCTCATCTTCGGAGAAGGCGTGCTGGAAATTCTGCCGGATGGCTACGGCTTTCTGCGGGCCCCTGACTACAACTACCTCCCCGGTCCTGACGATATTTACGTGTCTCCGTCCCAAATCCGCCGATTCAACCTGCGCACCGGGGACACGGTCTCGGGGCAAATTAGACCGCCGCGGGAGGGGGAACGGTACTTTGCGTTGATCAAGGTGGAGGCGGTGAACTTTGAACCGCCAGAGGTGGCGCAGGAGAAGATCCTCTTTGACAACCTCACACCCCTTTACCCCATGGAGCGCATTAACCTGGAGGTAGCGGGGAACATGACCTGCCGGGTCATGAATTTGCTTACCCCCATTGGCAAGGGCCAGCGCGGCCTCATCGTGGCACCGCCCCGCACGGGCAAAACCATGATGCTGCAAGCCATTGCCAACGCTATTACCACCAACCACTCGGAAATCGTGCTCATTGTGCTCCTGATTGACGAGCGGCCGGAAGAGGTGACGGACATGCAGCGCTCCGTCAAGGGTGAGGTCATTTCTTCTACCTTTGATGAGCCGGCCTACCGCCACGTGCAGGTGGCGGAAATGGTGTTGGAAAAGGCGAAACGGCTCGTGGAGCACAAACGGGACGTGGTGATTCTCCTGGACTCCATCACCCGCTTAGCGCGTGCCTACAACACCGTGGTTCCCCCTTCGGGCAAGGTGCTTTCCGGTGGTGTGGACTCCAACGCCCTGCAAAAGCCCAAGCGCTTCTTCGGTGCGGCCCGCAATATCGAGGAAGGTGGCTCCCTTACCATCATTGGTACTGCCTTAATTGACACTGGTTCGCGCATGGATGACGTGATCTTCGAGGAGTTCAAGGGCACCGGCAACATGGAGGTGCACCTCGACCGCAAACTGGTGGAGAAGCGCATCTTTCCCGCCATTGATATCAACAAATCCGGGACGCGGAAGGAAGAGCTGCTCTTGGATCCCTGGGAGCTCAAGCGGGTGTGGGTGCTGCGTAAGGTTCTTACCCCCCTCTCTACCGTGGAAGCCATGGAACTTCTCCTGGAGCGTTTGGAGCGCACCCGCACCAACCGCGAGTTCTTGGAGTCCATGTCGCAAGGGGGCTAAGCCTTTTGCCCACCGTTTCCATCGTTGGCGTCAAGTTCCTTAACGCGCGCCCCCTTCTCGCGGGGCTGGAGGCGGGGCTGCCAACGCCTATTCCGTACCGGTTTTCGGTGGCGGAACCCGCCCGTTGTGCGGAGCTTTTGGGGGAGGGGCACGCCCACGTGGGGTTGGTGCCGGTGGGAGCGCTGCCCCAGCTACCTGGGGTTGTGGCGTACCCTCACCTGGGCATCGCCGCTCGCTGCGAAACCACTTCGGTGCTTTTGGTGTCGCGCGTACCGCTTTCCCAGGTTAGGGTTTTGGCAGCGCACACAGCCTCTCGCACTTCGGTGGTGCTTGCCCGCTTGCTTCTCAAGGCTCGGTACGGCGTGGAACCCCAGGTGATTTCCGCCAACCCGCCGGTGGAGGCCATGTTGCGCATTGCGGAAGCGGCGGTGGTCATTGGCGATCCCGCCATGGCCGTGGACGGGTCTCGAGAGCTTTTTCGCTTTGACTTAGCAGCTGAGTGGTTGGCTTGGCGGGGAAAGCCGTTCGTCTTTGCGGTTTGGGGTATGGTACCCACGCTAAGCGCTGAGGTCCCGGCGCTTTTGCAAGCCTCCTACCTTTACGCCCGTACGCACTGGGATGAGCTTCTGCCGCGGTGGGCGGAAGCTCACGGTGCCAGCCTTACCCGCACCAAGGACTATTTGGAGCGGCGTTTGCATTTTCAACTTGGGGGGGAGGAACGAGCAGCGGTGGAGGAGTTCCTGCAACTGGCGACGGCAAGCGGGTTGCTCCCCAGGCGGGAAGGGGTTATCTGGCATGGGTGACGTGGCTGGGATCCTGGGTAGGGCAGTAAGCGGGGCGCGTTTGCGCCGTGAGGAGCTTATGGTGCTTTTTCACGAAGCCCCGCTGCACGATTTGGGACAAGCGGCGCTTTCGGTACGCTTCCGCCATAACCCCGAGCCAGTGGTGACGTACATCATTGACCGCAACATCAACTACACCAACGTTTGTATTTACCGCTGTAAGTTCTGTGCCTTTTACCGCCGCCCGAAGGACGGCGATGCCTACCTGATTTCCTTTGAGGAGTTGGCCAGGAAAGTAGAAGAAACCATTGCTGCGGGGGGCACGGGCATCCTCTTGCAGGGGGGTGTGCACCCAGATTTGCGGCTTGATTACTACGAGGGCCTTTTGCGTTTTTTACGCGAACGTTACCCCCAGGTCCATCTTCACGCGTTTTCAGCTCCGGAAATTGCGTTCCTCGCCCGCGTGCATAAGCTCCCGGTGCGAGAGGTGATTGCCAGACTGAAGGACGCTGGCCTGGCCTCCATTCCTGGGGGCGGCGCCGAGATCCTGGAGGACGAAACCAGAAAGCGCATTTGGTCCCACGCCAAGGCCTCCACCGCCGAATGGCTGGAAGTGCATCGTGAAGCGCACGCTTTAGGCCTGCGGACCACCGCCACAATGATGTTTGGCGTTGGGGAGGACTACCGAGCGCGAGTAGAACACCTCCTTAAGGTGCGGGAGTTGCAAGATCAGACTGGGGGCTTTACTGCCTTTATCCCCTGGACGTTTCAAGAAGAAAACACCGCTCTCGCAGGGCAGGTAGATACCTCAGGTGGGTACGATTACTTGCGTACACTGGCCATTAGCCGTTTGGCTTTGGACAACTTTAGGCACGTTCAGGGCTCGTGGCTTACGCAGGGTCCCAAAATTGGCCAGCTCTCTCTCTTCTTTGGTGCCGATGATCTAGGTTCCATTATGCTCGAGGAAAACGTGGTGCGGGCCGCAGGCGTGGAAAACCGCATGAGCCACCAAGAAATGGAGTTTATAATCCGCGACGCAGGTTTCGTTCCCCGCCAACGCCGCACCCTTTACGAGCTAGTTTAAGAAACGTAAATTACCAACGTGGATTGTTTGTGGCCGGTGCTGGCCGCGCCCTTTCTGGCGGTGGGATACGCATTTTTATTGGCCGCCGTGGGTTCGCGCCTGCGCCAAGGGATGCGATTGCCTCTGTATCCTTCCCTCAAGTTACCCTTCGATTTTGCCATTGGCGCCGGAAGCGTAAGCCTCTTATTGCTTTTGTTAGGCTTGTTAAGGCTGTACCAACCCTTCGTTTTTGTTTGTGTGGGTTTCTTTTTGATGTGCTGTGCCCGCTTTCGTAGGAATCATTGGCGCTGGAAGGCGCTTCTCCCAGCGACCTTATCAAGCTCGCTTCTGCTGCCCCTAGCCCTTGCTGAACCTTTCTTTTACGACGCGCTGGTGTACCACCTGGCGCTTCCTTGGCAAGCGCTTCTGGAAGGTGGGTGGACTCCACATCCCGAGAACGTTTACGCAACGCTCCCACCAATGGCGCAACTTTGCGCCTTACCCCTCTTGGCTGCGAAGGTCCCCCGAGCGTACGCCGTACTCCATCTTCTAACCTTTGTCTTTGCCGGGGGCGCTTTGTACGCGATGGCTCGGGTTTGGGGAGGCAAAAGTCTGGCGGCATTAGCGAGTTTCTGTCTACCGCTTATACCGCTTTTTGTCTTGGTCCCCGCGCTGCCCGCCGCGGAGGGATGGGCTGTTTTGAACCTTGCCCTCGGTGCGTGTTTGTCCTTACATTATCGCTTGCTCCCCCCCGTTGGCATTTTGGCCGGGCTGGCCGTGGCCAGCCGGCTGCAGGCCCTTCCGGTGGCGGCAGCGTTAATCGCTGGAGCGATTCTCCGTTGTCACGCTTGGCAGCACCGCGCCTTAGCTCTCTCGGGATTTCTGCTTGGTTCCTCCCTTTGGTGGGGGAAAAACTGGTTTCTTTTGGGTGAACCGTTCTTGCCCTTTGGGGCCTCGGCAGCGGATGCTCTAAGTAAGGACGCGGCTCGCCCAAGCCTTATGGCTGTGGGAGTTGCCGGTGCGTTGCGGTCTGCACTTGCCACTCTGTTTCCTCATGCCTCGTACCTTTTGCCGTTGGCATTGGCCGCCTTTGGGGCCACCTGCCTCGGGTGGAGCCGCCGGACGCGACTTGTGGCTGTCTTGGCGGGGGTGGGCCTTTTGAGCTGGCCGTTCATTGGGCTTATCCCCAGGTTTCTGTCCGGTACCAGCGTGTTTTGGCTAGCTCTTCCCACGGCGGCACGAAGTGGGTTAAGCAGGGTGGCCTCTTGGTTGGCCCTCAGCGTGGTGGCTTTACTTGGCCTGGTTGTCAGCGTGCAGCAGCTCTTTCGCTGGGGCGGCCTGGCTCTCGTAAGCCGAGCACAAATTGCCCACGCGCGGTTTGTCATTAACAACCCTTTCCCTGCCTTTGCTAAGGCTCAAAAACTGCCCCCTCACGCGAAAGTGCTGTTCGTTGGCGAACCGCGAGGCTTTGGTTTCCCGAGGCGCTTCGTGGCGCCATCACACTTGGATGTCCATCCTTTAGCAGACCTCGTTGAAAGCGCGCAGGATTGGGAGGGGATTTTTCAGCAACTGAAAAGGCAGGGCTTCACCCACCTGTTGGTCAACTGGGCTGAGCTTCAGCGTCTCGTACTCGGTTACCCGTGCGCCCCGTGGCGAAGCCCCCGCGGGCAAACACGCTTCATGCAGCTGATTCAAGCTCTCGAACCACCGGTGGTGGCGGCGCCACCGGTTGCTATCTACTCGCTACCAGCACGGTAGGGTATTTGCCACTGCAGAAGCGCCTCCAGCTCGCGTGCGGCAAGAAGGAACACTGGGAGGCCCGGGGAGAAACGTATGCCGTCTGTTGGTTGCGGACCGTAACGTTTCCCAGTTGGCCGGCAAGTTCCAAAAGCCCTGCAAACCTTCGGTCTCGAACACTTCTGGACCTACTTTCGGCTTCCCCAAGGAAAACCCCTTCGTGGAGCGGGCAAGCCGCGCCCTTGAGGACATGTGCATCAACTACAACCTTGATCTCCTCTTCACCGACTTGGACTTAGAAGCCGCAAGCACGCCCAGTTTCTCATCCGCGGAGGCGCGCACCTCCCCCGCCACGCCGGAAAACGCAAAACCCCGATCCAGGCTCTCTCCCAATCCACCGAGGCGTGCCAAAAGTTATGGGCGAAGACACAGGGGGTTGACAGGGGATGCACAGGAGGTACATTTTTTTAAAAAAAGGGACGTGGTATGTGTCTTGACAAAGCAAGGGTCGAGACGGGAAAAAAAGCAGGAGGTGATGACCATGCGGGACTTAAGGCATAGGCGTAGGTGGTGGTTTTTGCTGCTGCTGGGCCTTGTGGCCATGCCAAGCTGGGCGGCGGTTTCGGCGAGTATGGACCAGGCTAGGGTGCAGGCGGCGCTGGAGCTTTTGCCGCGGGGGTTTGTGCCCAACGCGGGCCAGTGGGAGCCGGAAGCGGCGTTTGCGGCGCCGGGCTTTTACGGTGCCACCTGGGTCACGCGCGGCGGGGAGCTGCGGCACGTGCTGCAGGCAGCTGCAGACTGCAAGCCGGCTTGGGGGAAGCGGAAGGAACAGGCGATGGCTTCTGAAGGTAGGCCAGGGCCCTGCGAGGCCAAGCTGTGGGTGCTGGCGGAGCGGTTTTTGGGGGGGAAGGTGGTAAGGATTCAGGGCGTGGAACCCCTGGAAGGGGGGGTGAGTTTTTTCCTGGGCAACGATGCCCGCAAGCACCGTTCCAACGTGCCCACCTATCGCCTGCTGGACTTGGGCGAGGTCTACCCGGGCATTTCGGTGCAGCTGCAAGCCGGGCAAAAGACGGTGGAGAAGATCTTTCGGTTGTCGCCTGGAGCGGATCCTTCCAGGATTCGGGTGGAGCTTTCCGGG